>CBDIBP010000009.1:0-126376 GCA_965276955.1 Flavipsychrobacter sp.
TCAGAATGGGAAGGTCAACTATACAGACTGATAAAAGAAAAGCAAGCACGGGAGCAACTGGCAGAAGAACAAAAAGCACACATAGCCGAGTTTTACGAGCACGATAAGTGGAAGTTGAGACTGGCAGGTATGTACGAAGAACTCAAAGGCTTAAAACATAAAGTGACAAAGCACAGCAGTACCCCTTTTCTTACAGGTGATAATGAATGCTACCTGGCATCTGTAGGAGGGAAAACTACTGGCTTTAGTTTCTTCCTGCCGGACAGCGAGCCGCGCGATCTTAAGATATACAACTTCCTGCTCACCATGAAGCGTACACATTACGGGCACATGGCAAGGAACCTGGCCAACAAGTATTTTCCTAAAAAAAGTAAAGGTCAATAATGGCATTAGTTACTATAGCGCTTTTAACCTACAACCGCTGCGATAAGCTGAAAGATGCTATCAAATCGGTTATTGACCAGGACTTTACTGATTGGGAACTGATCATCTCTGATGACAATTCCAAAGACGATACTTATAAGGTAGTACAGGAATATTACGACCGTGATCCACGTATAAAGTATGTGAAGTGGGAGGGCATAGGAATGACACAGAACTTTATTGAGAGCATGAAACTGGCCCACAATAAATACTTTATGTGGCTGTGTGATGATGACTGGTTGGGCGAGGGTTTTCTCTCAGCTTGTGTGCAGTTCTTAGAGAAAAATACAGACTATATAGAGTGTTGCGGTGTCACCAATTTTGTGCAGAACGGCAACTTCATACATGCAGATGATGTCTTGAATTTTGAACAAGCCGATGCTTCAGAGCGTATACTGAGTTATTACCGCCGTGTGAATAGCAACGTGATACTTTACGGCCTCATGCGCCGCGACAAGATACCCGCAGGCATCCAATATCCTGATACCTATGGCGCCGATATACTTTTTAGTAGCCAAATAGCATACCTGGGCAAGGTAAAGACCCTCGATACCATCAAGTTCTTTTATTCACAAAATGGCATATCGCAGGACAACCAAAAGCTGGCTAAATATTATGGATTGAATGGGCGCAAGTACAGCAATCCGTACAACAAAATGAAAGAAGAGGCCCTCAGGCTCATCGCATCCGGCTCTGAGGTCTTTAATGATATTAGTAAAATACGTCGGCGGCGACTGGCTTATAAATGTTATTTTATTATCAGAACACGTTTTTGCCTCCCACGTATTGAGTCGAAATTGCGTTCATCGTTAAAAATAAAAACACGGTTCAACCGGTTGTTTAAAAGATAGTATTGGTGACGGTCACCATCATTGCAATAATTTAAAGACGAATTTTAATGTCAACTAAAAATGTGCTTTTTGTTTCGCACCAGGCAAGCCACACAGGGGCTCCCCTGCTTCTGATAAATGTGGCGAAACTGATCACGGAACAGATGGCCGACTACAATATAACTTTCATGATCAAGGAGCCACCCTATGGCCTCAAAGATCAGTTAAAGCAGTTCCATACCACTTATGCATCCTACGAGGCCAATTCGTTTCGCTGGGTGTTGTACAAGATCGGCTCCAAAGTGCCTTCGCTAAGTTTTCTTAAAAAATTCAGATTTGCAGAAAAGCGCATCATCAAGGCGCTGAAAGGCATTGATATAGTAGTGCTCAATACACTGTCGAACGGTGAATTGGTAGATATCATTAAAGCGCATTTCAAAGGTCCTGTCTTTTCTTACATCCATGAGCTGCGCACCTCATCATTGAATGTGAACAGCAAAGCACAGATGGTAGCCTCTTTAGGCAACACTGACAGGTTTTTTGTTCCGTCTTATGCGGTAAAGCAGTTCCTGATGACCGATTTTGGTATCAAGGATGAGTTAGTTGATATTTTCCCATCCTACATACCTGCAGGGGGCATATCAACGATCAAGAAAGAAGAAAGAAAGGAGCAGAACAAATTTATTGTAGGCGCTGCCGGCACTACCGATTGGCGCAAGGGTGCCGATATATTTATACAGGTAGCGGCTCGCTTATTTAAAAAGCGTCCCGATGCCAATATCGAGTTCCAGTGGATGGGCGCATCCGCTACCTACGGAGGGCTCAAAGAATTACTGCACGATGTGGAGCGGGCCGATCTTACAGATAAGGTCTTTTTTAAAATGGCGTCAGAAGATATGCCTGCGTATTATCGCGGCCTCAATGTTTTTCTACTTACCTCACGGGAAGATCCTTATCCGTTGGTGGTCTTAGAAGCGGCTGATGCCGGCTTGCCTGCCATATGTTTTGAGCGTGGGGGTGGTATGCCGGAGTTTATTCATAGGTCAGGTGGAGGTACTTGCGTACCCTACCTCGATACAGATGCTATGGCCGATGCTATATTGTTTTACTACGATAATGAAGCCATTCGCGCACAGCACGGTTTGTTAGCTAATGCTGAATTGAAAAAGACACACCAGGATAAAAAAGGAATAGCACAGATATTCAAACAAATATTAGAGAAGGCTTAGGCATTCTCATGATCTTAATAAGCTTCAAAAACACTTTGTATGAAAATACTTAATTCCGCGACCGATCTAAAAAAATTAGCGGCAGAAAGAAAGCATGATTACCTGCATGCTGATCCCTTTCCAAGCATCGTATTTCATGATTTTTTCGACGAGGATTTTCTTAGCAGTGTATTGAACGAGTTCCCCGACCTGTCAAAAAAGGCGGAGATACAGGTATTTGACAACAACAACGAGAAAAAGCTGGCAGCTAAAGGAGAGTCTTATTTTGGAGATAATTCAAAGATACTGGCCCACTTCCTCAACTCGCAGCCTATTATCGAATTCCTGCAGGAGCTGACTGGTATAACAGAGACCTTAGTTCCTGACCCGTTTTTTGTAGGTGGTGGTTTTCACGAGATCAAGCCCGGTGGCCTGCTAAAGGTGCATGCCGATTTTAATAAAAATCCTATGACCATGCTCGATAGGCGCATCAATCTGTTGGTCTACCTCAATAAAGATTGGCAGGAGTCTTACGGCGGTCATTTTGAATTGTGGGATAGGAACATGGAAAAGGCACACAATAAGATATTGCCTACGTTCAACACCGTAGCGATATTTACTACTACCGACTTCTCTTATCACGGCCACCCCGATCCCCTTACCTGCCCCCCTGACAGGAGCCGCAAATCAGTTGCTTTATATTACTACAGCAATGGTCGTCCGTCATCAGAGGTAAATAGTGGATTAGAAGAGCACACTACACTCTTCAAAGAGCGTAAAGAAGATATAGCGGCAAAGCCAGGTAAGCTAAAGGTATTCCTGCACGACCTTACCCCGCCCATAGTTCTGAAACTGATAAAGGGTAAAAAATAAACGGCACAGCATAACCAGCATTTATCATTCATGGATACGCCCGGCGTTCTTTTTTCAGTTCTTATGGTCACTTACAATTCGGCTACCTACTTAAGGGAAGCTATTGAAAGTGTATTGAAACTGGACTATGACAACTACGAGCTGGTGATCTGCGATGATAATTCTACAGACGATTCCTGGGAGATCATCAACTCGTACAATGACCCCCACATAGTAAAGCACAGGAACCCAACTAATTTAGGCGAGTATAACAACAGGAACAGCGCCATTTATAAGGCTAAGGGCGAGTACATCATTTTCATAGATGGCGATGATATGATTCACCCCCATGCACTGCGATACCTTGCCTCTATAATAGAAAAGTACCCGGAGTGCGCCATGCTTTTAGGGCATGGCGTTGACCCAAAAACATTTGAACCGGTTGTTATTACCCCGGAAAACTTTTACCTGTACGAGTACTTAGATAAAGGGGTTTTTGCAAAGTCATTTGTCAATCTTGTTTTAAAACGCTCTGCAGTAATTGAGGTGGGCGCGTTCGATGACACCCGCATAAAAATGGGTGATAAATACATACAGTACAAAGTAGGGTTGAAGTATAATAGCCTGGTGATTGGTGCTGGTTTTGCACATTGGCGTTTACGCCCGGGGCAGGCATCAGAGTTTGTGACGAATGCTTTTAAGTACACCGCAGATAACAACCGCATAGTTATTCCTCTTTTAGAGGCCTCGGTACATATTTCGGAAGCCGAGAGGGAACAGGCACGGGTTAAATTTTACAGGCAGTACATAGGTTTCCTCGTAAGGCAAATAGCGCACCTGCGCTTCGCAAAGGTTTTTGAGCTGTACCACGCCCAACCTATACCGGCCAGGTATTTTAAATTGTTATTCAGCAAGCGTATCCCTCATCACTTTAGTGTACATCCTGATGCTGATCCGCTGAAAGGCGCATTAGCATAATAAAGCATAAGATAGGTAGTAAGAAATATGATAGTAAAGATCCATTACGGTTTAGGCAATCAGTTATACCAATATGCTTTTGGCAAAGCCCTGTCGGTAAAGCTGAATTATGAACTTAAACTTGATACCACCTTTTTCGATAATAACCCTACAGATAAACATCCAAGGCTTTACCAGTTAGACAAGTTTAATATCAAGGCTCAACTGGCTACACCAGGCGAGATACAAAAATACACACAACCTTCTTTTATAGAAAGGCGCATCAGGCAAGTGCAGCGCTCACTGCTTCCTTTCTATAAACAGAAAATAGTAAAGGACAGTCCCATAGCACCGTACGATGCTGATGTGTTTAAGATAAAGGACGACGCATACCTGTTTGGCTACTGGCACGATGCACGATATTTTGAAGACATCAGCGACATTATAAAAAAGGACCTGACCTTTAAAGACGAGCCAGACCCGCTCAATAAAAAATACCAGGGTGAGATTGATGCCAGTACATCTGTAAGCATCCACATCAGGCGCGGCGATTACCTGCACGATCCGGCTATCCCTAAAAGTTTTGTAGACGACCAGTTGCAATACTACTACAAGGCCATTGCCCATATTGCCGCAAAGGTGGAGAACCCGGTCTTCTATATTTTTTCAGACGACCCAGATTGGGTACTTAAGAACTTTACTATCGATCACCCATGTGTATACGTGAGGCACAATACAGAGCTCAACGCTCATGACGACCTGCGCCTGATGACCCACTGCAAGCACCATATTACGGCCAACAGTAGTTTTAGCTGGTGGGGCGCATGGCTGGCCGCCAACACCAATAAGATAGTCGTAATGCCCGATAAGCCACTCATATACGTGCCTGAAGGCTGGATCGTTATATAGATGTTGTACAACAGTTGCAGGTTATGTAGCTGGTTTTTATTAGAATAATACTTTACCAATGATAAACGTAACTAAGCCATTTCTGCCGCCCATTGAAGAATATAATGAGATGGTGCAAGGTATATGGAAGCGTAACTGGCTGACCAATAATGGCCCGTTGGTGAACGAACTGGAACTGAGGCTGAAAGAATATCTGAAGCTGGACCATATACTTTACCTCAACAACGGTACCATAGCCTTGCAGATAGCTATTAAGGCATTGGGGCTAAAAGGCGAGGTCATTACCACGCCATTTAGTTTTGTGGCCACTACCAGCAGCATAGTGTGGGAAGGTTGCACGCCGGTATTTGTTGATATAGACCAGCACACCATGAACATGGACCCTTCAAAAATTGAAGCAGCAATAACCGATAAAACAACAGGTATACTGGCTACCCACGTATACGGTAATCCCTGCGATATTGATGCGATAGAAGTTATAGCAAAGAAACACAACCTGAAGGTGATATATGACGCCGCACATTGCTTTGGTACTAAGTACAAAGGCAGGTCGGTATTTGAATATGGCGATGTATCTACCACCAGCTTTCACGCTACCAAGCTATACCATACTATAGAAGGTGGTGCGGTGATAACTAAGGACCCGGAACTGCTGAAAAAGATGGCCTACATGCGCAACTTTGGTTTCAATGGCCCTGAAGATTTTTACGGTGTTGGCATCAATGGCAAGAACTCTGAGTTTCATGCAGGTATGGGACTGGTCAATTTGCGCTGGGCCGATAAATTAATGGCCTCACGTAAGCACCAGAGTTTGTATTACGATGAAAGGTTGAAAGGGCTTAAAGTGCAAAAGTTAAAGTACAACCCCGATCAGTTCAATTATTCCTATTATCCCATAGTATTCGATACCGAGCAAAGCCTGCTTAAGGCGCAGGAAGTGCTTACCGGCAACCTGGTATTTACCCGCAGGTATTTTTACCCTGTGCTCAACAAAGTGAATTATGTACAGTACCAGCAATGCCCTGTAGCAGAAGATATAGCAAGCCGTGTGCTGTGCCTGCCTTTATATCACGACCTGAGCGATGTGGAAATTGACTTCGTGGCAAGGCTTTTACTACGCACACAGAATAACCCTTAAATTTTACAGCTATATTTTCGTTGAAATCTGCTATGTATTATACATATTAAGCAAGCGTAAAAAATAGCATAAGTATAACGGTACCGCCTTTGTAGTATTTTGTTAGATAAGGTAGATACAACGACCTTTGATACACATATTTGATCGCAGATCGCACAAAGCAAAGAAGAGTGTCTTACTCAAATAATATAAGCTTATCACCGCAAATTTTTTGCCTGTACAGCTATCAACATACATTAAAACTCATAAAATGGATAATATGACACAAATTACTACAGAAGTATTTTTAGAAAAATTTGCTTCAATTTTTGACGACACCGATGCGTCATTACTTACGCCATCCACAGAGTTTAAAACTCTTGACGAATGGAGTTCACTGGTAGCGTTGTCACTCATTGCTATGGCCGATGAGGAATTTGATGTTAAGATATCAGGAGACGACATCAGAAGTTCAACTACTATTGAGGATATCCTGAATAAAGTAAATAACAAATTAGCATAATGGCACTGTTTAGTATTGAGCGGGTAAAGTTGGCTGGTATTTCAGCCTGTGTACCCAAAAACAAAGAAAATAACTGGGAGCACCCACGGTTGTCGAAGACCGAGATCGAAAATTTCATCTCTACTACCGGTGTGGAAGAGCGGAGGATAGTGAATAAGGATGTCTGCACGTCAGACCTGTGTATTGCTGCTGCAGAAAAGTTGATAGCCGACCTGAACTGTGATAAAGAAGATATCGACATCGTTGTTTTTGTATCACAAAGTCCCGACTACATACTACCTGTAACAAGTGCTATCATACAAGATAAACTTGGTCTTAAAAAAGGTTGCCTTGCTATCGATATCCCGTTGGGCTGCTCAGGGTATGTTTACGGCATATCTGTTATTGCGGCAATGATACAAAGCTGCAAGCTGAAAAAAGGCCTGCTGCTGGTTGGTGATACAACGAGCAAGATCGTTTCGCCGACCGACAAAAGCGCGCATCCTCTATTTGGCGATGCTGCCGCAGCGTCCCTTTTTGAATATTCTGAAACTGCTGCACCTATCTTATTCGATCTGGGTACAGATGGTTCTGGTTATAAAGCTATCATAGTTCCCGATGGCGGTTTTAGAAATCCATATACTAAGGATTCTTTGACCGATGTTATTATAGAAGAAGGAATAAAAAGAAACAACTGCCAGCTGGTTTTAGATGGTATGGACGTTTTCTCTTTCGGCATCTCACAGGCGCCCAAAACGGTAAATGCCCTGGTAAATCATTTTGGCATCAATAAAGAAGAAGTAGATCATTTTATTTTCCACCAGGCAAATATGATGATGAACAAGATGGTAGCTAAGAAACTAAAGTTAGCTCCAGAGCAAGTGCCTTATTCATTAAAGCACTTTGGCAATACATCTTCCGCCACAATTCCACTCACTATCGTTACTGAGCTCAGGGATAAGCTGGAAGCCGGTAGGAAACAGAAGTTTGTTTTATGTGGTTTTGGTGTGGGCTTGTCTTGGGGCACTATATATGTTGAAACAACAGACCTGGTAGTAAGCGAACTTGTTGAGTATGAATAATAATGCGTTCAGTTTAAGCGGCAAAAAAATATTGGTTACTGGTGCATCGTCAGGCATTGGTTACGAGTGTTGCACATCCATAGTGCAGCAAGGTGGCACCTTCATTGCAGTAGCAAGAAGGGAAGACCTATTAAAAGAACTGGTTGGCCAGGATGGTTTTGATGGCTGTGAATACATTAAGGCCGACCTTGGCAACGAGAATGATATAGCACATATAGTAGATAGCGTTTCTGATATAGATGGTGTAGTGCATTGTGCCGGTATGTCTATTCTAACGCCCATAAAATTTTACAAGCAGGCCGATCTTAATACCGTTACCAACGTCAATTATTATTCTATAGTTATGCTGCTCAACCATCTGCTGAAAAAGAAGAAGGTAAAGCGCAAAGCCTCTATAGTATTGATATCATCAATAAGCAACAAGTTCGGTGCCTTGGCCCACGGTTACTATGCGGCATCAAAAGCTGCGTTAACTGCAATTGCCAGGGTATGGGCAAATGAGTTATCCCCCCAGGGAATAAGGGTGAACACTATTTCACCAGGTATGGTAACTACAGATATCCTCGATCAGCTGTCTAAGGAAACAATGGCTGAGGATGAGAAAAAATATCCGCTTGGTTATGGAAAGCCTTCACAAATAGCACAACCTGTTGTTTTTCTATTATCCGATGCCAGCTCATGGATAACCGGGCAAGATCTGATAATAGACGGTGGACGAACAGCTGTAGTATAAACATCTAATAAGAAAATCATGAACTCTCAAATTGCTGCGAAATACTATTTTGACGAAGAGATCTTTAAGTCAGAGCAGAAAAAGATCTTTGGTCAAACATGGATATTTGCTGCTTTTTTGCACGATCTGCAAGCGCATAATGATTTTGTAACGCTCACAATAAATGATATACCTATTGTTGTACAGAATTTTAAGGGTACAATAAAGGCCTTCCTGAATGTGTGCTCCCACCGGTTCAGCATCATTCAGCAAGAAGAGTTCGGCAACAGGCCATTGCAATGCCCTTATCATGGGTGGACGTATTCAAATGAGGGCATCCCCACTGGCATTCCCAACAAACCGCTTTTTAAAAATTACACCCACGAGGAGCAGTGCGAAATGCGGCTGAAAGAATATAAAGTGGAGATATGCGGTAGCCTTGTGTTTGTGACCCTCGTCGAAGAGCCTATTCCATTAACGCAGTACCTGGGCGACTACTATCCACAAGTAGAGCATTTATCCAGCGCCTTCGGGAGAAAAATAGATGTGAATTCATTTGTTATCAATGCCAACTGGAAGGTCATTGTAGAAAATACAATGGAAGGGTATCACTTGCCGCTGGTGCATAAAGAGACATTGGCTAAGCTTATTCCCAAGGCGAATATAGATGAGTTGAAATTCGATTTTAGCACACCGCCGCATTCGTTCGGTGTCACGCCGCTAAATGTAAAGGAAAGCAGTAAAAGCCTTTTTTATCTGCACAAACCTTTTCACAACAGGCCATGGAAATTCGAGACGTATATTCATTACCTTATTTACCCTACGCTGCTCATATCTTCATCATACGGTACTACCTTCAATGCTACTTTTTTAAGGCCCTTAACTGCCAATTCAACACTTTTTGTTAGCAACGTCTTTTTATCAAAATTGGATGAAGGATATACACACGATGACGTGAGCGATTATGTAAATACCGCAATAGCATACAACAGGCAGATATTTGATGAGGACAAGATAGCGTGCGAAGGAGTACAGAGAGGCGCACGTGTCACCAGCCAGCCAGGCGCATTAAGCCTGGAGGAAAAACGGGTAAGTAATTTTCAGGAGCAATACCTGTCTTACATAAAAGAATAACCTGCTTGTAGACGTAATTTTAAAAGCATACCATGCAAAATTTATTTTCCTTAGCGCAAAAGACATTTTTAGTTACAGGTGCATCTTCGGGTATCGGTTATGAAACTTGCAAGATCATTGCAAGCATGGGTGGCACTGTAATGGCTACTGCGCGTAGCGAAGAAAAACTAAAAGCGCTTATTGCAGAGTTAGGCGAAGGGAACCACTCCTACATCAAGGCCGATGTATGTTTGGACCAGGATCTGGATACTATTGTTAGTTCCATCACTGGTCTCGATGGTTTAGTACATGCCGCAGGCATTGTTAAGTTCGCCCCTTTAAAATTCATTACAAGGGAACTTATGGACGAGATACGTTCTACCAACTACGATTCCATCGTAATGCTGATGCAAAAGCTTACTAAGCAGAAGAAAATAAATAAGGGCGCGTCAATAGTTTTCGTATCCTCAATTGCCGGCATTTTTGCAATGAGGGCCAATGGCGTATATGCTGGTACCAAAGGCGCAATGATAGCTATGTCACGCGTTATGGCCAATGAACTGGCGCCACAAAAAATAAGGGTCAACTGTGTAGCTCCTGGCATGGTAAAAACAGCTATCACTATGGAGGCAATCAATGTACTGTCGGCCGAAACAGTTACAGCCGATGAGGCAAGGTATCCGTTAGGGTATGGCGATCCTGAAGATGTGGGCCATCCCATTGCTTTCCTGCTTTCACCCGCAAGTAAATGGATAACCGGGCAAACTTTGATACTGGATGGCGGCCGCACCTGTACTACTTAGTATGGAGTAACAAATTTTGAAGAACAGGTATTTAGTTCACATGATATATAGTAGGGTATAAAAATGAAGAACGCTTTTATAAAAGCTATTTCTTATTATTTGCCAGCCGAAAAGCTGGACAATGAACACCTGAATACATTGTTCCCGGAGTGGTCGGTCGAAAAGATCTCCAGTAAAACAGGTATTTATGAAAGACGTATAAGCGGTAAGACCGAGTATTCTTCAGACATGGCAGTGAAGGCCGCTGAAAAGCTTTTTGCCGAACATAATATTGCACCCCGGCAAATAGATTTCATATTGCTTTGCACACAAAGCCCCGATTATTTTTTACCTACCACGGCCTGCCTGGTGCAGGACAGGTTAAATATCCCTACATCGGCAGGCGCGCTCGATTTTAACCTGGGCTGCTCTGGCTTTGTTTACGGCCTGGCAATGGCCAAGGGGCTTGTAGCTGCGGGCATAGCTGAAAATGTATTGCTTATTACCGCAGAGGCTTATAGTAAATTCATTCACCCGTCCGATAAGAGTAACAGGACCATTTTTGGCGATGCTGCAAGCGCTACGCTGGTATCCGTATCTGGTTTTGCAGAGATAGGCGATTTTTGTTTGGGCACAGACGGCAAAGGCGCAGAGAACCTCATTGTAAAGAACGGTGGGCAGCGTCATCCCAAGACGGTGGCCGATGCTGTAGTGCAGGTTGACGAGTATGGCAATATGCATACAGATGATTATCTGTTCATGAACGGTTCAGAGATATTCAATTTCACCTCTGAAATGGTACCGCCACTTGTTAACGAAACACTTTCAAAGAATAATTTGGCTATAGATGATGTTAGCCTGTTTGTTTTTCACCAGGCCAATAAGTTCATGCTGAACCACCTGCGAAAAAAATTAAAGATACCGGAAGATAAATTTTACCTTTTCCTCGAGAATTGTGGTAATACAGTTAGCTCCACAATACCCATAGCTCTTGCCGAGGCACAGGCTGACGGCAAAACAAAAAGCGGTGATAAAATATTGCTTGCAGGTTTTGGTGTAGGTTATTCGTGGGGTGGTTGCGTCATTAATATTGTTCATTAAAAATATACTTTATGAAAGACCTGATTATTATTGGTGCCCGTGGCTTCGGCCGTGAATTGTATGATTTGGCTACACAATGCACAGCATATAATAAAGAGTGGACAATAAAAGGATATTTGGATGATAAACAGGATGCATTAGAAGGCTACGATGGGTTTCCTCCCATACTTGGCCCTGTAGAAACTTATGAGGTACAGCCAAACGATGTTTTTGTATGTGCATTGGGCAGTATAGAGTTCAAGAAGAAATACGTAAACATCATCCTGGAGAAAGGCGGTAAGTTCACGAATATCATTCACCCAACTGCAGTAATAAGTAACCTTGCTAAAATTGGTACAGGCTTTATTATTAGTGCATTTAGCTACGTTTCTTGCAATGTTACCATTGGCGACTTCGTTACCATACAAACGCATACAGGCATAGGGCACGATGGGGTGGTTAAAGACTGGGCAGTTATTAATGCATATGTTTTCTTAGGTGGCTTCTGCGAAGTAGGTGAGGGCACGTTCGTAGGCCCGGGTGCTAAGGTAATTCCCTACAAAAAGCTCGGCGACTATTCTACTGTAGGTATAGGCAGCGTGGTAATGAAAAATGTAAAACCCAACGTTACCGTATTTGGTAGTCCGGCCAAGGAAATATTTTAAGTGTGACCCACTACAAAACCCGATCAGGTGTACTGATCTCTCTTCAATGGTCTTTTTAACAGCGCATGAACTTTAGTTTTAAAAAAATACCCTTTTACATAAGTTATAGTTTCAGGCGGGGGCTTTATTTGTTCATCAGCTTATTGCTGCGCACGGTCCTGTATTTTACATGTACGCGAAAGGAGAAGATCTTCTTCATGCTGCCCAATTACCAGATGAGAAGCGGCGGTATACTTTCCATCTATGGCCTGTATCAGGAAACAAAAAAAATGCAGAAGAATGCAGATGTTTTTTTGTTGGCTGGTCCCTCCAATAGCTACAGTTTTAAACAACGCTGGTTCAGGAACAAGGGCACCATATACAATTTACTGTCGCTAAAAGATCAGATCAGGAAAGCCGAAAAAGTAACTATCCATATACCCGAAATGTACCTGGTAGATAATTTGGGTACGCTGAGCGCTATACAAAAAATAAGAACAGGCAAAGTACACGCCAACGTGCTCAACCAGAACAATGCTATGATGCCAGCTATCGAACATTTTGATAGGTTAAAAAGCATGTTCGATGAAACAACGATAACAGTAAACTTCAGGGCCGACCTTACTACAGCTAATAGAGAGAAGTGGAAAGTTAGTCACCACTATCTGCCAAGCTGGTTACCCGGTACCAATTATTCAGTTGTCCCTTACGAGCAGAAAAAGAACCTACTGGTAGTATCAGATGATCATCCATTGAAGGCCGCTATAATTGATAAGATACAAAAACGGTTTGGTGTCTCGGTCTTCAATGTGAAGAAGGTCAAGTTTCACCATTTTTTAAAAGCGCAAAAATCTGCTAAGTGGGCTATCTCTTTTGGCGAAGGTTTTGATAATATTTTTGGGGGCGGAATAGCAGCAGGTGGTGTAACATTCGCGGTCTATTCAGACTTCTTCCCTAATAGCTTTCCTAAAGACAAATTCCCTAACGTGTTCGATAGTTATGAGGATATGTTGGAGCACATTGTAGATCTGATGGTATCGTTAGATAATAAAACGGATTACGAAGCCCTCAACAGGCAACTACAACCATACATCACTGCCGAATTCAATTATGAGATGCATCTCGATGCCTTGCAAAAATTCTACAATAAAGAATATACTATCGCCTAATTTATTTACGATATGAATAAAAAAGCCCGTTTCATTGCGTTTTACCTTGCCCAGTTTCACCCTATTCCGGAAAATAATGAATGGTGGGGACCGGGTTTTACGGAATGGACCAATGTGACCAAGGCAAAGCCATTGTTCTCTGGCCACAACCAGCCACGCCTGCCCGCCGATCTCGGGTTTTACGATCTGCGCCTTGCAGAGGTGCGCGAAGCCCAGGCCAAGCTGGCAAAAGAGAATGGGGTAGAAGGCTTTTGTTATTACCATTATTGGTTCGGCGAAGGCAAGATGGTGCTCGAAAGACCCATCAACGAAGTGCTGGCAAGCGGCAAGCCCGATTTGCCATTTTGTTTTTGCTGGGCAAATGAAAGTTGGGAAGGCAGGTGGCATGGTGTATCTAACAAAAAAAGAGCGCTCATCACACAAACCTATCCCGGCAAAGAGGACTACATCAAGCACTTCGATTATTTAGAAAAAGCATTCAAAGACCCAAGGTATATTAAGGTCAATGGTATGCCTACCTTCCAGGTATATTGCCCGCATCTTATACCAGACATAAAAGAGTTCGTCACTATTTTTAGGGAAGAGGCAATTAAACGTGGGCTTCCGGGCATTCATCTTGTAGGTGGCCAAAAAACACCTACTGATTGGAACCCTACAGAGCACGGTTTTGATGCTAAAATATCCGGCAGCTTCGCATTCGCCTTTGGCCGCTCATTAAAGCCGGTCGATACTATCGTAGACTTTTTGTGGAACAACAAAGTGGCCAAGAAGCTGTACACTATGAGTAAGGACTACCATAGGGTCACCCGCTACGACTATCGCAAGTTCATAGCTAACATGAAGCGCATTCACCAGGAGGATAAAGCCTTGAACCACACTACCTACCCCATAGTCGTTAACGATTTTGATAACACAGCGCGCGCAGGTAAGAAAGGTGTAGCATTCATGAATACCAGCCCTGAGCTGTACATGCAGCACATTGAAGAAGCTTACGAAACCATAAAGGACCGCAAAGACGATGAGAAGATCATCTTCATAAAGTCGTGGAACGAATGGGCAGAAGGTAATTACCTTGAGCCAGATTCTAAGGTCGGCAAAGCATACCTGGAAGTAATAAAGAAATTCAATACCAAAGGATAAGCATGCTCGTTTCTATCATCATACCGTTATACAACGCCGGGCATTTTATTGCACAAACGATACAGTCAGCGCTTGATCAGACACATCCAGATATAGAGATCATTGTTGTAGATGATGGTTCCAAAGATGCCGGTTATGATATTGCCAAGAGTTTTGAAAGGTACATCAACGTAAGAGTTTACAGGCAAAAAAATAGTGGCTCAAGCGCCACGCGAAATTCAGGCTTCGCTAAAAGCACCGGCGACTATATCCAATACCTGGATGCTGATGACCTCCTAAGCCCCGATAAAATAAAAGATCAGTTAGCGCTATTGAGTAGTGCGGGCGATGGCTACATAGCCAGTTGTGGCTGGGGCAAATTTTCAAATACTCCCAGTGAGGCAACATTTGTAAAGCAGGATGTCTGGAAGGATATGCAACCTGTACAGTGGCTCACATCTGCGTGGATGGGTGGTGGCATGATGCAAACATCTTGCTGGCTCACACCAAGGGCGCTAATAACGGCAGCAGGGCCTTGGGATGAATCTATGCAGCAAAACCCTAATGATGATGGCGAATTCTTTTGCCGGGTGTTGCTAAAAAGCAAGGGCATAAAATTCTCCGAGAAGGCGAAAGTATATTATAGAGTACATGAGGGTGCACGCGTTAGTGCCAACAAAAGTTACAATGCCGTACACTCATTACTGCAAACATGTATATCCTACGAAGAGCAAATATTGCAAAGAGACAGTTCCCCGGAAGTAAAAAATGCAGTGGCATATAACTATGCTGCCTTTGCTTACTTGTATATCCATCAATATCCTGAACTCGCAAAGATCGCACAAGAAAAGTTAGCCGACTACAATAAAGTAAAAGGCTTAGGCAACGTTGGCGGAGATAATTTCAACAAGTTGTCTGCAGTATTGGGATTCAACAATGCATTGGCCATCACTAATACACTCAGAAAAATAGTAAAGCGTTAGCTGATATATCCATGAAGTTATTATTGTTAGGCAGTTTCAGAACAGGTGCGTTAGAGAATTACTTCGTTGCAGGGTTTAAGAAGTACGGCTACGAGGTAGAGACCTTCACCATAGAGCAGCAATACTTTGGCATCGTTAATAGGGTGGCTGCCCGCGTAGCAAATGCAATATCGCCAAAGCTGTTATTGTCAAACCTCAATAACGCTGTCATTAAAAAAGCTAAAGACACACGGCCCGATATAATACTGATATGCAAGGGCATGGCGCTATTCCCTGCCACAGTTCAGGAACTGAAAGGTCATACAAAACTGCTGGCAAACTATAACCCCGACCACCCGTACAATTTTTATTCAAGAGGTGCCGGCAACCAGTTTGTAAAAGACAGTCTTAGTGCATATCATATCTTCTTTAGCTATTCGGCCAATATAGCTAAGGCGGTAAAAGAAAAGTATGGTATAGACAGCTATATTATACCTTTTGGTTACGACCCCGCAGCAACACAAAAATATCCTGTACCAGCAAAGGTTGATTCAGTTAGCAAATTTCTATTCTTCGGCGCTTGGGATGAGCAACGTGCTTCTTTCATGAACAAAATAGAAAGGAGCGATGTGGAGATATATGGCGACCCGGAATGGGGTACCCGCACAAGGTCAAAACAATTTGTTCAGCAAAACTTTCAGCAGCAGAAGTTGTACGGGGCTGAATTATATCAGAAGGTATTAGCTTATTCCGGCGTCATCAACCTCTTGCGCCCGCAGAACATGGTAGAAGGTTCGCACAACATGCGCACCTTCGAAGTGCCGGGCTACGGTGGCTTATTGATGACAGAATACACCGAAGAGCAAGCCTCATT
Source organism: Flavipsychrobacter sp. (assembly GCA_965276955.1). Lineage (GTDB taxonomy): Bacteria > Bacteroidota > Bacteroidia > Chitinophagales > Chitinophagaceae > JABDEZ01. The sequence goes on from CBDIBP010000009.1 coordinate 16,336, forward strand.
TTTCGAGCCTGATAAAGAAGCCATTTACTTCAATTCCCCACAGGAACTGAACGACAAAATGGATGTGCTGCGCCAAGATCCGCAGATGGTGGCAAATATTAAAAAAGCAGCCTTGCAAAGAAGTATCACAAGCGGCTACTCTTACCACGATCGCTGCAAAACAATGATCGATATTTTTACTAATTATTTATAACCTGTACGTTGAAGATCTGCATTATCATTACCCATCCCACTCAGTTCGATGTCCCTATTTTTAAATTGGGCAGCGATGTTATAGATGTGATATATACCGACAGGAACAGGATGAAGGATATTTATGATCCGGAACTGAAGCAGATAGTAAAGTGGGGCGATAAGAACCTGGAAGGATACCCCTTTGAAGTATTGCCCGAAAAGAATGCGTATAGCTGGTTATATAAAAAACTGAGAACTGGCAAGTACGATCTTATTGTTACCACAGGCTATTACAACAGCTACTTTATTTTCTCTATACTCACGGGCAAGTTCCTGGCAAAGAGAAATGCCATAAGGCTCGATACTGTTCTATACAATAACGAAGGCATCATAAAGACCGTTTACAAAAAAGTATTGTACTCGGTTTTAAGGATGTTCGTCGATCATTTTTTTGTTGTGGGTACTCTATCCCGCAACTTCCTTTTAAAATTCGGTGTGTCTCCTGCAAAGATTTCTACTTACGGCTACGTATCCGATAACGATCTTTTTGCAACCAGTTTAAGTGTACCTGCAAATGAGCGGGAGGCGCTCCGGACCAGCTTGAACATCATGCCCGGCGCCCGTGTGTTGCTCTGCGTATCCAAGCACAACGAAAGAGAAGCGCCATTCGATACCATACAGGCATTCCATAAATTGAAAATGGAGAACGTACACTTGGTTTTAGTAGGCGATGGTCCTATGCATAAAGAGGTGGTCAGCATGGCAGGTGAGCCAGGCAATAACAATATCAGCTTTGCTGGTTATGTAAAATTCACCGATCTGCCGCTATACTACAGTATATCCGATATTTTCATTCACGATTCGCACAACGAGCCTTGGGGCGTATCCGTTCAGGAAGCCATTGCTGGCAACCTGGCCGTTATAGCCTCCGATAAAGTTGGTGCTGCGTTCGATATGGTGGTTGAAGGTAAGAACGGGTACATGTTCAAAGCCGGCGATGTGGATGGCATTGTTAACGCAATAGAAAAATGTCTCTTGATAGATAAAGAGGTCATTGCCGCTACCGACCGCGACATTTTAAAGGAATGGAACTACGATACTGCTCTAAGGAATATAGTCGCTGCAGCGAATTGATATTTAACATTTACATTTTTTTGAACAACGTTATCTACACGAACCCTGTATCTAAGCATGAGTAAAAAAGTTCTTGTTTGTGCTATATACAATCATCCGGAGGCCTATCCACCTACCTTAAATGCCATAACGCAGCTAAGTAGCGTGTACGATGATATTTATATACTTTGTCAGCCCAATTTGCCAGATCAGTGGCAATACCCTGCAAACGTCACATTAATAAAGAATGGTGGCAACACAGTAGTTACAGTAAAGGAGCAGGCCAGCCTGTCAACCGTTAAAAAGATAATGTTGTTCCTGTCTTTTACCTACAAGCTGCTAACGCTGGTAAAAAAGCATAAGGCGAACACTGTTTTGGTTTACGATCCTTTGCCATTGTTTTCCTACTTCCTTGCCAGCAACTTCTGTAAAAAGCCGCAGGTAGTATGGTACCATAACCACGATGTGAACGAAGAGGGTGGTAAGAAAAGTATAGGTGGCTTTGCTGCACGCTACGAAAAAGCTTCATTCCAGAAGTTAGATATATTCTCGTTGCCTGCCGACGAACGGAGGCAATACTTTCCTATGGATGTTTTTAAGGGCAATTACTTTTTTATACCTAATTATCCTTCTGTTCATTTTTACAGCAGGTTCACCAAAACACATACGCCGCACAGCGATCTTAAACTTATATACCAGGGGTCTATCAGCAATGGGCACGGTATCGAAGAATTGATTGCCTTTATAGCGCAGAGTAGCCGTAATATTTCGTTCACACTTATTGGCAATGTGCACGATGAGTATAAGGCAGAATTATCTGAATTGAAACAACGTCTTAATGTAGATGATAAAGTACGATTTCTTGCACCGGTAAACTATACCCAGTTGCCACCCATCACTATGCAGCACGATGTGGGTATAGCCATCCATGTCCCTCACAATCTTATATATGCCACAGGGGGCACCGCATCCAATAAAATATATGAGTATGCGGCAGCACATTTGCCCATTTTATACTTTGATAGTGAACATTACAGGCATTTCTTAGGCGCATATAAATGGGCCTTCGCTACCAATATGTCTTACCCGGGCATAGAAGAACATTTTGCCTACATTACAGCTCATTTAAATGAACTGTCTGATGAGGCCTTTAAGGATTTTTCAGATAAGTTGAATTTCGAGAATGTATTTTCTCCAATAAAAAACCACCTGCAAGCTCAGGTCTTAAATAAATAATGGACAACGGAAGGATACAGATTGGTATTAAAAGAAGTCCCGAGGTAAGCATTTTTAATAGAAATGTTATTGGGACAATTGCAGGTTTACAGCTCATATGTGTATTTGTATTCGGTACTAATTTATATTATCAGACCGCAATGCTTATTTCAATAACGCAGTTTACCCTGTTGTTTTATAATATTGGCAGGATAGTGCCTATAAGGTTGTTGGTGGGGGCTTTGTTCAGTATAAATTTTCTTATTTCCCCGGTGCTCATGTTTGAGTTCCTTAATGATAATGTGTTGCCCGATTATCGTATGGTTGGCTCGCCAGATGTGTACCTTTCATATGCTATACCAAGTATACTCATGCTCATACTTGGTTTGAATATGTTCAAGACGAACGATTCACAACTGGATGTAAAGAAAATAAGTGCCATTGCGGTCAAATACCACAGGCTGCCCTTTTATTTAATTATCATCGGGTTGTTGTGCGACTTTATAGCACCGTACATGCCGTCCGAGATATCACTCATCTTTTATTCAATAGGTTATTTCAAGTTCGCAGGCTTTTTCTTGTCCCTGTTCAATGGACGGCCTGTCAACTATATCTATTTCATGCTCAGCTATGGCTTGATAATAATTACATCTGTTATATCCAGTCTGTTCAATGACTTCCTCAACCTGCTCTTTTTCTTAGGCTTTATGCTGGCATTAAGGTACAAGCCTACAGCTACCACTAAGGCCCTTGCAGTAGGTTGCATCGTATTGGTAGTGGTCTTTATCCAGATCATAAAATTCCCCCTCCGGCAAAAGGTAAATGGGAATGTCAATGACCTGAGCTTGCTGAACTCTGCTATTGAGGAGGGAAGTCTAAATAATGGACAAAAGACCACAAAAGATAAAATAGCAGATGTAGTATCCAGGATAGATGAGGGCTGGGTAACAGCCAAAAGTATAGAGTATCAATCGGCAGGTGGCTATAAATTCCAAAATGGCGAGCATATGCTTGTCGTAATGGAATCAGCGGTTTTTCCAAGGCTTTTGGTCCCCGATAAACTGCAGGTGGGCGATGCGCAGGAATTCAATAAATATTCCGGTCACACAGTACAGTCAGGTACTTCTATAGCATTAGGGCTTCTAACGGATGGTTATGTAGATTTTGGGTACTGGGGTATTTTTGTCGTCTTCGGGTTCGGTATGGTTATCAGCCTGTTCATCAGGATCTACCACAAAATGGATAAAAAGTACCCGTTAGTAAAACTATTCCTACCTATTGGTTTCTTTTATGCCGTAAGGCCCGATACCGATACGCAGTCGGCATTAGGCGCCGTCATCAAGGTCACATTCGTTATATGGTTAGCTATGATGTATATCGATAATAACGGTAAACTATTTATTCAAAAGAAGAAGAAAAAAGTTATTGGTCAAAGGATAAAATGGTAAATAAGCGTCTTGTCATTTTTTACGATAGTTTTTATCCTGCTTATAAGGCGGGTGGCCCGGTACAGTCTTTGACCAACCTATGTACCACATTAGCTGGTTCTCTCGATATCTATGTGCTATGCAGCGCTTATGAGAATGACGGTAAACCGTTAGAGGCCATCGAACACAATAAGTGGAATAGTGCACTGGGCGTGCAGGTATATTACCTGACCAAAAACCAGCTGAACGCAAAATTCATTAAGCACCTGCTCAATAGCATTCATCCCGATATTTTTTTCATTAATGGTGTTTTTTCTTTAAAGCTTTCTATTCTGCCCCTTGTCCTGTGGCATCGCACTTTTAAAAGAACTACCAAACTTATATTATCGCCCCGTGGCATGTTGCAACAAGGTGCGCTGAAAATAAAGCCTGCAAAAAAGAAGCTATTCCTAAGTGTTTTTAAGCTGTTAGGTCTGCATCACAACATCAGCTGGCATGCCACCGATCAGCAGGAAGCGAATGATATAAAATTACTTTTTGGGAACGCGGCATCCGTAAAGGTTACACCCAATATTCCTAAAGCACCCTTTCCATCGGTCGCCGCAATAAGTAAGAACAAAGACGAGCTAAAACTGATCTTCCTATCGGTCATCACAGAAAAGAAAAATCTGCTCCTGGCCATTCAATATTTAAAAGAGTTAGCCTTGCCGGTAAGCCTTGATGTTTACGGGCCGGTAAAAGAGAACGAATATTGGGAGCAATGTGCAAAGCTCATCGGCACATTACCCTCAAATGTTTCGGTAGCGTACAAAGGAGACGTGCAGCCAGCCAAGGTGCAGGAAACATTCGCAGCATATCATGCATTGTTGCTGCCTACAAAAGGCGAGAATTTTGGCCACGCTATATACGAGTGCTTTAGCGTAGGCCGCCCGGTGATCATCAGCGATAAAACCCCGTGGACAGATCTGCAAGCTAAAAATGCAGGCTTCGATATAGCCTTAGATGACAACGAAAAGTTTAAGGATACCATTAGGCTACTTTATGAAATGGACAACCTGTCTTATCAGCAATGGTGCGCAGGGGCTTTACAGGTAGCAACTAACTTTTACAACCAACACAATTTCAGGTCAGAGTACATCGACCTTTTTCAATGAACTACATTTTAAATTCTTAATAAATGATCATTTTAGGCATTAACGCATACCATGCAGATTCCAGCGCAGCTATATTGGTAGATGGCAAATTACTGGCTGCTACCGAAGAGGAAAGGTTTACAAGAGTAAAGCACTGGGCTGGTTTCCCCGCACAGGCTATTTTATTCTGTTTGCGCGAAGCTGGTGTTACTATAGATCAGGTCGATCATATAGCTATCGGCCGTGACCCTAAAGCCAAGTTCGACAAAAAAGTAAAGTTCTTATTAAAGAACCCTCTCGGTGGTTTTGCTACGGTTAAGAACAGGCTGCAAAATTCTAAAAAGGTATCATCGCTGGAAGATGAGTTTGCTGCTATCACCGGTGTGGATGCCGCTAAAATAAAACCTAAGATACACCAGGTAGAGCACCACAGGAGCCACCTGGCCTCAGCATTCTTCGCCAGCCCGTTCGATGAGGCTGCATTGTTATCAATAGATGGTTCCGGCGACTTTACAACTACCATGATAGCTACGGGTAAGGGTAACAAGATCACCGTACTCGATTCTGTTGATTTTCCTGTTTCGGTCGGCTCTTACTACACTGCATTTACGCAGTGGCTGGGCTTCCCGCATTATGGTGATGAGTATAAAGTAATGGGCTTAGCTCCTTACGGCGAACCTAAATATGTAGACAAGCTCCGGAAGGTCATCAAACTTACCGATAATGGCTTGTTCGATTGGGACCATAAGTACTTCAAGTCTGCCAAAGATGTGATAGTTACCTACGGGGAGGATAATATACCAGTAGTAGGCACATTGTTCACCGACTATATGGAAGAGCAGTTTGGCAAGGCAAGGGGCAAAGGCGAAGAGCTCACCCAGTTCCATAAAGACATGGCAGCCTCGGTACAGCGGTTCACAGAAGAGATCATTTTCCACATTGTCAACCACTTGCAGAAGCGAACTGGCTTAAAGAACTTATGCATAGCTGGTGGTGTAGCACAGAACTCTGTTGCCAATGGGAAGATCTTGGCCAACAGCGGTTTTGATAACCTCTATATCCCATCTGCAGGTCATGATGCCGGTATCTCTATGGGTTGCGCATTATACGTCTACAACCAGTTGCTCGATCAGCCACGTGCTGCGTCTATTGCATCCGCATACACAGGCAGCAAGTACAGTAATGATGAAATAGAGGCATATCTAAAGTCACGCAACATAGAGTACAAAAAATACAGCGACGACGAACTCTACGAAAAAGTAGCCAACAGGCTTATTGATAGTGGTGTTATTGGCTGGTTCCAGGGCCGTGCAGAATTTGGTCCGCGTGCATTGGGTGGCAGGTCCATCCTTGCCGATCCGCGTCGCAACGATGCCAAGGAATTGCTCAACTCCAAGATCAAACGCCGCGAAAGTTTCCGTCCTTTTGCACCATCTATATTAAAAGAGTATGTACCAGAGTATTTTGAGCTGACAGAGGACGTTCCTTTTATGGAAAAAGTATTTCCAATTAAAAAAGAAAAATATTCCGTTATCCCTGCTGTTACGCACGTAGATGGCACAGGCCGCTTGCAGTCTGTCGATAAGCTGGTATCACCGCGCTACTACAACCTTATTGAAGCTTTCCGTAAAAAGACCGGTGTGCCCATTTTGCTCAATACTTCATTCAATGAGAATGAACCTATTGTCAACTCACCGGAAGAAGCGCTCAATTGCTTTCTCCGCACACAGATGGATATGCTGGTAATGGAGAATATTGTTGTAGAACGTTAATAGTATCGTCAGTTCTTGACTTTAACTGCTGGGCAACAAAAATGATAATATGGCTGTAACAAATACAATTGTAGAAAAGGCGACCGTTAAGGTAGGCTACTTAGATGGCATAAGAGGGCTTGCAGCGCTGTTTGTGGTCTTTCATCATTTCGCCTTATCGTTCTATCCATCTTACTTTTTTGGTACCGGTACAGCAAGTCATTTAAATGATTGGGATACCCGGTACGGCCATAGCATATTTAGTTTTGCTACCAACGGCAATTTTTTTGTTTGCATTTTCTTTGTGCTCAGTGGCTATGTACTAAGCAGGAAATATTTTCTGGTCAATAGTTTCGAGATGATCGTATCGGCCGCTCAAAGAAGGTATTTGCGGCTGTTTATCCCGGTTGGTTTCACGTTGCTGGTCTCATATGTGCTTGTTATCACACACGCATATTACAATGTGCCCGTTAGTGTCATTGCACATTCCAATTGGTTGGGGTGGCAATGGGATTTCACTCATGTGTCTCCTACTTCGCACCTTATAAAGAGTCTTGTCTACAAAGTTATGCTCCAGGGCGATGAGGGTTTTGATACCGTCACCTGGACCATGAGCGCGGAACTATATGGCTCGTTGTTCGTTTTTGCTATACTGGCGCTCACACACCGCACAAAAAATAAATTGTTCTCGCTGCTTACTATTCTCCTGGCGTGTATCCTGTTAGGTAAGTCTGCCGGGTATATGTGCGTATTTGTGTTGGGCATCACACTCAATTTTGTAGAGGCAAACAGGGAAAAACTCAGCAAGTTCTTTGTGTTTATGGTGCCTGCTGTCCTGATACCGGTTGGGTTGGTGTTCGGGTCTTTCCCTTCCACCTATGTACTAACAGATACAGTATGGGAACATGTACCGGGCATTCAGCATTTTTTAAATCCTGGCCTGCATTTGATAGGTAGTTATTTTGTGGTGTTATCAGTTGTTATCTCCCCTGCATTGCAGCGCTTCTTTAGCAATGCTATATGTAGGTTCCTGGGGTATATCTCTTTCTCACTTTATCTCTTGCATGTATTGGTCATAGGCTCGGTGGGTTGCTATGTTTTCTTACTGCTGCAGGCGCATATGTCATACAATGCTGCTGTTGCAGTAGTGTTCGCGTTAAGCTTAGGCATCACCATCATCCTATCCTATTTAATGACCAAATATGTGGATGACTTTGGGGTCCGCTTGTCAAAACGGTTCTACGAACGTTGGATAAAGGCGGATAAGACAGATAACAGTTTCGGTGATCACAAAACGCCTGCAAGAGCAGAGGTTGTACACTACGATAAGTAGCAGTAAAAGGGGAATAAAATTTACCTAAGATCAGTAATATTGCAGATACAGTTACACTGGTTTGCACCACAATAAAAGCTTTGGCATAATGGTTAATTATGCATCACGACAATAAATAAAATGACGACTCTTTCTATAGTTATACCCGCATATAATGAAGGGGGCACCATCCATCACATCCTCAATAAGATACGGTCTGTAGCACTTATAGATGATATCAAAAAGGAAGTGATCATTGTCAACGACTGTTCTAAAGACGATACAGAGGAAGCCATACTAAGCTACCAGGCCGCCCATCGCGATCTGCCCATCACTTATTATAAACACAAGGTAAATCAAGGTAAAGGAGCGGCCCTGCATACTGGTATAAAGTACGCTACCGGCACATACGTCATCATACAGGATGCGGATCTTGAGTACGATCCTGAAGAGTATAATCTCATACTAAAACCCTTGCAGGCAGGCGTAGCAGATGTTGTTTATGGTTCACGGTTCATGGGGGGCAACCCGCACCGCATTTTATTTTTCTGGCATTCTATCGGCAATGCCTGGCTCACCATGGCGTCCAATATGTTCACTAACCTGAACCTGAGCGATATGGAGACCTGCTATAAAGCTTTTAGAAGAGAAATAATACAAGGCATAAAACTGGAAGAAAAACGCTTTGGGTTCGAACCCGAAGTGACTGCAAAGATCTCAAGGATAAAGAACATCCGCATATACGAGGTAGGTATATCATATTATGGCCGCACTTACGAAGAAGGCAAGAAAATAGGCTGGAAAGATGCCTTTAGGGCGCTTTACTGTATATTGAAGTACAATATATTCAGGTAGAGTATCAAGGCCATTCGCCTGTCCTTAATAACCTTCATTCAACAGTACTTAAAACTTAAACTCAAAATAGAAAAGTATGAAAAAATTATTAGTTACCGGCTCTTCCGGTCTCATCGGTTCTGAAGTATGTATACACTTTGCTCAGTTGGGTTGGGAGATACATGGTGTAGATAACAACCAGCGCGAAATTTTCTTTGGCCCAAGCGGCAATACCCGTTGGAACCAGAATCGTCTGCAGACAGCTATACCCAAATTTATACACCACGAGGCAGATATTCGAGACCGTGAGCGCATAATAGAACTGATAGCTTCTGTAAAGCCAGACGCTATTGTGCACACAGCTGCACAGCCCAGCCACGATAGGGCTGCATCTATACCATTCGAAGATTTTGATACCAATGCAGTAGGTACCTTCAATATGCTGGAGGCAACACGTCGCTATAGTACCAATGTGCCTTTTGTGCACCTGAGCACCAACAAGGTATATGGCGATGCACCCAACGAGATAGAAATGGTGGAATTACCTACCCGTTGGGACTATGCAGATAAAACATATGAACATGGTATACCGGAGACTTTCCGTATCGATCAATGCAAGCACTCCTTATTCGGCGCTTCAAAAGTATCGGGCGATATCTCAGTACAGGAATATGGCCGTTATTTCAACATGCCTACTGCTTGTTTGCGCGGTGGGTGCCTCACTGGTCCTAACCACTCTGGTGTGGAGCTGCATGGCTTCCTTAGCTACCTGGTAAAGTGCAACCTTGAAGGTCGCCAGTACACAGTGTTCGGCTACAAAGGCAAACAGGTGCGCGACAATATACATTCATACGATGTTGCCCGTTTCATAGAAGAGTTCATCAATGCCCCACGCATTGCCGAGGTGTACAACCTGGGTGGTGGTAAGGATAATACCTGCTCTATACTCGAGGCGTTCGATATCATCTCTGGTATCAGCGGTAAAGAGATGTTGTATAAGTACGATGAGACCAACCGCATAGGCGATCACATCTGCTACTACAGCGATCTGCGCAAAATGAAAGCGCACTATCCTAACTGGGACATCACTAAATCTTTGCAGCAGACCTTCCAGGAGATCTACGAAGCATGGATCACCCGCGAAAAAAATGTTGTTGCCTAAATTGCTCCATGAACATCTGGCTGATATCTGCTTTTGAACCTACACCTGTAGATAATACGCGCCCCATGCGTTTTATGGGCATTGCCGATGCCGCTGTGAACATGGGCCACAAGGTCACTTTTTTCACAAGTACGTTCAGGCACAGCAGTAAAACACAGCGCTACGATAAGCTTACTTACCATACCGTGATACCAGGTCGCTACGACCTGGTATTTTTGCATGCGAGACCCTACAAGGGCAATATAACTGTGGAGCGCATGTTGTCTCACCACGACCTAGCAAAAAAGTTGCTGGCCCAGGTGCAGGCGACTAAAGAGAAGCCAGATGTGATACTCATCAGTCTGCCACCTTTAAGCACAGTTGCAGCAATATGCCGGTGGGGCAGGGCCAATAACATACCAGTGGTGGTCGACATCATAGACCCCTGGCCCGATGTGTTCTTAAAAGCATTTCCACAAGCTGTTAGGGGCTTGGGTAAGATAGCATTGACACCATTTTACAGTAAGCTGCGCTACATACTCAACAACTGCGCTGGTGTCACGGCTATATCAAAACAATATACCGATTGGGCTGCGACCTTCTACAAAGAACAACGTCCCACAGCATACTTCTATCCCGCCATCCAGTTCGATGAAGTAAAGGAAACTTTCAGAGTGCTGGAGGCAACAATACCTAAGCCAACCGATAAGCTCCGCATCATATATGCAGGCTCACTGGCCAGCTCTTACGATATCCCCGCTATACTCGATGCCGCGGCTATAATAGAGAACAAATACCCCGGCAGAACAGAATTCCTCATAGCCGGTACTGGCACGCAGGAAGAGCTGGTGAAAACCAAAGAAAAAGAACTACCCAACATAAAGTACCTCGGCTGGCTGGACACAGACGGGATGAACAAAAACCTGTACCTTGCCGATATAGGCCTTACTCAACACGTACCCGGCGCCACGCAGTCTGTTACGTACAAGCTGTTCGACTACCTCGGTGCTGGTCTGCCCATCCTCAATTCTCTGGATAGTGAGATGGCAGCCATAATAGAAGATAATAAAGTTGGCTTCAACAATCAGGCAGGCAGTGGGGTAGCACTCGCACAAAATGTAGAGTGCTTCCTCGCAGATCCTACATTGTTGCAGATGTACAAGAACAACGCACTCAAGCTAACAGCGGAACAAGGCGATGCAAAAGTGGTCTACAGCCGCATGGTCAATTTCCTACTTGAAACTCATGCGTTGCCATGATAGGATTTTAGTTCAAGGTCACATGTATTAGCTATTATTTACAAAGCTGAGACCATATTCAGCCACCTTTTTTGCAGCGATTCTTCATCGCCTGCAAAAACCAGTGGCCCACGATCGAGCCTGCGACCTAACGCAGCAGAGCTTCTTTTTATGCGCGGAGCGATCATACAAAAGTGGCCTTTTTTCTTTGCTTCGTTTCTTTTTTGGCCAAGCAAAAAAGAAATGAAGGTTCTCCCGAATACATAGTGAAGATCTACTGTGAAGATTTTTTCCGAACACTTATAGTATTTCCACTAACAACTCACGCGCCGGAAGATCGCAATATTTTGATTTATGATACTTGATATTGTGGTATGCTACCTTTACACATTTAATTGCTATAACTAAGACCCCGAACCATGTACCGGCACTTCATCAAACCACTGGGCGATACTTTTGTAGCATTAGTTGCATTCGTTGTGCTTTCACCTTTCATCATCATTACAGCGCTGCTGCTCTTGATCGCCAACAGGGGCACCCCCTTCTTTTTTCAAAAGAGGCCAGGCAAGAACAACAAGATATTTCTGCTCATTAAGTTCCGCACTATGAACAACCGCACAGATGCTGCCGGCAACCTGCTGCCCGATGCCGACCGCATCACAAGGGTAGGAGGTATTGTCCGCAAGCTGTCGCTCGATGAGCTGCTGCAACTAATAAACGTAATCAAGGGCGATATGAGCTTAGTAGGTCCACGTCCGTTACTGGTCAGCTACCTGCCGCTCTACGATGCCACGCAGGCGCGCCGTCATGAGGTAAAACCCGGCATCACCGGCTGGGCACAGGTCAATGGCCGCAATGCCATATCCTGGCCCGAAAAGTTCAAACTCGATGTCTGGTACGTAGATCATATCAGCTTTGCACTCGACCTCAAGATCATAGGTCTTACTATTAAGAGATTCATCAAACCAGAAGGCATCAGTCAGGATGGCCATGCCACCATGCCATTTTTTAAAGGAAACAACAACGCATGAATATACTCATCACCTCTGCCGGCCAGCGGGTCTCTCTTGTTCGTGCTTTCCAGGCCGAACTGAAAAAGGAATACCCCACAGGCAAAGTACTTACTACCGATATGTTCCCCTGCGTCAGCGCTGCCTGCAACGCTTCCGATGGCTACATACAAGTGCCCCGTGTCACCGACCCCACTTATATAGATATTCTCTTGTCTATTTGTAAGGAACACCACATTAAAATGGTGGTGCCTACCATAGATACCGAACTGCAAACACTCGCTGATAACAAGGCCCTGTTTGCTGAGAACGGCATCCACGTCATCATATCCGATCCTGCATTTGTAAAGCGTTGCCGCGACAAACGCCAGACCAACCTTTTTTTCGAGCAACACAATATCTCTATACCTCAGGCCATAGATAAACACAACCCCACATTCCCGCTGTTCATAAAACCTTACGATGGCAGCCTGAGCGTAGACACTTATCTCATCCGCTCCGCCGCAGATATTACCCCATACCACATGGCACACGAAAAGCTATTGTTCATGGAGTATATAGATGCCAAAGAGCACAGCGAGTATACTGTGGACACCTACTATGGCAAAGACAACCATGTCAAGTGCATAGTACCCCGCAAGCGCATGTTAGTGCGTGCAGGCGAGATCAATAAAGGGCTTACCTGCAAGAATGTTATTGTACCTTACCTAAAAGAACGACTCGGATTTATAGAAGGCGCAGTAGGTTGCCTCACTATGCAGTTCTTCCTCAACCACACTACCGATCGTATAGTGGGTATCGAGATCAATCCCCGTTTTGGCGGTGGCTATCCGCTTAGCTACAATGCCGGTGCCAACTACCCCGGCTGGCTCATAAAGGAATATGCCCAAAATGAAATGGTACATTACACTGAAGACTGGGAAGACAACCTCCTCATGCTCCGCTACGATGCCGAAATAATGGTACATGACTATAAAGCTTAGCGCACAGACATTCTTCGTTTTCGACCTGGACGATACGCTCTACCAGGAAGCAGATTATTTATGGTCGGCCTACCGCTCCATAGCCCACCAGTTGCTGCCCTATACCGATGGCGACATCTCCGACTGGATGATGCAGCTCTACGCCGATAAGCAAAATGTGTTTGCCGCCATCATAGACAAGTACGCCACCAGCATACCCGCATCCATCACCCTGCAGCACCTGCTGGCGCACTATCGCGGCCACATACCGGCCATCAAACTTGCAGAAGGCATCATCAAATTTTTAGATCACCTGAAAGCCAGCAACATACCCATGGGTATCATTACCGATGGCCGCTCCATCACCCAGCGCAACAAGCTAAAAGCCCTGGGCATAGAGCACTACTTTCAGGACATCATCATATCCGAAGAGTTCGGCTCCGAAAAACCAGACCCCCGCAACTACCGTTACTACCATGATAAATATCCCGGCAAAGACTTTTACTTCGTCGGCGACAACACCACGAAAGATTTCATAGTGCCCGCCCAGCTCGGCTGGCAAACCATTTGCATCAAGAACCCCGGCAACAACATCCACCACCAGGATATAGGGCGCCTGCCCCCCGGCGCACACATCATTTCCTCTTTCAGTGAGATAGAGCTGGTTTAAAAGACAAGCTTCAAAGGACACTATCCCAAAAAACATTTTTAAATTGCACCTTAGATAAGTGTCTGTTCCCCTCCTTTTCAAGGAGGGGTGGCCGATAGGCCGGGGTGGTTATTCTCGCGTAGAGTAATGCTCGCGCTTGGAAATACTCCCGAACCTCATACTTCGATTTTATACTTTCTACTATCATACATAATATATGCAACCCAAGATCTGGCTCTCCTCTCCCCACATGGGGCATAAAGAATTCGAGTTTGTAAAAGAAGCTTTCGATACCAACTGGATAGCCCCTCTGGGCCCCAATGTCGATGGCTTTGAGCAGGATATTGCTGCATACCTCAATGAGGACGTGCACGTGGCCGCCCTAAGCTCTGGCACAGCAGCCCTGCATCTCGGCCTCATACTCCTCGGTGTGCAGCCCGGCGATGAGGTCATTTGCCAGTCCATGACCTTCTCTGCCTCTGCCAATCCCATAGCCTACCTTGGGGCCATCCCCGTGTTTGTCGATAGCGAGGCCGATACCTGGAACATGTCCCCCGCCTCCCTCGAGGAAGCCATACAAGACCGCATCGCCAAAACAGGCAAGTCACCAAAGGCCATCATACCCGTGCACCTCTACGGTATGCCTGCTAAGATGGCCGAGATCATGGCCATTGTCGATCGCTACAATATACCTGTACTTGAAGACGCAGCCGAGGCACTTGGCTCGTCTGTCGATGGTAAGATGTGCGGCACCTTTGGTCACATATCCGCCCTCTCGTTCAATGGTAATAAGATCATCACCACATCAGGTGGCGGCGCATTAGTGAGCCACAGCAGCGAGTATGCCGCAAATGCCCGTTTCCTGGCCACGCAGGCCCGCGATGCTGCACCACACTACCAGCACAGCCACATAGGCTACAACTACCGCATGAGCAACGTTTGCGCAGGCATAGGCCGCGGGCAAATGGAAGTGCTGCAAAGCCGTGTGGCCGCCCGTCGCAGTGTGTACGATAGGTATGTGCAGCGCCTGTCGCAGCTACCCGGCATTTCTTTTGCTGCCGAGCCTGCAGGCTACCTTAGCAACCGCTGGCTCACCGCCATCCTCATAGATCCCGCCAGTTCCGGCGGTATCACCCGCGAAACACTACGCCTGGCGCTCGAAAAAGAGAACATAGAAAGTCGCCCTTTGTGGAAACCCATGCACCAGCAGCCCATATTTGCCAGTGCCCCGTACTATGGCGACCGCACCTCAGAGCGTTTGTTTGCCGATGGTCTATGCCTCCCCTCCGGCTCCAACCTTACCGATGCCGACCTCGGGCGCGTATTTACCGCCATAGAGGCGGTATGGCAAAACGTAAGCGTAGCACAGTAACAGCTATCTTTTATATAATTGACTCAAAAAGGTCCGGTCGTCTCCCAAAGACGACCGGACCTTTTTTGCATTGTGCATAGGTTACTAACACAAGTAACACGATCATTCTTGAACTACATGTCATTGCCAATAGAGGTAAAAGCTTTGTAGGAAAACAACAGGCACTCTTAAATACACGCTTCGCAGATGCGCAACTACTCGCCAATTACCACCTGCTATGGTGTATTAATGACTAAGCTGTCAACTGTATAATGTATTCACAAGCTGGTTCTACCCGGCCACGTTGGTCTTGCCCTGTAGGGCAACGGGTCTGTAGGAGATAAGGCCTGTAGTTCATGTGCTTCGTAGATGCTGCCTACCCGCTGGTGGTCACGTTATCATATACGGTCGCTAAAATTAGATACTTGGTCTTGATGTACTTATTGGTATAATAATAGGCCACGCTATTGGTCCTCATCCGGGTCTTCACCCCCATCCTCATCGGTATCAAATATATCGGCTATGAACTCGTTGTATATATCCATAAAGTACAGGCACGCCGGGGCTATGGTATGGTCTACTACCTGGTCTATAAACGTGGCCACAGCTTCGTTAAACGCAATTGCGTCCTCATCCTCACCATTGCCAAACCCTGCGGCCACCTTGCTGATCACCTCAGCCAGTGCATCCAGGCTCACATTACCTATGGTGAACGAGATATGCTCATCCGTCTGTGGGTCTATCTTTGTGTAGGTAAAGTCATCCGTCAGTCCCGCCAGCTGCTGGCCCACATAGGCCGCCCGCAGGTAGTCTATAGCTATGTCGTTATAGTCGCTAAAGAACAGGCGGGTCGATTTCGGTATAGTGATCTCAAAACTCTTCTCATCTCCATTTACCTGCAGGTATTCCAATATATGGTCTTCTTTCCAGCCTACGAACTCTGGTATGTAGATGAAATGCATGCTTACGATTTGCTTGGCGCAAAAGTAAAGGGTTTTTAGATATTACTTTGCTTGGATCAAGATCAAAAAATCGGAAATGTCGTTCATAGTAACATCGTCATTTGTTTCTTGTATCGTGTCGTATTCATGCCAAGTATGGTCAATCTCATTGTCCCATATATGGAAATGCAGGTCTTTCAATTTCCACTTGTCAACATAAAACCAGTTGTCTTCAATTAAAGATGCCCGTATGACATTTTCAACAGCAAGTAATGATAACCCGTTTTTGTTTGAAAATACTTCTGAATGATACTGCTTATAATTTGCGCCGTCGCGATATAGGTAGCTGAATTGAATGTTCATGATATGAAAGTAGACAGTAGTCGTTTGTCCACATTGGCTTATAAGTTACAGTGACTTATAAGCCAATATATAATAGATGTTAAAGCATATTTTTGAAAATGGATGCTTCTCTGATCTTTCTATTGAACGACCAGCCAACTACTTGCCCTTACTGTGGCGCACGCACGTATTGGGTGGATTACTATGATGAAACTGGCAACTATCAACTTAATTTCTGCTTAGCAGAACCGTTCAAGCATATTTTCTTGGCTTGTGAAGATGAAGAGTTTTCAGAGTCGAACTATAGCTTTAAAAATGTCCTTTAAATTGGATAGGCTCCATTTGACAAAAACTATCGTAACGCCCATTGAGCACAAACATTTTAGGTGCTGTTTTAAAGTTGAATATCCGGTATAAGTAAAAGTTTGATGCATTTTCTATAGAGAAACTGTATTCATTTGATGAAAAGAAGAAAGGACAATCCTTACCCAACTTGGTGGTCTTTACTTCGATATATTTATCGCTTCCATTCAAATTTTTAGAGAGTATGTCAAAGCCTAATCCATCTCCTATATCTTTAGAGACCCATTTTACTTTACTCGCTAAAGATTCTTTTCCCGCTTTAATTAGCGAATATCTTTCATACTCAATGGCCAATTCTTCTCCTTTCAGTCCTAAATTTCTATTGTTTTGCTCCACTTCAAGATAGTTTATCTTTAGAGGTCTTCTCACCGGCTTAGTTTTTTCGATAACTTCTTTATTTTCTGGGGGTTCTACTACCCAATTAATGAATTCAGTTTTTTGGTCATTTTCAGGAACCTCGTTTGCAAATTCCGAAAATGGTACCGCAAGAATAGAATGCGATTGAATATAGGTTTGAATTTTGGCAATTATCTGATTCTGATAATTGTATCTTGGTTTATATCCACTAATAAAGGGTAATCCCATTTCAATAAGAACTGCGCTAATATTTTGATGCTTTGATTCAATGGCTCCATCTGTTCTATTGTTCAGCAATGGCATTAATGATTTACGGTGTTTAGTTTTACTAATTGGTATCCCTTTCAATTCATCGATGAGCATTGAAAAATAATCAGCTACAATTAATTCAACTTCGGTGTCTGACCAACTATCATTCATAATAAATCTTTTGAGGAAATGTTTACGCGTGTCTGAATAACACATAAGGGGTATAACTTTGGCAAGATATAAAATATTTATGCTTATGGCCATTGGTTTAGCGAGATAATAACTTGTTGAATGAATTCATTTCATTAATACCATTGGCATAATATTTCCTATACCATATATCTACCTTAGCTATAATTATTAACAAGCACACCGGTACACCATACACGCAAACATCCATATGGAAGAACAAGCCCCCAAACTACCCGAGATAAAAGTGTATCCTTTCTTCATAAAGGCTACAGTAGTGCTGTTTGGGCTGGTGCTGTTCTGCCACATACTCTACATGCTGTCGTCGGTGCTGGTACCCTTTGCCTTTGCCTGCCTGCTGGCCATATTGCTCAATCCCCTCAGCAGCCGTTTTGAGAAGAAGTTGCCCCGCGGCATTGCCATTGCCCTTACCATACTTATTGCGCTGGGCCTGCTGGTTGGCCTGGCCTACTTCCTGTCCCGGCAAATGCTCACGTTCAGCGAGGCGCTACCGTCGCTGAAGGCCAAGTTCCTCATGATAGGCGGCCAGGTACAGATGTGGGTAAAGACCAGCTTTGGTATCGATACCAACAAGCAGGTAGAAATGATACACAATGCCCTGAGTGGTAGCGAAGCATACGTGGGCCAAACACTCAGCAGTATACTCGATGGTGTAGCCGTAATGGTATTGATACCTATCTACATCTTCTTCCTGTTGTTCTACAAACCGCTGATACTCGATTTCCTGTTCCAGGCATTCCCTGAGAAGCACAGCCTGCGCGTGGCGGAGATACTGGGTGAGACCAAGACCGCCATACAAAGCTACGTAATGGGCCTTCTTATAGAAATGGTCATAGTATCGGCCATGAACAGTGCTGCCCTGCTGCTGCTCGGTGTCAGGTCCGCTATACTTATTGGGGTCATCGGCGGCATCCTGAATGTCATACCATATTTGGGCGGCATTGTAGCCATAGCCCTGCCACTGCTCATGGTCACCATCACTAAAGATGGATATTCCACACAAATAGCCATCCTCGGTGCCTACCTCGTCATCCAGATGATAGACAATAATGTATTGGTACCCAAGATAGTTTCTTCCAAGGTCGAGATCAATGCGCTTTTTTCCATACTCATAGTACTTTGCGGTGGCCTCCTGTGGGGCTATTCCGGCATGTTCCTATCTATACCATTTGTGGCTATCCTCAAGATCATCTTCGATCGTATCGATGGGCTGAAACCTTGGGGCCACCTCCTGGGCACCGATATACCCGAAGTACACCGCGGTGTCAAGTGGCAAGCCCGCTGGGAGCTCAAGCTCAGAAAGCAGAAGAACCTCCCCGGTGGTGACCCGCTTAACTAATAAAGATCACCGATCTCATTTCTAACTTACCGCCATTACGGGAAAGGCCAATTGAAAAACCAAAGATCGGCCCATATTCAGGCACCTTATTTGGGCGTCCATTACTTTTACCATGCAGAATAGGATAGATTAGATGAATGGATACCAAAGCTATATAGGTGCAGCAGGTAGTCCAAATATCAGTGCCCCACCATCGAAGTACCTCAAAATATCACGCAGCAGAGCTATCTTTTTTGAACGGAGCTTTTTCAAAAAAGTGCCTTTTTGCTGCCGCTTCATTTCTTTTTGGGCAGGCAAAAAGAAATGAAGGTTCTCCCGTAGGATGTGCGATACAGCAACGTAACACAAAGAGCAGGGCTCGCATGCTCGCCCTTATTTATACCAGGATGCTGATCTATAACGTTTGCGATGCCTGTAATTATTTAAAATGTGGATATGTATATTTGGCTATCCCCACTCCCGTACCGTATCTTTATCGGGCCAGTAGTTCCACCCGAAGGGCTGTCATTAGCCAGGGGCCAGGCACTCCTGGAAATGAACATAGCATAGGGAACGAACCCCCAAATATTATTTCCGGCACCGGTAAAAACCGGAAACAATTCGGTAACACCAGAAATTACACATAAACCCATACTAAGCCACCACAGCTGCTTTCACCCAAACCAGACACCCAAAATTACCGATTTCCTTTTTTTCTTACCGACCGGTAATTCCCAGATCAGAATAGAAACGAATATTAGTACAGGAACCATGACCCCTACTATTATTTCCGACACCGGTAAAAACAGGAAACAATTCGGTAACACCAGAAATTACACATAACCCATACTAAGCCACTACAGCCACTTTCACCCAAACCGGACCAACCAGAATTACCGATTTTCTTTTTCTTACCGACCGGTAAAACCTAAAAAAGCCTACTCACGACTATTTCCCCCACATGTCGCACCGGGAAATTACACGAGTTAGCAATAAAGCACTTATCATGTGCCGCATCGTGCAGGGCATTGGCGCGGTCTGCCATGCTGGCATCAGTTACGGTCACCAGTGGGTGCAGTACCACCTCGGTAAAGTGGCCGCCACCACCCGGCACCTCTACCATGGTGCCCACAGGGTCATCGGTATATGCGGTCACTATTACACCCGCATCCGCACACAGGTGCAGGTACCACAGCATGTGGCAGGTACTCAGTGCGGTCACTAGCATATCCTCCGGGTTGTGCTTGCCCCCGTCTCCCCTGAATGGCGTGTCCGACGAGCCCAGTATATCCACCTTGCCGGGTATAGTTACGGTGTGGCTTCGGTCATATTCGCTGGCAGCAGTGGTGCCATGGCCGCGGTTGCCCGTCCACGTAATGGTAGCGGTATAGTGGTGTTGCTTTTCCATAGGTATACTAAGGTATTGATTGTTGGCTTAAAATTATTGCAACTTAAATACAGATGTTCGTCGGCCCAACTTTAAAGACATCACCTTGTTAATATAGCAACATGAAGAACAAACCATTTTTAGCCGCGCAATGGGAGTACCTGGCCATGCTCAACTACAAGGTAGATCCAGCCGTGCTGGCCCCACATGTACCGCCCGGCACCATGCTCGATCTGCGCGATGGTATGGCATATGTAAGCGTGGTTGGCTTCCTGTTCAACCATACCAGGGTGATGGGTGTAAAATGGCCCATGCATGTGCACTTCGAAGAGGTGAACCTGCGATACTACATAAAGAAGGGCATGACCGGCGATGAACGTCGGGGTGTAGGCTTTGTAAGCGAGATAGTGCCACGCAAATGTATAGCCACCATAGCCAATACACTATATAACGAGCATTACCAGGCCATGCCCATGCGCCACAAAATAGAGACCGGCACAAACACCATAAGTGCCACCTACCAGTGGCGGTTGAACAAAAGATGGAACACCATAAGCGTGCAGGCCACAGATCAGCTTACAGATATAGTACCCGGCAGCGATGAAGAGTTTATACTGGAGCATTATTGGGGCTACAACCAGTTAAATAAAGATACCACTATTGTATACGAAGTAGAACATCCGAGGTGGCAAGTATTCCCGGTCATCAGCTGGCATTTGGATGCCGATATAGCACAGCTATACGGCAAGGAATTTGTGCCATATATAACCGGTGTACAGCCAGCTTCCGTTTTCCTGGCAAGAGGATCGGAGGTGATAGTGAGGCGCCCTACGAAGATAAACGTGGTGTAGCAGAATGTGATATAGGCGAAGAAAAAAGGCAGCTCCGTTAGGAACTGCCTTTGTATAAGACCTCTTGATATATCGACTACAGTGTACGTTTTACTTCCACTTCTTCGTAGCCTTCTATAATATCGCCAATGTTTATATTGTTGTAATTCTTTATCATCAAACCACACTCGTAGCCTGCGTTCACGTCCTTCACATCGTCTTTGAAACGTTTCAGTGAAGACAGCTCGCCGTTGTAGATAACGATACCATCGCGTATCAGGTTCAGGCGGGTGTTGCGGGTCATCTTGCCATCCAGTACGTAGCAACCTGCAATGGTACCTACGCCGCCGATCTTGAATACCTCGCGCACTTCGATATTGCACACGGTCCTCTTCTCGATCTTTGGTTCCAATAGGCCTTCCATGGCGCTCTTGATCTCTTCGATAGCATCGTAGATGATAGAGTAAGTACGTATCTCGATGTTCTCCTGCTCGGCCAGTTTGGCTGCCTGTAGCGACGGCCTTACCTGGAAGCCAAGGATGATAGCATCTGATGCTGTAGCAAGGAGTACATCGCTCTCTGTTATCTGGCCCACACCCTTGTGTACCACGTTCACAGCCACTTCTTGTGTAGATAGTTTTTGCAATGAATCGGAAAGTGCCTCTACGCTACCATCAAAGTCACCCTTGATGATGATACCCAGTTCTTTAAAGTTACCGAGTGCGAGACGACGACCAATTTCATCGAGTGTGATGTGCTTCCGGGCCCTGATACCTTGCTCACGCATGATCTGTGCACGGTGGGTAGCCAGGTTTTTAGCCTCGTCCTCATCTTCATATACCTTGAACTTTTCACCGGCTTGTGGTGCACCATTAAGACCAAGCACCTGTACCGGTGCCGATGGGCCTGCAGTGGTCACACGCTGGCCACGCTCGTTGAACATGGCTTTTACCTTACCAAAGTGCTGTCCACATACTATCATGTCGCCCTGGTTAAGAGTACCTGCCTGTACCAGTACTGTAGCCTGGTATCCACGGCCTTTATCCAGCGATGCTTCTATCACGCTACCCATGGCATCCCTGTTCGGGTTGGCCTGTAGTTCCAGCAATTCAGCCTCAAGCCCTATCTTCTCAAGCAGAAGGTCAATGTTCAGCCCTTTCTTGGCAGATATTTCCTGGCTCTGGTACTTACCACCCCAGTCCTCTACCAATATATTCATTGCGGCAAGCTGCTGCTTTATCCTTTCGGGGTCAGCGCCTTCCTTATCTATCTTGTTTATGGCAAATATCATAGGCAGTGATGCAGCCTGTGCGTGCGATATTGCCTCCTTGGTCTGTGGCATTATGGCATCGTCGGCAGCTACCACTATCACGGCTACGTCGGCCACCTTAGCACCACGTGCACGCATGGCGGTGAACGCTTCGTGACCTGGGGTATCGAGGAAGGTGATCTTCTTGCCTGTACCTGTTACCACCTGATAAGCACCGATGTGCTGGGTAATACCACCACTCTCGCCGGCTACCACATTGGCGCTGCGTATATAATCGAGCAACGATGTTTTACCGTGATCGACGTGACCCATGATGGTAACGATAGGTGCGCGCGGCAACAGATCGGCGGGGTTGTCCTCTACAACTTCTTCCTCATCAGTTTCCTGCTCCAGGTTGATGAACTCTACGTTGTAGTTGAACTCGCTGGATACCAGTTCTATCACCTCCGCATCCAAGCGCTGGTTGATAGACACCATGATGCCCAGGCTCATACACTTGCTGATAACATCTGCGAAACTTACATCAAGCAGATTGGCCAGCTCACTTACTGATATGAACTCGGTGACTTGTATGGTATTTGTTTGTTCCGCATTTTCAGCAGCAGCGCGTTTTTCACTCATCTCGTCGCGCTTGTTACGGCGGTACTTCGATTTCATGTTGCGGCCACGTGTAGCGCCAGTCAGTTTGGCCTGCGTTTCACGTATCTTCTCCTGTATTGCCTTAGTATCTATTTCTTGTTGTTGTGCTGTGGCAGGTGTACCTGTTGTGCGTGGTACGCCCCTTCTATCGCCACCGCCAGTACCTGGTCCTCTACGGTCGCCACCGCCACCACCGGGCCTATTGCCCTGGTAGCCGCCAGTGCCCTGTGCGGGACGTGGCTGCTGTGGCCTGCCTACGCCGCCACCCTGGTATGGGCGACCAACACCACCGCCACCACCTGGCCGCTGGCCGGGAGTTGCTGTGCCTGTGCCGCCAGTACCTGGCTGACTACGGTTAGGGTCTGGCTTAAGGTTCTCTGGTTTCTTTTCTACAACAATACGCTTGCGTTTGCGCTTTTCGCGACTATCGGGACGCGTACTGCCGCTATTGGCCACCGGCAACTCTATACGTCCTATTATTTTAGGGCCTTCGAGGCGTGGTGCCTTCATTTCAATATGTTCAGGCTTGTTGTCGTCTGCATCTTCCTTGTTGTCAGCAACAACTGCAGGTGGTGCTGGTGGCGCAGGTGCCTCCGGTGCAGCAGCTACAGGCTGGCTTTCTGGCGCAGATGCTACAGGTGCAGGCGAGGCCTCAGTGCTCTTTACTATTTTTGGTGCTGCGGTAGCTTTAGGCTCTTCTTTTTTCTTAGTAACCGCGCCCTTTTTAGGACGTGATGCAAGATTGAGCTCGTCTAAATTTATCTTTCCAAGTATATTAGGGCCTTCCAGTTTGGGGGCCTTCATCTCCAGGTGCTCCGGTTCAGCATCTTCTTCTGCTTTCTCGGCGGCTGCTGGTGGTGTTTCTTTTGGAGGGGTAGCATTAGCGGCAACCTTTGGGGTATCTGTAACAGTGGCCGTTGGCGCAGCGTTAGCCTCTTCTTTTACCTCTTTAGGCGCTTCCTGCGCAGGCATTGCCTTGCTTACCGGTGGCTTTACCTCCTCAGGAGCTGGCTGTGCCGGTTGTGGCGTTGGCAGCTCTGGTGCGGCAGGCGCTGGTTTTATTTCGGGTACAGAAGGAGCTACTTCGGGTCTCACTTCGGGCTTAGCCTCAGGTTTTACCTCTGGCTTAGTTTCCGGCTTCACTTCGGGCTTTACTTCCGCAGCTTTAGTTTCCTTTGGTCTTTCTTCTTTTTTCTCCGCTTCAGGCTCGTCTTTTTTGTCTTTTGCAGTAATGTTCTGTTCATCCTTGGTCTTGCGGATGCCTTCCATTAAAGACCCTTTGGGCAAAGCTATCTCAGAACTCTTGCGTTTTGCAGCTTTGTCCTGGGCGAACTCTGCCTGCAAAGCATTGTACATTTGTTCTGTAAGCTTGGTATTGGGGTTACTTGCATTGATCTCAAAGCCTTTATTGCCAAGGTACTCTATGAGCGTTTCCTTGCCAATATTAAACTCTTTTGCAGCAGCCAGTAACCTGGGTGTTTTTGTTTCTGTTGTCATTCGATTCCTTGATCAAAATACGCGCTAATCCGTTCAGTTATTTAGCGTTTTTATCTAATATACAAACCTACACTATTTTTACTAATAAAAGATGTTTTACTCGTGGCTGAGAACCTTGTTTAATAGGGTTTTAACAGCGAAACAAATTATTATAGTAAAAATCTCTTCCTTCCTTATTCATTCTCAAATTCGGCCTCCAGCACTTTACGCACGTCGCGCACAGTTTCTTCTTCCAAATCGGTACGGCGCACCAGCTCTTCAACAGACAGTTCTATGATGCTGAGTGCAGTATCGCAACCTATACGTTTGAACTCATCGATGATCCATGGTTCTATCTCATCTGCAAATTCATCAAGGTCGATGTCGTAAGACACTTCTTCCTGTACATCCCTGTACACATCTATGCTGTAACCCGTCAATTCCTGTGCCAGCTTGATGTTCACCCCTTTCTTGCCTATGGCAAGTGAAACCTGGTCGGGCTCAAGGTATACATCGGCATGCAGATCGGTATTGTTGAGGTCTATACGATTGATACGTGATGGCGTAAGCGACCTTTGGATGAGCAACTGAACATTATTGGTATAGTTAATAATGTCAATATTCTCATTGCGCAGTTCGCGCACTATGCCGTGTATACGGCTGCCCTTCATACCTACGCAGGCGCCTACCGGGTCTATACGGTCGTCATAGCTTTCTACAGCTACTTTGGCGCGCTCGCCAGGTTCCCTTACTATTTTCTTTACACTTATAAGACCATCCATTATTTCAGGCACCTCTATTTCCAGAAGTTTCTCCAGGAATGATGGGTGGGTGCGGCTGAGGATGATGATAGGAGAGTTGTTGCGCATCTCTACCTTCTTTACCACGGCACGCACGCCTTCTCCTTTTTTAAAGAAGTCGGTAGGTATCTGCTCGGTTTTAGGCATTATCAGTTCATTGCCTTCATCATCGAGCAGTAATATTTCTTTTTTCCAGATCTGGTAAACTTCACCATTTATTATTTCGCCTACACGCTCTGCATATTTTTTTAGCAGGTTGTTCTTTTTCAAGTCGCCTATACGTGCAGCCAGTGTTTGCTTTGCGGCCAGTATGGCGCGGCGGCCAAAGTCGCGCACGTCCACTTCCTCATAAACTTCTTCGCCTACGCTATAGTCGGGCTCTATCTTTATGGCCTGTGAATAGGGTATCTGCAGGTTGTCATCTTCGATCATATCATCGGCCACGATCTCGCGCCGACGGAAGATCTCGAGGTCACCCGTCTGGTCATTTACTATCACATCGAAATTCTCATCCGTTGTGTATTTCTTACGTAGTAATGTTTTGAAAACATCTTCAATTACCTTCATTAAGGTAGGCCGGTCAATGTTTTCGGCATCTTTAAACTCCTGAAATGAGTCGATAAGATTAATACTTGCCATATTCGTCACTTTTTCTTCCCGTGATGCGGGAAATTTTAATTAAAAAATTATTTGTACTACTGCTTTTTTTATGTTGGTAAATGGTACTTCTGTTATAACTTTTTCTTTTTTCTTTCCTACCTCTACTTCCAGTACCAGCTTGTCTTCAGCTACTTCTTTTATTATACCCAGCAGCTCAGGACCTTCTTCATTTGGTGTGACCAACAGTTTGCGTCCTATATTCTTTTGGTACTGGCGAAATAACGTCAATGGTTCATCTATACCGGGGCTTGATACTTCTAATGAATAATCGCCTTCGGGAAATATCGCCGCTTCTTCTATCAGCGCGTTCAGGCGGCGGTTCAGCTTTGCGATCTTTTCTATAGACAACCCTTCATCAGCATCCAGAAATATCTTGATATTGTTCACTGGTTTCATTTTCAGTGAACATATGAACATATCAGTACCCTCAAGTAATGGTTTTAAAAGGTCTTCAACAACAACTAAGATATCGGCCATATGTAAAAATAACAAGGGGACAACTTGCGTGTCCCCTTCTTTCGATCATAATTTTCGTAGACAAATGTACAACGTGTATGCTCTATTTCCAAATTCTGTTTTAGACATATCCATTATTTTTTTATTAACAATTCTGAGACCACTTTGTGATATAACTTTGTATAATGAGTATCAGTATGGTAATATGGACGATAGTCCTCTTTCTTATATTCCGTTTCCTGGTGAAGTATATACTGCCCGTGGTGCAGATGACCAAGCAGGTGCGCGAGCGTATGCGCCACATGCAAGACCAGATGAACGATGCTGCAGGACAGAAGGCAGCCCCAGGCAAAGCTACTATAGACCCACAGCCACGTGCACATAAAGAAGATTATATAGACTACGAAGAAATAAAGTAAGCGTTGTAGATGTTCAAGTTCTGTGTCGGGAATGGCAATTCATTAGTTATGCTTGAGCATTAAGCGGTTTGAAGATGTGCTCCTCAATGGTCATTCCTTTTTCCAGGTAAATGGTTTGTATGCCCAGTGCCTGTGCCCCGGCTATATGTTGCGGGGTATCATCAATAAATAAAGTTTGTTCGGGTCTTAGCCCATTATCTTCAAGCACCCGTAGAAATATATCAGCATTGGGCTTGCGCATGCCCACACGGTGAGAGAGATATACCTTATCGAAGAACACACCAATGTTGGGGATGCCGTGCGCCTGGTAAAGTATTTTATTAAATGCTTCCTCATGTATCTCGTTGGTATTGCTGAGCAGGAACAGATCGTAATGCAGGCGCAGCTGCTGCAGTATCTGCAACCGCCTGAGGGGAAAATCGAGCAACATGGCATTCCAGGCAGTAAGTACCTGCTCATTTGTTAGCGGCACACCTGCTGCGGCTCTCATGGCTTTGAGGAATTGCTCCTGGTCTATTTTGCCCGTCTCCAGGTCGTCGAAAAGGGTATCTTGTTTTAGTTGTGTGTATATTTCATTGAAGTTGGGCAGTCCTATATTAGCAAAGGCCTGTTCGGTAGCCTGATAGTTGAGGTTGATGAGCACGCCGCCCAGGTCGAAAATGATGTGTTTGATGCCTTTTATCATTTTGCAAAAATAAAGTTTTAAAAGGATGTTCTTTTTTTAAGAAATTCCTATATTTTTGCAGTCCCAAATTTCCTGATAACACAGGAGATCGGTCCTATAGCTCAGTTGGTTAGAGCACCTGACTCATAATCAGGTGGTCCTAGGTTCAAGTCCTAGTGGGACCACATCTTACAAAGCAGTTGTGCATCAGCACAGCTGCTTTTTTTGTTTTAGGTCATTCGGTCCTATCAATATACACGACTATAAAGGCAACTGGATGGAAATGACACAATACATGAACATGTACCTGGATAACAATACGGGAAGGATCTATAAGCTAATGATAAGAGGGATAACTTACTATTGACCGGTCTTGATACCTGTAGCATGACAGGTCTAAGCCAGATAGTAGTACTTGCAATGGCAAAAAAAATGGTGCAAGCTATAAAGCCTGCACCATGTAAAAACCTGATCTGAAAACATTACTGTCTGTATTCTATTATTGACAAGTAAACCCGGTATAGACACCAGTAAGTGTACTTCCTGATGTTGAGCTGATAACAATAGTAATAAGTGATCCGGGACTTACAGTAGCCGAAGCAGTAGCAGTACAGGTGGTTGGCGTGCCGCTGGTGGCAGCTGCTGCAGAGCAACTAGCACCGTTAAGGGGAGAACCAATGGTGTATGTAGTACCAGTGTTAGTGGCAGATACGGTATAAACCGAAAATGTAACCGCTACAGGTGACAACGAATAAGCCGTGAAGCTTGGTGTACATGTAACCGGTACCGGCATAGATGTGACCGCTGTAAGTGTGCTTGATGCATTGCTTGTTGCAGGGTTCTTATAAAGGGTGGTACCTGCTGTGTAGTTAGCTTCACTAATTGAATAATTGACACCTGTAGGAGCAGCACCTGTACCACTACCCAATGGAGTAGCCCATGTTACCCTACCTGTTGCAGTGTTCGCTGTAAGCACCTGGCCATTAGTAGCACCTGTAGTGGTGATATGGATAGGCCCTACAGCACCGGTCAATAGTTTCAATCCGCTGATGGCACTATCGGCCATTTTGCTGGTGGTCACTGTACCATTGGCTACTTTAGAAGTAGTGATAGCATTGGCAACGATATCTGTATTCTGTATGGAGTTGGTCAACGTTAGTTTACTATAAGGTATTGCCGCTGTGGCACTGATGTCTGCACTAACAATACTACCATCAGCTATTTCGGTTGACCCGATAACACCGGAAGCAATTGTAGGATTAGGATAAGTACCTGCAAGACTGCCACCAGCTGCGCCTGTTGGTGAACCGCCACCGCCGCTTACTGTGGTCCATGCTACACTTGTGCCATTATAGCCCAGTACCTGGCCGCTGGTAGCTCCGGTCGTAGATATGTCAGTAGTTGCTACGCTGCCTGCAAGGTTTAGCTTGCTGTAGGCTATTGCTGCAGTTGTGCTGATGTCTGTATTGGTTATTGTACCATCAAGGATCTTAGCGCTGGTCACAGCACCTGCTGCTATTGTGGTAGCATTCCCTACGCTGGTCACATCTCCGGTCATGTTAGCATTTGTAGTAACCGTACCTGCCGTAAGGTTAGCTGCTGTACCTGAGATGTTAGTGCCTACCAATGCACTTGGTGTGCCTAATGCAGGTGTTGTCAAGGTTGGCGAGCCAGACAAGACCACGGCACCAGAACCGGTTACAGTGCCTGCTGTACTTCCCCCAGTGGCCGAGTTTAAGGCAGTTGATATGTGGTTACCTGTGGAAGCTGTATTTGCTACGGTAGTAGCCAGGCCGCTGCTGGTGATATCGCCAGTAAGGTTACCTTGCGTTGCTGTTACGTTGGTGAGATTAGAACCATCTAAAACAGGCAATTTACCTGTACCATTTAACAAAACAAGGCCGTTTGCTGCGTTGGTTCCTGTTATGCTTAATGCGCCTGTGCCACCACTTGTGGTAACTATACCATTAGTGGTCAGGTTGGACAGGGTCGATATGTTTTGAGATGTATTAACTGTTACCGTGTTGGTACTGCGTGTTAGTCCTGTGCTGAAAGTTACAGGCACTTCGTAATCCGTACCTGCAGTAGCAGCAGATACTGTACCGGAACCGTTCGCTTTAAGTATCCCTGTTACAGCACCTGCACCGCCTTTATTAGCTGGCACTACATTGTTGTAACTGGTAACGGCAGAGCTGGTCACTGTAACATCACCCGTTACCGTTTGAAAAGATGGAATACCACCACCAGATGTAACTATGATCTGTCCGTTAGCGCTTGCAGTGGCTACACCTAATGTACCGTTACTGCCACTTGTAGTAACTAAACCATTGCTGGTGAGCGCGGTAAGCTTTGATAAGCTTGCGTTCACCACATTGCTTGCCAGGGTTGTGCCGGTCAATGTCCCCGCCGCAGCAGTGCCGCCAGCCGGTAAGTTAGTTAAAGCCGAACCGTCGATGGCAGGCAGTTTACCAGAGGCATCCAATTGAACAAGTTGGCTGTTACCGTTAAAGGTATTACCCGCAGTAGTTACTGTTGTTGGTAACACACCTGCAGGTAAGGTATTGGTACCTGTAATATTAGCAGCAGTTAAGTTTGTAAGGTTGGCACCGCTTATAGCTGGCAGGCTGGCAATTGTTGTTGCAAGACCTACGCTGGTCACATTGCCGGTAAGGTTGCCTTGTGTTGCTGTGACACCTGTTAATGCTGAGCCATCTAAAGCAGGCAATGCCGTACCCGTAAGTGTATTTGCAGAAGCAGGAACTGTTATGTTAGCACTGCCATCGAACGATACACCATTAATGGTACGTGCGGTAGCTAAGCTGGTAGCTTTACCGGCTGTTAGGTTAGCAGCAGTACCTGAAATGTTGGTACCCACCAAAGTACTTGGTGTACCTAAGGAAGGAGTCACCAAAGTAGGCGAGCTGGACAAAACTACCGCACCCGACCCAGTTGCAGTTCCTGCAGTAGAGCCGGCAGTGGCCGAGTTCAAGGCAGTTGATATGTGATTACCTGATGTAGCAGTGTTAGCTATTGTTGTGGCATTGCCCGAGCTTGTTACGTCGCCGGTCATGTTAGCATTGGTAGTAACATTCCCCGCAGTAAGGTTAGCAGCAGTACCTGAAATGTTAGTACCTACCAAAGCACTTGGTGTGCCCAAAGCAGGTGTTACTAAGGTTGGCGAAGTAGCCAAAACCACGTTGCCGCTACCAGTTGTAGCAGTTATACCTAACGCGCCTGTACCACCGCTGGTTGTCACTACACCATTGCTGGTGAGGTTGGAAAGGGTTGATATGTTTTGAGATGTATTAACTGTTACCGTATTTGTAGAGCGCGTTAAACCTGTGCTGAAAGTTACAGGCACTTCGTAATCAGTACCTGCAGTAGCAGCAGATACCGTACCCGATCCGTTCGCTTTAAGTAAACCTGTTATTGCACCCGCACCACCCTTATTTGCTGGTACTACGTTAGCGTAAGTAGTTGCTAAACCCGAACTGGTAATGTCACCGGTCAAATTACCTGCACTGGACACAATACCTGTGATCAAAGAACCGTCAAGAGCGGGATATTTACCAGTAGCGGTAGTTTGTATCAGCTGGCTGTTACCGTTAAAGGTGTTGCCCGCAGTAGTTACTGTTGTTGGCAGTACACCTACAGGTAATGTGTTGGTACCAGTAATGTTTGCAGCTGTTAAGTTTGTAAGGTTGGCACCGCTTATAGCCGGTAAGCTGGCAATTGTTGTTGCAAGACCTACACTGGTCACATTGCCGGTAAGGTTGCCTTGTATTGCTGTGACCCCTGTTAATGCTGATCCATCTAATGCAGGCAATGCCGTACCCGTAAGTGTATTTGCAGAAGCAGGAACTGTTATGTTAGCACTGCCATCGAACGATACACCATTAATGGTACGTGCGGTAGCTAAGCTGGTAGCTTTACCGGCTGTTAGGTTAGCAGCAGTACCTGAAATGTTAGTACCTACCAAAGTACTTGGTGTACCTAAGGAAGGAGTCACCAAAGTAGGCGAGCTGGACAAAACTACCGCACCCGACCCGGTTGCAGTTCCGGCAGTAGAGCCGGCAGTGGCCGAGTTCAAGGCAGTTGATATATGATTACCTGATGTAGCAGTGTTAGCTATTGTTGTGGCATTGCCCGAGCTTGTTACGTCGCCGGTCATGTTAGCATTGGTAGTAACATTCCCCGCAGTAAGGTTAGCAGCAGTACCTGAAATGTTAGTACCTACCAAAGCACTTGGTGTACCCAGCGCCGGAGTAACTAAAGTAGGCGAGGTCGCTAAAACAACACTGCCGCTACCGGTAGTGCCCGTTACACTTAAAGCACCTGTACCACCACTTGTAGTAACCACACCGTTGCCGGTGAGGGCTGACAGGGTCGATATACTTGAATTAACCACGTTACTTGCGAGTGTGGTACCGGTTAATGTACCTGCCGCCGCTGCGCCTGCTGCCGGTAGATTGGTCAATTGAGAACCATCGACAGCAGGTAATTTGCCTGCTGCACTTAGTTGCACTAACTGGCTGTTACCGTTGAAGGTATTGCCCTGGGTAGTAGCGGTGGCCGGCAAGTTGGCCGCTGGCAAAGTACCTGAGACCGTTGCAGTAGAAAGGTTGATAGCATTAGCTGTCCCGGCTGGGATATTCGTCAGCTGAGATCCGTCTACTGCAGGCAGTTTGCCTGTAGCGCTCAACTGTACCAACTGGCTGTTGCCGTTGAAGATATTGCCTTGTACAGTAGCTGTTGTTGGCAATACGCCAGCAGGCAGTGTGTTAGTACCTGTAATGTTTGCAGCTGTAATGTTGGTAAGGTTGGCACCACTGATCGCCGGGAGGCTTGCAATGGTCGTCGCATTGCCTACGCTGGTGACATTACCTGTAAGATTAGCATTGGTAGTGACCGTACCTGCTGTAAGGCCGCTTGCAGTACCTGTAATATTAGTGCCGACCAATGCACTTGGCGTGCCTAGTGCAGGCGTTACCAAGGTAGGTGAAGTGGCTAAGACCACGTTGCCACTACCAGTAGTGCTTGCAGCAGATACTGTGCCTGAGCCATTTGCAGTAAGCAGACCACTTACTGCACCGGCACCGCCTTTATTAGCTGGTACTACGTTGTTGTAAGAAGTAGTATTGCCAGAGCTTGTTACGTCACCCGTAAGGTTGGCACTGGTAGAAGCGGTTATATTAGTAAGGTTAGAACCATCCAATACCGGGAGTTTGCCTGTAGCAGTAGTTTGCACCAGCTGGCTATTACCGTTGAAGGTGTTACCCTGCACTGTAGCTGTTGTTGGTAATACACCGGCAGGCAATGTGTTGGTACCTGTGATGTTTGCAGCTGTTATGTTGGTAAGGTTGGCACCGCTGATAGCCGGGAGGCTGGCGATAGAAGGGTTAGGATATGTACCGCCAAGGTTGCCACCTGCACTGCCACCTGGTGTAGTACCAGTGATGGTAGTATTGCTTGCTGCGGTGATGCGTCCTTTACCATCCACAGTGTAAGTAGGCACCTGTGTGGCACTACCATAGCTGCCTGCTGTTACCGCTGTTGTAGCCAATGTTGGGTTAGGGTAGGTACCTGTAAGGTCGCCACCCGCAGTACCACCTGGCGTAGTACCAGTGATGGTAGTGTTGCTTGCTGCTGTGATGCGGCCCTTGCTGTCCACAGTATAAGTAGGCACCTGTGTAGCGCTACCATAGCTGCCTGCTGTAACTGCTGTTGCAGCTAAAGTAGGATTAGGATAAGTGCCGGTAAGGTCACCACCTGCGGCACCTGTTGGTGGCAATGTGGTTGGTGCACCTGTTACTTTGCTGTACGATACACTTGTTATCTTAGGGTCAGTTACAGCGCCATTAGCTATATGATTGGTCTGTATAGTGTTTGATATTATTTTAACAGCAGTGACCGCACTGTCTGCGATCTTAGCTGTAGTGATAGCCTGTGTGGTCACCGTTGGATTAGGATAAGTACCTGTAAGGTCGCCACCTGCAGAACCACCTGGTGTGGTACCGGTGATGGTAGTATTGCTTGCTGCTGTGATACGCCCTTTGCTGTCTACAGTGTAAGTAGGCACCTGTGTTGCACTACCATAGCTGCCTGCGGTAACCGCTGTTGTAGTTAAAGTTGGGTTAGGGTATGTGCCTGTAAGGTCACCACCTGCTGTCCCACCTGGTACATTGCTTGGTGTGGACCATGATACTGTGGTGCCATTATAACCAATGAACTGACCGCTAAGTGCACCTGAAGGATTTATTTTTGCAGGTGTTACCACGCCGTTCGCTATAAGTGGACTTGGATAAGAACCAGTAAGATCGCCACCTGCTGTTCCGCCTGGTGTATTATTTGGAGTGACCCATGCCACACCTACACCATTGTAGCTAAGCACCTGGCCATTGGTTGCACCTGCCGATGATATTTTAGCAGGAGTAACTGCTGCTGTGCCTATCACAGGATTAGGATAAGTACCAGTAAGGTCGCCACCTGCTGTTCCGCCTGGTGTAGTACCGGTGATGGTAGTATTGCTTGCTGCAATGATACGGCCTTTGCCATCTACAGTATACGTAGGAACTTGGGTAGCGCTACCGTAGCTGCCTGCTGTTACTGCTGTTGTAGCTAAAGTAGGATTAGGATAAGTGCCTGTAAGGTCTCCGCCAGCTGCACCTGTAGGTGGCAATGTGGCTGGTGCACCTGTTACTTTGCTGTACGATACACTAACTATCTTAGGGTCAGTTACAACACCGTCGGCTATGTGGCCGGTCTGTACTGCTGCTGTCTTTATTTTTACTGAGGTCACAGCACTGTCTGCGATCTTAGCGGTAGTTATTGCTTGTGTGGTCACTGTTGGGTTAGGATAAGTACCTGTAAGGTCTCCGCCCGCTGCACCACCTGGTGTAGTACCAGTGATGGTAGTATTGCTTGCTGCTGTGATACGGCCTTTGCCATCCACAGTGTAAGTTGGTACCTGTGTGGCGCTACCATAGCTGCCAGCAGTAACTGCTGTTGCAGCAAGCGTAGGGTTAGGGTAAGTGCCAGCAAGGTCGCCACCTGCTGCACCTGTTGGTGGTAATGTGGTAGGTGCACCTGTTACTTTGCTGTACGATACACTTGTTATCTTAGGGTCAGTTACAGCGCCATTAGCTATATGATTGGTCTGTATGGTGTTTGATAGTATTTTCACTGAGGTCACTGCGCTGTCTGCGATCTTCGCAGTTGTAATGGCTTGTGTGGTCACTGTTGGGTTAGGATAAGTACCTGTAAGGTCTCCGCCCGCTGCACCACCTGGTGTAGTACCGGTGATGGTAGTATTGCTTGCTGCTGTTATACGGCCCTTGCCATCTACAGTATAAGTTGGAACTTGTGTAGCGCTACCATAGCTGCCTGCGGTAACCGCTGTTGTAGTTAAAGTTGGGTTAGGATAAGTACCAGTAAGGTCGCCACCTGCTGCACCTGTTGGTGGCAATGTAGTAGGTGCACCAGTTACTTTGCTGTAGGATACGCTTACTATTTTTGGGTCAGTTACAGCGCCGTCGGCAATATGCCCTGTTTGTACCGCTGCTGTTTTTATTTTTGCAGATGTTACAGCACTGTCTGCTATGTGTCCTGTTTGTACTGCTGCTGTTTTTATTTTCACTGAGGTAACCGCGCTATCTGCGATCTTCGCAGTAGTTATTGCCTGTGTAGTTACAGTTGGGTTAGGGTAAGTACCTGTAAGGTCGCCGCCCGCTGCACCCCCTGGTGTGGTACCTGTAATAGTTGTATTGCTTGCTGCTGTGATGCGGCCTTTGCCGTCCACTGTATAAGTAGGTACCTGTGTAGCGCTACCATAGCTACCTGCAGTTACTGCTGTTGTAGCAAGAGTAGGGTTAGGGTAAGTGCCTGTAAGGTCCCCACCTGCTGCACCAGTTGGCGCGGTTGAAGGTAGATTGGTAAGCAGGGAGCCATCTAATGCAGGCAGTTTGCCTATGGCAGTGGTCTGCACCAATTGGGTATTGCCATTGAACGTGTTGCCCTGGTTAGTAACCGTGGGTGCCAGGCGCGCTACATTTATAGTGGCACTGGTGGCACTGTTCACTGAGCTGATGACATCGGCGCCCGTAGCTGGTGTAGCGGCTATGGTAGGGTTAGGGTAGTTGCCTACCAGGTCGCCACCTGCAGTGCCTGTAGGTGGGAATGTGGTAGGTGCACCTGTTATTTTACTATAGGATACACTAACTATCTTAGGGTCAGTTATCGCACCATTAGCTATATGATTGGTCTGGATAGTGTTCGATATTATTTTAACAGCAGTTACTGCACTATCCGCTATTTTAGCACTGCCCACTGCCTGCGCGCCTATTGCAGGGTTAGGGTAGTTGCCTACCAGGTCGCCACCTGCTGCACCTGTTGGTGGCAGTGATGTTGGGGCACCTGTAAGCTTAGAATAAGAGATACCAAAACCAACCTGTGCATCTGTAACTGCTGCATTGGCTATGGTAGCGGTAGTAACTGCACCATTAGCTATGTTACCAGTATTTACAGCTCCTGCACCTATCTTGGCAGTGGTCACTGCGCCATTAGCTATAGAGGTAGCATTCTGGGTGCCGGTCACATCGCCAGACAAAGTGCCTGTAAAGCCGGCTGACTGGCCCAACTGGCTGATGACCTGGAAATTGGTACCATCGAACATGGCCGTTATTACCTGGCCATTCAATATGTCATTTGTCTGTAAAACCTGGTTCACATACTTCAGTACCGCCCTTGCACCCAGGCCATTCACGTTAAGGGTCACCGGGCCATTGTTGGCCGCATTTGCCTTAAAGCTCACCATCATACCAGCAACGTATCCTACAGATACAGGCAACGATACGGTATAGTTGTTAGCGATGCCCGATGCCTGTGCATAGGAGAGGACGCCACTCTGGAGGTTACCTGCGCTTACCGCATCGGTAGTATCCTGTATGGCTCCCAGCCCTGTCACCCGCCGATCAGTACCGGCAGCACCGTTCATCTGCACCGGTTTATTGATCTGCACCTGGGCTTGGGCGCCCATTGCCAGCAGTAGCGCTACCGGCAGTACGTAAAATTGTTTTTTCATATGGTTTGTTTGTGGTACTCCTGATCTATATGGTTGTTTGTTTTTCTTTAGTATGTTTTGTGCTTGGTATATAATGATATGTAAATGTGCGACCATTCAAACAAAGGGTTTGCACAGATAACCGATACCTAACAATAGTTTATTCTGCTTTTACAAGTTTTATACTTTTCCCAAAGTGGTCGTTATATACCTGCACCAGGTAGCTGCCTACAGGCAAGCCACCTACTTCTGTCAGCGATATCACTGTAGTTCTTCCAGCTTTGTAAGTATTGGCCATCATGGTCTTTCCGCTCATGTCCATTACCCTTACCTGCACAGGTTCATCATCTTCCTTTACTATGCTCAGGCTCAGCACGCTACCGAATGGGTTAGGGAAGGCAGTGACCTTTGTCTCTGCCACCTGTATCGTCTTTACACCCACAGGGTTGTGGTCAGAGAAGGTGAACAGTTTATTGTAGCTGTTAACAGCAAGCTGGTATACACGTGGGTCTGTCGCTGACACATCGCGTGCTGTGTTGTTAAGGGCCACATAGCCTGCACCCTCTGTGCTGTATGGGTAAATGGTATGCATATCTCTGTTGTTGTCAACAGAGCTGAGCCAGCTGAAGGTGATATTACGGCTGGGGTTCGCAGTATTATTGGTACTGCCTATGGCCCAGTTCTGCGCTATGGAAGTATCGCCAAGGCCTATGATGGCCACTGCTGCCGGTCCGCTGTTGCGTACTATGGTCACAGTGCCCATATCGCTGCCTGCAGCCATGCTACAGCCCAGGAAGTTCACCGCATTGGTGCCCACCACTACAGGGTCCATTATGGCACGGCCAATGATGCGGCTGATATTGCTTTCCGCAGGGTTGGCAGCGCTATTGGCAAAATGTATGGGGGTAGTGGTATCAGTATAATATATACCGTTCACCAGTACCAGTGAATCAAGTATAGTGATGCTGTTGTTAGGTGCCAGTCCATTACTGTTGTTGAGTACCAGTGTGCCGAGTGTAAGCGGTGCAGGGATATAAAGCTGCTGGGCGGTGACCCCGTTATATACAAGGCTGGAAGTGCTGGTAAAGAGAGCAGTGCCTGTATCGGCAAAGCTGCCTGCGTTCATAATGATGTTACCATCGGTATTGAGGGTGCCACCAGATTGTATGCCCAGGTTTTGAGCGAAGACCATACTGGTGCCTTGCTGCACTACAATGGCGGTACCTGGTGTTATTAACACCTGAGCCTGCAACGAAACGCTGATCATGAACGTAGCCAGAAAACAACCCAACAACCCTGTATATAACCTTTTAAAATGGTACATTATTTGTTTTTTTAAAATAGCCCCCGAATTTTTGGGATAATAAAAGTATACTTCTATAATTTGCAATGCAAGTATCTAAATTAAATAATTATTAAATATCTCAACATTCATGATGTCCGCGTAAAATTAGAGCAAAGTTTTTAGGAAACATTAAAATATTAAAATAAGGGTCACCTCTACTATGTATTATTAATGATACATAGTAGAAGTGTTTACTACCCACCTAAAGTTACATACAGATAACCACCATTCGGCCAAAAAATATACTTTAATATTATATTTATAAAGACCGTAGTATTATTGTTGACAACTACAAATGCATTTTTAAAACTAATTTATAAATTACTGCAGTAAAAGATTTAAAAACTAATTTATTATCTTGTTTCAATTTTGAGTATAAAACATTCTGCACCTCAGGCCCACAGCTATTCGTTACTAGTATTTTATAATTCCATCATTTATTGATAGTATCTATTACTATTATAAGAAAAATATAAAGTGCAGTATTTAACGATAATAAAACATTAAGTCTTTTTTTTGGAAAATAAAACTTATACATTTATAATCAATAATACCTCAAGCTTTTTCTTAACAACACAAAACAAAAAAGACTATGTATGAACCATTTATTGGAAGTATTCAATACTTCGGATTTAATTTTGCTCCCAAAGGATGGCACGTATGCGATGGCTCACTGTTGCCCATAACCCAGTACCAGGCCATGTTTGCCTTGCTGGGCACATATTATGGTGGTGATGGGCGCACCACATTCGGCATACCAGACCTTCGTGGCCGCACCATGATAGGAGCCTACATTGGCGGCACAGTTCCTGCCGGATCAACTTCTTATGCTATGGGTAATAAGGGTGGTGTACCCACTGTTACTATTCCTGCTTCTGCATTGCCACAGCACACACATACAGTAACAGGCATGAAGATAGGCGTTAACACAAGCTCTGCTTCAAGTTCTGGCCCTGCGAACCAAGTGCCATCTATGGCGCAATCTTCTTCTGGTGATACGGCCATCTATGCTTCTACAGCCACTGCAGGTGTAAATTTAGGTGCACCAAATGTTACAGTGAACACTGCTGGTGGCAGCCAACCGTTCAATGTTATGAACCCTTACCTGGTATTGACCTGCTGTGTAGCAGTACAAGGATATTTTCCATCAAGAAATTAATTTTTTAAACTAAAAAAACTTATACAAAATGGATCCATTCCTGGGATTAATAAACGCTTTTGGTTTTAATTTTGCACCATACCAATGGGCTGTTTGTGGCGGCCAAGTTTTGCCATTACGTCAATATACTGCCTTATTCGCATTACTTGGCGTACAGTATGGGGGAGATGGTGTTACCACTTTTGGTCTCCCCAACCTCAATAGCCGTGCGGCGGTAGGTGCGGGTCCCGATGGTCAGTACTTTAACTACGAACAAGGCAGTACAGGCGGCGCTGAGAGTGTGGTATTATCCCCTCTTAATTTGCCTATGCATAGCCATAATGTATCGTTCAGCATTAACGGTAGCAGCGCATCAGCTGTAAGTACACAAACTGCGGCTGGCGGTTATCCTGCGAACGTTGATGACGGGTCTTCCAATAATTTCGCATATGCACCGGCAGCTACACAGGGCCAGTATATGGCAAGTATGCCGGTTATAACAATAGGGCCTGCTGGGTCAGGTTCAGGCGGTTCCATAGGCATCAGGCAGCCATACCTTGCTATTAACTATTGTATAGCGTTATCCGGCGTCTTTCCTACGAGGGGATAACATATTAACTAAAACATTTAACAAAAAACTAAAAAAAAAATTATGGAAGCATATGTAGGATCTGTCTGCGCATTTGGATTTAATTTTGTTCCTACGGGCTGGCTGGCATGCAATGGTCAAACTGTGAACATCTCCGATTATGAGGTGTTATATGTACTTCTTGGCACAACGTACGGTGGTAATGGTACCACTAATTTTGCTGTACCTAACCTGATCAATAAAGTGCCCGTAGGAGCTGGTCAGGGTCCTGGTCTTCCCAACTATATATTGGGCCAAGTGGCTGGTGCAGAACTTGCAACATTAACAGCGCTGAACATGCCCGCACATAGCCATCCCGTAACAGCTACGGTACAAGCTAACAACACGGTCGGCACCGTAACAACACCAGCAAACGGCTACTTTGCAAGTAATAATGGCGATCTGCCTAATGGTGTTTATGCAGCAAGTGGTGGCTCTGCTATGATGGCTAATACTGCAGTAAGTTCAGTGGTTGGTGGTGCCAATCCGCCGCTGCAGGTAATGAATCCATACCAAACAGTTAATTATTGTATCTGCTATTCTGGTATATATCCTCCGCAGCAATAATTATATTATTTATTTAAGCAACAATGAAAGTATTACTTTCATTGTTGCTTTATTTTTATAACCAGAATTGCATAATCCACTTATTAAAATGACACTGACAGCAGGTGTATTGCTTCCAAGATCTGTAATTTATCCAACCATTAATTTTGATATAGTTGCCGGCTTAAAAGCGGGCCTGGCACAAGAGGG
This sequence comes from Flavipsychrobacter sp., assembly GCA_965276955.1. Taxonomy (GTDB): domain Bacteria; phylum Bacteroidota; class Bacteroidia; order Chitinophagales; family Chitinophagaceae; genus JABDEZ01. Next base: position 56,952 of record CBDIBP010000009.1, read on the forward strand.
GGTAACTGAAGTAAATATAAAGACCGAAAGTATAGATATAGCCGGTAATGATAAACAGATATATGCTGCATGCGAAAAATTACTGATGGAAGGGGCTACCCTGTTAGCAGGATATGTAAACCCCAAAACAGCAGAAAAGTTATCGCCATTGTTCAGGAATGGTGATGCTATTTTCCTTTGTCTCGATGCAGGTTATCATTTCCCTACTTCATTAAAAAAGCACGATAACGTTTTTTATATCTCTTTAAGTGGCGCGCTGTGTTGCCGTGTTATTACAAAAGTTGCTGTAAATGACGGCATAAAGAAGATGGCTTATACATGTTCCTTCTACGATTCTGGGTATAGGAGTGCATATACGTTCTTCAACTGCCTGGAAGAAGAAGGTGGCGCTTTGATGTTCAATCACGTTACGCCGCTTAAAAGGCAAGATATGACGTTAGACCCGCTGGCCAGGCATCTCGAGGAAAGTGATACACAAGGCGTGTTTGCCTCGTTTTGCGGAGACATGTTGCAAGACTTTGGTAAGGCGGCTGCAGAGTTGGATATTTTTAAAAATAAGTCTATTTACGGAGCGCCATTTATGGGGGAAGAGGAATGGCTGGCAAAAATACCCTATCCCGGGAATGATATAAAAGTGTGCGTGCCATGGGCGCGTAGCCTGGTAAACGCTGCCAATGAAAATTTTAAAGAACAGTTGGCACAACAAAAAAAGAATGCAAATATCTTTTCAATGCTGGGTTGCGATGCCGGAATAGTTATGGCAAAAGCATTTAAAGCTGGTGATACCACTGCTGCTTTGCAGGTACTTGAAGGGTTAACGTACGAGAGTCCGCGCGGTAAAGTACAGATAGACGCTGATACGCATTATACCAACGCGCCGCTGTACGAAGGCATTGTGCAGAAAGATGTAACTAATGGTAACTGCCTGCTGACGATAACCAAAGAATCGGCCTGGACAGAGGAGCAGCGGCTAAAATATAACCATGAACTTAATGATCTACCACTGCAGTTCACAAGTTGGATGAATGCTTATGCCTGCCTTGAAAATTAGTACCACAGAATAAATAAACCAAATTCACTTGAACCAAGTTCCTAAAATACTGCTTGTCTGTAACAGTAAAATGGCATACCCGCTAATGCTGAGATCGCTGAGCGAAGGTGTACTGTGCGGTATAGTTACTGCAAATAAAAATGAAGAGATAGTGCAGTTGTATTCCGCTTTTGCTAATAGTAATAATATCCCCTATTACTGCACCAGCAAACAAGAATATTCTCAGCAATTGATTATTGCTATCGGGGAGCAAAACGCGAATGCGGTATTTGTATTTAGCTATCCCTGGCGAATAAAAAAGGAAGTGCTTGATATGCCTGAATATGGTTTTATCAACTTCCATCCCGGTATGCTGCCAGAGATGCGTGGTGCTGACCCTATATTTGAAAGCATAAGAAATGGTAAGGAACAGATAGGCCTTTGTGCGCACCGTATGGATGAGGGTTTTGACACGGGTCCTGTATATATACAGGAAACCTTCCCGCTGACCCCTGAACAAACATATGGCATGGTGACCAGGCAAGTAGCCTACGAGGCTGAGCGAATGGCTGGGAAATTGATACAGCATATAAAAGAAGGCACCCTGCCTGCCCCCTTACCGCAAAATGAACATACCGCATGTTACTGGCCTAAAGTGGGTATGGAAACGGTGCTTATAGACTGGCAGGAAATGGACGCAGCTGCAATAAAAGCATTGGTAAGAGCATGCAATCCCATATCGAAAGGGGCATATGCTGCGCTTAATGGCTGGAAGATATGCATTTGTGATGTGAGCGATATTAACCTGGAAGGAGATACTTCTCATTTAGTACCTGGAACAGTACTGGCATGCGATCCGCAAAACGGAATGATAGTATCTTGCAGGAACGGTAAAGCATTGAAGCTGGAAACGGTGTACCTTGATGAAGGTATACTGCCCGGTTACAAATTGGGCTATTTTGGTATACAACAAGGTATGCAAATAGGGAATGGCACTTTGTCTTAAACCTATTTCTTTTCGTTCTTCTGCCGCACATTCAGTACTTCATCGAACTGCTCAAGAGATAAGCGCTTGGCTATTATTCGTTTTTTCTCGTCCAGGAGGTACATGGTGGGCGTTTCATAAACATCGTATAGCTGGTGATAATTCAGCAACCCCTTATTTACAGTTTCTTTTTCAGCTGCCTCTGTTTGGTAAGTATGTATCCACTCAGGGCTTAGATGTTTTTCATTAGCAAATTGCTGCACTTTAGGCATATTGGCAGTGTTGATGTTCACACTGTACAGTTTTACGCCCAGCGCCCTCCACTTGGCTTTGTATATACTGTCTATGCGCGGTATATCTTCCCTGCAATGGTGGCATTCAGGGTCCCAGAACACTACAAAAATATAGGGTGCATCAATGTTGTAGAGAGATACTGTTTTGCCATCTGCAGTGGTCATATCCAGTGGTGGTGCTGGGTCGCCAGCCTGGTTGGCCATCAAAGCATAGGCCCGGTCAAAGATCACTTTTTTAGAAGTTGCATTGAGCAAGACTGTATCTCCCCGCAAGTAGTAATTCTGGAACAGGTCAAGGAAAACTTTATTTTGGCCTATATGCTCAGGATTAAGGTAACGATTGGTGAATTTCAATAGCAGGTACGGAAATATTTCCTGCCCGCTACGTGCATAATTCAGTATGTAGTCCATCTCCTTTATCACAGAATCAGCGGCGGGTTGCACGTAATACTGGAAATACATATCCATTTTAGGCTCAAAGAGCGCATTGTAGAGCAGCCTGTCATCATTGAACTGTATGTTATCCCAATAGTGATATTTAGAATAAAAATAGCCGGCAACTGTATCGGCCCTTGTTTTGGCCACAAAGCCGGGAGGGACAGATGGAGCGCGGCCAAGCAGCAGAAGCAATGCAGTTAATGACACAGGGTATTTGTCAATAACAGCATTGCGGATAGCTGCTATCCTATTTTGCAATAACGCCTGTTGCTGTGTTATTCTTGCTATATCGTTAGGTTGTTTCGATACTTTGAGCGCGTTATTCAATTGCACCATTTCCTGGGTCAGGTCTTTTGTTGCAGCTATATATCTATAAAAAATGTTGTTCTCTTCAGAACCTATAAATAGCGGGTCTACTTTTCTGGTCGTATCCATCACTATTGTAAAACACTGGTTGGTATCCAGCAATAGATCGAACATCATTTTATTGTCTGGCAATACCAGGAAGTACATGCCCGGTGTCAGCTTCTGCTTGCCCTGGAAGGTGCCTTCGCTATACTCATTAAGCCACGCAGTATCGGCCATGAGCCTGGTATTTCCGTAGTAGCTGGCCAGGTACACATTGCAGTTGGTATAGGGCAATATCTTAAGGGATATCTTTCTGCTGGCTGGTTGCTGGGCCAGGCAAGAAACTGCAAAAAGAAATGTAAAAAAATAGGAAAGTAAATGCTTCATGGAGAAGATATTAAAAGGAGCGGGGCTCAATAATTATATTGGGAAATTTAGTAAAGATAGAAAAGATGATGCAGCAAGTGGAAGGTAGTATAAGCATAAAAAATGGTGCAAGTCTTTACACTTGCACCATTTAAAAAAGTATGCTTTTCTTGTCAATTCATTACAAACAAGAGAAAGCAGTAAAGACACCGGCAACAGTACCCAGACTTGATGACGAACTCAATTGTATGGTAATAATAGTACCTGAGGCTATTGTGCCGGTAGGTTACCCTTACCGTTGTTGTTCTACACGGGCAACACTATTCAGGGAAAAAAATGGATCGATGTGCAAATAAATAGGGCAGATCTTTTATAAATTAGGTATTAATACCCAGAATTCCAGGTTGGCTTTTTCGTAATATTACATTGGTGAATCCTATTGTTAAGAAAATAGGCAGACTATATTTACGCATAAGTTGTATTGTACTAAATAACACTGAGATGAAAACAAAATTATTGACCCTTATCGCATGTCTGTTCCTGGTAAACGGGGCACAGGCACAAACACTGATGCATTACTGGAATTTTAACCGGTTAGCTCCTGCTATTACTCATCCAGTTCCTGCTGATAGCTTGCCTCCTATACAGGCAGACTATACTGACACAACACTAATAGGGCATAGCGGAGCTATTTTTTATCGTGACAGTGTTGGGGCGACGGCAACCGATTCAACTTACTACGATTCGATAATAGGAAACTCTATAAATGCGCAATTAGGTTCACCCGCCGGATATGCGTTAAAACTTCGTAATCCGAGCACACAAGCTGAAACACGGATATATGTTCCATCTGATGGTTACAAAGATGTAATATTCGGATTTGGGGGTAAAACAAATAATGGCAACAATGTTTTGCATTTATCTTACAGTATAGATAGCGGCGCCCATTGGCTAACATCTGGAATAAAAACGATCAATGGCTCTTCCACAAATACAGCTGATACCATTTTCCTGTTCAATACGCCTGCATTGGGTATTGTAACATTTGACAGCACAGTAAATAACAAGAGTGGTTTTGTTATCCGTATGCGGTTCTCTGGCGGAACTTCAGATCCCAATGGATATAATGTGCTTGATAATGTATCTCTTATGGGTACACCCTACAAACTTTCAGTCAGGGAAATAAATATGCCGAATAGTGCACCAACTATTTATCCTAACCCTGCGTCAGCAAGCATAACTATCAATACTTTAAACGGCAATGAAAAGAAAATAAATATATACAATACTGCAGGGCAAATTGTTTATCGCAGCGTTAACAGTGCACAACATGTAATGGTGCCTATAGAAAAAACTACCGGCCGGCATATATTATGTGTTTATCTATGAAAGCATTACTGGCATGCGTTGTGCTGCTAAGTTCATAAAAGAGTAGCTGGTCCCACTGTATTTAAAAACATTGAATGAAAGGATGTCAATGGCATCCTTTCTCGTTTTAACCAATTATAAGGATCAATTAATATTTAGTAGACTTTATCGTAGATGCAGCAATACTTCCTTTATTTATGCATTGCCCTCACGTTTGGTATCTCTGTTCAAACCCAGGCACGTAGCGCCTTTGAATTAAGGGATGGGGCGGATACGGCGTCTATAAATAAAATGTCTGAGATGGCGGATAATTATCTTGACCCTGATTCTGCTATCGCGCTCTATAACAATGTAATTCGATCAAGTATAAAAGAAAATTACGCTGAAGGGGCATTTTCTGCGCTAATGAACAAAGGACTCAGGTATCGTGCCAAAGAGGATTATGCGCAAAGTCGTAAAAGTTACACAGAGGCCTTATCATGGGCTGCGGGTTCAAGTAAAAAGGATGCGTTTGTGTGGTGCTACAACAACATAGGTTCAAGCTATTTTTTAGAAGGCAATTATACACAAGCCACTAACTATTATTATAAGGCCCTTGACGAGGTGAAAAAATTGCCACCAACACCTATCCGGACTACCGCAAATATATATACCAATTTAGGCATCATAAACATGCGCATCAAGCAAGATGCAAAGGGGTTGGCTTTCTTTCAACAGGCTGAGGATATAGCCCGAAAAGGACAGTTCGACCAGCAATTAGCTATTGTATTGATCGATAAAGGTGAATATTACATTGATATTAAGCCAGATACTGCAATAAAGCTCTTTAATGAGTTGATGGAAATTAGTATAAGGATGAAAAGGCTTGATCTGGAGGCACAGGCAAATATCGATCTGGGCAGGGCTTTTAATCAGAAAAAAGAATATGAAAAGGCAGCAGAATATCTTAAGAAAGCTATTTTTTTAGGAAAGGGGAAGTTCGATGATATTGTTACTTATGCATCTTATTCACTTGGCGAGGTATGGTTACAAACAGGCAAGTATAAAGATGCGGAAGAGATGCTCACCTTTGCGCTAAAAGAAGCAACGGACCACAACATAAAGGACATATATATAGACTGCTACACCAAGCTGGAGTCTGTATACCGTGCCACAGGCCAGTATACCAAGGCGCTGAACTGTATGGATTCCATATTGGCACTGAAAGAACGGCTTACCGGCACTGAGAACGCCAAGGCCATAAACCAGATGGAAATAAAGTACCAGACCGCAGAAAAAGACCGGGAACTTGCCCGAAATGAACTATTGATAGCACAGCAAAAAAGCAACCTGATCAAAAAGAACATCTGGATAAGTGTGATAGCCGGTAGCGTGTTTATCGTAATACTAATATTTATCATCGGTTACCGCAATGTTCGGCACAAGCAGTACCTGCAGGCAGAGCAAATAAGATCGCTAACGCAGGAGAACAGGATAAGTGTGCTGAAGGCGCTGATGGAAGGGGAGGAAAAAGAACGCGGCCGCATAGCAGGCGAGCTGCACGATGGTATAGGCGGTATGCTATCTGCCGCTATGATGCGCTTTAACGCTATGCACCACGACAATAGCGAGATCACCAAGATACCTGCCTACCACGAGGTAATGCAACTGCTGGATGATATGGGTGATGAGATACGCAAGACCGCCCACAACCTGATGCCCGAAGTGTTACTGAAACAAACACTGCCCGAAGCGCTGCGTGCCTACTGCAACACCGTTCAGGATGGCAAAAAGGTGGAGATAGATCTGCAATGCTATGGCGATCTTGATACACTGGCGCAAGACTTTAAGCTGAACATATACCGAATAATACAAGAGCTGTTAAAGAACATAACACAGCACGCACAGGCTACCACTGCGCTGGTGCAATTGCTGATGCATGAGCAGGTACTGACCATAACGGTAGAGGATAATGGGATAGGATTTGACACCACAGCCTTTAAAAAAGGTATAGGACTACACAACCTGCAAACAAGAGTAAGCAGTCTTGGTGGCCAGTTCACACTAAGCGCAGAGCAGGGGAAAGGTACCTCTGTTTATATAGAATTTGAAGTAAAACAAGGCACCCCGGTAATATGATGGCGGAGAAAAATAATGATATGCTACAAATAAAACTGGCGATCGCAGATGATCATCCCCTTGTCATTAATGGCCTGAGCCATATACTGGCCAATTGTGCGGACATGACCATTACGGGTACCTACCAGGATGGAGATGAATTACTGAAAGGTATAGCCAGCAAGCAGCCCGATGTGCTGCTGCTGGATATACAAATGCCAGGGCAAACAGGAGATGAACTGGCAGACATAATTAGCGAAAAATACCCTTTGGTAAAGATGCTGGTGCTCACCAACCTGGACAACGTGTTTTATATCAAGCACATGTTAAAGAAGGGTGTGCATGGCTACATCCTGAAAACAGCACGGGAGAACATACTACTGGACGCCATACGCACTGTGTACAATGGGGAACAATACCTGGAGCCGGTGCTAAAAGAAAAGCTCCTGCAAGACACCCTGCACTCCAAACAGCCAAGAAGCACCGACCCTGTACTATCCAGGAGGGAAAAAGAAGTACTGCAATTCATAGCATCCAACCTCACGAGCCAGCAGATAGCAGATAAGCTATTTATAAGCAAGCGCACGGTAGACAATCATCGCATGAGCCTGCTGATGAAAATGGATGTAAAGAATGTAGCGGCACTGGTGAAGAAAGCCATACAGGTAGGGATGATAGATTAAAGGCGATAACCGTTGTCTCAAAAAGCACCATTCAAATTCCTGAACCTACCTTTTTCTGCCATTAAATATGTTTACTGCTAACTTTGTTAATATATTTTTTAAATATTCTACCCATTTTTAACTACTCTATTGGAACAGATGAATTTTATAATGTAATATTGTTCAAAAGAGAATAAAACGGTTTAAACAGGTAATGATGGGGTATTTTTTAAATGGGTCATTTACCTGTACAAAGTGGCTAAGGTTTTTGGGTTGTATGGTAAGCCTGTGCTTTATATGCTCCTGTAAGCTCTCCGTAAAAAAAGGTGACCACCCAGCCCTTACCGAACCTATTGTTGGTAGGGCCCGGCAATTAGTTGGATACGACCCCGTAAAAGCAGTAACGTATTTCGAGACCGCATTCCCTGTTGTCAGCGATCCTGGCCCTGGCGATCTTTTCCAGAAATACTATTTTTTAAGTAGCTGCTACTTATGGTATATTAAGGACTACTCCAAGGCACTGCAATATACCGACACGCTAATAGGTATCATAGAGCCATATGCTGATGATAAGGATTACAACCTCTGCTATGCCAGGGCCTGCATATGTAAGGGCGATGTACTGTTCAAACAGAAGCATTTCAATGAAGCATATTCCTACTTCTATAAAGGTAAAATGAGCGCAAAAGAAGGCGATGACCAATGTGCTTATCATAAATTTCAGTACGATTTTCAGAATCGCCTGGCCGATGTGAGTTATGGGCAGGAAAGGTATTTGGAATCGGCTAACTGGCACAAGAGGGCTATAGTCCTCTTGGGCGAGTGCGCTGTAGATACAGCATACCGATATAGTGAACAAGGCGTGCTGGATAACATAGCGCTGGCATATGGGCACGCAGGCTGGCACGATAGTGCGCTGGTGTACTACCACAAAGCACTGGATGTAATAGCCACTATACCGCACAACACCTGGCGGGAAAAGCGTAGCATAGATGAAGCAAGGGGAGTGGTCTATGGTAACCAAGGCACTACCTATTACGACATGGGAAAGGTGGAAACTGGCAGAGCAAAAGTTTAAAGAAAGCATTGCCATCAACGCACAGAAAGGATATGATACAGAAGATGCCATGATAACAAGAATGAAACTGGCACAACTATTCATGAGAACAGGACGGGTAGCAGAAGCACGTGCGCAATTGCAAACGATAAAAGATGGTGCTGATACCTTTACCGATGCAAAGAGGCAGATGGAACTGCTGCACACAGAAGCAGACCTGGAAGAAGCTAATGGTAATAAACAAAAGGCGTGGACCTATCTGAATGAATACATAGCCCGGAAGAATGCCTATGAAGTGGAGAACAAAAAGCTGATGGGTACCGACTTCATCGATCAGTTCGAACTTTTGCAGCAAAAGATAAACCTGAGAGAGGCTGAAAAGGCGAACCAGATAAAAACTTTTTACCTGCTGGTAGCGCTTATGGTTTGCGTTATGGTGATAGTTATATTATATATGGCACTGAAAAGTCGTAAAGAAGCAAAAGTTCATGTAAAAGAATGGGCAATGCAGAATCAAAGGCTGGAGCTGACACTTGCCGCGCTGGGAGAAAAGCAACCAGGCATATGTACAATTGCTGCAGGTAGTGGCCCACGACCTCAAAAACCCCATCAACGCTATATATGGCATTAGTAACCTGATGGTAGAGGAGCCTGACCGGTCGGCCGGCGATCTTGAACTGCTGGAAATGATACAGGTATCGAGTAGGAACATGAACACGCTTATTCACGATCTGTTGGCAGCCCGGATAAATGTAGTACATGAAGAGCTGGAACAGGAACCGGTTAGGGTAAAAACATTGCTGGAAGAAAGCACGAGGTTGCTGCAGTTTCTTGCAGATGAGAAGGGTCAACGTATACAACTGATGGAAAGGGAGGACCATACCATTTTTGTTGTACGCTCGCGTATATGGCGGGTCATCAATAACTTGGTCATCAATGCTATAAAGTTCAGCTCTGCCCGCTCCGTAATAGAGGTGCGCTGGCACCTGGCAGCCAATGAAGTGATAATTGCTATAAAAGATGAAGGCATAGGTATACCTCAAGCCCTGCAGAAAGATATTTTTCAGCCACTCACTGCATCAAAAAGACAGGGTACTGATGGTGAGCAGGCGTACGGCCTGGGGCTATTCATCACCAGGCAAATAGTAGAAGAACACGGCGGCCGCATATGGCTGGAAAGTACCGTGGGCGTTGGCACCACATTTTTTGTAGCGTTGCCTTTATACCTTTCCTAAAGGTCTGGCACTTGGTTGCAATAGCTATAAGTATTTTGTATTGAGTTATAAGGCTCCCAACCACTATATGTTCAAGACTCGCAGATCTGCACGTACTTTGCAGGTTCAAACCTTATTTTGAGCAGGCCAAGAATAAACACAAGAGAAGAGAAATTAAATTTTAAGGAGCGGGTAGCTACATTGCGCAATCTGCCGCGATTTTTTATGCTTGTGTGGGAAACAAGCCCCTGGATGATGATAGCTAATTCGCTGCTACGCTTGCTGAAAGCAATAGTACCGGTGGTATTGCTGTATGTAGGTAAGTTGATAATAGACCAGGTGGTGCTGCTGAGCCAAAGCCACGGCACGCACCCGCAGCAGTATTTATGGATGTTGGTAGGGGCAGAATTTGCACTCGCTATAATATCTGATGTGCTGACACGTGGTATTGCACTTATGGATAACCTACTCGGCGATCGGTTTTCTGATCATACTTCCGTAAAAATTATGGCACACGCGGCCACGCTTGACCTGGACCAATTTGAAGATTCTGAGTTTTATGACAAAATGGAGCGCGCCCGGCAGCAAACTACTGGCCGCACCATGCTACTATCGCAAGTGATGAGCCAGGTGCAAGACCTGGTGACCATGGTGTTCCTTGCGGGTGCTATACTCACCTTTAATCCCTGGCTGTTCGTATTGCTGCTGGTAGCTGTGATACCTGCATTTTTGGGCGAATCTCATTTCAATAATAAAAGCTATGCGCTTGGCCGCCAGCAAACTGCCGACCGCAGAGAGCTTGATTATGTTCGGTTTTTAGGCGCCAGCGATGAAACAGCTAAAGAAGTAAAGATCTTTAACCTTTCAGGTTTTATTATAGATAGGTTCCGTGTATTATCTGGTCAGTTTTACGAGGCAGGCAAGCGGCTGGCCACAAAGCGATTTGCCTGGGGAGCGTTCTTTGCTATGGTAGGGAGTGCCGGCTATTATTGCGCGTACTTTTTTATAATACTAAAGACGGTAAATGGCAACCTCACCATAGGCACAATGACCTTCCTTGCTGGTTCTTTCAGGCAATTAAGGAGTTTGCTGGAAGGCGTTTTGAGTCGCTTTACAAGCGTAGCGCAGGGCTCTCTTTATCTGAGAGATTTTTTCGAGTTCTTTGAGATACGACCAAAGATAATACCCTTGGCAAATGCCAAACGATTTCCCAACCCAATTAGGGTTGGTTTTACTTTTGAGAATGTAGGGTTCAAGTACGTGAACTCTGACAAATGGGCCAACAGGCACCTGAGCTTTACGCTGCACGTTGGTGAGAAGCTGGCACTTGTGGGCGAGAATGGGGCAGGGAAAACTACGCTGGTGAAACTACTGGCCCGCCTGTACGATCCTACTGAAGGGCGCATACTGCTGGATGGTATAGACCTGAAAGAATATGACCTTGCAGAGCTGCGTATGCAAATAGGTGTGATCTTTCAGGACTACCTGCGCTATCAAATGAGCCTGGCACAGAACATAGCCGCGGGCAATATAGAGCAAAAAGAAGATCGCAATGTTATTATTGCAGCGGCGAAACAGAGCCTTGCTGATAAGCTGGCAGAGCGGCTGCCTAATAAATATGATCAGGCATTGGGCCGTCGTTTTAATGATGGTATCGAACTATCTGGTGGCGAATGGCAAAAGGTAGCGCTGGCCAGGGCATATATGAAAGATGCCCAACTTATAATACTGGATGAGCCTACAGCTGCACTGGATGCACGTGCTGAATATGAGGTATTTCAGCGCTTTTCAGAATTGACAAAGAATAAGTCGGCAGTACTCATATCACACAGGTTTTCTACAGTGCGCATGGCAGACCGTATACTTGTGCTTGACAAAGGGGAGATAGTGGAAATAGGCAGCCATGAAGATCTGCTCAATAATAAAGGGCGCTATGCAGAGTTGTTTGAGCTACAGGCAGCAGGGTATAAATAAGGCTGCTGTAAATGGTATACCTATGCCGGCTCCCAGTTCTCGAACAGTAAGTTCAGATAATGATTCTCTTCTTCGGTAATGATGTTATCGGCCTTGGTAAGCTGTATAGCAAAATTAAGGAGGTGTATGCGTTCTTCCTCAGTAGCATCATCATAAAAGTCTTCGGCCATCTTAAGGAAGTGCGCTTCCCATTCTTCAGGCTTCAGGTTGCTGATGATGTCCATTTGTGCATCCAGATTGATATTGAATGGGAATTCCAGCGCCATATAATCGCGTATCACCATTTCTTTATTGCCGTTAAGTGTGTAGTCAACGGCAGACAGTATCATCAATAAATGGTACCCTGCAATAGCTTTGTTCAATCGGTTGTTGGGCATAACTATATTTACGTACTATAAATGTTTTCAGACTTGCGATGACAATAGCAGATCGAGGTCTGTATATTTAAAATTGAATTTCCGTGCTATGGTTGCATTAGTTACACACCCCTTGTACATGTATACCCCGTTGCGTATCCCGCCTTTCGATTGTATAATGCCTTCCATACCACCACTGTCGGCACACTCCTGTAGTATGGGCATAAGCACATTGCTGATGGCCCGCGATGCCGTGCGCGATACGCCCGAAGCTATATTGGGTACACAGTAATGTATCACCTCGTACTTTCTGAAGGTGGGGTTCTCGTGGCTGGTGAGCCGCGATGTTTCAAACACACCGCCTCTGTCTATGCTCACATCTATTATCACAGAGCCGGCCTTCATGTTGCTAACCATAGCCTCGCTCACCACCATAGGTGTTATACCATTGATCGGTTTCAGCGCACCTACAGCCACATCGGCATTAGATAGTTCTTCAGCCAGTGTTATAGGCTCCAGCACCGATGTAAAGCACCTGCGGCCTATATTGTTCTGCAGCCGCATCAGCCTGTAAATGGAGTTGTCGAATATTTTTACAGATGCACCAAGGCCAAATGCGGTACGTGCAGCAAACTCGCCCACTACGCCTGCACCTATTATCAATACCCGCACGGGTGGTACGCCCGATATGCCGCCAAGCAGTATGCCCTTACCGTTGTGTACGTTACTCAGGTACTTGGCTGCGGTAAGTATGGCCGAGCTGCCTGCTATCTCGCTCATAGAGCGCACTATAGGGTAGGTGCCGGAATCGTCCTTTATAGACTCGAAAGCAATGGCTATTATTTTCTTGTGTATCAGTTGCTCCAGTATCTCAGGTTTCAGGAACGGCAGGTGTATGGGCGATATTACCACCTGGTTGGGCTGCAGCAACGATGCTTCTTCCTCTGATATTGGGGCCGATTTTATGATAGTGGTGGCTTTATACAGCTCGGCCTTTTCGTATACTATACGTGCGCCTGCCTCACTATAGTCAGTATCAAAATAAAATGAACCTTCACCGGCGTTGTGTTCCACAGCCACGTCATGCCCGTTATTTACTAATACTGATACTGCCTCTGGTGTTAGTGCTACCCTGTTTTCCTGGAAAGATGTTTCTTTCGGGATACCAATAAAAAGCTGCTTTTTTCTGCGCGGTATCTGCAACGTTTCTTCCAGGGGAACATAAGAAAAAGATGGAGATATAAAAGGTTTTTTACTCATGCCTGCCCACTATTTTGCCCAATTTTTTGAAATATACAACACTGCTTTATATTATGGAAGCACATTAACAATTGTTTATTATGCACGAGTAGTGCAATTTCTTTTGCATAAACTCCAATTTTTATCATAGCGTATCGTTTTGTGCAGTTATATTCTAATTTTACAACGATCAGGACAAATTATGCTAAGACAATCGCAGCAGCAAAAGTTATTACAGAAATTATCGCCACAGCAGATACAGTTGATGAAACTGCTGCAGGTGGCTACCGTGAACCTTGAGGAACGCATAAAGGAAGAGCTGGAAGAAAACCCTGCACTGGAATACGGACAAGAAGAGGATGGCCCTACTGATATAACCGATACACAGGATAGCGAAGATAACTTTGATGAAGCTGATGATGTGGAGCTGAGTGACGATACCGCTGAAAAAGTGGATATGGAAGATTTTTTGCGCAATGAGGATGAAGGGAATAGTGACTATGGCGACGACTACTATGGCGGCGGTGATACCGAAAAGCAAAGTGTACCGGTAAGGGTTGAAAATAGCTTTTACGATCATCTTATAGACCAGCTGGGCATGCTGGAGCTCGATGACCGCACACATAGAATAGCAGAACAAATAATAGGCAGCATAGACGAAGACGGCTACCTGCGCCGCGAAGTGACCGCAATAGTGGACGACTTGGCTTTTGGGCAGAACATAGAAACAACTGTAGAAGAAGTAAATAAACTTATAGACAACATACGCCAGTTCGATCCGCCAGGAGTATGTGCCGTTACCCTGCAGGAGTGCCTGCTGCTGCAACTGAAAAGACAGCCCGACTCAAAGCCGGTAAGGAACGCCATACAGATAATAGATGTATACTTCAATGAGTTCATAAAGAAACATTACGATAAGATCCAGAAGCAGCTGAACCTGAATGATAAGGACTTCAAAGATGTTATTGGTATCATCATAAAGCTGAATCCCAAACCAGGCTCTGCATTTGCTGTGCTGAACAAGGCTGAAAGCTATATAATACCCGACTTTTTTGTGTTCAATAATATGGGCGTATTGGAGGTTTCGCTAAATTCTAAGAACGCACCAGAACTACGCGTATCAGAAGGCTATAAAGAAATGATGCGGGCATACGACCGTAGCGATAAAAAGGATAAACGCCAGAAAGAGGCGCTGCTATTCATAAAACAGAAGCTGGATTCGGCGAAATGGTTCATAGATGCTATAAAGCAAAGGCAGCACACCTTACTGCAAACCATGCACGCTATACTTGATTTTCAGAAAGAGTTCTTCCTCACCGGCGATGAGACCACGTTGAAGCCTATGATATTGAAAGATATAGCCAAGCTTACTAATCTTGATGTATCCACAGTATCGCGTGTAGCCAATAGTAAATTTGTGCAGACAGAATATGGTACCTACAAACTGAAATACTTTTTTAGCGAAGCTTTACAAACAGAAAGCGGGGAAGAAGTAAGTACCCGCGAAGTAAAGACCATACTTAATGGTATAATAGGTGCCGAGAATAAACGCAAGCCCCATAGCGATGAGCGCCTCACCGAAATGCTGCAGGAGAAGGGCTACAACATAGCCCGCCGCACCGTGGCCAAGTATAGAGAGCAACTGAATATACCTGTAGCACGGTTAAGAAAAGAATTATAATTAGCCCCCAAAAATAATCATAGAGTAACCACTTTTCTAAGGTGTGCAAATGTACACGTTGGAAAAATGTCGCATGTTACCAAAGTGTTATTCAAATGTGAACCAATATCATCTCTTGGCTTCTTTTTAATGAATTGTTAATCAAACTAATATAAAATTTATATTTTATAATTTAATTATCTATTATAATTTCTTGTTTCTTATATATTCGGTATAAAACTGTCCTTTTATATGTCAACTCCCACGACATCAGTACTTTAAGTACATTATTTAAAGTTTTTAAGTATTCTTTTAGCTGTAACCATATAAAGCAAATTATTAATCTGTTTGTTAACGTGTCGTTAATGATTTATTCACGTCGCATATAAAATAAATCTGATTTTTATACTCAATTTTGGGTCGTATCCTGGCCAGAGGTGCAATTTCGTAGTGTTAAATACCTAAAAATAAATTATTTAACACGATCGATCTGTTTGTAACAAGTATTGTAATGCATTTAATGTAACCAAAAAAATGTTTATGAAACAGACCAACTTTGGAAGTAGAGTTCTTCCTGCGGTATGCACAAGCAGCACCGCCACACAAAGCAGCAGATCTAAAAGATCTTTAAAGACCATGCTGCTCGGTAGTATATTAGTAGTACTATCATTACCTTTATTTTCAGGTATTGCAAATGCGCAGTATCATTTGAACAATTCTGTGTTGACCTGTACTAACGCAAAGACACCTGCTACAGTATGTTCTAAACAAGGTGGGTATGCCAGCGGCTGGTCAACAACCGGAGCCCCAAATTCAAGCCACTGGACGTACAACATATCTACAGCTGGTTATACCGGTATCTCATTCGCGTTCTCTTCTTTACGTTCAGCCACAGGTGCTACAAGCGCACAAATTTGGTACAATTCAGGTTCAGGCGATGTGTTGCTCACAACAGTATCTGGTATAGGTACAGGCTGCACAGCATTTGGTCCTTTCTCATTGCCTTCATCTTGCGATGATAATTCAAGCGTTGTTGTTACCGTTTATCCTTATGGTGCAACTGGCTCAGCTGGTACACAGCGCATGCAGGATACTGGTGTATTCCAGGCTTCAGGTACTCTGCTTTGCTCAGGCACACCTACAGGTGGCAGTGCATCAGCAGCTACTGCTACCTTTTGCGGCAGCGGCTCTACCATTGTTACTTTGTCTGGCGCCAGCTCAGGTCGTGGTATCCATATCCAGTGGCAGAGGTCAACTACCAGCCCTACTTCAGGTTTCTCTAACCTTGGCGTAGCTGATACTAACCTTACTTACAACACTGGTACACTTACTCCAGGTACTTACTACTACCGCGCTACAGTTACTTGTACGCTGTCATCTACTACTGTTAATTCTACTTCTACTTCAGTTCAGGTATATTCTTTGCCTTCAGTAGCTGCAGTTACAGGTTCTCCTTTCCCTATCCCAGTTACTGTAGGTAGCTCTGTTACTTTAGGCGAAACTTCTACTGGTGGTTCATGGTCAAGCAGCAACACAAGCGTTGCTACTGTCGATGCTTCAGGCGATGTAACTGCAGTTACAGGTGGTACTACAAAGATCAGCTACATTGTTACAGATGCTAACCATTGCAGCGCAACAGCTTCTGCTTATGTAGATGCTGCATGGCCAAATACATTGGCATTATATGCTGGTGGCCTGGACAACAATGGTAATGGTACACACGTTACCGGTGTAAATTATGATACAGCACGCGATCTGGTACCTACAGGTTTTGGTTCTGCTACCACTTGCAGTACAGGTGGTCTTAGCGGTCTTACAATGTCTACAGCTATCACATCTTATGCAAGTACTAACCCGCATGTGTCTTACATCGTAAAACCACAAGCAGGAAAAGCGCTGAACATTTACCGTATAGCTGCTAAAACAAGAGAATCAAGCAATGGCCCTACCAAAGCAAGGATAGCTTACAATTATCATGGCACATGGATAGACGAGAACCGCGATGTGACACAAACTACAGGTGGCAGCTGCGGTGCGAACTCTAACTCTTGGGATTATGCTACAACTACAGGTGGTGTTATCATCAATGGCATCGTTGATAGTATTGAAGTTGCAGTATTCCCTTATGCCCCAGGCGCAAGCACTGGTACTTTCCAGCTGAATGCCCTTGAAGTATATGGTACTGTTTCTGACAGCACACATTGCAGTGGCACACCAGCTAACGGTGGTTATATATCTCCTGTTGCTGCATACATATGCGATAGCGGTTCTAAGTTCCTTACTATTGATACCGGTACATTTACAGGTACAGCAGGCGTTGGTATCACTTACCAGTGGGATTCATCAGCAGATGGTACTAATTTCTACCCATCTATGAGTCCAGGTAACAACAACATAGCCCTGAATGCAGGTAACCCTGTTAAGTTCCATGCAACAGGTTCATCACAAATGTATTTTTATACCTTGGTGACCACTTGTACTGACCTTTTCGGTGCAACCCATAGCGCTAATTCTGATACTGCTGTAGTTAACGTAAATGCAAGACCTGTACCACCAACAATATCTGGTCTTGCCAGCAACTCAACAATAAATGTTGGTCAAAGCGTTACACTTTCACCAGCTTCTACAACACCTGGCCATACTTACCTGTGGAGCAGCAACGATACAAGCGCTGCATCAATAGGCAGAACTAACGGTATACTTTTGGGTCACTTACCTGGCTATGCTACCATCACTTTGATCGATTCGATCAATGGTTGCTATGCTACCAGCAAAGATACCTTTGGTGTTGAATTCGCTAACACTGTAGCCCTATACTTAGGTAGAGGTGGTAACAGCACTGCAACATCTACCCCTGTAGCTGGTGCGTCAACTACCGCAGTAGCTCAGTCAGGTTTCACTTTAGCTACAGCTTGCGGAAGCGGTGGTATCAGCGGCCTTACTGAAGGTACTGGTGTTACTGGTTTTTCTTCTTCTAATCCTAACGTGAACTTCACTTTCACTGCAGGCAGCTCTTCAGTTCCTTTAGGTATGTTCCATACTACTGTAAGGATATCTGCTACTGGTCCTACCAATATGTACCTTGCTTACAACCTGAATGGTGCAGGTTTTGTACCAGCTGGTCCAATAGACATCTCTGGCGAAGTTGATAATTGCGGTTACAGCCATACTGATATCTATACAGATCTTACTGGTGTAACCGTTCCTGCTACTGGTAGCTTGGTATTGGGCGTGTTCCCTACAGACCCAGCCACAGCTACAGGTACTTTCCAGGTGAACTCTATCGACCTTACTGGTAACTGCCCGGTACTTGGCAGCGATATCATCGATGAGAATTCAGGCAATCCATTGAACGGTGAGGTTTACAATTCGACTTGTACCGATGCCATAGGTCCAATACCTGTTGACTTTGGCGCTGGTCCTGTATCAGGTGTATGGTCAAGCAACAATAGTGCTGTGACTATAGATAACAATGGCAATATGACCTTTAACGATGCCATCACTACAGATCAAACAGTTACTATCACTTTCGCGAATGGTTGCAGTGCTCCGGTATCTGCCACATTTACATTAAGTGTTACTGCAGGCGGTGGATGTAATGGTTTTCCTAAAACTGCACCATCGGGTGTAGCTGCTGTAAAGAACCTTACTAACGTACAGTTCTATCCTAACCCTACTAACAATGTGTTGAACATTAAAGCAGCTCAAATAGTTAACGTTACTGTTGAGAGCATAGATGGTAAATCATTGTTACACCAGGATAATGCAAAAGCGATAGATGTAAGCAAACTTGCAAGCGGTATGTACCTGATAAGGGTATATGACGTGAACAACACGCTTATCAAAACTTCTAAGTTCGTAAAGCAATAGTCTTTACAGTATTTAGATATCTTATCAGGCGTTGCCCCTTAAAAGGGGCAACGCTTTTTTTATGGATAAGCGGCACTGCAGGTTTATATGCAGGCCATATCAACATTCGGTTAATGACCGCTAAGCGATGCAGTAACAATAGCTTAATAATTTACTCACGCCTTTTCGTTATTTGATAACGATGAGTTAATTCTGTGTTTACATTAATATTCTATAATAGATAAATACTTGGTATCTGTTACCATGGTTTACTAAGTTTGGCCATTAGTTACTATTCAAAGTAACATTTTCGTACAGCCACAAATAAAAACAGGCTAAGCATTTTAATTGGGTATGAGAAATGATTGTGGATCAAATATTTATACTGATAGATGGTTGTCTACGACTTGGATTAATTGCTTTAAATACATTCATGATAAGCATGAATATGTAATTGATCTTTTATCCGCATTATATATTAGTAAAGATCGCTCATACCATTATGGGTCGATTTAACTTATTTATAATATTCTGTTAACATTAATTAATATGTTAATGCAGAGGTAATGAAGGCATAACCTATTGCAAGTTTATTGCAAATAGCAGTACGATACTTTTGCTATTCAAAATCCCATCTCCTTTAACATGAAAAAGAATTACTACAACGCTCTTTGTTGCAGGATACACACCACACTTAGCCTGGGTCTTGCTTTACTTACTTGTTTTATTTTGGGCAACCCCTTACTGTCCGTTGCAAGATCTGCGAACGGCAACGCAGCCTCCACTGCAAAATTGGCCGATATGCGATCGTCAAAGCTGCTGTTCACAGAGAACCGTGGGCAGGTGGCAGACGATAAAGGCAACCCGCGTCCCGACATATTGTTTACTACCCATAGTGGTAATACAGGCGTGTACCTCACCCCAACCGGTATTTATTATCAGTTCGTTCATACCACTTATCCTGATGGTTACATCGCTGACCCAAAGAAGGTAAAGGACGAGGAAAAACAAGCTGAACTTGAAAAACAAATAAAGGCAGAGACCTACCGTTTTTCGTTAACGCTGGCAGGGGCCAACCCCAACCCGGTGATACGCAAAGAAGGGAAGAACATACTGACCGAGAATTTTTACCTGCCACAATGCCCCAATGGTATTACCGGCGTAGCTACCTACGATAGGGTGGTATATGAGAATGTATACCCGCATATAGACTGGGTAGTATACAGCAACGGTAGTAGCCTGAAGTATGACTTTATGGTGCACCCCGGTGGCGATGCTGCACAAATAAAACTTTCAGTAAAAGATGCTAAAGGTGTAAGCATTACTAAAGAAGGGGAACTGCTAATGCAGACCACGCTGGGCGAAGTGCGTGAGCAGGCACCGCTGAGCTATGCCAATGGTAAAAAAATAGCAAGCTCTTTTAAACTGAATGATGACGGCACTATAAGCTTTAGCATAGCAGCAACAACAGGTCAGGAACTGCGTATAGACCCCTCTGTGAGCTGGGCTACCTACTATGGTGGTACAGGTAATGAAGGTGCTTACCTCGGCATAAGTCCACATTGCACTACTGATGCTAATGGTAATATTTATCTTATGGGTAATACTACCTCTACTACCGGTATTGCATCCAGCTCTGGCTACCAGCCCTCCGCGGGCGGTTCTGCTGATGCCTTTCTTGTTAAATTCAACGCGGCCGGCGCCCGTATCTGGGCCACGTATTACGGCGGCAGTCTCAGTGATAACTTTAATGACGCTGCCGTGGATAGCAGAGGGAATGTATATGTAGGCGGGATAACAGCGAGTACTACAGGCATTGCTACTACTGGCGCATTTCAAACTACGCCCACTAGCTCTTCCCAAAACGGTATGCTGGTTAAGTTCGACAGCACAGGCGCACGGCTTTGGGGCACTTACTATGCTGCCTCGGCCGCTGGCTTGAATAGAGTTGAAGCCTGCGCTGTGGATACTGCAGGTAATGTTTTTATTACTGGCGAGTCCGCTTCCACAAGCGGCCTGTCATCCACTGGGGCTTACCAAACGACGAATGCTGCCGGTACGGCTGGTATACTCGCAAAATTCAACCCGGCAGGCGCACGCCTATGGGGTACTTACTATAGCGCGGGCACAGGCTCAGCAACTGTGTTTGGCTGCTCCACTGACATTAGTGGTAATGTATATATTGCTATGTCTACTTCGGTGGCCAGTACCAACCTGGTATCAACAGGCGCTTATCAAACTACCTCTGGCGGTGGTGGTCTAGAGGTGGTATTGGCAAAGTTCGATGGCACAGGAAGCAGGCTGTGGGGTACATATTATGGTGGTACCGGCACAGACCAACCAACTGGATGCGCAACAGACACCAGCGGGAATGTATACATAACCGGAGTAACTGCATCCGGCAGTGGCATCGCCACTACTGGCGCACTCCAGACCTCAATAGGCGGCGGAAATGACGCCTTTATTGCCAAGTTTAGTTCCACAGGTGGCCTTGTATGGGGTACTTACTATGGTGGGTCGGCAGCAGATCAGGGCAATGATATCGCTGTAGATGCGAGCGGGAATGTACTGGTTGCCGGTACAACATCTTCTGCTTCTGGCATCTATTCCGGTGGCTTCCAAGCTTCTTACGCTGGTGGCACTGATGCTATGGTGGTAAAACTCAACACATCGGGTGCATTACAATGGGCATCTTATTTTGGAGGTTCAAATAATGAGACCGCCGGAGGCATAGCTTTAAGTGGGGGTAATGTATATCTAAGCGGAGCTACCACTTCAAGCGCTGGTATAGCCACTCCCGGAGCCTACCAAACAACCCAAACAATTATAGGCGGTGTCGATGACTTTTTGGCGAAAATAGGGGACGTGATCCCAATTACCATTACTACAGGCACTATTACCGGTAGCCCTTTTTGCGCGGGTCGCACGGTCAGTGTTCCTTATACCATAACAGGCATTTTTAATACCGGCAATGTATATACGGCACAGCTATCAGATAGCTCAGGGTCATTTACCAATGCAGTGAATATTGGTACTCTTACCAGCACAAGTGCAGGTACTATTGCAGCTACTATACCTGCAAGTGCTACCGGTGGTATCAACTATCGCATAAGAGTGATAGGTAACAACCCTGCTGATACCGGCACCCTCAATGGCGCTAACATAACAGTTTACGCAGCAGTGCCAATGACAACCGAGAATGATACCATATGTATTAGCCAACTGCCCTATACATGGAATGGCAAAACAATAATAGCAGGCGGTACAGCAGTGGCAATAGACACAATGGCATCGGTAAATGGATGCGATAGTGTGGTAACGCTTAACCTCGTTGTGAAACCCCAGCCCACACAGCCCGCAGCATTCACTACATCTACTGCAACAGTATGTGCGGGGCAGAACAACATAGTATATACCGTACCCAACGATGCTACCGTGACCTATAACTGGAGCTACAGCGGAACTGGAGTTACAATAGTACCAACGGGCAACACTGCAAGTGTAAGCTTCAGCACCACCGCTACAAGTGGCACGCTGAGTGTATCTGCTACGGCAATAAATGGCTGTGGCATATCTGCACCACAAACACTGGCAGTAACGGTAAACCCGCTTCCAAATGTTATTATTTCGCAAGCTGCCCAGCCGGTTTGTAATAATACAAGCACCATCGCAGTGAATTTTTCGGGTGCAGTGAGTACTACATCTTATAACTGGATCACTACCCGTCCGGCAGTGGGAACACTGGCCAGCGGGTCGGGAAATATATTACCTTTTACAGCAGTTAATACAGGTACGGTAGCAATTATCGATACCATAAAAGTGACCCCAGTGGCCAATGGTTGTATCGGTACTATGCAAATAGCTACAATAACCGTAAAGCCAACACCATCCCTAACGGCAAGCCCAACGCTGCAAACCAAATGCAGCGGAACAGCGAACACTGCCGTAACATTTATCCCAACAGTTGCAGGTACCACCTATGCATGGACGAACAGCATGGCATCTATCGGTATCGCAGCCAGTGGCGTTACTTCTTCTATCGCATCGGTTACGCTTACGAACACAACGGCTAACCCGGATACAGCTGTCATCTCAATAACGCCAACTGCTAATTTATGTGTTGGTACCACGAAGTATGACACGATCATTGTTATCCCGGCACCAGTTGTTACACTGTCACCCGGTATAGCAGTATGTCCAGGTGGTCATGACACTCTTACAGCAGCAGGTGCTACTACCTATTCCTGGTCACCATCCACATATTTGTCTGCCACCACGGGCGCAAGTGTAGTTTCCACACCAGCATTTACTACTACTTACACCGTCACCGGTACTGCGAACGGTTGCAGCGCCACAGCTACCACCACTGTATCCGCTATTCCTGTAGTTACAGGGCTTACAGTAACCCCATCCACACCAGCTATATGTAATGGTGCAGGTGTACTGCTTACCGCAAGCACGGTAACTGCCCTTGCGCAGAATTTCAATGCCGGCGCACCGGGATGGACCGTGATAAATGCATCTTATCCATCAACTACATGGACAATAGTATCAAGTTCGCATCTCGCATCAAGCAGCAAGACCTTCTATTCAAAAGATGGTACTCCATTCTATTTAGCAGATGCTAATTCTGGTGGCTCTGGTAGTTTGATAGATGACATCCTCATATCCCCATCATTCTCATTGGCGAATATGTCTACAGCAACACTCACCTGGGATAATTTCCTTGACAGGGGTTCGCATGAACTGAACGACAACATTGATGTATCCATCAACGGTGGTACTACGTGGACAACTGTTTACACACCAGGTCAGGATTATGCGGGCGGTAGTTCCTTTACGCTCATCACACGTACATTGAATTTGAACGCGTTCGCAGGTCAAAACAATGTAATGATCAGATTTCGCTACAATACTAACTGGGGATATTATTGGGGAATAGATAATGTATCAATAACCGGTACACCCCTCGTTACCTGGTCTCCGGCAACTGCTGCATTTACCAATGCCGCAATGACCACACCTTATACCGGGTCAGCTTCCAACACAGTATATGTTGCACCAGCCAATACAGGCAATGCACCAACAACTGTAACGTATACAGCATCAATAGGTACCTGCAATACTACAGCACAGGCTGTTGTTACCATAAACCCAACACCAGCAGTGGTAGTGACCCCGGCCATGCAAACAGTATGTAACAATACACTTACAATTGCCATTGCTGAGAACCCAACAGTTACAGGCACTACCTATACTTGGACGAACAGTATGCCTGCCATAGGCGCTGCTGCCTCTGGCACAGGTACAGTTAATAGCTTCACTGCTCTCAATACCAGCAATGCACCCGATACCGCTACCATAATGGTCACCCCAATTGCCAATGGTTGTACGGGTACTGCGCAAAAGGCCGTTATAATTGTTAACCCTACGCCAATTGTTACCATAACGCCAGATACCATTACGGTATGTAATAATACAAGTGCGAACATGTTGTTCACGAGCAACCTGGGGGCAACTACTACCTATGCATGGACAAACAGCAATTCTTCTATAGGTCTTACACCAAGCGGAATAAACAACCCGCTTGCCTTCACTGCTATAAATAGCAGCAATATACCTGTAAGCGCAATAGTTACAGTTATCCCTACCGCCAGTGGTTGTCCGGGCTCGCCTGTAACAGCTGTTATTAATGTCACCCCATCCCCGGTGGTGTCGGCTTCGCCAGCCAGCCAGGCAATTTGTAATGGTGCATCTACTACTCCTGTCACTTTCACCAGCACACAGCCGAACACCAGCTACGCGTGGACGAATAACAACACCCCGGCCATAGGGCTTGGCGCAAGTGGCATCACCACTATACCAACGTTCACAGCTATCAATAATAATGTTGCACCAGATACTGCCATCGTAATGGTAACGCCTACTGCTGGTACCTGCGTGGGCGCTCCTGCCCCGGTCACTATTATCATCAACCCATCGCCCACTGTAGTGGCCACCCCTGCAAGGCAGGCTGTTTGTAATGGTGGTGCTGTATTACCTGTTACATTTACCAGCACAGTTAGTGGTAATACCTTTGCGTGGACCAACAACAATACTACTACAGGGCTTGCAGCCACAGGTACGGCTAACATTAACACCTTTACAGGTATCAATACAGGCAACACTCCTGATACCTCCATAATAACCATTATTGCCGCGGCTAATGCATGTACAAGCGTGCCACAAATGGATACCATAATTGTATATCCTACTCCTTCAGTGGTTTCCTCGTCCTCCATGCTATCGGTATGTAACGCTACACCTGCTACCATCTCCTTCAGCGGCGCTGTGAGTGGCACTACCTATAACTGGGCCAATACACTTACCGCGAATGGTTTGTCAGCATCAGGCATAGGGAATATAGGGTTCACTGCTGTGCATACAGGTACAACACCTGATACTGCTGTGGTCACAGTCACACCATTGGCCAACGGTTGTGCGGGTCTTCCTTTATATGATACTATAGTAGTACGCCCTACACCACTTGCCCATATAGTAGCAGCAGCAAATCCATTGTTCTGCCCTTCCGATTCTGTGGTTATAAAAGCAAATACCGGCACAGGTCTCACGTACCAGTGGCAGTATAACAATACCAATATTAATGGTGCAACTATTGATAGCTTTAAGGCTAACCCTGCGGGAAGCTATACTGCTATAGTGACCAATATTTACAACTGCCCTACTGTATCCAATGCAGTAGCGGTCACACATCTCCCATCACCTGTACCGCTTATCACTCCGGCAGGTGCTACCACCTTCTGCCTGGGCGATTCTGTGTTGCTAAATGCTAACGTGGCTACAGGTATCACTTATTTCTGGAAGCTCAATGGCGTATACATAAGCGCGGCTACTACGCCATCATATACAGCAACTGTAAGCGGTAACTACACTGTGTACGAATCAGATGGTACCTGTAGCGCCACCTCGCCAGTGCAGGTAGTTATAGCCAACCAATTGCCACCAGCCATCATTACAACTACGGGTCCAGCATTCTTTTGCCTCGGCAATACCATAACCCTGCACGCCGACGCTGGTACCACCAATACTTATACCTATCAATACCAGTTGAACGGTGCCAATATACCTGCTGGCAATACACAGAACTATACCACTGCTACCATAGGCAACTATACAATTAAGGTTACTTCTGCGGCAAACTGTTCATCTACCTCATCAGTTTTCCCGGTAAGCTACTTACCTCAGCCTGCTGCAAATATAGTATCTGGCAATGCGGTCACTATATGCAGCGGAGACAGTGCCGTTGTCATAGCTAATGCAGGTACTGGCCTGTCTTACCAATGGCTGGAGAATGGTGTGGGCATACCAGGTGCAACAGCAATATCTACTTTTGCAAGAACGGCTGGCTCATACGCGGTCAAGGTTACAGGAAGTAACGGATGTGTGGATACTTCAGCGCCAATAACTGTTGCTGTAACCGCAAGTCCTGCCGCCATAGCTACCGCAGTTGGTGCCACAACGGTATGTGCTCCCGGTACAGTACTGATAAATGCTAATACCGCCAGCGGGCTCACTTACCAATGGCAGCGCAATGGTAATACTATAACAGGCGCCACAAATATTGCCTACTCTGCCAGTGCCACTGGTAGCTATAGTGTCAATGTATCGAATGGCGCCTGCGCTGTATCCTCGTTGCCGGTGCAGGTGACCATTGATCCCTTACCTGTAGACACCTTGATAGTGTATGCACCGCGGGTGATATGTTCTGGTAGCACCTTGCTGATGCAGGCCGCGCTCAACGCTGCGTTCCAATACCAATGGATGCTCAACGGTACTGCTATACCACAGGCTACATCGGCCTTCTACAATGCCACGAACCCCGGGACTTATACGGTGAACATAACCAGCGGATCGGGCTGTACAGTTACTACTATACCTGTGCAGGCTACTACTGCTACATCCCCAACACCGGTCATCACATATGCGGGTGGCCAGCTATGCGCCCAAGGGTACGTCAATTATCAATGGTATTTCGATGGTGTGCCTCTTGCAGGCGAGAACAACCCATGTGTCAACATCACCAGGGGCGGTGGTTACACAGTAGTTGTTACCAACAGTACAGGTTGTACGGGCACAAGTGCTGTGTTCACATTATTCACCGGTGTAGGTACAGTAACACCTGAAACAGTCAAACTATATCCCAACCCGGCTACCACTGTAGTGAACATCAGCGCACCACAAAGTGTGAATGCATCGCTGAGCAGTGTTGATGGCAAGCAGATCATGTATGTGGAAGATGCGAGGTCTATAGATATCAGTTCATTGCACAATGCTATGTACATGATAAAGATCTATGACAAGAACATGATGCTGATAAAAGTAGAGAAGCTTGTAAAGACAAGTTGGTAAGTAATACCAATGATGATAAAACGATGGGCACCCGAAAGGTGCCCATCGTTTTATATTGTGCGCTCACATCACTGTGCTACGCTATAAATTAGGTGTGTGGTCTTTTATTTGAGATAAGCGTATGCAGCTAACGTTACCAATATACCAACAGCATAACCCAGCCATATCTCCCCTGTGCCGTGTGCGCCCAGTACCCTGCGGGCAGTGCCTATGCAGCCCGCTGCCACCAGTATAGCAAAAAAAGGCAACAGCATATTTGCAGGGCTGGTTATGGCAATGATAAGCAATAGGCCCAGCATGCTGCCTGCGCCTGCGGTATGCATACTTATTTTGAAAAAGATATTGATCATGAATAGCACAATGATACCCCAGAACCCGCTCAGGGTAATAACATGCAGCAACATGGGTACACCTGCTATACTGCCAAATACCATATTGGCCCAGAAATAGAATATCATAGTAGCTATTAGCGGTATGATACGGTCTTTGGCGGTCTTCAGTTGTATACTCTCAATAAAGTCGAGCTTGCGAAGCAGGAAAAGAGTGAACAGCGGGAAGAAAACAGTTAGGAACACCATAATGAACACCCACTGTCCAAACCGGCTTATATCGATACCTGAGAAGGTAACGGGCGATAGCAGGTACAATACGCACATCAGCAGCACCGGCATAAAGACCGGGTGAAATACATAGGATACGATATTGGCAAGAATGATGAGTGCCTTCGGGTATTTAGATACAGTTACTTCTTTATTGTTCATGCTATGCATCTAATATTGGTGAAAGCCATTTCTTCATCTCCTCAGCATCCATGCCTTTGCGGCGGGTATAGTCCTCAAGTTGGTCGGGCAGTATATTGTTGATGCCAAAGTATACACTGTGCGGATGACTGAAATACCAACCGCAAACTGCAGCGCCGGGATACATGGCCAGCGACTCTGTAAGTGTGATACCCGCATTCCCTGTAGCGCCCAGTAACTGGAACAATTTTATTTTCTCCGTATGGTCCGGGCAGGCTGGGTAGCCTGGTGCAGGGCGTATACCGCGGTATTTTTCTTTTACAAGGTCTGCTACAGGTATGTGTTCTTCCTTATCGTATGCCCAGAATTCTTTGCGCACGCGCAGGTGCAATACCTCTGCAAATGCTTCCGCAAGCCGGTCAGCAATAGCCTGTAGCAATATCTTGTTATAATCGTCGTAGTTGGCGGTAAATTGTTGCAGGTGTGGCTCTATACCGTGTATACTTACTGCGAATGCCCCCATATGGTCTTTCTTGCCAGGCACAATAAAATCTGCCAGCGAAAAATTAGGTTGTCCCGCAGCTTTCTTTATCTGCTGGCGCAAAAATTCAAGGGTAGTTAGCTCCTTCCCTTGCTCATCTTTCAGCACTATGGTATCGGGCGCGGTCCTAAGTGTTTCCCAAAAGCCAATAACACCTTTTGCAGTAAGCCATTTTTCTGCAATGATCTTATCTAAAAGTGCATTCGCATCATTAAAGAGACGGGTAGCTTCCACACCGCTATTAGCATCAGTAAGTATATCAGGATATTTGCCGCGCATTTCCCACGTTATGAAGAACGGTCCCCAATCTATATACTTCCGTATCTCACTCAGGTCATAGTCTTCAAATACTTTTATCCCCGTAAATGTAGGCACCGGCGACTGATAGTCTATCCAATTGATATCTACCGGGTTGTTTTGTGCTTCTTCCAGGGTTATATATTGCTTTACCGTGCGTTTGTTCAGGAAATCTTCGCGCAGTTTATCATATTCGCTGTTTATGCCGTGCAGGTATGGCTCTTTCTGTTCTTTGTTCAGCAGGTTGCCCGCCACCGTCACACTGCGGCTGGCGTCCAGTACATACACTACACCATTATCATATTCCTGCGCTATTTTCACAGCGGTGTGCATGCGCGATGTTGTAGCGCCCCCTATCAGTAGGGGCTGCTTCATACCTCTGCGTTTCATTTCTTTGGCCACATGCACCATCTCGTCCAGGCTGGGCGTTATCAGTCCGCTCAGTCCTACTATGTCCACCTTCTCGCGTTGTGCGGTCTCCAGTATTTTATCGGCTGGTACCATTACCCCCAGGTCTATTATGTCATATCCATTGCAGCCCAGCACCACGCCTACTATGTTCTTTCCTATATCATGCACATCACCTTTTACTGTAGCCAGCAATATTTTAGCTGCCCCCGCGGTCTCTTCATTTACTGTACCTGCGTTTATGTGTGCTTGGCGTCGTTCTTCTTTCTCAGCCTCTATATACGGTGTCAGTACTGCCACGCTTTTCTTCATCACGCGCGCGCTTTTCACTACTTGTGGAAGGAACATTTTGCCGCTGCCGAATAGGTCGCCCACCACGTTCATACCGTCCATAAGTGGCCCTTCTATCACATCCAGCGGTTTAGGGTACTTTTGGCGCGCTTCTTCTGTGTCCTGGTCTATAAAGTCTGTGATGCCGTTCACCAGTGCATGCCTCAGCCTTTCTTCTACGCTGGTGCTGCGCCACTCATCATCTTTCTTTTCTTCTTTGTCTTTGGCTTTTACTGTTTCTGCAAATGTTACCAGGCGTTCTGTGGCATCTGGTCTTTTGTTCAGTATCACATCTTCACACAGTTCGCGTAGCTGCGGTTCTATCTCATCATATACCTGCAGTTGTCCGGCATTTACTATGCCCATGTCCATGCCCGCCTTTATCGCGTGCAGCAGGAACACGCTATGCATAGCCTCGCGCACCACATCATTCCCCCTGAAGGAGAATGATACATTGCTTACCCCTCCGCTTACCTTGGTAAGGGGCATTTTTGTTTTATTATCCTTGTGGCTTCTATAAAATCTACTCCGTAGTTATTGTGCTCTTCTATGCCGGTGGCTATAGCAAATATATTAGGGTCGAAGATAATGTCCTGCGGGTCGTACCCTACCTGCTCTGTAAGTATTTTGTATGCGCGATCGCTTATCTCTACTTTTCGTTCCAGTGTGTCGGCCTGCCCAACCTCGTCAAAGGCCATTACTATGACCGATGCTCCATAGCTGCGGCAAATGATAGCTTGCTCTATAACTTCTCCTCGCCTTCCTTCATAGATATCGAGTTGACGATGCCACTTACCCTGCACACATTTCAAGCCAGCCTCAATAATGGAGAACATAGATGAATCTATCATGATGGGTATCCGTGCTATGTCCGGCTCGCTTTGCAGCAGGTTCAGGTAGGTAGTCATGGCCTGCACACCATCCAGCAGGGCATCATCCATATTTATATACAGTATCTGCGCCCCGCTTTTCCACTTGCTGGCGGGCCACCGATAGGGCTTCCTCGTATTTATTTTCTTTAATAAGCCTTGCAAATTTTTTAGACCCTGTCACATTGGTACGTTCACCAACATTCAAAAAATTGGTTTCAGGGCGCACTATAAGCGGCTCCAGTCCGCTAAGACGGAGAAATGGTTTGATCTCAGACATTGATCAGCATAAAATTAAATGCAAATATAGAAACTTGATCATTCTTATTTCAGTAGTATTTAATACCTTTTAAGCAACAGAAGTTAAGCTGCTGGTATGCAATTGCTCCATAATTGGTAGCAAAGAAATAAAACATAAAGTCAATATATTCTCTAAATTTGCTTATTACTATTTGTTTTTTTAATAAAGAATTAAACTATTCCTATGAGATCATCTTTACTTTTTTATTGCTATCGTAATGTCGTTCATTACGCCTGCATCAGCACAGTTATTACTTACGCAAAGCAGCTACCCTGCCACTGCTACCTGGGGCAGCAGTACTGCCGGTATTGCAGATAGTATAGCCACCTGCTATAATACTACAGGGCTACCTACCAACCTGGCCGCTGGTACACCGGGCACTATCTGGAATTTTTCAGGATTGTCTTATTATACTAACGATACATCGGCCGTTATACATTCCACCTACAGTGGTTTCAGCTACCAGGATTTTGCATTGCACATCATTGCTAAGCCATATCTTTTTTATGATGCACGTTCCTTGATGAACATCGGCGCAGGAGGCATTACCAAATTTGGTGAAAAGCTTGATGGTAAAGGGTTCTCCCTGGCAGGTGCTACTGGTGCTCATCCCGGCGATAGTATCATATTCCCCCAGCAAATAGATACCTTTTCCTCTCCGCAAACAAAAATTTCTATTACCTGCCACTTATAATACCAACTGGTCTTCGGCTTACAAGGTGTCTGTGCATTTCACACTCACCTATGGCGGTGTATACAACCATACGCCGTGCACATACAACACCTATGTTGACCGAAAAGGACACTGTAATAAATTACGGCAAAGCTGTAGTTAAGCGGACAGATAATCTGTCATCAGATTCAATTAATGTACTTGAAGTAAAAGTGATCTACAAAGCTGTAGACAGTTTTTTTATAAATGGCTCACGTGCCGATTCTACTTTACTTAGCTCTTTTGGTTTAAAACAAGGCCAGACCATCAACTCCACAAATGAGTACAGGTTCATGAGGGCCAACGAGACCACACCACTTGTTGACGTGTTTTACACTGATAATACCTTCACCACGGCAAACACAGGTGTATGTGCACACCCAACGTGTACCATTGTACACCGCAGTTGCTGAAGTTACTCCGCAGAACAATGTAGATGTATATCCTAACCCCGTATCTGGTCACGCGTTCACTATGCATGTCCCTGCCGCACTGCAAGGCGCTACATACCGTATAATGAACATCGCCGGGCAGGTACTGATGGCAGATGAAGTAGCCACAACAGGCAACATATCGGTGCAACTGCCCCCAAGTGCAAGACCAGGTATATACTACTTACAGGTATGCAAGTTTGGTAAAGTGCTAAGTGTAAAGACATTAGAAGTCAGGTAAGTATCATAAGATAGTTAATACAGCTAAAGGTTATAGAATTGATCGCCACAATCAGTTCTATAACCTTTAACTTTTTTTAAAAGTCTGATAATTAACCACTTATGATTTATGGTAATAATACTTAATTATTTCACTAACTTTTATTGTATCTTTTACGTCACTATAATATGGCAGGAATTTAATTAACTATTAATATACCTATTTACATATAAAACTTACCCATTTATGAGAAGGCCCCTCTTACAATTTTTCCTGCTGGTATTATTTCAGCTGATTTACTTGCGGTCCAGTGCACAAATACCTACAGTGAACTATGCTTTCCAGGCATTGCAAGGCACTTACACTCCTGTAGTAGGTGCCGCTGGCAGTACTCCTGTATCTACTAGTTACGGTGCGGGTATAATGACTGATGATTCTTGGAATACATCTATACCTATAGGTTTTACGTTTAATTTCAGCGGTAACAATTATACCCAGCTATCAGCGGATGCTAACGGATGGATATCTTTAGCTAATCTTTCTCCTTCATCATCATATGCATATTGCAATGATTGCGGTACTGGTTACATCACAGGCCCGGGGGCACTATGGGCTTTTTGGGATGACCTGTATGGGGGAGGTTCACCAGCCGCAGCTTCCTACATTGTTACAGGCGTAGCTCCAAACCGCGTATTCACCTTAGAGTGGAGTCAATGGGGTGTTTGCTGTTCTACTACACCGTATTTTTCTTTTGAGGTAAAGCTGTTTGAGACTACCAAACGTCATACAATATGTTTATAACTCTTTATCATCAACTTCTTCATCAGCTACTATTGGCATCGCTAACAGTTCTACTGATTATTTTGTGCTTAATAATAGTGGTACTTCGCCCACCCCATCCAGCACTAATTTTACTACCAGCCTTAATTTTCCTGCTTCTGGGCAAATATACCAGTTCACACCTCCTTACATACCGCCATGTCCGGTGCCTACTGCACAGCCTACTAAACCTCACCTTTAATGCTTCATCGTCTATAGTTTCTGGAACTTTTACTGCAGCATCCCCAGCACCAAGCGGATATGTTGTGGTAAGGACGACAGGTGGTCCATTTATAGGTGCACCTGCTAACGGCATCAACTATACCGCGGGCTCGCCCATAGGTAGCAATGGCACAGTAGCATATGTAGGTTCCTCTACCGCCTTTACTGACGGTGGTCTTACAGCTGGTACCGGCTATACCTATACTGTCTTCTCTTACACATCTGGGGTATTATGCTCTATAGTATATAATACAGCTAATCCGCTTACCAGTAATGTAACCACAGGTAGCGTTAATATTTATACCTGGAACAAGACCAGATCTTCAGCTTTCGGTACAGCGTCCAACTGGACACCTGCCCGCACCGTTCCCGATCCTACAGATATATTGGTCTTCGATAATGGCGTGTCAGATACCGCAACTGGTGTTCCTACACAAAGTGTTGGTCGCATTAGCATTGCTAACAGCACTCAGGCCCACCTGCGTGCGTCATCGGGCACATCAGCATTTACGGTCAATTCCAACGGCACTGTTGGAGGCTCCGGCATTGATATAGCGGCGGGCTCAGCGCTCATATTGGACGGCGCTAATAGTTTTCCCCTCACATTTGGTGCGGGTAGTGTGCCAAATATTGCTGGTACCCTCGAAGTTTCTAATACAGGTAGCGGTCTCAATTCTATAGATTTTACCAATACAGTTACTGTCATCGCTGCTACAGGCCAACTGGCATCTGGTGGCCACAGCTACTACAGCGCCATTCACGTCAACTGTTTCCAACCTTATTATTAATGGTACTTACAATCATAAGTATACCACGGTAGGTGGTTTTGTCCCTATAGCCACATGGAATGCCGGTTCCACCTTCCTGGTATCAGGGTATACTACATCAACAGCAGGACCGGCAAGTGCAGGCTTAGCGCAAACATTTGCTAATGTGGTGTACAATGCTTCCAGCCAAACATCTAATTGTAACTGGGGGGGTGTACCGCTTACTGTTACAGGCACACTGAATGTTACATCTACTGGTACTGGTGCGTGGGTACTTGCCACTGCACAGGGCTACACGTATAATCTCAACAATTTTGTACAGGCAGGCGGTATGGTAGACCTCGGTAGTGGTGCCAATGCAGGTAACAGCACTCAGGTACTTAATATCACCGGTACTTTCAATCAAATTGGAGGTAATATCAGCAGCTCAGGCACAGGTACTACCCAGCCTATATTATACTTTAACGGTACCACCGGTCAGCAGAGTGTTACACTCAGCAATTCACCCACCGGGCCTATCGTTTATAGGGTAAGCAACCCCGCCGGTATCAACCTCGTGGGTATCAACAACTTGGGTTCTACTCCGCTGCTGGCTATTAACAGTGGTGGCGGTGTACGTATATCTACCACATACGCTAATCCTATCACTACCCTCCCTGGTACTGCAATATGCCAGTCTCAATTCAACACTTACTTATGATACCACGGGCAATATAATAGCAACATCCATAGTGTGGCCCACAAGTACACCTCCATACAATGTTGTGGTGAATGTAAATACGGGCAATACGGTCAAGGTACCTTTCAATGCTACTATACCAGGTACGCTTACCTTCTTGTCAGGCGATATTGATATGAGCTCATTCAACCTTAGTATAGGTAGCAGCACCGTCAGCACTAACCTGGGCAGCATAGTAGAGCCTGTGGTCGGCACTGCTTTTATTAATGTGCTGGGCAATGGTAACGTGCGCCTTACTACGGGTTCGCTTACACGCTGGTTCGGTACTGCGGCACTCCCCATAGCAGCAACTACTGCAGACCCTAATACCGGTATCACCAGTCAGGGTTATTTCCCTATATCTTTCGGTGGATCTAATCGTAGCGTATATATGTACTTTAGTGCAGGCAATGCACTTACATCTGGCGGTAGTGTTACTATTTCACACAACCCTGCAAGCGGCACCTCATTACTTAGCCCTGCCGTTGCAGATGGCGCCTATTCTATAAATGCGCGTACCAATGCTTCGTGGACATTTACTACCAGTAGCTCTCTTGCATTAGGTTCAGGTGGTCGCATAGCAATAAAAGCAACTGCGGGTAATCTTATAAGCCCTATAAACGTTAGCCAGTTACGTCTTACTCACCAGACCTTAGATCCCGGAGCTAATGGCGGCGGTGGCGGTGGTGCACCAAATTATACATCTGTAAGGAATTCGTTGCTCATATCAGACCTTACTAATGGTCCTTGGTACTTTGGCGCTAATACTGCTGACCTCAATACAGGAGCGAATGGTGTATATACAGCTATAACAACCGGTAACTGGACCACGGCCAGTACCTGGGATATCGGTGTAGTACCTACAGGCGCCAACCTTGCGGTGATAAACCCAGGCGTAACAACTACTGTCAACAGTGCCACATGTGCAGCCAAGGCGCTTACTGTTCTCGGTACTTTGAATGTAAATACTACAGGTACTGCACTAAACGTAGATAGCGAGCTTATTAACAATGGTATCGTATCAGTTAACGGGGGTACACTCAGTACCAACGTGAATGGTACAGCGAACGCTGTGCAGCAGGTAACACTCATCGGTATCTACAATTACGGCAGCTTTCTCCTCAATGGAGGTACTGTTAATATAGGCCCAATAAATGGAGGTAACAAACCATTCCAAAACTTTGGCGGTCTTACTGTCGGTTCGGGAACTATGAATATCAATGGTAGTTTTGCGTCATTGGCAGGTTCTTTCTTTACACAGTCTGGCGGTTCAATAACCGTAGATGGTAATACAGGAGATGCCAATCTAATGACCAGGCTCAACAATAGTGTACCCCATGGCCGTGCACTCTTTAGTCTCGCCACCCCTGCTATTAATCTGTGGGGCGGAAATATAAATATTATAGACCCACATGCTGATACTACCAATGGTACTAACCCCATTAACTGGCCGGTAACTTTTGAATATGTATCGCCAATAAGTGCGGTATATAACGACTCTTCCGCACATACTATTACATTTGGTAATGGCATATCTACAGATCCAGGAGGCAACCCAAGGGGCTTCTATATAAATGCTGTAAGTAATAGTGGTGTGTTCAACTTTAGCAATATGATAGTGAATGGTGCGCTGGGGGTTAACAGGCAGGTTACTACTGCCAGCAATCTCGGTGTGCAAAGAGCACTTACTATCAATAGCGGAGGAGAGTATCAGACCTACAGGCACGATCTGGTATTGAATGGTAATTTAACCGTAAATACCGGAGGACGACTGACCACTGATAATAATGGAGTAGTAGTTTTTGGGCAGCTTAAATTTGTTAATGGAAGCACAAGCGCCTTAGAGGTACCTGCAGCGCCTGTCGCACCACCACAAACATTAAGTGGTACTGGCTTATTTGTAAATACGGATAATACTATCGCCAATTTCGGTAGCATCAAAGTTATGAGCCCGCCGTATGTGGTATTCAACACCGGTGCCAATGTCATTTATCCAAGTACAGATATGCTTACTTTCACTCCGGTGAACAATGTGCCAAGCCGTATCATAATGCTGTCTGGCAACCTTGCTGAAACAGGAGCTCTGGGCTCGTCAAACAATGCCAGCGCTAATAATGGCTGGGTAGTAGGTGGCTATCAGAAACACGCTGTTGCTGCTACTAATATGCCTGCTGCATCATATACTTACCCTATAGGTGATAGTAGTAACTATACGCCTGTATCCCTCAACAGTACAACTGTAAATGTGATAACAACGGGCGATATAGCAGTGCGTACCGCACCGCGTCCATCTATCAATTTGCCATTCTCAACTTTCAATCCGCTGGCATTGGTGAACCGTACTTATACCATCACCGCATCATTAGGCCTTAGCCTTCGTCCTAATTCCGTAAGTGCGGTATTTAACTGGGTACCGTCAGATGTGAGCCCGGGTGCTAACTACCTCAATTTCAAAGTAGGGGTCAATCCTTCAGGTACCGCCTGGTATTATCCACATTCTACACCAATATCGGCAACAAGTATCACGCTCGATTCTTTAGCGCCTACAGGCCTCACCGGCATATATCAGATAGGGGAAGGATGCCCGCCAACGGTTATAACAAGTCAGCCGCTAACAACAAGTGCATGCATAGGTGGTGCACCTATCACTTTTACTGTACGTGCAACGGGTGCAAGCTTGCAATACCAGTGGTATCATAACAATGTTGCCATACCTGGCGCAAATGCTTCTGTTTACAACAAACCATTGCCAACTATATCAGATGCGGGTAGTTATTTTGTGGTCATAACGGGCGCATGTGCCGCTCCTGATACAAGTAACACCGTACAAGCGCAACTTGGTGGTCCGGCGCCTATCACGGTCCAGCCGCAATCAAAAGCTGTTTGTTCCGGGGGGCCTGTTACTATTTGTGTAACTGCAGTTGGTAACGGACTTACTTACAGATGGCAAAAGAATGGTGCAGATATTCCAAATTCACTTAACGCATCATGTATCACCATTCCAAGTCTTAGTATACTGGATACCGGTCGTTATCGCGTAATAATAGGTACCGGTTGTGCAAATGATACCAGTATTATAGCGGTTATCAGCATATTGCCATTGCCAACAGCTTTCGTTACTGTAAATACACCTTTAGCATTTTGTGCAGGTGGCAATGTACTTTTGTCTGCTAATATAGCAGCTGGCTACAATTATCAGTGGAGCGTGGGAGGTACACAGATACCCGGCGCTACTAATGCTGTATACAATGCTATACTGCCTGGCAGGTACACTGTAAATGTAACAGATGCAAATTCTTGTTCAGCTACATCGGCTGTAGATTCTGTTACCGTATTCCCTGGGCCACCAGCCACGGTTACATCATTGGGGCAAAACACATTTTGTGCAGGTGGTTCTGTAGTACTAAGTGCTAATTACAACCCATCTTATAGTTACCAATGGCAGCTGAATGGAACTAATATAACCGGTTCCAGCTCGCAGAACTACAGTGCTTCAGGTACGGGTAACTATAGTGTTAAGGTCACTAATATCCAAAATTGTAGCACCACTTCAGCAGCAGTAGCTGTGAATGCCTTAACAATACCTTCTGGCCAGGTCGCGACCTCTGGTAGTACAGTGCTTTGCAGTGGTAGCAGTGTACAATTGGCTGCACCAACCGGAACTAATTATACCTACCAGTGGTACAACAGCGGGGTGCAGATACCATATCCATTAGGTACTAATGCCACATACACGGCTAATACCGTAGGGGCATATAGTGTTGTGATCTCTGACGGTAGTTGTTTAGATACAACTGCTCCTGTAAATGTCACTTCAGTGCCATTACCAGCCAGCACAATAATATACAATACCACGCTTACTTTTTGCGAGGGTGGCAACGTAGTGTTATCTGCAGGTACAGGTACCGGCCTCACTTACCAGTGGTTGAAGGATGGTAACAATACAAACGTCACTTCTGCCAGCTATACTGCTACCGCAAGTGGCAACTATGCAGTTACCATTACCAATTCAGGGGGTTGTTCTGAAACTACAGTTCCTGTAACGGTCACTGTTAACGCGCTACCGGCACCATCAATAACATATGCTATGAATGGTGTACTTAGCACACAGTATTCCCCGGATTATTCCTATCAATGGTTCGAGAATAATACACGTGTACCTGCTAATGGCAACTCATCAACGTATGTGACCACATCGAACGGTTTATATACTGTATTCGTTACAGACCGTAATGGTTGCAGTAATATGTCGGCGGCATTCAACTTCCAGGGTACTGGTGTTAGCGGTGTTTCTGCACAGCATATTCGCGTGTATCCAAATCCGGCTAAAGATGTAGTATTCATAGAAGCTCCTTTCACTGTAAATGTTTCACTGAACAGCATTGACGGAAAGCAACTGCTTAATATGGCAGATGCTAAGAGTATAAATATTTCAAACCTTGCAAGTGGCATTTATATGATCAGGATATCTGACGTAGATGGCAACCTTATCTCGGTACAGAAATTGGTGAAGGCAGATAACTAAATTGAACTTGTTTTTATGGCTGGCTACACAATGTGTAGCCAGCTTTGTTTTTTTATACGCCGGATATTTGTTAAATTTATAATGACTACCTATTGCATGAATTGAGATGAGGTCTATTAAGCGTATCATATTGTTGTTGCTGACCGGTTTTTTCGGTTACCTATCAATGTATTATGCTACAGGGGCTGCTAACAATAGTGTCGGAGACCGCACAAATTCTCCTTTTGGCAGTGGCACATGCGGCTCTGCTGGGTGCCACAGCGGTGGCTCATTCAGCCCTATACTTTCCATACAATTAATGAATGGCACCACACCCGTTAACAGCTATATACCAGGGGCCAGCTATACAGTAGTTATCACAACAACTTCAACCACAGGCATTGGTACCAATACACGCTATGGTTTTCAGGTAGTGTCGGTAAATGGCACTTCAAATGCTAATGTAAATGGGTGGGGCGTTTTACCAGCAGGTACGCATGCTACTACTGTCAGTTCCAGAACGTATATTGAACAATCTGCACCATTGTCCTCAAATACGGTAACTATACCCTGGACCGCTCCTGTGGTAGGCACAGGGGCAGTGAATTTTTATGTATCGTGCGCTATCGTCAACTTCGATGGTAGCGTTATGGGAGATAATACAGCCAGTACGCTCTTACTTATAGATGAAGGCTGCAACGCTCCTGTTATTGCTGCAACGCATACTGA
The DNA here is from genome assembly GCA_965276955.1 of Flavipsychrobacter sp. Classification (GTDB taxonomy): domain Bacteria; phylum Bacteroidota; class Bacteroidia; order Chitinophagales; family Chitinophagaceae; genus JABDEZ01. The sequence goes on from CBDIBP010000009.1 coordinate 96,905, forward strand.
TGTATCGTGCTTTGGGGGTAACAATGGTTCCATATCCATTACTGCAGGTGGCGGCAGCCCTCCATATACATATTCATGGACAGGGCCTGGGTTTACCTCATCTTCACAGAATATTTCCGGGTTAGTAGCAGGCACATATACTGTTACAGTAATGGGGGGGAACTGTTCCTCCGCTTCCAGTATCGTTGTGTCACAACCTACTATTTCCACTACGCATACCAACGTCTCTTGCAACGGGGGCAGCAATGCTACCGCAGGCGTTACGGTGAATGGCCTGCCGCCACCATATACCTATTCATGGTCGGGGTCATCTTTTAGTTCCCCGTCACAAAGCGTTGCCGGGCTATCAGCAGGTATGTACAGCGTTTCTGTTTCAACTGGTAGCGGCTGCACCATTAGTGGTATCGTTGCTATTACCCAGCCCAATCTACTTATGGTGGCCACCTCTGGTACTATTGCATGTACGGGTCAGTCATTTACATTGTCTGCCAATGCATCCGGTGGTGCCAGCCCATATAACTATAGTTGGAGTGGTCCGAATGGGTTCACTTCTACACTACAGCATCCGGTTATTACTAATACCGTCTATGCTTCTGCGGGCACTTACACAGTGCTGGTCACAGATACTAATGGGTGCACTAAAACTGGTGTATATAGTGTTGTTGTAAATACTACTCCCAATTATTCCATAGCACCTACTCCTGTTTCTTGCAACAATACCAACGATGGGTCTGTGAGTATAAGTGTAGGGGGGGCTTCCCAATATACTTTTTTATGGTCGGGTCCTAATGGCTTTTCATCTACGGGGCTAAATATTGCCTCGCTTGTGCCGGGTACATACACTATTGTGGTCACTACAGGCTCTGGCTGCACCATTACCGCATCTGCCGTTGTTACACAGCCTCTGGGCATTGCTGCCAGCTCCTCATCAAACAGTCCTGTATGTATTGGCAGGCCTATAGCACTTATAGGCAGTGGCCATGGTGGTACCGGCAACTATTCCTATTCTTGGGCGGGCCCAAACGGGTTCACATCTTCAAGCGCTTCGCCTGTCATCTCTCCTGCTACTATAGCAGAAGCGGGTAATTATACGCTTACTGTAAGTGATGTGAACCAATGCGCTAACAGCTCTACTGTAAATGTGTCTGTAAGCCCAGGCCCTACACTATCCAGCACCGTTACTGATTTGGTTTGCAATGGTACACCTACAGGGGCTATCAACTTGTCTGTAGGCGGCGTTCCTCCAGGCTATATCTGCACCTGGGCCGGCCCTAACGGCTATACGGCCTCAAGCCAGAATATTACAGGCTTGGCAGCTGGCACGTATACGGTCGATGTAAATGTACCAGGTGGTTGTATTGATCATTTAAGTGCAAATGTTACACAGCCCGCTCCGTTCCAGATATCTACTTTTACCAATAGCCCTGTTTGCAATGGTGGTTCCCTGTCGCTTGCTGGTGCTGCTACTGGTGGTGCGGGAGGGTTGTCCTATTCATGGACTGGTCCTAATGGGTTCTCGTACACGGGGCAGAGCACATCCATTCATCCACTCAGTTATAGCAACGGTGGCAACTACGTGTTCTCTGTAAGGGATGCCACCAATTGTATAGGCACAAGTATAGCACCTGTCACTATTGATACTATACCGGTACCTGTAGTAGCGCCTGTTAATGTTTTGTGCAATGGCAGTAACAATGGTGCTATAAGCGTTACGGCTACAGGTGGCGGTCCATTCATTTATCTTTGGTCAGGCCCTGGTGGCTTTGTCTCTAACGTACAAAACATCAGCAATCTTGCACCGGGCACCTATACTGTGGTAGCTACAAGTGCTTTAGGGTGTGTTGGCCTTGCATCTGGTATCATCCACGATGCCCCGGTCATTACCACTTCCGCATCATCCAACGGGCCTGTATGTGGTGGTGGGGCATTGCGCCTTACAGCCAACGCTACAGGAGGCACCGGCACATTCACTTATGCATGGACCGGCCCAAATTCTTTTAGCGCCAATCAGCAGAACCCTGTTATTTCACCTGTCTCTGTAGCTGCAAGTGGCACCTATCATCTCAATGCCACCGATGCAAATAATTGCGTTAGTACTGTCGCTCTGCCTGTAAGCGTTATTTCTGCACCTGTTTTTAATTTCACTGTTGTTAACGAGCGTTGTTTTGGCGGTGCCAATGGTAGCATAACATTGGCGGCTATTGGTGGGCTGCCTCCTTTCAGTTACCAATGGTCAGGCCCCGCAGGCTTTACCAATACCAGCCAGAATATCAATAACCTCTTACCAGGTGCTTACCAGCTCACTATATCAGGTAGTGGCTGCCAGGCTGTCTACAACGATACGGTAGTGGTCACCCAACCGCTACTACTTAAAGATAGCGTAGTTGCATCTACCATATGTGCAGGCACTCCACTGGGTCTCACTGCCATAGTTACTGGTGGTACACCGCCATATGCTTACAGCTGGTCCGGGCCATCAGCTTACACTGCTCATACTGCAGGCCCTGTTATAACGCTTGCCACACCCGCAAATGCCGGTACCTATTCATTGGCTATTACCGATGCTAATAACTGCACAGCTACAGGGTCAGCTTCGGCTACAGTATTGTCAGCGCCGCAGGTGCACCTGGGCAACGATACCGATATATGCAAGGGCAACAGTATGATCCTTGATGCCGGGAATACAGGTAACAAAACTTTATGGAGCACTGGCGATACTACACAGCGCATCAGGGTGTTTGTAGCTGCTGCATATTCCGCTACAGTTACAGACAGCATTGGTTGCAGTGGTGCTGATACCATATTGGTAAGGGTCGATTCTGCATTGCATATAGATGCTATAGGCGCTACAAATACCAATAACACTTTCACTTTTGTGCCTATCAATCCTGTTGGTGTCAATAGTTATCAATGGTACTTTGGCGATGATAGTACCGCCCGGGGGCAGGTTGCTAACCACACCTATGCTGCTACCGGTAAGTATACCGTCACACTCATAGGCAGCAATGCCTGCGGCAGCGATACATTGGTCATTAATATACAGGTCGATTCCCTGACCGGGGTAGCACAAATAACTGCTGGCAATAGCGATGTGCACATATTCCCTAATCCAGCCCGCGAGCGGATCAATATCATCAGCACACATCCTATCAAGCAGGTACGCATAGCATCAGCAACAGGCAATATTGTTTATCAGAATAATGATGCGAACGCAGGCCGCTATAGTATTGATGCATCAGGTTTTGCAAGTGGTCTTTACATTGTTTATATTGATACCGGGGCTACTATCCTTGTAAGTAAAGTAGCTATCGTCCGGTAGCGTATACCTCAGTATAGGTATTTTATGTCGTTGTTATGCTGTTATCCTGTACAGCATTTTGCATCTCTATATCCAGTGCTTTCAGGCTGTGCATTATTTCCCTCAGCGATACCAGTAGCGAAATGATAAAGCAGAATATGCTTAAAATAAAAAGTGCATTCGCTGTCATTTCCCAGTTGAGCATGATGCAATAGAGGCACACCGCAACAGGAAGCTGAGCACCCCGAATATCTGCATGGTGCGTATCATACGCAGGCGGCTGCGCAGGTTTTGTATCTGTATCTTTATATGCTCTTGCCCCTCTTCTTTTCTGTATTTATCCAGCAAAGTGCGTATCAGGTTGGCCAGTGCAAGAAATCGGTTGGTATGCGACAGCATGAGCAGGGAAATAGCAGGGAATAAAAGGCCGGGAGTTGTAATAGAGATACCCATAGTTATCTTATTTATACCTGTTTGATGTATCAATACAAATTGCGCCTATCTTTGTAAATGACCTGCCGGTAAGGCAAAAAAAAGGAGTCTTAGAAAAGACCCCACTGCAGTATATATAGTAATCTTTAGGTTCTGGTTTGTGCTATACTAACGGTATAAATATCATTAGCGTAGCGTCTTCTTACCTCATGACGGGCGACAAAAAGCGTCCGTCATTTCTTTTTCTTACACCAAAAGTATATACTTGATCCGTACAAAACGCTTAATATAGAATAAAAAATTACGCAATCGATGTCAATGCCCTATTTGCTGTTGTATTGCGGTATGAGTGATGCATTCTATAGTTCTCTCAGCACTGCTGATAGTTCTGTATTGTCTTTTATACTATACCCATTGTAGTTGGCGGACAGTGTTTTATTCTCATCGGTACGGCGCAGTATGAATGTGAGCCCCACCTCCTTGGCAGCATGTTCATCTGCAAGTGCATCACCCACAAATACGGTATGGCTGGCATCAAGATGGTGTGTCTCCAATATGTGTTTTGCCCAGTAAGGTTTTTTTTCAGGCGAGCCGTAAATGCCCTTAAAGTACTTACTCCAGCCTTTTTGCATCATGATGTCCTTTATTTCATCTGTAGGTGTTGCTGTAATTACATAGTACCTGTACAGGCTTTTATTACGCTCTAAAAATTCCGATGTTCCGGGCACTTCCGGTGCAGCAACAACGCCTGCCATCGCTAACTCGGAAAAACGACCAGCCCATTTTTGCAGTTCATCATCTGTTATGTCTATATGCAGCAAGTTCTTATGATAGTATCGTATCTTATCGTAGCGCGATACGCCACCGTGGGCTTGGTGATACGCCACCACCTCATTAGCTATGTCCTCACCATAGGGCAGATATAGCTGTTTAAAAGCTTCTGTTTTTACCGCAACAGATTCGCACAGCACCCCATCAAAATCAAAGAAAATATCTGTTATCATCAATAGCGTTATTAATGCAAAGTTGCTGCATCTTTCACTACGTAGCATTATGCATCAGTATGCTTTAAGGGAAATTTATACATTAAGCCGGTAGGTAACCAGGCTCCATATATATGCTGATGATAGCCCGATTGCAGGTATTATTATAAGGGCTATATCCCCAGCCAACACAAAGCCCGGAGGGTGATATGATGCAGGAGAGACTTAATTGCCGTTAGGGGATATTAGCTTTTACAACTTTAATTTCCTCGGTGGCTTTGGCAGTTCCGCCATACGCACTATAATGTTCTGGTTCATGAACTTGATACCATTCAGTTGGCGTATGGCCTTTTCATTGTTGTCCTGGTCTTCCATTTCCACATGCCCAAACCCTCTCGATCTGTGGGTATAAGCATCGGTAACTACAGTTGCTGTTTTTACCGCGCCTACTTTCGAGAAAAGATTTCTCAGGTCGCTGTCCATTGCCTGCTTGCTCAGGTCGCCTACAAAAATATTCATAGTAACATTTTAACGGTGAATGTAAAGTGGCTACAAAAAGCAGGACTGAAGAGAACCAGTTAAAACGCAGATCAGATAAACCCGGCGGCCGTATTAAAGGTATGCTTATGTTTTGGTAAATGAAACGCTTCATTAAAACAGGAGGTCTCGGGTACAGAGAGACCTCCTGCCAATATTTACAATGCCCCTTCATCATATGCTTTTTCTCCATGCAGGAACTCATCCAGGCCTGCATCTTCAGCTTCTTCGGTAACACGCACCTTTGTTATTTTATTGATGACCGCAAGCATTACATAGGTAAAAACAAAACCATAAATGCACGCTCCCACAACAGCTACCACTTGTTTGATGAAAAAAGTGGTGTCCCCACTCATTATCCCGTCAGCCCCGTTGGCATTTATTGCTTTCGATGCAAATACGCCCAGGAGTATAGTGCCCAGGCAGCCACCTATGCCATGTACGCCCCATACATCCAGCGCATCGTCCCAGCCCATTTTATTTTTCAGGTGCACGGCCAGGTAGCACACTATCCCGGCAGCGATACCTATCAGAGCAGCCGATGGTAGGGACACAAAGCCTGCAGCGGGGGTAATGGTGGCAAGCCCTGCAACAGCGCCTGTAAGTAAGCCTACAAATTTGGGTTTTTTTGCCTGGCTCCATTCTATTATCAGCCATACAATAGCTGCGAACGATGCCGCAACATCAGTGTTAACGAACGCAAGGCCGGTTATGGCATCCACGTCAAGTTCGCTGCCGGCATTAAAGCCATACCAGCCAAACCAGAGTAATCCGGTACCTATGGCTATCAGCGGTATACTGTTGGGCACCGATTCCGTATTCCTTCTTTTGCCCACATATATCACAGAGGCCAGCGCAGCAAAACCTGCCGTAGCGTGCACCACTATGCCACCCGCAAAATCACGTACACCCCATTGTGCCAGCAGGCCACCACCCCATACCATATGTGCAAAAGGGTAGTATACTAGTACCTGCCAAAGCACCAGGAAGATAAGGTACGACTTGAACGTGACGCGGTTCACGAACGCACCGGTAATGAGTGCCGGGGTAATGATGGCAAACATCATCTGGTAGGCCATGAAGACGAACTCGGGGAGCTTTGGATTACCTGCAAATGCACTGTTCAGATCCACGCCGTGCATAAATGCCTTATCAAAATTGCCAATGATGCCACCCATGGCGTCGCCACTGAAGCACAGAGAATAACCGCATATGAACCACATAATGGTGGTGATACCCATCGATACAAAACTCTGTATCATGATACCCAGTATATTGCGTTTACCTGCAAGACCACCGTAAAAAAAGGCAAGGCCAGGCGTCATAAGCATAACAAGGCTGGTGGCAAGGAGCATAAATCCCGTAGTGCCGGTGTCAAATGTTGCCATAGATTCTATATTTAAAGGTTAGTTCTTGTCTCGTATCTTTTCAGCAGCGATAAGGAGATGCCCGCATTCATCATGATCTCATACCTGTAGTTCCTGCTCTCACCATCATAATAGAATATATCCTGGCCTTGTGCCATTTGCAGCCGCCGTGCTTCCAGCCGCACGTACGACCGGTCAGAGTGTTTATACTCTATGCCCGCGGTACATCCCCAAAGCTTATATCCGGAAAGTTTATCATTTGCATCCCTGATGATAGTAGATATGTATCCACTGCCATCCTGTAGTGTTTCACCGCGTCCGTATATCTCCCACTTAGGTGTTACCTGGTATCCTATCGTACCCAGCGCACTGTAAGCAATGGCCGATCTGCTATGGTCCCACAGGTATGCGTGTTGCTGTATGTACAGGTCTGTACCAACTTGTATTTTTATCTTTTTCTTCTGGTAATTGAAAAAAGCATTTTGCGCGAGTCGTATCTGTGCTGTAGAAACACTATCGGGAGCATCATCACCAACGTAATTGGTGTAGCCGATACCGGTGTACTCGCTGAGCTTGTAGGTAATACCGACTCCCACAGACTTTCGGGTATTGACGTAGTCCAATACACTGTAGCCATTCAGCAGGAATAGATTGATCTCAAGTTTGGGTGTGGGATCGTAGTTGAATCGCAGTCCGGCTTCATAATAGGGTTCATAATAGGTGGCCACCGCTACAGAACTGGTAATATTTTCGACAGGCAACAAATATTCAGTGCCAAAGTGTGTACGAAAAAAACCGAGATCTACCCACAGCTTCTTGCTTACACGTAAGCCTGCATGCGCCTCTTGCAGGTAGTTGTAGGTTTTAGACCATGTACTCAGCGGTATGTCGCCGATCTGGATGGTGACCGCGGCGCGCACATTCTCACCATCATACTTCGATGCCACCTGGAAAACATTCAGCCCGATAGTGTTGCTGCGTGGAGATGCCGTAGGGAATTTTTGGAAATTGCCATTGCCTGCTGAATCTGTATATGTAGCGGCATAGACATCCATGTATGCTGCCACAGAGTAAGAGCCCACAGTGTCAATTTTCTGGGCTACACACAATAAGGGAAAGCAAATACTACTATATACCCAGGTTAAGAAAATAGTTTTCTTCAAACTAAATGTTACTTCTTAACTCCAAACATATAAAAAATATCTCTAAAATTCTATTGTATGTGGCATAATTTGGGTGGTGCGTATCCGTGCTTTATTTAAAAAGTTTTTTATGCCTCTAACTTGTTTTAGTTTTGGGCGATTTTTGCGATACCTGTTTTCTCCTTTCAGGTCTACATTCAAAATACTTACATAAGATGTTCGCTCAACTTAAAAAAAACCTGAAGAAAGATTTTTCAGGGCTTAAAAAAATTAAAGTTGCCCTATTGGGCGACAGCGCTACGCAATTACTTACGGTGGCGCTGCGGGGCATGGGCTACGATCATGGTTTCGACCTCGATATATGGGAGGCCGACTTTAACCAGGTAGAGCGTCAGGTATTCGATCCTACATCTGAATTGTATGAGTTTGCCCCGGAGATAGTTATCCTGTTCGAGTCTGCGCACAAACTGGTCGGTAAGTACAATAAATTAAGACCTGAAGGCTATAGCAGTTTTGCAGAACAGCAGCTGTCAAGGATAAATGATATCGCCGCACAGATAGAGCAGAAGCTATCTGCCAAGATCATATTCTACAACTTTACAGAGATCAATGATTCCGTATTTGGCAACTACGCCAATAAAATGGAGGCATCTTTTCTGTATCAGTTGCGCAAATTGAATTTTGGTCTGATGGAATATGCAGCTGGTCGCCCCGCTTTTCACATCTGCGATCTGTCTACCATTCAGAACCAGGTGGGTAAAAGTGCTTTCTTTCAGCCGTCCATATATGTCAATACCGATATGGTGCTAAGCATAGATGTACTGCCTCTCATTGCCCAGCAAACCGTCAGCCTTATCGGGGCTATGTACGGCAAGTTTAAAAAATGCCTGATACTTGACCTTGATAATACTACTTGGGGTGGCATAATAGGGGATGATGGCCTGGAGAATATACAGGTCGGTGGCTTGGGCATTGGCAAGGCATTTACCGAATTACAGTATTGGGCCAAAAAGCTAAAGAACAGGGGTATCATATTAGCGGTGTGCAGTAAAAACACAGAGTCGGTGGCCAAAGAGCCATTCGAAAAACATCCCGATATGGTCTTGCACCTCGATGATATTGCGGTCTTCATAGCCAATTGGGAGAACAAGGTCAATAATATACGGCAGATACAAAGCATACTCAACATCGGTTTCGACTCCATGGTCTTCCTCGATGACAACCCTTTTGAGCGCAACATGGTCCGCGAGAACATACCCACGCTCACTGTGCCCGAACTACCTGAGGATCCTGCCGAATACCTGGAATATCTGTATACACTGAACCTTTTTGAGACCGTATCATTCTCTAATGAGGATACAGAACGCACCAAACTATACCAGGTGGAAGCTAAACGCACACAGATACAGCAAAGCTTCACCAATGAGGGCGATTTCCTGAAGAGCCTCAATATGCTGTCGGTAGTAGAGCCATTCAATAAATTCAATACACCCCGCGTAGCCCAGCTCTCACAACGCTCCAATCAATTCAACCTAAGGACCGTTCGCTACACGGAGCCTGATATTGAGGCTATGGGCAATGAAGAAGACACATACACTTTCTCTTTTACGCTCGAAGATCAGTTCGGTGACAATGGACTGATATGCGTGGTTATCCTGAAAAAAGAGACCGATGATATTGCGTTTATCGATACATGGTTCATGAGTTGCCGTGTGCTGAAAAGGGGAATGGAGCATTTTGTACTCAACACCATTACCAATTTTGCAGCTGAAAAAGGCTATTCTTTCCTGAAAGGAGAATACATACCCACTGCCAAGAACGAGATGGTAAAAGACCACTATAAGAACCTTGGCTTTGAAGAGAATGGGAATAATACTTTTCTGTTAAATGCAAAGGCATATAATAATAAGGAATGTTACATAGCTACTAAATAAACTATATTTACACGATGGAGAAAAATGAGATCCTTAAAACAGTGAATGACATTTTTGTAGATGTCCTGGATAATGAGAATATACACCTTACCGAAGCTACCACCGCCGCAGATGTGGAAGAGTGGGATTCTTTGAACCATATACAGCTCATAGTGGCCGTAGAAAAGAAATTCAAGATCAGGTTCAAGTCCGATGAGATCAGGAGTTGGCAGAACATTGGAGAAATGGTGAGCAGCATCCAAACCAAATTATAGTAGTAGATGAGTTTCTATACCATACCTTTTATCCTGTTTTTTCTTGCCTTCTTTCTATTATACTGGTTCGTCTGCAACCGCAATTTAAGGCTGCAGAATCTATTGATACTGGCGGGCTGTTATTTCTTTTATGCCTGGTGGGACTGGCGTTTTCTGCTCCTGCTTATAGGCAGCACTATGCTCACCTACCAGCTGGGCATGGGTATAGAAAAGGCGGAAAGTGCAGGGCGCAAAAAAGCGCTGCTGGCTACAGGTGTTTTGTTTAATGTGGGTATACTGCTCTATTTTAAATACACTAATTTTTTCATCAGCTCCTTCATTTCCCTGCTTGGTCATTTCAATGTGCATAGCAATGTCCGTTTGCTCAATATCATATTGCCACTGGGTATCAGTTTTTATACCTTCCGGTTGCTTAGTTACCTGTGGGATGTAAAGAATGGCAAAACAAAAGCGGTGCAAGACCCCGTTGTCTTTTCATCCTACGTAGCATTTTTCCCAAGCTTGATCTCGGGTCCCATAGACCGCGCAAAGACCCTGGTGCCTCAACTGGAAAAGTCTCGCGTATTCCAGTACGATATGGCTTCTGATGGCATGCGCCAGATATTATGGGGTCTGTTCAAAAAGATAGTAGTTGCAGATAACTGCGCCAAAGCGGCCGCCGATGTGTTCGATACACCCACGCTTCACGGTCCTGTATTGATAGCAGGCGCTTTCTTTTTCACCATACAGATGTACGCCGATTTCTCCGGCTATTCTGATATGGCTATTGGTATAGCCAAGCTGCTGGGTTTCAATATTACCCGCAACTTCAACTACCCTTATTTCTCACAGAACATCGCAGAGTTCTGGCGCAAGTGGCACATATCACTTACTACCTGGCTCACAGACTATGTGTTCACGCCCTTATCCATATCATTTCGCAATTTTGGCAATGCAGGTTTGTGCATAGCCATCGTACTTACGTTCCTGGTCTCCGGCTTGTGGCATGGTGCTAACTGGACGTTCATAGTGTGGGGCTTCCTGCATGGATGCTACTACATACCGCTAATATTGAAAGGTAAAATGAATAAAAAGAAAGAGATACCTGCCGATAGGTACCTGCCCACTTTTAAAGAATTCAGGAACATAGTGGGTACCTTCTTGTTGGTCATGTTCACCATGGTCATCTTTAAAGCAGAAAGTCTTGCATATGCCGGTAGTTACTTCCGTCGTCTTTTTATACTGCATGGGGCAGCTCCACACATCATCAGCTCTAAGTGGTTTGTAGATCTGTTCTTCGTGGCAGGCATGTTCGCTATAGAATGGTTCAATCGTGCCAAACAACATCCGCTGGAGAATATGCAGGTGCGTATACCTCGGCTGGGCAGATGGGCAGTGTACAATGCGTTCTTTATACTTATCATATTGTACACCGGGCAGTCTCCCCAATTCATTTATGCCAAGTTCTAGATCATGAAGAGGTTTGTAACGAGTTTTATTGTTTTTATTTTACCGTTCCTGGTGCTGGGTATATGTGGCGAGCTATTGCTGCAGAAGATACCCAACGACTACAGGTACAAGAGCCAGTATTTAGATAAGCATGCTAAAGACCTGCAGGTGCTTGTAGTAGGTAGCTCTCATGCTGCCTACGGTATCGATCCTGCATATTTTCATCTCAGGGGTTTCAATGCCTGCTACGGCTCGCAGACCTACGAACTGGATATGGCCATCCTGAAAAAGTATGATGCCCGTTTAGACAGCCTTAAGTACATCATTGTCCCCGTCGATTATCCTTCGCTATACAGCAGGCTGCAGGACGGTGTAGAAGGCTGGCGAATTAAGAACTATGAGATCTACTATGGCATCAACCCCAACAACAATTTTTTGCCTACCTATGAGATGCTGACCACAAAAACAGCGCTTAACTTATACAGGATATACATCTACTATGTAGGCCATGTAGCCAACCTTACCTGTTCTGCACTGGGCTGGGGCACCGATTATAATTCTACAGATCATAATGAGATGATCGCGTCTGGCAGGGAAGCCGCTAAAAGGCATACCATAACCGATACCAAATATTTAAGCTCCAGCACACAATTGTTAAAAGATATGGTAGCACTCGCAGCTGCCCATCATGCACGTGTAGTGTTTGTAACTATGCCGGCTTACAATAGTTACTATAGATACCTTGATCCCCGCCAGCTGAATGAAATGGTAAATACGGTAAATGGCATAGTGGCAAGTTCGCCCAACGCTGTTTACTACAACATGCTCACCGATAGTTCCTTCACCATCGATGATTTTCACGATGCCGACCACATGAACCAGAACGGCGCTAAAAAAATGTCCATAAAACTCGACAGCCTACTCACTGCCGACAGCAAACAACATTAAACGCAGTGGGAGTTTATCCCACAGGTGTAGAGTGAAGGAGCCAAAGTTGCTATTTTGTACACTGCCTGAGAGACCAAATAAGGTAATACGCAGCCACGCTTTATGTACAAAGCTGAGCATTTATTCAGCCATCTTTTTTGCTGCGATTCTTCATCGCCTGCAAAAACCAGTGGCCCATCATCGAGCCTGCTATAATGCGCAGTAGAGCTAACCCCTCTGCCCGCGGAGCGATCGGCAGAGGGGCGGCCTTTTTTGTTTCTTTTTTGGCCGCCCAAAAAAGAAATGACAACACGGGAACATCTATGATGCAAAGATTTTCAAGACTTATGATCTTGCCGTGTCATAGAAAAACCGCTATGCCTCCGTATCCACAATAGCGCCATCTTCAATATCCTTGTAGCGTTTTACCTGCTCCAGTGCATCCGGCACTACATCACTGATGATAACGATATACGAATTGTCCTTTGCATTTTTTATGGCATAATCAATGGCTTCACTTTCCTTCCGTATCACCGTTACCAATTTGTTGGCATCTACTTTTTGTATTCCGGTCGTTATCAGCGCTATCATCTCTTCTTCAGTTCTGCCGCGCAGATTCTTGTCCTGGCGAATGATGATCTCATCAAATATTTTTGCTGATTCTTCACCCACTGCAATGATGTCTTCATCCCTGCGGTCGCCAACACCAGCTATTATACCCACCTTTAGTGGGGCCTCTATCGAGTTCACAAATTTCCCTATTGCCTGTATGCCATGTGTATTGTGCGCATAGTCCAGCATCACAGAAAAATGCTTGAATTGGAACATGTTCATACGCCCTGGTGTCAGCGCAGGCGAGGGAATGAATGTTTGCAATGCCTGGCGTATATCCTCCGTCTTGAATTCGCGTATATAAGCCGTCAGTGTGGCTGCAAGTACATTGGCAATATTAAATTCCGCCTTACCCGAAAAAGTAAGTGGTATGTTGGTCACCTTTTCTATTCTTATTTTCCATGCTCCCTTCAGTATGCTCACATAGCCATTTTCATACACGGCTGCAAGTCCCCCTTTGGCGCTATGGGCCTTTATGCGTGCGCTGTTTTCCTGCATAGAGAATAGGGCCACCTTGCAGCTTAGGTCTTTTGCCATGGCATATACCAGGTCGTCGTCGGCATTTAGTACTGCGTATCCTTCCGGCCACACTGTTTGCGTAGCTACTGCTTTTACCTTGGCCAGCTTCTCAATGGTGTTTATACCTTGCAGGCCTATGTGGTCTTCGGCCACATTGGTCACCACTGCTACATCGCAATGGTGGAAGCCCAGTCCGGCCCTCAGTATACCGCCACGTGCGCATTCCAGCACCGCAAAATTCACAGTAGGGTCGCGCAGTACAAATTCGGCCGATACAGGCCCCGTACAGTCGCCCTTCACCATCAGCTGGTTTTGTATATATACGCCATCTGTGGTAGTATAGCCTACCTTGTAGCCCATTTGTTTCACCATGTGGGCTATCAGGCGGGTAGTGGTGGTCTTCCCGTTGGTGCCCGATACTGCTATTATAGGTATCCGTGCATTCGTACCCGGCGGGTACAGCATGTCTATCACTGGCTCAGCCACGTTCCTGGCCAGCCCTTCTGTAGGGTCCAGGTGCATCCGGAATCCCGGCGCTGCGTTCACCTCCAGCACTGCACCTTTATTCTCTGTTATAGGCTCCGATAGGTTCTCTGCCATTATATCTATACCGCAAATGTCCAGTCCTATTATGCGGGCTATACGCTCGCACATGAACACATTCGATGGGTGCACAAAGTCAGTAACATCCGTAGCCGTGCCACCAGTGCTTAGGTTGGCAGTAGACTTCAGCCACAGCTCCTCGCCTTTCGGTAATACAGTTTCCAGTGTCAGGCCTTTCTTCTCCAGTATGCCCATGGTGAAGTCATCCACCTTTATGCTCGTAAGCACCTTTTCATGGCCATAACCTCTGCGGGGGTCTTTGTTTACTATGTCTACCAGCTCTTGTATGGTATGCTTGCCATCGCCGGTCACAGCAGCAGGTGTGCGTAGGGCCGCAGCCACAAATTTGTAGTTGATGACCAGTACTCTGAAATCCTGGCCCGTTATCAGCTTCTCGCAAATTACAGAACGCGAGTACTTTTTAGCTGCTGCCAGCGCCTCCAAAGCCTCTTCCCATGTGCGGATGTTTATGGTCGCGCCCTTGCCATGGTTGCCATCAATAGGCTTGGTTACGCAGGGGTATCCTATTTTGTCTATAGCAGCCTTTAGTTCTTCTTCATCATGCACTATGCGGCCGCTCGGTACAGGTATCTCAGATGCCTGCAGCAGGTTCTTGGTCTCTTCTTTATCGCAGGCCAGTCCTACTGCTATACTGCTGGTAGTGCTGGCTATGGTGGCCTGCACCCGGTGCTGGTTAGCGCCATAGCCCAGTTGCACCAGCGAGTGTTTGTTCAGGCGTATATAAGGTATTTTCCTTTTCTCGGCCTCTTCCACTATACTGCCGGTGCTGGGCCCCAGGCGTTCTTCTTCACGTATCTCCCGTAGCTTTTGTATGTCATCAGCCAGGTCATAGGGTTCGCCATTTATCAGCGCCTCCGCTATTTTTACAGATGCATGTGCGGTGTATATGCCTGCCTTGGCCTCTATATAAGAAAATACCACATGGTATACTCCTCTTTTATCGCTTTCCCTTGTACGGCCAAACCCCGTATCCATACCGGCAAGTGTTTGTAGTTCCAGTGCTATATGTTCTATCACATGCCCCATCCAGGTGCCTTCCTTTATCCTGGTAAAAAAACCGCCCGGCACTCCTTCCGAACAGCGATGCATGTACAGGCTGGGCATTAAAGATTGCAGCCGCTCCAGGAAGCCCGGAATTTTATCGGTAGGCCTTTCTTCCATTTCTTCCAGGTCCAGCAGCATCACTATCAGCTTATATCTTCTCGCCGACCAGTAATTAGGGCCATTCATGGTCTTTATGTCAAGTATCTTCATATTGTTCTGGTTATCAATTAAGAAAGCGCCTGTTTCAGCATGTTTTCTAAGATAATAAATTTATTAGGATCAGGTATTCAAAATAAAAAAACAATAATTTTGCAGATTAAGTTTTCATTAAATAAACAATATTGAATTGACTCATCCGAAAGGTTTTTTGGTTTCTGTAGGTGGTGCTGAGGATAAAGGTACAGAATTAGAAAAGGGTATAACAAAACTGCCGCACGACCTGGTCTTTTTTGAACTGGGTATACTGAGCAATATAGTGCACTTGGTAAGAGAGAGCGAACACAAGCAACCCATCGTTGAAGTGCTTACTACTGCTTCGGTCATTCCTGATGAGGTTTTCGAAAATTATAAAGATGCGTTCGGCATGTTGGGTTGCACCGATATAGGCCACATGCGTATCCGTACACGTGAAGAGGCAAGCAGGCCAGAATATATTGAAAGACTGAAGAAATGCGATTGCATCATGATGACAGGCGGTAATCAGCTGCGCTTGTCCTCTATACTGGGCGGTACTGATTTTCTGGATATACTTAAAGAAAGATACCAGGAAGAGTACTTTATTGTAGCTGGTACCAGTGCCGGTGCCATGGCCATGAGCAATACCATGATCTACGAAGGCGACCCCACCAGGGCAAACCTGAAAGGAGAAGTGAAGATAACCACGGGTCTGGGTCTGATGCAGAATGTCATTATCGATTCTCACTTCGACAAAAGAGGCAGGTTCAATCGCTTAGCACAGGCGGTGGCAGCCAATCCCGGCGCTATAGGTATAGGCCTGGGCGAAGATACCGGCGTTATCGTCACCAACGGTACAGAGCTAAAGGCCATAGGGTCGGGTAGTGTGGTCATCATAGATGGTCGGTACATCGACTATAATAATATTGGCGACGTACACTTTGGGCAGCCTATATCTGTAGAGAACATCATAGTGCACATCATGTCAGGTGGCGATCACTACAGCCTGCAGACCCGCAAGTTTTACGGCCACATTATAGTGCATACAGAAGATTAGTCTTTGTAGATACTTATTGCACCGGTGCCATCACTTTTTTTGTAGCCACGGTACATACCCTCGCTGTTGAAAGGCATAGCTATGTGAGCATACTTGTCTATAGCTATCAGGCCGCCTTCACCTTCTATTTTCACCAGCTTATCATACACCACCAGCTTACAGGCTTCTTGTAGCGTTAGTCCCTTGTACTCCATTAGGCAACTTATATCGTAGGCCACCACCGCGCGCATGAATAATTCTCCATGCCCAGTACAAGAGATACCGCAAGTAGCATTATTGGCATAAGTGCCCGCACCTATTATAGGGCTGTCGCCCACCCTGCCAAATTGTTTGTTGGTCATACCCCCGGTGCTGGTGCCGGCGGCTATATTGCCATCCTTATCTACAGCTACGGCGCCCACAGTGCCAAATTTCTTTTCGCTATGGTCCAGTTGCACACTGTCTGTAAGCAGTGCATCCTGCCATTGGTCATATCGCTGCTGGGTATAGAAGTAGTCATCATCTGCAAATTCAATATCCTGTGTCCGCGCATAGGTCTCGGCACCTTTGCCGGTCATAAGTACATGTGGACTGTGCAACATAATAGTCTTCGCCAGCAGTATTGGGTTCTTTATATTACTCACTCCAGCTACTGCTCCGGCAGCTATGTTTGCCCCGTTCATAATGGCCGCATCCATTTCATGCCCGCCCACGTGGTTGAACACTGCACCCTTCCCTGCATTGAACATCGGGCAGTCTTCCAGCACCACAATAGCCGCAGCTACTGCATCCACACTGCTCCCGCCCTGTGCCAGTATGCCATACCCGGCATCAATAGCATCTTGCAGTCCTTTTTCATACGCAGCTTGTAGCGTTGGTGTCATGGTACTTCTCAATATGGTACCCGCGCCACCATGTATGGCTATAGCAAAGTCTTGGTTCATGATGTAAATATAGCAGAAGGGCCAATGGGAACAATTAAGCATCCCAAAAACGTCATTCTGGATACATTTATAAACCGCTCAATTGTCATAATGTAGTATAGAATGCTATACTTTTGCCATCAATTTAGTATTTGATGGCCCAGCCACCACATGCTTTTTTGTTTGAAAACATAAGGAAAAGATATGTCTACACTACGTCACGACTGGTCCACCGATGAGATTCGGTCTATCTACGAAAGGCCATTGCTGCGCCTCATTATGGAGGCCGGCGGGGTACACAGCCAAAATCATAAATACGGTGAGGTACAGATCAGCAGCTTGCTTTCTATAAAAACAGGTGGCTGCCCCGAAGATTGTTCCTACTGCCCACAGGCGGCACGTTTCCACACTGGTGTAGAGGTTCAGGCACTGATGAAGGTAAATGAGGTTGTAGCATCTGCTGAACGTGCAAAAGAAGGAGGCGCTTCCCGTTTCTGTATGGGCGCTGCATGGAGAGAAGTGCGTGACAACCGCGACTTCGACCGCGTGCTGGATATGGTGAAAGCCGTTACCGCCCTGGATATGGAAGTATGCTGCACACTGGGCATGATAACCGAGCACCAGGCACACCGCCTGGCCGAAGCCGGACTGTATGCCTACAACCACAACGTAGATACATCTGCAGAACACTACGAACACATTATTACCACCCGCAAATACGAAGATCGTCTGAAAACCCTGGAAAACGTGCGCGAAGCAGGCATCAGCGTATGCAGTGGCGGCATCATAGGACTGGGCGAAACAGAGGACGACCGTATAGGTATGCTGCACACATTGGTGAACCTGCCTAAGCATCCGGAATCCGTACCTATCAATGTACTGGTACCGGTAAAGGGAACACCACTTGCAGAAAATAAAAGAGTTCCTTTCGATGAACTGGTGCGCATGATCGCTACAGCCCGCATCATAATGCCAAAGTCAGCAGTTAGGTTGTCTGCAGGCAGACTGGAACTGTCTATCGCAGAGCAGGCGCTTTGCTTCCTGGCTGGTGCCAATTCTATTTTCGCTGGCGATAAATTACTCACTACTCCCAATCCTGAATTTAACGAGGACATGGAAATGTTCCGCATACTGGGCCTTACACCCAAAGCTGCATTTGCCGATAAAGTTGCGATGCAATAACATACAGCAGATGAATGCCGTTGAACAATATTTAGAAAAGAAACTATTGGAAAGGCAGCAAGCGGGCAACCTGCGGTCTTTAAAAACACAACGCGCTCCTGTCGACTTTTTTTCTAACGATTACCTGGGCCTGGCCACATCGGGTGTACTATACGATACACCTGATGTGGCCAGCCTTTCTCAAATGACCGGGTCTACAGGCTCACGTTTGCTATCAGGCAATAACAAGATCACCGAAGAGCTGGAAGAGCAGATAGCTCATTTTCATAAAGCAGATGCAGCTTTACTATTCAACTCTGGTTATGATGCTAACGTAGGCCTGTTGGCTGCCATCAGCAACCGGCATACTACCGTGATATACGATGAGCTGTGCCACGCCAGTATCATAGATGGTATAAAGCTGGGACAAGCCCCTCGCCAATACAAATTCAAACACAACGATATTGCCGACCTCCAGCACAAACTCAGCAAGGCGGACGGCCCTATAATAGTGGTCACAGAATCTGTATTCTCTATGGATGGCGACATAGCCCCGCTACAAGAAATAGCCGATATCACTACCGCACACAATGCTACACTAATAGTGGATGAAGCACATGCCACCGGGGTATTCGGTGAGGACGGTGCCGGAGTGGTATGCATGCTTGGTCTGCAAGACAAAGTATTTGCACGCGTGCACACATTTGGCAAAGCCCTCGGTTGCCACGGTGCCGGCGTAGTTGGCTCAGCAGTATTGAAAGAATACCTCGTCAATTTCGCACGGTCATTTATATATACCACCGCGCTGCCACTACATGCAGTGCATACCATCAGCAACGCATACAACTATTTATCCGCACCATCTTTTTCAAATGATGCGCTACATTGCCTGATAGGCTACTTCAACGCCTGCATAGTTGGCTCTGAAATGGACGGCTGGCAGAACAGCGTAAGCCCCATACAAGCATTGATAACCAGTGGCAACGACCGCACAAAACATATAGCTGCCCTGCTGCAAAACGAGGGCATGCAGGTCAACCCTATCCTCTCGCCCACCGTGCCACAAGGCATGGAGCGTCTGCGCATTTGTCTGCATTCCTTCAATACAGAGCAGCAGGTCGATACATTATTCGAAGTACTAAAATCAGCACTGTGAACAACGCCATAGCCATAACAGGCATCCATACCGGTATAGGGAAGACCATAGCCGCTGCCGTAATTGCAGAGGCCCTCGGTGCGGACTACTGGAAACCCGTACAGGCCGGTGAACTGCACAATAGTGATAGTATCATAGTGCGCAGTTTTCTAACAGATGGAGTACAACGGGTACACCCCGAAGCTTTCCTGCTCACACAACCACTGTCGCCACACGCCGCAGCGCGCATCGACGGTGTAACAATAGACCACACTACTTTCCAACGACCTGCAACTGATGAACTGCTACTGATCGAAACTGCCGGAGGCGTACTATCACCCATGTCAGAGGATGCTACAATGGCCGATTTTGTGGCGTATCATCAACTACCGACCATACTTATCACTAATAATTATTTAGGCAGCATCAACCATACATTACTCAGTATAGAAGCGCTAAAGCATCGCGGTATCCAGGTATTGGGTATAGTGGTCAGCGGTGCGGCCAATACCACATCAGAAGCTTATATAGCGCACTATGGCGGGGTGCCCGTTATAGCACACATACCTTTTCTTGATGTTGTGAATAACCACACTATTAAGGAACAGGCCGCACGCATTGCAGCTTCATTACAGAAACACATACACCATGGCAACGATAAAGGAGCGGGACAGTAAAGTAATATGGCATCCATACACCCCTATGAAGATTTGGCCCGAGGCCATAGGCATAGTAAAAGGCGATGGCGTGTACCTCGAAGATGAACAGGGCAACAGATATATCGATGCAATATCATCGTGGTGGGTCACACTGCATGGGCACGCACACCCGCATATTGCTGCCATGGTAAGTAAGCAATTATCTACGCTGGAGCAATGCATATTCGCAGGCTTCACGCACGAGCCTGCCGTACAGTTGGCAGAGCGGCTACTACCCATACTGCCCGGCGACATGGCCCGCATATTCTATTCCGACAATGGATCTACTGCAGTAGAAGTAGCCATAAAAATGGCGCTGCAATACTGGAACAACAAAGGCACACCCAGAACCAAAATTATATCCCTCGAAAATGCCTATCACGGCGATACGTTCGGGGCCATGGCAGTTAGTGGCCGTAGCATTTTCACCCATCCGTTCAACGGCTTTTTGTTTGATGTTTCTTTTATCCCTTTCCCTGATGAAGAGAACGCAGCCCTAAGCATAGCCACACTTTCAGAGCTCGTAGCTGCAGGCGATGTAGCCGCATTTATCGTAGAGCCATTATTGCAGGGCACCGCTGGTATGTGCACCTACAGCCCCCATGTGCTGGAACAATATTTCAACATATGCAGGGAGCACGGCACGCTCATCATTGCCGACGAAGTGCTTACTGGCTTTGGTCGTACAGGTCCATTGTTCGCCTGCAACAACATAGTAGCTAAGCCCGACATGGTGTGCCTCTCCAAGGGTCTCACCGGCGGTACAATGCCCATGGGTGTCACTGCATGCACACAAGATATATTCGATGCCTTCTACGATGATGATAAGCTGAAGACCCTGTACCACGGCCACTCCTATACCGCCAACCCGTTGGCTTGTACCGCTGGCCTTGCCAGCCTCGACCTCTTGCTCACCGACGACTGCACCAACAGTCGCCAAATGATACACGGGCAACACCAGCAGTTCGCCGAAAAAATAAAGGACAACACGAGCGTGCTGGCCGTACGCTGCATAGGTACCATCATTGCCATAGAGCTGAACACCGGCACCACTACCTCTTACCAGAATAATAAGCGCGATCTCATTTATCGTTTCTTCCTCGAAAGGAACGTACTCATGCGCCCCTTGGGCAACATCATTTACATATTGCCGCCCTACTGTATCACAGTAGCGCAGCTGCAATATATTTACACTTGTATAGAAGAACTGTTCAACACGATCACTACATGGAACAATTAGAAGGACAATTAAAGCAGGTAATAGAACAGATAGTACCATCTAACGAGCTGCATGGCCGCTGGCTCAACAGCCTCTCTATGATGGAGAATACCGGCGCCCGCAAAATTTCCCGCTACGAGCACCCTGTACATACAGGTATCATAGTGCTGAAGCATGCAGCGGAAGAAGCACGCCACGCCTACTACCTGAAAAAACAAATAGAAAAAGTAGCGCCCGGCAATTTCCCGGATTATACATTTCCATACTTACTGGCCCCTGTTACCAGCTACCAATACCTGCACCAGCTCGACATTTCAGCCTGCCGCTACCTGAAGGACAAACTGGGCCTCGAAGGGCGCGAACTATTTCACGGTGCATACCTGCTGGTCACCTATGCTATAGAGGTGCGTGCCGACATGCTATACGGTATATACCAGGAAGCATTGACTAAACATAGGTCGAAAGTGAACGTAAAGTCCATTATCCTCGAAGAAGAAGGCCACCTCGCTGAGATGACCCGCATGCTGCAAACCTTCCACCCCGAATGGGAGCAACTGGCAGCAGATATATGCAAGGTAGAAGGTGACCTCTTCATAAAATGGATAAGTGCGATACAGCAGGAGTTGAATTAACCTACATCCATATTTTATTATGTTTAGATTCATCTTTTTTTCTGTCGTATTTACACTTATACTAGTTGATCTCTCTAGTGTTAAGGCTCAAAATGACACATTGAAAACGCAACCAATACAAATGCTTAAAGATTTTTATACTACATATTCTGTGGAATGGTCCCTAAAGGGCACCAATAAAGATCCGAGGCTTCTTGGTAAAAAATTAGATTCCTTAGAGCAGAAATATTGCACTCAAAAGTTAGTAAAAGAAGTGAAAGATTGGTTTAATGATGGGCAGGATCTGTTAACCAATACATGGGGTATTTTTGAGCCAGTCGATAGTTTGACAATAGTAAAAGATTTAGCACACAAGAATAGTTATATTTTGTCATATATAAATGTTGACTATCCCCAGTCGCTTACTATGCCTGTGAAGAAGAAGATCGTATTACATATTGAGGTAGTTAAGGAGGGTGGGCATTATAAAATTGCTTCTGTTAAGTAGATATCCTCGCTTGCACCCTCGCGATGAATTTAAGAATAGAAGATAACACAAACGCTACATCATTCAATATCGAAGAACCACATATTGCCGTTACTACGAACAGATGATATGGTTTGTACTTTCCATTTGCTGGTCATTGTCTTGTTTCGTCCTAACACCATAGACGTAATGGTCGGTCTCCTTGGGTACCAGGGCTACTTCATATTGTAAATTCCATTCTTTAATGCTTTCTAATATCGGCAAGAACGCTAAGCCTTTTTCAGACAGCTTATATTCTACCCTTGGTGGTAGTTCTTTATAGGCCAGTCTTTCCAATAGTCCATCCTCTTCCAGCTCTTTTAACTGTTCGGCTAGTACTTTCCTTGAAATGTGTGGTATTATGGCATCTAACTGACCGAAACGAATGGTACGGGTGCCAACTACATTTATAATTATCGGCTTCCATTTATTAGCAATAGTTCCAATAGCTCTCGTGAACGGACAATTCGAATTGCAAAACCTGTCGTCTCTCATGTGCTTGAAATTAGTAGTTACCCAAAAGTAACCAGAATATACTGTAATGGTTACAAAGATAAACTAACGATGGTAACTTTGTGAAACAAATTAAAGGGAACCTGAAAAATGAACAAATTAGAAAATAAAGTAGCAGTTATAACAGGCGGCAATAGCGGTATTGGGTTGGGCATTGCTGAGGCATTTAAGAGCGAAGGCGCTAAAGGCGTTATTGTCGGCAGGAACCAGGAAACTCTGGATAGTGCCATAGCACAACTTGGAGCTGATTTTATAGCCATAAATGCTGATGTGACCAACCTTGCCGACCTGGAACGCGTGTTTGCCACAACAGCTGAAAAATTCGGTAAAATAGACGTGATAGTGGCCAATGCAGGTGCCGGAACCGTAGGGACCGTGGCAACTATTGGTGAGGCTGACTATGACAAGACAATGGACCTGAACCTGAAAAGTGTGTACTTCACTGTTCATAAAGCACTACCCTATATGAATGATGGGGGATCTGTTATTCTTATCGGGTCGAACGCGGCACATAGGGCATATCCGAATTTTACACTTTATGGTGCTGCAAAAGCTGCGGTCATCTTTTTTGCAAAAGGATTTTCAAGCGACCTTTTAGATAGAAGGATCAGAGCGAATGTTATAACACCAGGCACAACAGATACACCGGCATTTGAAAAGTTTGTTCCTGCAGAACAAATTGAAGCTGTAAAAACACACTTTGCAAGTGAAATGCCGATAGGCAGAATTGGGCAACCATCTGACATTGGTAAAACAGCGGTTTTCCTGGCTTCTGATGATTCTTCGTTCATGCTCGGTGCTGAACTCCTTGTGGATGGTGGTATGACCTATTTAGCTAAATAATTAACCTCACACTGGCTTGGGTTTGTAACTCGTGCCGGTAAATATTTTAAATGATTTTCAAAATGAGTAATTCAGAAAATAAAGTAACAAGCTACGCCATTATCGGCTTCGGCAATATCGGCCAGGCCCTGGCCAGGGCATTTGCCCGTAAGGGTATCAAAGTATCTGTTGCCACCACGCGCGACCCGGAGAGCTTTGCACCTGACGCTGCCGCGATCGGTCCAGGAATCATTCCCACCACACTGGCAGAAGCAGTTAAGGCAGATATCATCTTTTTGGCTGTTCGTTTTGGATCGCACCAGGATGTCGCGAAAGCGCTGACCAGCTGGCAAGGGAAGACCATCGTGGATGTGACCAATGCCTACGGGGTGACCCCGGAGCAAATGGGAGGACTGCCTTCGGCCAGGTTCGTAGCGCAGGCCTTCACTGGCGGAAAGCTGGTCAAGGGCTTCAACCATCTGGGCGCTGCCATTCTGGCCCAGGATCCGACCGTACATGGTGGCAGGAGGGTCGTGTTCCTGGCCAGCGACGATGACGGCGTAGCAGCAGAGATCGGTGCACTTGCGGAAAAGCTTGGTTTTGCGCCAGTAATACTTGGCGGGCTTTCGGATGGCGGACTGCTCGTGCAGGCGTACGGAAATACCTGGGGTAAACTCATCTTTCAGGACCTATTCAAATTTAGCTAACGGGTCGTGATCGCAAATTTGAATGCGATTCTCCTTCATGGCAAAGGAAACCACAGTCTCAAAAAAAATACAATAATGAGTAAATTAAACAATAAAGTAGCGATAGTTACGGGTGCTTCAAAAGGAATAGGGGCATCTATTGCAAAACACTTTGCCGCAGAAGGTGCAAAGGTGGTGGTGAATTATGCCTCAAGCAAAGAGGGTGCAGATAATGTAGTAAAAACCATAACCGACAATGGAGGCTTAGCCATCGCAGTACAGGCCGATGTATCAAAAGAAGCCGATGTAAAGCGGCTCTTTGAAGAAACAAAGCAAGCTTTCGGCACGTTGGATGTTTTGGTGAACAACGCGGTCTTTCAGCAATACTTGCCTATTGATCAGGCAACAACGGAGGCTTTTCATCAGCATTTCAATGTGAATGTTTTGGGCCCTGTACTTACCATACAGGCAGCTATGAAACTGTTTGGCGATAAGGGTGGCAATATCATCAATATCAGTTCGGGTGCCAGTAAAATGCCGATGGCGGGTGTCGCGTTATATTCTGCGACCAAGGCGGCATTAGATGCTATAACGATTTCTATGTCGAAAGAACTGGGTGCAAAAAATATTCGTGTCAATTCTATTTTGCCGGGCGCTACGGAAACAGAAGGTGCACACACTGCAGGCGTTACTACTGGCAGCGATGCTGAAAAAATGTTTGTTGCCCATACACCACTGGGCCGCAGGGGCCAGCCAGAAGATATTGCAAAAGCTGCGGTGTTCCTTGCTTCCGATGATGCAGCCTGGGTAACGGGTGAGCAAATTTCCGTGTCGGGTGGTATGTATGGTTTTTAGATCCATAAAGTTAGAAAATGAAAGAAAGTGGGTCAGGAATATTGGTTGATGGTTGTTGTACCAACTGCGCACTAAAATGATTCTTTCAAGAGTGTAAGTTTTTTTCGGGTCCCTGTTTCTTTCCGGAAGCAGGGACCTTTTGTTTGGATTCAAACACCCATAATAACATTGCCTCATAGAGGCAAAGGGTCTGTAGAAAAATGCCACAAAATAAATAAGTGCCTCATAGAGGCACGGCGTACCCGCTATTCCGCTCAAACCCATACCCAGCCTGCAAACAAATAAGCATGCCACTCAAGTTACTGTAGTATGCTACCGCACTTACTGCGGTGCCATGCTTTTCCACTAAAATAGTTTCAAATATCCTCCCCAACTTTAGCTCAAAAACCCTCGTAATAGGTGTCATAACACGTACTCGTTATCCTAAGATTCAGATCCGACAAACAGTCTACACAATTATCGCATTGCCGCATAACTATAAACCCGAATTATGAAACAAACCCAGAACCAACAAGCCAAAGACCTTTACTTCGGTACCCACAAGTCCCAAACACAAATAGCCAACGAGGTAGGCGTCAGCGTAAAGACCCTTTACCTATGGATCAAAAAGGGCGCTTGGGATGAATTGAAGATGGCATCACTTGCTGCACCCGCTATCATTGTAGACAATCTGTGCTTCATGCTCGTCGATCTGCAAAAGCATATAGGTGAACGTCCCGAAGGCAACCGTTTCCCAACCCCGCAAGAGGTCGATAGTATACGCAAGCTCATCAATAGTATTGAAAAAATGAAGCACTGCTCATCCACGGGCCTTAACATGCAGGTCATGGCCGATTTCGTTAATTATCTACAACCAGATCCGGAGTTCGCACAAAAACTGCAATTGCATGCAGAGAATTATTTCAAGGCCCGCAAAAGGAACGATCGTTATCCAGACCACTTTGCTTATGGTGCTCAACCACCCATGACCGCAGAAGAAGAGGTCAGTGCCATAAAAGAAGAACTCGAAGCCCGCTTCGGTCCCACTAAACAAGGGTCCCAACTAATACAAGAACCTTGCGAAAATTTTCCGTCACGGTCGGAAATTCCATTAAAAGAAGAGGCCGATAACGAAGCTGGTAAACCATTTCAGCCGACAGACACCTGCTCAACTGAATTTCCGGTACAGGAAAGAACCGGAAATTTTGTTCCCTGTTCACATGATTCGGGATTGTTTTTGGACGAACAAAAGATCAGTCATATACGGCCTCCTGAAAGAAATAATAAAGGCGTTGAAAGTATCATACTTCCAACGCCCCTTATCCGCTACAATAGCCGCCTTGAAGTTATCTGATATCTTCTACCTCTACGTCGAATATAAGCACTGCATTAGGTCCTATTCTGCCACCGGCGCCTGCTGCGCCATATGCCATACCCGATGGGAGATATAATGTTGCCCTGCTGCCTTTGTTCAGCAGTGCCACGCCCTCATCCCAGCCACTTATCACCTGGTGGGCGCCAAGCGTGAAGGTGAAGGGGCTGCGGGTAGCTTTATAGTTCGCATCCATATTGGCATCAAATTGCTGACCGTCCAGCGTCTTGCCTAAGTACAGCATACTAACAGATTGGCCTGCTTTGGCGTTCGCGCCGCTGCCCTTCCTGTTCATAGTGTAGTACAGGCCCGATGCTGTTCTTGTAGCTTTGATGTGGTTCTTTGCAAAATATTCCACCAGGGTTTTTTTCGTCTTTAGCAGCCTGGCTCTGTGCCAGTGCCTTGCCTGTTGTAAACAATACCAGTACAGACAATAAGATCTTGCTGATCTTCTTCATATTTTTTAGCGTTTGGTTAGTAATAAGCACAATGTAATATTTGTAACTGTAAAATACACGGTCTGGCTTGGTCAAAAAACAACAAAAGCCTCATGAAGATCTCTCGCGCATTTTGACCCTTTTCTAACTTTATCCATCTTTATTCAACTACGTGCAGCAGGCTGATATGAAGTATTAACTTTGAATGATGGAAATATCAATTGTTATCAGGCATCTTGATACGTCCAGTGAAACGATAGTTGCTCGATCTTGTCATCATGATAGGCACCGGAAATAGCTGTAAGCCTGGCATTGAAAGCATCTGCAATATCTGCTGAAAAGAAGATTGCCCTCTCATTGCCGCAGCCCACAACATGTCCATGTTGCGTTTGCAACCAAAGGCCATTTATGCCCCCGTCTGAATTGCCATAGACACTGGCGATGTACTCACCATCTTTCAGCTTATAGCTATCAGCATGCCCGGTCTTGCCCTTTAGACCACCTGATCTGCCATCGTAATAAACCTCTATCCCGCACAGCCTGTCATCCTTGGAATGAAGGACTATCTCTGTGATCTTCTTATTCGGCTCTGCAGCAAATTTAGTATGCGCCGCCATCACCCCAAAAATGCCTATCTCAATGGTCGTTTCTCTTTTTTTCAGCCAGTTGTTCTTTATGTCCTCATACCCTTGCTTATATGCTTCTAGGTATGCAGTATTATCACCTTCTATATTTGCGGGCAATTTGGCTTTGAAATATTTCCACACATTACCTATCATCAGGTGGTCATCAACCTCGGTACCATATTGCTTCATTACCTGGTCCCTGTATTGCTCATAAATGAACTGCTCATTTGTTTTTTCTTTGGCATTCTTTACTATCAGCATTTTCCATCCCGTCATATACTTATCTTCTATAGATACCATTTCCGGGGCGAGTGGGAATGGTATCTCTTTTATCTCCCACATTCTGCGTTTCAGCAGTTCATCTTTAACATGCCCAAGTACGTTCGTGTACTTCTCTATGCTTTTGTTCAGGACATTCACCCTCGACTTGATAGCATTTCTTGAAGGTGCTCCGAACAGTATCTCGTAATTGACCAGCAAGGCGTGCTGCACTGTAATAATGAAGGTTCCCAGTACTACTATATAAGGAAATACTTTTTCCGGAGATTTTTCCAGTACCTCCAGTTCCGTACGGTGTATGTCTTTAAGGATCTGGTCTATATTGTTTCCTTTTAGTCCTTCGGTCTCGTCGCTGCAAATACTTATCAGGTTATCGATATGCGCACGGAGATCGAGCGTAAGCCGCCGCAGGTCGTTCTCATCAATAAGCTGCTTCACCCGCTCATCTACATATTCTTTCATCTGGTTCCACAGATCTTTCATCTCATCATGCTTTTCCCAAAACTGCCCTACCAGGAATGTAAGTCCACCCCCTACTTCGGGCACTTTACCTGCTACGGCAAGGGCCACGTTCCTGAGGTCCTCATTAGCTTTTACATATTCTTTATCGGGGATCGGGCTCGATCCGCCGCCCTGGCCTTGCGTAGGCACCAGCATGAATAGCTGGTTGTCAGTTGTTGTAAGGGGATGTTGCCTTACTTCTGCACCCGCTTTTGTAGCAGCCTGCCACACATCAAGGAAATTTTTGCTGTGGACCGCCATGATGCGGTAGAAGCCGTTCCCGGCCGGGTACAACCTGAACATGCAGTGGTCATAATCCGGCTGAAGAAAAGGATAACGGTAATACGCAAGCACTACTGAGTTATCCTTTACGGTCAGGTAATGGTCGCGGGCGCCTGCTATTGCCAACAAATAATGGTCTTGCCAGCCTTTGGGATTATCTTTATCCAATGAACCTTCAGGGCCTGCGAACGGCACGAACACAAATTTTTGATCTCCATTTTGTTCATCCAGGTCCATTTGTGTAAGGCCAGCGTTCCTGCAGTTGGTGTGGGAAAACCCAGCACTTTTTCGCTGTGTTTGGCGACGAGATAATAGCTCTGATTCTTAAGCGGTTTAAATGACATTAGATTTTTTTTATGATGAATAAATAACTTTCAATGAGGTCGTTTAGTGAAACTGATCGCAGACCGTCAGCGATGATATGCTTTGAGCAACGACAGCTAAAGTAAGTCTAATTTGTCGGCAAATTAGTATAGAAATACGAAATTTATAATTTATGTGGGCGTTGGCTCAGGGAAATATCTTTTGATTTTAAT
>CBDIBP010000010.1:0-8035 GCA_965276955.1 Flavipsychrobacter sp.
AATCGGTGGTCTCATCTACCTCTTTATTGGTCTTCTTTGATGTTTTGAATGGGCGCATATCAGCGAATTCCCCTTCGCTCATCCATTTACCGCGCACATCCTGTATCACCAATATATAATGTTCCTGCAGGTAAGCTTTCTCGTAAGTACTCCAAAAGTCCCTTAAGGTATCAGCGCCATATGGAGCGCATGAATACGGTGTACGGGTCATTAGTATCGGGTGTGGTTCAGAATTGTTGTCTGGTATATAGATAGACGTAAATAGCCGCACGCTATCGCGCATGGTTATGTATTGTTCTATCTTGGTATATCGTCGGGCCATCCATAAGCTATCGTTGCGCCTGGCATAGGTGTTAGTGGTATATAAAAGGATGAGGAGTAGAATTATGATCCGCTTCATTAACTTATTTGAAATTATTTGCACTAATAATAAATAGAAGGCACATGAAAAATCATTCCAACAAAATACATAAAACATTATCTGCATGTTTTGTGTAACCAGTTCAATATCAAATGTGATATGAGATCAGGAAGAATATTGCATTGTGCGGGTACTAAAGTAATACACAAACAAACACGCTCAGGCATTTTGTATAATTCATTACTTTTATAGGCTAACAGGTAATGTATGTTCATAGAGCCGTATCGCATAGGCAAAAAAGGATGGATAG
This sequence comes from Flavipsychrobacter sp., assembly GCA_965276955.1. Lineage (GTDB taxonomy): Bacteria > Bacteroidota > Bacteroidia > Chitinophagales > Chitinophagaceae > JABDEZ01. The sequence continues at coordinate 672 of CBDIBP010000010.1, forward strand.
AAGTGGTTTGCGGCTGCATGTTCTCCGGGAAAACTGAAGAACTGATCAGGAGGTTGAAGAGGGCGCAGATAGCTAACCAGAAGGTAGAGATATTTAAATCGCATGTAGATACCCGCTACGATACAGATGCCATAGTTTCTCACGATTCCAGCCGTATTACCTCCACCGCTGTGAATAATGCCTATAATATATTACTGCTGGGCTCTGATGCCGATGTGATAGGGATAGATGAGGCCCAGTTCTTTGATAATGATATTGTAGAAGTAGTAGAAGAACTGGCACGCCAGGGTAAAAGGATAATAGCCGCCGGGCTGGACATGGACTATATGGGCAAACCTTTTGGCCCTATACCAGCACTATTGTCCCGGGCCGAGTATATAACCAAGCTGCATGCCATTTGCGTAAAGTGCGGCGATATCGCTAATTATTCTTACCGTAAACCTAAGATAGATGACAAAATATTGCTTGGTGAAAAAGATGTTTACGAGCCAAGATGCAGAAGCTGCTTTTATCATCTGAAACCCACTGATGTAAAAGGCTAACGGATGCATTTATGTATACTATTAACTATCAAAAATGAGCTTGCAAATAGGGGACATATGAACCAGAGGTTATTTACGCTACTTTTGTATATGCGCCGGCAGGTTTTTGTATCTATAGTTCTTATTGTTTTATTACATATACCTGCTCAAGCGCAGGATGTTTGGTCATTGCAACGGTGTGTGCAATATGCTATAGATCATAATATATCTATTCAGCAAGATGTGCTGAACAAGCGCCTGGCGCACTTTACCGTATTGCAAAGCCAGCTGGCGCAACTGCCCAATCGGTAAACGGTACTGGGGCATATGGCAAGAGCTTTGGCCGCTCCATCAATCCCACTACCAACCAGTTTGTAGATGGTGGTTACAATTTTGTAAGCCTGACCGGCAGTGCAAACGTATTGCTGTTTGGCTGGTTTGCGCAACGCAACACGATAGCACGTAATAAGTATAGCCTGGATGCCGCGCAGGCCGACCTGGACCAGTTAAAAGACGATGTATCGCTAAACGTTGCCACAGGGTTTTTGAGGGCTATACTGGCCAAGGAGCAGATACATATAAGTGAGAAACAGGTAGACCTGTCTAAAGCGCAACTTGCACAAACAGTAAGCTTTGCTAATGCAGGGCAGGCTGCCGGAACTGAATGTAGCCCAGCTCGAGTCGCAATTAGCGGGCGATAGTTCCAACCTTATTACCGCCATTTCCAACTATACGGCCTCTATACTCGATCTGAAAACCCTGCTTAACCTGGATTTTGCATACACCATTTGAGATAGAGGTGCCCGATGTGAAGGTAAGTGATGAGATGACTGTGATCACTACTAAACCTGATGCAGATATACCAGGAGGCACACAAGCACTTTGGCTCTATAAAAGGAAGCGAGGACCGTGTGGCTGCCGCTGAAAAAGGTGTGGCGCTTTATAAGGGCAACCTGTACCCCCAATTATCGCTGAGTGCGCAGGCTGGTACTAACTGGGCAAGTAATTACCTGTCATATCAAACCACTAACCAATATGTGCTACAGCCCATAGGGTATACCAGCGCAGGCGATACGGTCTTTCAACCTACTCCCAAAGTGCTCACGCCGGTAATACCTTACAACACCCAGTTCAATAACAACTTCAGGCAAACGGTATCCTTAAATCTTAATTTGCCGTTGTTCAATGGCTGGCAATCGCAGTATGCTGTGCGCCAGGCCCGCATCAACCTGGCCACCCAGGAACTGAACAGGTATAATGCTGAACTGACGCTGAAACAGAATGTGTATAAAGCGCACAACGATGCTATCAGTTCTATTCAAAAGTATTATGCGGCCGCGCGCGCGGCCGATGCAGCACAACGCGCACTTGACTTTGCCAAAAAAAGGTACGACCTTGGTTTAACAACTACGGTCGATTTCCTGGTGACCCAGAATTCTGAATACACAGCAGCTTCCAATTTGCTGAGCGCCAAGTACGACCTTATTTTTAAGCTGAAAGTGATCGATTACTATTTAGGGAAAGAGTTAAAATTGTAACAACTATGAGCGAACTAAGGGACGTATTGCTGGAAGCCACTAAAGAAGCAGGAAGGATAATACATAATTATTTTGAAGGCACTTTTAAAATAGAGAACAAAGACACCATCAATAACCTGGTAACAGAAGTAGATAAACTGTCTGAAAAAAAGATAATAGAGATCATCAGCAGTCATTTCCCTACACATACCATCATTAGCGAAGAGATAGGCTCACTGATGCAGGATTCTCCTTACCAATGGATCATTGATCCTATAGATGGCACCGTGAATTTTGCACATGGTATACCTATATGCTGCGTAAGCATAGGCCTGAAGTTTAACGACGACATGCTATATGGGGCAGTATACAACCCTATGATGAATGAATTGTTCTTTGCTGAAAAAGGGCAGGGCGCTACGCTGAACGGTATGCCCATCTCTGTATCGCGCAAAAGTGATTTCCGCACGGCTTGCCTCGTCACAGGGTTCCCATATAAATGGCCCAATACCAGCGAGCATCCTATAAGGGTGTTCGAGCGTTTTGTGCTATCTGGGCTGCCTGTGCGCCGCCTCGGTTCTGCTGCTATAGATCTTTGCTGGGTGGCCTGTGGCCGTTTCGATGGTTTTTGGGAATACAATCTTAACCCATGGGACATAGCTGCCGGATACCTGATAGTACAGGAGGCGGGTGGTAAGATCACCAACTTTGAAGGCGCCCCTTACGATGTTTTTGATAAAGAGACACTGGCTACCAATGGCCTGATACATGATGAGATGCTGCGGCTGATAACGAAGAACAGCATTGCTGAAGAAACAAAACCTTAAAAAAATAGAAATAAAGAATATGGACGAAGGACGCACTGAGATCGCCTCGCTGGGCGAGTTTGGTTTGATAACGCATTTGACAAAAAACAATGACATACAGAACGCGGGTACTATACTGAGTGTAGGGGACGATGCAGCGGTAATTGATAATTTTGGAAGGCAAACCGTAATAACCACAGACCTGCTGCTGGAAGGGGTACATTTTGATATGATGTACACCCCGCTGAAGCACCTGGGCTACAAGGCCGTGGCAGTCAACCTGTCTGACATATATGCTATGTTTGCCACACCTACGCACATCACATTGAGCATTGGCATCTCCAACAGGTTCTCGGTAGAGGCTTTGGAAGAATTTTACGAGGGGGTTTACGCTGCCTGCGAGCACTATAACGTAGACCTTATTGGCGGGGATACCTCTACATCAAAAAAAGGGTTCGTGATAAGTGTGACGGCTATTGGAGAAGTGGCGCCCGATAAATTTGTGACCCGTAGCGGTGCAAAAAAGAATGACCTCATCTGTGTATCGGGCGACCTGGGGGCTGCTTACCTGGGCCTGCAGCTGCTGGAACGCGAGAAAAAGATATTCCTGGAAAGCCCCGGAGTGCAACCAGACCTGGGCAATAAGAGCTACCTGATAAAAAGGATATTGAAACCAGAACCACGTGCCGATATAGTAAGCTGGCTGCAGGAGCATGAGATAGTGCCTACATCTATGATAGACATAAGTGATGGATTAAGCTCTGAGCTGCTGCACATTTGCAACAGCAGCGATGTAGGCTGTGTGCTGTACGAAGACAAGATCCCTTTTCACAGCGAGACCAAAGAAACGGCCTATGAATTTCAACTGGACCCTACCGCATGTGCACTAAGCGGTGGTGAGGACTACGAATTGCTGTTCACCGTGAAGCAGGAAGATTATGAAAAGATGATCCGTAATGAGCAGATAAGTATAGTGGGCTATATAACCGATACGGCAGAAGGGACAAACCTTTTGACCCGCTCTGGCAACAAGCACAAACTGGTAGCGCAGGGCTGGAATGCCTTCGACCAATAAAAAAAGATCCTATTATTATTAAACGAGAATATTTTTTGTATTTTAGGCCGTAAATAATACATCCGCATGAAGTTTTTGAAACCAATGCTGCTTACCGCATTCGCTTTTTTAAGTATTTCCGCTACTATTTTATTTAGCGCTTGTGAAAAAGACAGTTGTACAGACCTCACCTGCCAGAATGGTGGCGCCTGCTCATCAGGCTTTTGCCATTGTACCACAGGTTATGAAGGCGCACAGTGCGAAACGCTGTCTGAAGCTCGTTTCCTGGGTACTTACATAGGTATTACCACTTGCGATACAGCCGCTGGCATACTTGATACAGTAACGATATCTCCTGTAAATGGAAGCAATACGCAGGTAGCGGTCAACAAGACCACAACTCCCGGCCAAACGCTTTATGGTTCTATCAATATCACAGGTGGTCAGTATCTTATTTTGGTGCCAAGTGCCCAGCTCAATAGCACTACCACACAGATGTACACCATATCCTGGAATGCAAGGAGACTTAATTTTACTACTAATGTGGTTACAAACAGTAGGATAACAAGCACTTGTAATTTTATAGGCAACCAGCAATAGGTTGTTAAAATTCTTTATCGGCCGGACATTAGTCCGGCTTTTTTTATGTGGTACCTGTACTATGTAATGATCGATCTGTAAATTTGTCCTTATGTCTATTAAAGTTGCCGGGTTGACCAAGATCTACGAAAGCCAGAAAGCGGTTGACGATATTTCTTTTGATATAAAAAAGGGTGAGATAGTTGGTTTCCTTGGGCCTAATGGTGCAGGTAAGTCCACTACTATGAAAATGATAACTACCTACCTGCCACCTACTGCCGGCACTGCAGTAGTGTGTGGGTATGATGTGCGGGAGCAGTCTATGGAGGTGCGCAAGCGCCTGGGGTACCTGCCGGAAGCTAATCCGCTATACTTTGAAATGTATGTGCGCGAGTACCTGGAGTTCTCTGCCGGTATACACAAGCTGGGTAAAGACACCGCAAAACGCATAGAAGAAATGATAGCCCTAACCGGCCTGGGCAAGGAAGCGCATAAGAAGATAGGCGCCTTATCAAAAGGATACAAGCAGCGTGTGGGCCTGGCGCAAGCCATGCTGCACAACCCTGAAGTGCTGATACTGGACGAACCGACTAGCGGCCTTGACCCCAACCAGATAGTGGAGATACGGGACCTGATAAAAAGAATAGGGGAGCAGAAAACGGTATTGCTATCTACACACATCATGCAGGAAGTACAGGCCATGTGCAGCCGTGTTATTATAATAAATAATGGCAAAATAGTTGCCGACGACTCTGTGACGCACATACAGCAGGTAAATACCCAACAGGGTATATTGTTGGTCACTTTTGAAAGCCCGGTCACCCAAAAGATGTTCTCTGCTATCAAGTCGATGAAAAGCGTGGAACAAGTAGAGGATAACAAATGGAAACTGACCACCGACAAACCAGATGAAATGAGAAAGGAAGTAATGCAGTGGGCATTGCACAATAATATAAACATCAGTGGCATGCAGGCAGAGACCCAGTCGCTGGAAGACGTGTTCCGTACGCTCACCAGGTCCTGATCATAGCTGCTTATTTAACAATAAATATTAACATAAGTACCTAAATTAGTATCCTCACAACAGATACGGGACACGGCAGCAATGACTTGGAAAAAAATAAAATGGGCGTTACGCTATTATCTGCAATATTCCCCTTTTACGGTTCATACATTTCTATACGGCTTAGCTATCTGGGTTGGGTACAAAATATTATATAAGCCCGTTACTAAGGAGGATACCTCTACATTTACCCCCTTCATTATGCTCATGGGCAAAATGGCGCTGGGCCTTGTTCTTGGCCTTATTGCCGTTTCGGTGCTCAGTACTATAGCCAGCTGGGCATACTACCTATGGCTGCAAAAGAGCAAGCATTACTACCTGGAAGTAAACTTTACTACCGAAACAAAGAATGGCCGTAAGAACAAACTATTCCTCAATGCCACGCTACGGGGCGTGTTCAGGCCATTGCTGGGCTTTATAAAAGGCCGCCTGTTTTACGATGATCATGAACTTACTGATAAATTCAGCCTGCTATCCAGCAAAAGGAAGGAGAACAGCTTGCTGCTTGCAGCTGCTACAGGCCGTAGCCGCATCAGCCTGCCCGATATAAAGGAATATCAGTTAAAGGGTGGCTTCATCTTTTTTGAAGACATGCTGCACATATTTTCGCTTGCTGTAAAACAACCGGTAAGTGGGCAGTTCTACCAGCCACCTGTATTAAAAGATGAAGAAGACCGCGAGGTGTACCCTAAAAAGACAGAGACCCTTGATGTGCGTATAGAGCAGCTGCGCAGGGTAGAAGGGGAGTACCTGAACTATAAAGATTTTGAATCGGGCGACGATGTGCGCCGTATAGTGTGGAAGATATATGCAAAGAACCGCGAGCTTGTGGTGCGCATGCCTGAGCAGTATGAGCCATACGCCTCTCACTTATACTTCTACGCGTCCTTTCATGCAGCGGTGAAAAGACAGTGGCTGGGCGAGACCTACCTGAAAGAGATGCTGAACTACTACAAGAACAATGTATGGACAGTATACGATACCTTATCTAAAAAGGAATGGGAAATGCGCTACATACCCGACCAGTCTTTTACGGTGCCTGAACACTTATCCACGCCCGAAAAAGCTGCGCGCATCATCAGCAACAGTATGTGGCATACTGATAGGTCTTTGGTCTCCTACTTCAACCCCCGGCAGGCGGCGGTAATATGTATCTCTTCCTTTACTGATCCGGAAGAACTGAGGAATATGCTGGAGCAATGTGATGCTACCACGGTAGTGTACCTCATTAAAACATCACAAGTGTTCCGCCACTTCGTAGCGTGGAACTGGCTGAAAAGGCTCCTGTTCCTGCCACCTAAGGACCGTTTATCCAAAGTACGCTCCCGGTGGCTATTTTCCCCGATGCGTTTCCAGGTCGCAAAGCGCGAAAAAGAACTGGAAGATATACTACAACATAGCCATGTGGTACACGGCACGCTATAAATAAACAGAGTGTTACAAATAGAACAATAAAGTGTGAACACCAACGTATTTCCATTTTGGAGTGTCTATATTTGTTGTACATTTATTCCTATCTATTCTTAACGATCTATATAATGCATTCAGGCATCAAAGGGCTTTTGTTTCTTTCTATATTTCTGGTAGCATCTTTCATTAGCCGTGCACAAACATGCACTACTATCACAATGCCCGATTCTGCCTACGCTTGCAATTATGATACTGTTTCTATAAGAGCGTCTTATGTTACACCAGCAGGGTACAAGGTCTTAGACAGCAGTTGGTCCCCTATGAGCGGCATTAACATTGCCAATTTTTATAACCCTGTTTTTACTGTCGGTACCACATCCCAGGCATATACTTTGAGCATCCTTGCACTTACGC
>CBDIBP010000011.1:0-92542 GCA_965276955.1 Flavipsychrobacter sp.
ACCGCTACAACGATAAGCTGACCATAACCATTGCCCAGAGTTTTGTAGACAGCGCCAAACGCTTCTATAGTAAGTACCTGCGGCAAGTGCAGGCTGTCGACACTGCAGGGCTTACCGAAAATGAACTGGTAAGCTATCGCCTGTTTTCCTACGAAATGCAGATGAGCCTGGATGGGTTGAAGTATACTACCAATTACGCACCTATCAGCCAGTTCTGGTCCTTCACGCTCGATTTTCCTGTGCTGGGCAGTGGCAAGGGTAACCAGCCGTTCAAGACCGTGAAGGACTATAATGATTTTGCGAAGCGCATGGCCATCTTCCCCGCCTGGACCGATACTGCCATTGCCAATATGCGCAAGGGTATGCAGACGGGATGGGTGCTGCCCCGCACACTGGTAGTAAAGATATTGCCTCAGCTGAAGGACATAGCAGATAAGAAAGACACAGCCAGTATTTTTTACGGGCCTGTCAAGTCGCTGCCCGATGGCTTTTCGGCTGGTGATAAACAACAACTGACCACTGCCTACACCCAGGCTATAAACAACGAAGTAGTACCAGCCTATAAAAAGCTGTATGATTTCTTTAATAATGAATACCTGCCGAAGGCCAGGGCCACAAGTGGTATAGGCGCTGTGCCTGGTGGTGCGGAATATTATAAATATTGCATCAAGTACTGGACCACTACCGACCTGAGTGCCGATAGCATTTATAACCTGGGCCTGGGCGAGGTAGCCCGGCTGGAAGGCGAGATGAACAAAGTGAAGGAGCAGGTGGGCTTTAAAGGTGATATGAAAGCATTCTTCACCTACCTGAATACCGACAAGCAATTCTTCCCATTTACTACAGCGCAGCAGGTGCTGGATAGTTTCTGGAATATAAAGAAACAGGAAGACCCTATGCTGAAAAAATTGTTTGCCCATGTACCTAAGTCGCCGTTCACCATCAGGCAAACGGAAGCTTTCAGGGCAGCATCGGCAAGTGCGGAATATAACCAGCCCTCGGAAGATGGTACCCGGCCGGGTATCTTTTATGTGCCTATTATAGACGCTACCAAGTTCAATGCAGTAGGCATGGTGACCCTGTTCCTGCATGAGGCCATACCCGGCCACCACTACCAGATATCTACACAGCAGGAGAATAAGGACCTGCCTAAGTTCCGCCGCTTCCTGTGGTATGGCGCCTACGGCGAGGGCTGGGCGCTGTACTCCGAAACACTGGGCAAGGAAATGGGCATGTACGATAATCCGTACCAATACTTTGGCCACCTGAGCGATGCTATACACCGCGCCATACGCCTGGTGGTGGATATTGGTATACACGCAAAAGGCATGAGTCGCGAAGATGCCATTGCCTACATGGTAGCCCATGAGCGCATCACCGAACCGGAAGCTACTGCCGAGATAGAGCGGTACATGGCCATACCGGGCCAGGCACTGAGCTACAAAATAGGGCAGATGACCATAAGCGCAGAACGCAAGAAATACGAGACGCTATTGGGTAATAAATTTGATATTGCGGGCTTCCACGATGAGGTGTTGAAAGATGGTTGCTTGCCACTGAACGTGTTGCAGCAACAATTAGCGGCATGGGCTAAAACAAAGAACAAATAATGATCCCATTTCAAATAGCAGGTCGGAGTTATCTCGATACGCTCATCAGTAGGCGCCCCGGGGAAACTAAACTGGGTGAGCGGATGCAAACCCTGCATGAGTATAGCTGGGAAGAAGAGCTGCACAATAGCGATGCCCGGTTCGCACTGCTGGGCATACCAGAAGATATTGGCGTGCGTGCCAACTATGGCAAGGGTGGCACGCAAACCATGTGGGAACCTGCCCTGCGCGCCATAGTCAATGTGCAGGATACCAAAGGCCTGGATGGGGACGATATACTACTGATGGGCCACCTGGACTGTACCGAACTGATGGAAGAGACCGAAGGTGCCGATGTGAACCGGCTGCGACAAACAGTGGTGCATATAGATGAGGCAGTATCGGCACTGGTACAAAAGATAATAGTAGCTGGTAAGGTACCTATAGTGATAGGCGGGGGGCATAACAATGCCTACCCGTTGCTGCAGGCACTAAGCACGGTGCGTAGCGAAAAGGTGAACTGCATGAACCTGGATGCCCACGCCGACTACCGCATGATGGAAGGACGGCACAGCGGCAATCCATTCCACTACGCCCGGCGGAAGGGGTATATGGACAAATATGCGGTCGTAGGCCTGCACGAGAACTATAACAGCCAGCACGTAATGGATGTACTCGCCAGCGACCGAAATGTATACTTCAGTACCTACGAAGACATATTCATCAGGGAGCGGCAAACTTTTACTCAAAGTGTAGAAGAGGCATTGCAACATACTGATGGTGCACACAGGGGTATAGAGCTCGATCTGGATTGTATAGAGCGTGTCTTGAGCAGTGCTGCTACACCGTGTGGTATCACTACGCCGCAAGCCAGGCAATATGTGAGCCGCTGTGCAGGCGCGGGAAGGGCGGCATACCTGCATATTCCTGAAGGTATAGCGAAGACAATCGCGATAGAGGATATCTATAATGCGAAGCTGATAGCCTACCTGGTCACCGACTTTATACGGGCCTATAAAAATGGGTAAATCTGTCTGATTTCTCTCCACGATCGGGATGTTAAACTGGCATTAAATTTATGTGAAGAGAATATTGGGGTGCAAAAGATCCTTAAACTTGTAGTTCTATTTTCCACTAAATTTTAAATCCAATTACCATGACACAAGCATTTGAAACAGAAGAATTGCTGGCACGTATGCCCGTAGCTGCTAAAGAGGAGAGTGAAGAAACAGAAGACGTTGACGACTCTGAAGAAGACTTTGATGATGAAGAAGCTCTTGATGAGGATGAAGACACTTTTGAAGACGACGACCTGGAAGAGGTGGACGATGAAGAAGAAGCTGACGAAGAACTGTAAGGTATTTGTTATGCAAAGAGCCGGTCAAAATACTATTTGACCGGCTCTTTGCATTTTATTGGGATCCTATAGCAGCGCTCTTCTTTTCATTTCTTTGTTTATCAGCGAAAGCTCACGGCCTGTTTGCCCCGCTACCGATGTGTTCTCCTGGGCGCGGCGCATCAGGTAGGGTAGCACATCCTTTACCGGGCCGTAGGGCAGGTATTTAGCCACATGAAAACCCTCATGCGCCAGGTTGAACGATATATTGTCGCTCATGCCATAAAGCTGGGAAAAATATACCCGATCCGTTTGTGGGGGAATATTGTGGGTCATCATATACTCCGCCGCTACAAAGCAACTCTTCTCGTTGTGGGTACCTATAAATACTGCCAGTTCATTCAGTCGCTCCATGCAGAATAATACAGCTTCATCGTAGTCTTTATCAGTATTTTCTTTGCTGGATTGTATGGGGGAGGTATAGCCCATGCTTGCGGCGCGTGCACGCTCTTTTTCCATATAGGCGCCACGTACCAGTTTAGCTCCCAGCAGGTATTTTTTTGCAACAGCCCTGTCGTATGATACCTTCAGGAATTCCAGCCTGTCGTGCCGGTACATTTGAAATGTATTAAAGATGATGGCCTTTTCTTTGTTGTATTGCTCCATCATCATATCGGCCAGGTCATCAACGGGTTTTTGTACCCAGCTTTCCTCGGCATCAACAAGTACCATTATATTGTATTGGTGTGCTGCACTGCATATCTGGTCTATACGACCTTTTATGCGATCCCATTCTTCCTTTTCTTTTGTATCAAGGGCATTTCCGGCATGTATCTTCTCCAGCAATGCGAAACGTGCGAACCCTGTTATCTTGATACTTATGAATGGGATATTCTTCTGAGAAGCAGCATACTTTATGGCCTTTATAAATTCGGGTACCGCATGGTCAAAATCAGCCTCGTCATCCTTTCCCTCTACGCCATAATCCAGTATGATACCTATTCCATATTTGGTCAGCATATCGGCTGTTCCTGCTGCTTCCTCTATTGTTTCACCACCGCAAAACTGTTTGAAGATCGTCTTCTTTACCAGACCAGTTATGGGCAGGTGCAAGGCGACGGCTATTTTAGTGGCGCGCATACCAATAGCAGTGAGCAAAGGTGAGCCCATTGATGAAAAGAGGAAGCGCGCCTGTTTCAGGTCGCCATTGCTACGATATTTAAATGCTATTTCTGTATTATCAAATTGTGGCAGCATACTTATACTATATATTGTGGCGCAAAAGTAACGGTCAATCGCCAGCGAATGAAATTGTATATTCTTTAACACTTGGCATGTTATTTGCGCAATTTTTATTTGGGGGGATAGTTATCTATTCGTTATCTTTACCACATCGTTCTATAACAAAAACTGTTTTTACATGAAAAAATTATTTTTACTATTATCAGCAGGCTTTATTGTAACTGCTGTTAATGCACAAGACAACCAGAGCGTTGTTTTGACACACGGCACTAATACCCCAAGCAGCTTACCATTTGTAAAGCATGCTCCAATGGCAAAGTACGCAGGCAGTGCCCAAGCTAAGCAGACGAGCACACAAAGTGCATGGTTCAGTTTCGCTGATGCCGCAGCAACATTAAGCGTTTCTGCAGGTCTATTCCCTATATACAATGATTCAACTTTGTACGTACCTAACGGAAATCCTACAGGCTTTAACTGGTATATCGCTGGTTTGGGAACATCTTTTGATCCTACGAGCGCAAGGTTCACGCCTGCTGCTTTTCAAAACAGTAACTCTACCTACCCTCAGCCTTCTTTTGGTATTTCAAAAACAAATGCCTATAGTGTAGATAGCGTGACTGTTGTAGGATATTATTTTAGAAAGCCATACAACAACTATGTTGATACCTTGAATATATACGTTGCCTATGTTCCTAATACGAATGCTACTACATTGCAAGCTAAGGATGTTTATTATTTAAATAACCTTAACATACCAGATAGTACACTACGTTTTGCTACTGCAAAGTATGATAGCGCTACAAATTCTATTTCATCATCAGTAGGAGGTTTGATAAAGATCACCAAGATATTGAACGCTGCTGCTTTTGCTGACTCTTTAGGTGCAAATACGCACCAGTTCACCTTCCCAATTACAATGTCTGTTCCACAGGGTGGCAAAGTTATGAGCTATCAGCAGTTCATCAGCGGACATAAATATCGCACTAACATCGATATAGATTCTGCTAACACATGGGATGTACTTACTTACGAGCGTAATGGTGCATCAACCTTCCCAGACCAGTTGCAAGGTGATCTTAATGCAGGTCTTATAGTTACTAACGAGAGCAGGTACCAGCTTAACAATCAAGGTGTGGTTGTTAGCGGTGTTCAATACACTGGTAGTACTTACCAATACGGTGCTACCGCTGGTTTTGATGATCCGTTCTATGCTTTCCACGTAATTTGCACAGGTTGCTTTAATGCTGGCGTAGCTAATGTTAACAATACTATCTCTTCAGCTAACGCTTATCCTAACCCTGCAACCAGCGAAGTGTTCATACCGTTCACTTTAAGCCGCTCTGCATCAGTTAATGTTAGTGTTGTTAATACACTGGGTCAAATTATCAACGCTCAGAACTTTACCAATGTTACAAGCGGTAAAGCAACTGTGAATACTTCAACTTTAGCTTCAGGCATCTATTTCTACACTGTAGAAGCTAACGGCGAACGCACAACAGGTCGTTTTGTTGTAGCGCATTAATATTATAAATAAATTTTAAAGGGAAAAGGGTAGCATACTTGTTACCCTTTTTTCTTTTTTACAAAACAAACCTTTATTATTGCACGTCCAGCCACAAATGAGTGGCTATTTAAAGTCTGTTAAAAAGAAAAGTATAGAATGGCAAAACACTTGTTGATAGTTGAGTCGCCGGCCAAAGCCAAAACAATAGAAAAAATATTGGGCAGTGATTTTGAAGTAAGATCCTGTTATGGCCACATCCGCGACCTGGAGAAGGAGGATATGGGTATTGATATCAAGCACGGGTACCAGCCAAAATATAAAATATCGGACGATAAGGTAAAAGTAGTAAAGGAACTAAAAGCACTGGCAAAGAAAAGTGACGATGTATGGCTCGCTACCGATGAGGATCGTGAAGGAGAGGCCATATCATGGCACCTTTGCGAAGTACTCGGTCTTGATCCTATTACAACCAAGCGTATCGTCTTTCACGAAATAACAGCGCCTGCTATAAAGAAAGCCGTTGATAGTCCCCGTACTGTAAATATGGACCTGGTGCATGCACAGCAGGCACGCCGGGTATTGGACCGTATAGTAGGGTTCGAGATATCGCCGATACTCTGGCGCAAAATGAGCATGCAAAAAAACCTTTCTGCCGGCCGTGTACAATCTGTTGCCGTACGCCTTATTGTAGAGCGCGAAAGGGATATCACTAAATTCAACTCCAAACATAGTTTTAAAGTAGAGGCCTTTTTTAAAGCGCCTGATATAAATAACAGGGTGGTGACCTTCAAAGCGGAAGGTCCTGATAAGCTGGCCGATATAGATAGTGCCAGAAGCTATCTTGAGAAATGTATCGATGCATCTTACGTGGTGAGAGATGTGCAGGTTAAGCCGGCCAAGAAATCGCCAGCCGCGCCATTCACTACATCAACTCTGCAGCAGGAAGCCAGTCGCAAGCTGGGCTACTCCGTATCCAAAACCATGCTGCTTGCACAAAAGCTTTATGAAAATGGACATATCACTTATATGCGTACCGACTCGGTGAACCTGTCTGAAACAGCATTGGACGGCGCTAAGGTGGCTATTACTAATCAGTATGGCGAAAGGTATCATCAAAAGCGCGTTTACAAAACAAAGAATGACTCTGCACAGGAAGCGCACGAAGCTATACGGCCTACCAATATGGAATCGCCTAATGAAGGCGACGCCGATACCAAAAGGCTCTATGAGCTGATATGGAAGCGCACTATGGCCTGCCAGATGGCTGATGCGCAACTGGAACGTACCATAGCTAAAATAAGTGTTTCCTCGCATCCTGAAGACCCTCTTACTGCTACCGGAGAGGTGATACGTTTTGACGGCTTTTTAAAGGTGTATACCGAGGGCAAAGATGAAGAAGATGATGAGGAAGATACAGAAGGTATGTTGCCGCCATTAACAGCACAACAAAAACTGGATCTGCAGCATATGCAGGCTACTGAACGTTTCACACGTCCGCAACCACGCTATACAGAAGCTTCCTTAGTTAAGAAATTGGAAGAGCTGGGTATCGGTCGCCCATCTACGTATGCACCTACCATCAGTACTGTACAGGCCCGTGGCTACGTTGAAAAACGTGATAAAGATGGCGTGAAGAGAGAGTTTGACAAACTGCAACTGAAAGACAATAAGATAACCCACGATAAGGACAGCGAAAATGTAGGTGCCGAACGCGCAAAACTTTTCCCTACCGATCTGGGTATGGTGGTCACAGACTTTCTCAATGAATACTTTGAAAAAGTGATGGACTATAGCTTCACGGCTAAGATAGAACAGGAATTTGATGAGATAGCGCAGGGAAGAACGGTATGGAACACGATGATAGATACATTCTACCATCCCTTCCACGAAAGTGTAGAGCACACCATGGAAACCGCTGGCCGTATAAAAGGCGAGCGTATGCTTGGTGTTGATGCTGCCACTGGTAAACCCGTAGTGGCCCGCCTGGGTCGTTTTGGCCCGATGGTGCAGATAGGTAGTACAGAGGATGAAGAAAAGCCGCGATTCGCCAAATTAAGGACCAATCAAAGCATTGAGACCATTACGCTGGATGAGGCATATGAACTTTTCAGGCTGCCCCGCAAACTGGGTCTGTTCGAAGGGGAAGATGTAATGGTGAATATTGGCAGGTTTGGCCCTTATGCCCAGCACGCCAGTAAGTTCTATTCTTTAAAGAAAGAAATGGATCCCTACACGGTGGAGCTGGAAGAAGTGGCACCGCTGATAGAGGAGAAAAGAAAAACAGCGGAAGAGAGCACTATCAAGATCTTTGAAAAAGAGAAGATACGCATACTCAAGGGGCCATATGGTCCTTATATAAAACAAGGGCTACGCAACTTTAAGATACCTAAGGAAAGGACGGAGACCGCCGCGACGCTTACTATTGAAGAAGTAAAAGCTATAATAGAAGATGTAAAGGCAAATCCACCGAAAAAAGTAGCGCGCAGAAAACCGAAATGATTTTTGTTGTATATTCAGGTAGAGGTTCAGGTGTAGGATATGCAGTATAATAAAGAAATAACGGCCCTTTTAAGATTGATAGATGACCCCGATGAGGAGGTCTTTGATACCGTGGCCGGTAAACTGCTTGATTATGGCAAGGGTATAATACCTAACCTGGAGCAACTGTGGGAGGTAACTGCAGATGAGGAACTACAGGAACGTATAGAACTGCTTATACATCGTGTGCATTTTCAAGATCTGCAGCACGACTTTATGGAGTGGAACAAGGCAGAGCACCCCGAGCTTTTTCGTGGTGCTATACTTATTGCCCGTTACCAATTCCCCGACCTTAATGTATCTGCGCTGCTTACCCAGTTCGACCAGATAAGAAGGAACATTTGGCTGGAGCTGAACAATTACCTAACCCCGCTGGAGCAGGTGAATGTTTTCAACAGCATCCTGTATAACTACTACAAACTGGTAGGGCATGAGCTTACCGACCGTGACCCAAAATACTTCTTCATCAATCAGGTGTTGGAAAGCAAGCAGGGCAATGCCTACACAATAGGTGTATTGTTCCTGTCTCTTTGTGAATTACTTGATGTGCCCATATTTGCGGTAAATGTGCCTCGGCAATTCGTATTTGCATACATAGATACCCTTTATAGCTTTTTTAGTACAGATGGTAATGGCGTGCAGCAGATACAATTTTTTGTAGACCCGCTGAATGGAATGGTATATACCCAGCACGATGTAGATAACTACCTGAATAAGATAAACGCAGATGATCGCGACAACTACTTTGCGCCCATACTTACCCGCCGCATTATTTATAAAATGCTGGAAGAGCTAAGCCTTTGCTACCAATACCGCAAAGAAGACTATAAAGCAAACGAGATACAGCAACTGATGAAGATGCTGGAAGAAAGTGAGTAAGTATCCGTAACTCCGTTATTCCCGTGACGGGCTATGTACACATAGTATAAAAGACACGGAACATAACAATGGACAGATCAAGCTTTCGTACTTATGCTAAACAGCAGCACATTGATACCGATCGCAGATCTGATCTTGTAGCTGCTTCCGGATGTCCTGCGGTACATACGAAAGAACGGGGGGGGAAATAATAGTATGCCAGAATTTTTTATTATATCAATTATTGCCGCAAGCGAAGATGTTACAGTTGCAGAGCTTGAGCATTGTGCCAAAAAATTTAAAATTTCTTCAGAATATGATAGCCTTTTATTTTCCAAAAAAGAGGTTATTACATATTTATTGCAAGATTGGACGCGAGAAAAGGACGTGGAATATCTGGAATTGGTAGTGGGGATAGGAGATTTTGTATTTAAAAAAAAATGAATTTCAAGTAAACATTGATCAAATTGGGGAAATAGTTAGTTTTTTTTTCAACTGTAATCTTAACATCAAATATGCCTTATGCTGTTATGAGATTAATGCAACTAAATTAGAGAATGTAAAATATATGGAAGATTTCAATGAAAGATTATTTAGCACTTTCCCAATAACATTTTTAAGGAATAAAGATTGTGAAAATGGGTATAGGGTCATGATTAACCTTGATGCCCAAGATATTTTTAGTGTTATGTAGCACAATATTAATATTTTACGCTAACAATTAATAAACAATGAAATCCTAATAGCAATAATAGCAAGTTGTATTATTTCCCCTTTGGTGCAATTGCGCAAACGAACTGTTTTCTTGATCAAAATGGGTATCGTATAAAGAGGGGAAACTTGTGTCCCCTTGTTCACCACTACCCGCCGCATCATATATAAAATGCTGGAAGAGTTAAGCCTCTGCTATCAATACCGCAAAGAAGATTATAAAGGAAACGAGATACAGCAACTAATGAAGATGCTGGAAGAAAATGAATAACTCCTTACGTCTTCCTTGGCTTCTTTTTAGCTGCAGGGAACAATACATTGTTAAGTATCAGCCTATAGCCAGGAGATGTAGGATGTAGTGAAAGGTCTGTTGGTGGGTCTCCTATATTATGTTGGTAGTCTTCAGGGTCGTGGCCGCCGTAGAAGGTCCAGGTGCCCTTGCCGTATTCCCCATGCAGGTAACGCACTTCATTGGCCGATTTGTTCTCTGCCATTATCAAAGCCCCCGATTTTATAACATCCTTACGGAAGGCTGTTGTCTGGCCCATAAAGCCTTTTATAGTGGTCGTATGGTCCTGGCACAGCATAGTAGGCACGGGATCGAACTTGGCGGAGAACGTAAATAGAGTGAAGTAATCCAGGTCCATAGGTACGTGCCTGAGCTCTGTATTGTCTATGTTAGAATACTCGTAGTGAAATGGGTCGGTAACAATAGTAAAATCCTTGAAAGCGAAACACTTGGTAAAGTCCAGTTTTTGCTGTGCATCGGGCGCCATGGGGTCATGATCAAATGGTTCTGCGCATATGTCTGTATTCTCCGCAGCCAGCGCAATGTCATAAGTATCTGTTGCAGAGCACATGGCAAACATGTACCCACCACCCGCTACAAAATCCCTTATCTTTTTAGCCACTGCCAGTTTCAGTTGCGATACTTTTTTGTACCCGTGCTTTGCGGCCAGGGCCTCTGCTGTTTTTACATCATTTACGTACCATGGCGCGTTGCGGTAGCTGGCCCAAAACTTGCCATACTGCCCGGTAAAGTCCTCGTGGTGCAGGTGCAGCCAATCGTAAGTGGGCAATTTGCCATCCAGCACTTCATCATCATATACTTTTTCAAATGGTATCTCTGCATAGGTAAGTACAAGGGTCACTGCATCGTCCCAGGGCTCTTTATTTAGTGGGGTATATACTGCTATTTTGGGCGCTTTCTCCAGCTTTATGATATCTCCATTAAAGTCGGGGTTCGCTATCTGGTCCATAATACCCAGGTACTGTGCATCGCTCATCACTTCGTAGCTAACGCCACGTAGTTTGCACAGGCGCTCTATACTTTCTACACGGTCTATGCCAAAGCTGCCCCCTTTGTAGTTAAGCAACCAATCAACCCCCACCGATTCTTTCAGCGCTTCATATGCCACCCCATATGCCTTCAGGTGGTTGGTCTGGGTCTCTGCATCCATGGGTATGAATATCTTGGATGCAAGCACCTGCAAGGGCACTAAAAGACATAAAATAAATAAGACGATCTTTCCTTTCATTAGTAGTACTGCCTGTCTGTTAAACATTGTAATTTACCCATTATAGCTCATATACGTTGCAGCAAGGTATATTTTAACAACAACTAAATATGGTAATTTTATGCCGCTTCTTTACGCGATGGCTTTACTACCTTTGCTCTTTCTATTTTTAATACCCATATGGCCACATATAGTAATGTCCGCGCTATGCGCGCCCTGATAAAAGCCAGTTTACAATCCATATTTAAAAGTCCGTCTGCTATTGTTTTCAGTATAGCATTCCCACTTATTTTCATCCTTGTTTTTGGCTTCTTGGGCAATAGTCGTTCGTACACCATAAAAGTATCTGATGCGCAGGGCAGCGACACCACTAATAGCATGTATGCAATGCTGCATCGTGCTCCTATGCTGAAATGGGTACCGCAAGCAGACAGTACTACGCTTAATAAGTCGTTATCAGAAGGTGATATAGTTGCAGCAGTAACCGTTAAAAAACAACCGGACGGAGCAGTGCCACAATACCTGGTGACACTGAACGCATCCAACGCACTTGCCGATAAGGCCATGCAACTGAAGGAGATCATTAACAGCATAGTGCAGCGCCGCGACCCTGAGATACAAAAACGCATAGCCCTGCTGGCAAAGGTAGATGTGCAAATGAGCCAGGTACGCGAATACAAGACCATAGATTTTATACTTCCCGGTCAGTTGGGATTCTCCTTACTTGCCGCCGGTGTTTTCGGTACGGCATTCGTGTTTTTCAACCTCAGGCAAACATTGGTATTAAAACGTTTTTTTGCTACTCCTGTTAAGCGCGAGGTGATAGTGCTGAGCGAGGGTATAGCTCGTATGTTGTTCCAGATAAGTGGCGCTATTGTTATTATAGGTATCGGTCACCTTGCGTTCGGGTATACATTGCTGCATGGGTGGCTTACATTTGCAACTATGCTGGTGGTCTGTGCATTGGGTATGCTGGTGTTCATGGGGTTTGGCTTCATCATCAGCAGCCTTGCCAAGAGTGAGAGCAGTATTCCGCCATTGTCCAACCTCATTACATTACCACAATTCCTGCTGGCGGGTACCTTCTTTCCTATCGACAATTTTCCTAAATGGCTGCAACCGCTATGCAGGGCCCTGCCCCTTACTTACCTTAACGATGCGCTCCGGAAAATAGCATTCGATGGGGTAGGACTTTGGGCTGTTCGCGTAGACCTGCTGATACTGGTACTGTGGGGTGTGATAGTGTATGTAGCCGCGGCTAAACTATTCAAGTGGGAATAGCACTTAGCATTACTGTGCTGCAAGTACATCAGCTATATGTACCGCTTGTATAGGCAGGTTATTTTTATCTATATAGCCTTGCATATGCATCAGGCAACTGGTATCGGTAGTGATGATGTATTGTGCTCCTGTATCCATAGCGCTCTTCACCTTTACCTGTGCCATACCCATAGATATTGGCTCGAACTTTACAGCAAAGGTGCCCCCAAAGCCACAGCAGGTCTCACACTCGGCCATTTCCACAATTTCCAGTCCTTTCACTTGTTGCAGTAGTTTCCTTGGCCCTTGCTTTATGCCACACTCGCGTAGTGCGCCGCAGGCATCGTGATAGGTAGCTTTACCATTGAAGGTAGCTCCTATCTTTTCTACTTTCAGTATATCGGTAAGGAACTCAGTATATTCAAATACGTTTTGGCGCACCTTGTTGGCCAGGTTATGGTCGCTGCTGTTGTTCAGCAGCTCATCAAAGTTGTTGCGCACATACCCTATGCAGCTGCCACTGGGTGCTACTACATACCCATCACCATCAAAGTCGTGCAAAAATTTGGTAGCTACAGCCTTTGCTTCGTTATGGTACCCGGCATTGAAGGCCAGCTGGCCGCAGCAGGTTTGTTTGGCATTATAGTGCACATCGCAGCCCAGCCGCTCCAGCACGCGCACCATGTTCATGCCGGTCTCCGGGTATAGCTGGTCTATAAAGCAGGGTATGAAGAGTTGTACTTTCGTTGGCATGGGGCTACAAAATACCGTTTTTCTTTCTGGTGTTCTTTATCATTTTCAATGCTGTTATTGCAGCTTCCTCACCTTTGTGTCCGTGGGCACCGCCCAGGCGCTCCCAGGCCTGCTCTTCATTGTCCAGCGTTAGCACGCCAAATATCACCGGTACAGGCAGCATCAGGTTCAGTTGCAGTATACCTTCGGTCACTGCTTTGCATACATATTCAAAATGTGGGGTGCCACCGCGTATCACTGCCCCAAAGGCTATTATGGCCTCCGGTTTTTCTTCCTTGTGCTCATAGTGCTGCCACAGTTCTTTGCAGGCAAATGGTATCTCGAAGCAGCCTGGTACTGCCAGGTTCTCAATAATGCTGCCTCCAAAGCGGTGCAGCATACTTTCGCAGCCATTCCTCAGCTCCCGTATTATCTTGTCGTTCCACTCTGTGTATACTATCGCTACCTTGGCTTGTTTCAATTCCTGAAGTGTTCCCGTATCTGTTAGTAATGTGCTGTGCTGTACTATGGCCATAAAAAAACTATCCCCTTTTTACTCAAAGGTAAAAAGGGGATAGCAATATTGTTATATCATTTTTTATGGATTGAGAACGCCCAGGTGTGCCAGGTACTTATCCATATCGCGTGCCTGCGTACTGCGCGGATATTCGTTGCGTATGCGTGTGTATGCTTTTTTAGCTTCTTCCAGCTGGTTGTCTTTTTCGTAAGCCAGACCTGCACGGTACAGGTAAGTTGGAGTCATCAGGTCGTCGTTGTTGCTGGCAGCTTTGTTGTAGCATTCTATAGCTTTCTTTACGTTGCCGCTTTCCATGTATGCATCGCCAAGGTCGCCGTCAGCCTGGTAGCCTATCAGGGTGCCTTTACCGTCAAATTCTTTCAGGTACTTTATGGCGTTGTTAAAGTCGCCCATTTGCAGGTAGCAAACGCCTGCATAGTACTCACAGAGGTTGGCAGTGTTGGTGCCGCTATACCTTTTTATTATAGTAAGGAACCCTGGGTGTTGCCCGTCACCATTCAGTGCGCTGTTAAGAGAGTCGGCCTGGAAGTAGCGCTGTGCATAAGATACAGCGGTAGCAGCTTTCTCGTCGCGTGGCGCTTTGTATAGCTTAGCATAGCCAAAGTAACCTACTACAGCTATAAGGATGATAGCAGCTATGGTATTGATAGGTTTCTGATTCAGTTCGTAAGCGTTCTGTATCTTCTCAAGTGGGTTGGTCTCTGCTACTGTTGTTATCCTTTCCTCACCTGGTTGGGTCCTTGATGTATTCGCCATTTAAAATTGTATTTCTTTAGTTTTAATGTTTTGTAAATTCTATTTTATTGCTCCTTTACTATCTAAGATAGGCCTTGTTAGTCTACAATATAAGGGTAGTTCGCATCTACATATATATCCTTGTACATTTCGCTGTCATCAGGATACGGGCTTTCTTCTGCAAATTTCACACACTCTTCTACTTCTAAACGTACTTTTTCGTTTATAGCCTCTATCTCAGCCTCTGTAGCCCATTTTTTGTCGGTTATCACCTGCAGCACCTGGTTTATAGGGTCTTTATCCTTATACTCTTCCAGTTCTTCCTTAGTGCGGTATTTCGCAGGGTCGCTCATAGAGTGGCCGCGGTAGCGGTAGGTCTTTATTTCCAGGAAGGTAGGCCCGCCGCCTTCACGTGCACGTTTCACAGCGCGCTCTATAGCAGTGTGTACCTCTTCGCAGCTCATACCGTCCACACTGTCGCCAGGCATGTCATATGCATCTGCCAGTCTGTATATATCGCTTACTTTCGATGTTCTTTCTACCGATGTTCCCATTGCATAGTAGTTGTTCTCGCAAATGAAAACTACCGGTAGTTTCCACAGCACTGCCATGTTGAACGACTCGTGTAGTATACCCTGGCGTGCAGCGCCATCGCCAAACAGGCATATGGTAGCACGGTCTGTACCTTGGTATTGTTCTGCAAATGCTATACCTGCGCCCAGTCCTATTTGTGCGCCAACTATACCGTGGCCGCCAAAAAATCTTTTTTCTTTGCTGAAGAAGTGCATACTTCCACCCTTGCCCTTGGTGCAGCCGGTAGCTTTACCATATAGTTCGGCCATACATTCGTTGGCGCTTATTCCTTTTGCTATGGCCAGCGCGTGGTCGCGGTAGGCAGTAAGTAAATTGTCGTCATCGCGCGTAGCGGTCATTATACCTGCAGCTACTGCCTCTTGGCCTATATATAAGTGACAAAAACCCCGTATCTTTTGCATACCATATAACTGACCCGCTTTTTCTTCAAAACGACGCATCAATAGCATGATCTCATACCAATATAAATATGTTTCCTTGCCAAAAGGTGTTTGCATTATTTTTTAAGTTTGTGCGAAAATATAAAAACTTTTGTTTCAATTTGCCCATTGAGCCGCCTAAATAAAATAATATTAGTCCAATTCCGTAATTATTCTTCGGCATCATATCAATTTACAGCAGCGGTAACTTGTATCACCGGGGCTAACGGCAGTGGCAAGACCAACCTGCTCGATGCTGTTTACTATCTCTGTTATACCAAAAGCTACTTCAATGCATCGCAGCAAAACAATGTGCAGGCAGGTATGGATGGCTTTCGCATAGAAGGTAATTTTGATAAAGAGGGTCGCATCCATGTCATCAGCTGCAAGTGGCGGCAGGGCAAAAAAGAGATAATGGACAATGGGGTAGAGTATGAAAAAGTGACCGACCACATAGGCAATTTCTCGTCCGTAATGATAGCGCCTGATGATATAGCCCTCATCAACGATGGCAGCGAACTGCGCCGCAAATGGGTAGACAGTATACTGGGCCAGGTAGACAGTGCTTACCTGGATAAACTGCTGCGGTACCAACGCATACTGCTGCAGCGCAACGCATGGCTGAAGATGCATGTGACGGCCATGAACCCCGACCATACGGAGCTGGATTATTATAATGCCTGTATGGCCGAGGACGGGCAATATATATATGAGCGCCGCACCCAATTTTTATCGCAGTTCCTGCCCATGCTCAATGATTTTTACCATCGATTATCGGGCGGTAAGGAGATATTGCAGGTGATCTATGAAAGCGACCTTTCGCAAAAAACGTTGGGTCAGTGGCTGCGCGATGGCCTGCAGCATGATATGCGCTACCAGCGCACCCTACGCGGTATACATAAAGACGACTGGGCGTTCCTCCTCAGCAATATGCCGGTAAAGCAATACGCATCGCAGGGCCAGAAGAAAAGCTTCCTGTTCGCGCTAAAACTGGCGCAATATGCCTTCCTCAGTAAAGAGATGGGCCACTTGCCCATACTGCTGCTCGATGATGTGTTTGAAAAGCTGGATCAGCAACGCATTGAGGCGCTACTCACCATTATCCGCACTCCCGACTTTGGGCAGGTGATACTTACTGATACGCATGAGGAGCGTATACGGGTTGCATTTGGGGTTGGTGCGGATATAGAGTTTGTGAGGTTGTAGATGATAGCTCGTACTACTGTTTCAAGAAAATATACCTTGTCGAGTATTGTCCGTAATAGCTAAAACCGATGGTGTCAGTGGAATTTGTGAATGGCGGAATAGCAAGCATATTCCATTGTGGAATCCCGGCTGAGTCTGAGATGACCCAATCAGCATTGGCATTATAAAAATAACCTTCTGCAGGAACAAATCTGGTATTGGAATCATTTCGTTTAATGAAGTTTCCGGACAAATTGCCAGGGTACCCATCATGTGTAAACATAAGTTCCTTAGGAATACCACTACTATCAACAAATGTTGTCGTAAAATTTTTGTTGAAAACTATCGACATGTTTTTTTGGTTTGTGTTCAGTGTGTTCCAAACAGAGATCCACGTATAGTTCACATATTGAAAAGCATCTATTACTTTCCATTTTGTACTTATCTGCGTATTGTTAAGCAAAATCGCCCTGTCGTTATTAGGCATCTGAAACATGTAATCAGGAGTCCCAAATCCACTTCTGTAAGATGTAATTTTTATTGGGTCAGAGAAAACAGTATTGTTACTTGTATCGATATATCGTTGGTACGACCAATTAGTGATCTGGTAATTCGATGTGTGCTCGTCTATATATAAAGGGCTATTGGCTACCTTCACCGTCTTTTGCTCATAGGAGCTCACCTTTATAGTCATCATAACATTTGCATTGTTGCTATAGTCGGACAATGATCTATAAATATCAAAAAAACAAATGGTATCAAGTTGATTATAAAACTCAAATGTAGTTGAATCGTTTTTTGGGGTGGTGTTAGCGGTACTGGATTTTTTGGTACACGCTGTGCCTACGAGTAAACACACAAAAGCGATAGTTAGGGTATGTTTCATTTTCTTGTTTTGGTGATGCAATATTGTAAATTATTTTTTAAAGGCTATTTATATAATGTGATTTCGACTATCTCCTCAATTACAAAAAAATGTGGATATCCTTATTAGGCAAGCTTTCCCACCCTTCGTAAATTTGTATCGATGGCAGCAGTTGCTCTCCTTTGTAGAAGGCTGTATTGCTTTTTCCGGTGGCAGTAAAAACCGGTAAAAACCAGAAATTTGCTATTAAAATAATGTGAGCCACCATATTGCATTTCACCCTTCAGCAGCCTCCCAAATTACCGTTTTTCTTTTTTTCTACTGACCGGAAATTTCAAAAGATTAATTACTTATGTGCATAAAAAACAACTATAAATCCCCTATTAAAGAACTTGCTTACGTAGAAATAATGATATTCGAAATTAAACATTGTTGAATATAGCTATTACATTTGCCGTAGAGAAAACATAATGTTATGCATAAAGGATACATGTCAGTATTGGCCGTTCTGGCCCTGATGTCTGTTGTCGCGTGTAAGAAAAATACCACGGGTACCATTTCATCAAAAATAGCCCCTGATGGCTTTAACTTCAGCACATCGAGAAAGGTAAGCGTGCAGGTAAAACTGCTGACCAACGATGACCAGCCAATAAAAGGTGTACCCGTTAGCTTCTACACCACTTCTTATGCCAGCAACCAAACTGCATTGCTGAAACTGGTGAGCGATGCCAATGGTAATGTGACCGGTAGTATGGATCTGCCATCTTATATAGATACGCTGTATGTAGACCCTGCTTATGTGGGGCTAATGCGCTATGCAAAAACGTTCATATCCGGCAATAATATAAGCGGCACTATAGGCGGCTCAAATGGGTATGGCGGTAACGTGGTAGCGTACTTTGCAAAACCACTGCAAAAGTTGGAGGGTAGTCTTTTTAAAACGACCGGTACCACACAATATAAATACCCGGGCTCTTATAACTTCCTGAACGGCAGGCCCAACTACCTGGAAAGTACGAACGATGTTATTTCCAGTACCCTGCTTAGTAATGTGAACGCTTCACTCCCAGAAGGTGTTGCGCTCCCCACCTCTCATCCTTCCTATCTATCTTCATCGGCAACTACCGACCTCTATATTACAGCGCTTTCAGACGTTTGGGTCACCTTCGTTTCCGAGGGTGCCGGTAATCTTAATTCGTTAGGATATTATTATTATCCTACAGGCAATCCACCCGCTTCAGCAGCAAATATCGATACCATATACCATATCTTCCCAAATGCCAGTGCACAGGGTAGTGGTGGTGGACTTATATCGGGCAATAAGGTGAAAATAGGCCGTTTCCAGCCGGGCTATACTATTGGTTTTGTATTGTTCTCTAATGGCTGGTCACTTGGCGGAGTGAACACCAGTGCCACCAAATTTTATTCAGATGATGCTTACAATCCCGAAACAAATGCCAGCCTGCAGCGTCATGCCGTCTTATTGAATTACGCGGCGTCAAACCTCTTCCTGATAGGTTTCGAAGACCTGAATCGCCAGACAGGTGGCAGCGATAATGATTTTAATGATCTCGTATTTTATTGTACGTCCAATCCTGTCACTGCAATTTCCACAGGCGGTGTACAGCCTATAGATGTACCAACAGACAGCGATGGTGATGGTGTGTCGGATGTGTTCGATCAGTTCCCTAACGATGCTACAAGAGCTTATATCAACTATGCACCTGCACAAGGTATATGGGGCACACTGGCATTTGAGGACCTGTGGCCCAAGACAGGCGACTATGATATGAACGACCTTGTGGTGAATTATAACTACGCTTATATATCAAATGCGGCGAACAATATAGTAGAGATGAAGTGTTCATATGCCGTGCAGGCTGCAGGCGCTACCTATACCAATGGTTTTGGTGTGCAATTTCCTTTTGCTCCGTCGGTAGTAAGAAGCGTTACCGGCCAGAAGCTCACCAACAACTATATCACCACATCTGCCAATGGTACGGAAGCTGGTCAGACCTATGCCGTTATTGTGCCTTTTGATAATTCACTTGACCTGATACATAACGTTGGTAATGCCAGCTTTATCAATACACTTCCCGCATCTCCGAAAATAACCGGCGATACTGCTGTGGTAGATATCCTGTTCAGTAGTCCGCAGACCTCTGCTGCGGTAGGCACGATGCCATATAATCCATTCGTCATCAGCCAGATGCACAGGACCACAGAGATACACCTGGCCGGCAACGCACCCACCGACAAAGCTGATAAAAGTTTGTTTGGCACTGGTAATGACAACTCAAGTGTGAGTTCCGGTCGCTACTACCTGTCAGCTGCCAACTGGCCATGGGGTATCAACTTTGCACAGGGGTTCAACTATCCTGTGGAACAAACTGCCATCAATACAGCATACCCACACTTCCTGGACTGGGCTCAAAGTGGTGGTACAAACTATGCCGACTGGTATAGCAATACAGGGACGGGATATAGAACAACCAGCCTGATATACAATAAATAAATGCAAACAGTTACATAGGAATATATAAAAAAAGAGAGGCGTATAGCCTCTCTTTTTACTTCTTAAAATTGCTATTTATCATTCGATGTTCTTATTGAAATATTTAGCAAGACCTTTAGCCGCAGTAGCATAAGATTCTTTAAGGCGTTCGCCGCTATCGAAGTCAAAACCACCAAAAGTGCCGCCGGGGCAGTCTTCGCAAGTAAGTTTAGCTACTACATTAGTAGGGTTGGCCGTTTCTACTATCCAAACTTCCACATCTATATACGCATTCTTTCTTGTGATACCAACGTTATAACCAGGTTCTATAAATAAGGTCTTTATGATCATAGTGTATTTCTCGTTAGGGTTGCTGCCCACTTTCATGGGCTCACTTATCTTATTGAATTCCTGCTCGAAACGTGGTTCAAAACGACTCTTTCTATCTGCCACCCAGTTTGCGGCCCATTTGTCACCCTTTCCGGCCTCCTTTTCGTTATAGGAGTCTTTCTTTTCTTTTACATATTCACCTTCCGATTTTTTGCCTACATCCAGGTGGCTGTAGTCATATTGTACATTCAATTTCGTTATCCCTTTTAAAATGTTGAGGTTGCCGCTCACTTCTTTCACCTTCTCGGCATAGCTAAGTGTGGCCATAAATAATAATGCAACAGTGGTTGCAAGGAAATAGGTGCGTTTCATAAAGTGTTTTTTGTAAATGTATGAGCCGCGCATGAATAAAGCAACTCACATGAGAAGAAATAAGTAAAAAAAAGTTAAGTGATGCTTACTCATCTTATTGGATACATAGCCGTTGACATTATTTTGCTAAAGCAGAAAAGAGAACATTACTGATGCTAATGGCGCGACTACAAAAATGAACATTTTTATGTGCTATCTTTCTGCTACAGATGGTGCAACTACATAAGAATTGCATTATTTTTATGGCCTTCTATATTTAGCACAAGCACTATAAAATATATCTAAATGGCTCAAGTAGCATCTTTGCAGGTACAGGAATCGCGTATGTGGAGGACAGTGTTCCTTGTACTTAGCGCTTTTATACTGGTACTCTTACCTTACTTGAGCCATAGTTACGGCCAAAACGGAGATGAATGGCTGGAGATCATTTACGGCCAGGATATCTATAACTACTTTTTTCACGGCGACAAACAGGCGCTGAGCTACGAGAATAAAAGCTTGCAATTCAAAGGTATGGAGCTGTACGGTGGCCTTTTTGATTATTATACAGAGATATTGCACCACTGGTTCCCCAATATATTCATACTGGACCTGAAGCATTTTTGTAATGCAGTAATAGGGGCTGTAATGATGATATTTACGGGCCTCTTCACATTCCGCATCAGTAAAAAATGGTCAGTTGCTGTTGTTGCACTTTTATTCATTTTCCTCTCGCCACGCTTGTTTGGCGAGAGTATGAACAACCCTAAGGATATACCCCATGCATGTGGTTTCATCATAGCCATGTATGGCTTAATGGCGCTGCTGCAAGACTTCCCTAACAAGGTCTGGAAGCACGCTATCATACTTGGCATTGGGTTTGGGCTGGCGTTCGGCTCGCGCCCTGCAGGAGGATTGCTGCTGGGTTCTTACATTGTATTATTTACTGCGCTGTATTATTTTCTGAATAAAGACTTCAGGGCGGTCTTGAAGGCTGATAATGCTAAGTTGCTTAAAAAGCTGCTGCTGGCCATGGTCTCCGTGCTACTTGGTGGCTATATCATAGGCCTGTCAGCATGGCCATTTGGATTTGAAGCACCTATATCGCACTCGCTGGAGTCGCTGAGAGGGATGACCAATATCGACATCGTACTGCGTGTATTATTTGAGGGGTCTTTCCACTATAATAACCATATGCCGTGGTATTATGAGTTCAAATGGATCATGATATCGAACCCTATAATAGTATTGTTAGGAGTGGCACTCTTTGTGGTGCTGATATTAAGAGCTAAGAAGCAGTATGGCCTGTATCCAGTTATAGTAGTGGTGTATGCAGCTTTGTTCCCACTGCTATATATGATATACAAACACTCCAGCATGCACGATACCTGGCGCCACGTGTTTTTTGTATATGTGTACTGGGTAGTGGCAGCAGCATTGGGCTGGGACCTGCTAACAGGTTTTATAGCCAATACAAAACTGAAATGGATACCCGTTGCAATAGCTATAGTAGGGCTACTGCCATCAGTGATATGGATATTTAAAAGCCACCCGAACGAGTATGTATACTTTAATGAACTGGAAGGCGGGGTGAAAGGTGCTTTCGGTTATTATGACCTTGACTATTACCAGAATACCAACAGGCAGGCCGCAGAGTGGATACTTAAAAATGTGAAACCTATACCCGGCAGAAAGGTAATAGTGCTATCGAACATGCTGGGTTTTGATAAGTATTTTGCAAAAGATACAGCATGGTTGGGCGCGGGGTATGGTAGATATTACGAAAGAAGCCAGAGCAATTGGGACTATTATGTGGACTATCCACGGTTCATATCTGCAGAACAGATGCAGAACGGACACTGGCCCCCTGCAAATGTAGTGAAGGCATTTACGGTAGATGGTGTGCCATTGAGCGTTATTATAAAGAGGACCAATTGGGACGGCATAGCAGCGCACGAAGCCATGCAGAAAAAAGACATTCCGCTTGCCATACAGAAGTATGCCTCCTACATAAAAAGCGATAGTACTGATGAGATAGTATATGCTAACTATGCTATAGTATTGGGGGGAGCAGGACAGGTGGACCAGGCTATAAGTTCACTAAACAGGGCTATAGAACTCGATCCATCTCAAGCACAGTTCTATGATCTGTTATCCCAGATGTATAAGGCGAAAGGCGATACAGCAAATGCCTATAAAGCCTATAGTACCATGCAGGAACTGAACGCACGCGAACAGGAAGCCCAAGACCCGCAACAATAGGGAATAGTAAAAGGATACTTAAGGGGTAACCGCCACCTGTGGGTAAGCTGTACTGTTTGAATAAACAGGAATGGAATGAGTAAAACGAGTATCTGTACCCTTATTGGTCTCTAACATGAGCGTGATGATACCCGCATAGAAGCAGACCAAGGTGATCATAAGCCAGATAGGGTTCTTCGTATTCCTTTTAGGTAAACAATAATACATCCGCGTTACAATTGCATGTTCACAATAGGTACAAGTAAAGTGTATCAACAACCAAGCCAAATTAGATACCTACTTCAGCTTTACTATTATACTATTTCTTATAAAGTTAACGCAGGAATGGGTTAAATATTATGGAGTTGTTAAAATATTCTTACTTTTTCAACCAATCTTCTACTTGTTGCTGGCTAAGGGTTACATAGTTGCTTTTGGCAACAACAGTGTCGTTGCTTACAAAGTATATCGCTGGCCAGCTGGTGCCAGCAAGTTTAATGAAAGGGTCCTGAGCTAAACGTGTATAAGGGATGTTCTTAGCTTGTGTCTTCTCCCAAAAATGTGTAAGGTCGCGTGTGCCACCTATCACAAAGAAGAGTGGAAGAGTAGTGTCGTTCAGCTTCATGAGGTGCATCTTGTAGGCTGCCATCTGGCAATGTGGGCAGGTGGAACTGAGAAAAGCGATAATATGTTTGCCTTTCTGCAGGTCTACAGCAGGGGTATCTTTCTTATCCGGAGCGTACAGGCTGGAGAGGTCTACTTTATAGCTGTTCTTCTGCAGCCACTGGGGCTCATTACCCGGTATGGCAAAAATGAAGAACGGGAGTGCCACCAGCATTACTAATATGCTTACTGTAATAGCATTATACCTTTTGAACTGCCAGCCTTTCTGGTACAAATGTAGCAGAGTAATGCCTGCTATCAGCAATACATTTTTGATGAGTGAGGCACTTGGGCTCATCCATATATCGTCGCCGAAGCAGCCGCAGTTGATATTATTGCCCTTTGTGGCCCATAAGTAGGCCAGGTATATGCTGAATACTACAAGCAACAACAGCGCTACCTTTAGTACCCACTTGCCCTTGCCATAGAAATGAGTGGCTATCAGTAACCCCAGCGCGGCCTCGAACCCAATAAAAAAACGGGCAGCCATTGCAGCAAGTACCCAGGGCAGGTGCAGCGTATCCACCATAGTATACTCGAACCGCTGTATAGGGTACAGCTTGGTATAGGCAGAGTAGAGGAATACTGCGCCAATGATGATAGAGAGCAGAACGAGAAGGATATTTTTTGTGCGCATGGGTCAGCGAAGATAGATAGGAAAGTAAAAATAGGATTTTAGTCTTACTATTATCTCCTGGTTTTAAAAGCAGCACTTACTCTGGTGTATCTGTGCATGTAAAAGAGAACGAACCTTTGATAGCTGCGTAAGAAACGGAAGCAATGATTAAGTGCCGTAAGCAATGCCAAAGACATCCACTATATAAAAAAAGGGCCCGTTAGGCCCTTTATAAAGAATAAAGTTGATACTTTAAAACTACTGGAGTTTGCAGCTGAAACCGCCACCCAGTGTTGTAGTTGATTGATTGCATGCTGAGGTTGCAACGCTCTTCTTTTGATTGTTTATCGGAATAGTATCGTACGTTGTAGTTCCACCACTTGTAGATGAGCAAACACAGTTGTAGTTACCGACAGGATCGCTGCTACTTTTTTTACATGCAACAAATGACAGTGCACCGAACATTGCGATTACTGCGAGGGGAATAAGCTTTTTCATAGGTTTTTGTTTGTGAGCCATAAAAATAATAGCAGAAATCTAATAAACAAACATTTGTAAATATTTTTTTAATAGAAGTTTCGAGCCAATAGAAAATAATATTTACTTGCTGATAATGAAGGCAAAATGCTTTAACTCGATCAAGGTGTCTATTGCCCCATTTACCATTATTGCATCAGGCGCCACATACATCTCCGTTCCCTGCAGCCAATAGCCTGATATACCAGTAATGTGTCTTTGCCGTAAGCGCATGCACGTTATATGTTTTATTTTTTGACGGTATCGTGATGCTTATGTCAAAGGTATCTTCGATAGAAGCGAATTAAGTGGCGGTATTGACGAATGCAAAAGTAGAGTCGTATCTATAAATGATGCCATTTTGAAGTATTGGGCGACTTATTTCTGTATCTGTTGAAATGACTGAATTGAAATGGTTATCAGGTGTATATGTCTTGATAATTATTGTGTCCAGATCATTTAAGTTAAATCCGCTAAATATATACCGCTACCCATTCTGAATTTTTGTTGTATGCAAGTTTCTTCTTTTTGTTTGCATGCAAAACAAAAAGAAGAAATGTATATCAGTAGCGTAAATGTCCTTATATTAAACCTTTTCTGTAGCATAGAATAGTGGGTCGGTTAAAGTGGTAATCATATTATTTATGAATCTACAAAATATTAATTCTATATATTGGACTTTCGTTTTAACAGATAGGTGCTATATTTTTGCTTTTTAAATGTAGTTGTTGATCACATTTTAAAATACCTTGGATTAGATGTTACAATAAAATAAATTTCAGTTATTTCGGTATAAATTTTGCCATTATTGAAAAATTGGAATATTTTTTGATTATTAGTAGACTCTTCTTATATTTGCCATCCATTTTCCGGTAGCTTGTACGTGCACAAATTGTTTTTGATCGTATTTTGTTAATATAATTTATTGCCTGTGCTGAAAGGTCATGCCTTTCGGGACGGGTTATTTTTGTTCGTTAAAAAGTGTTTTTCTTATACTATGGCTTTACCACAAAAAAGAACCGCAACCGGCCGTATCAACTTCGCGAAGATCCACGATGTTGCTGCTACGCCCGACCTGCTGGCCATCCAGTTGCAATCGTTCCAGGATTTTTTCCAGTTGGAGACCACTCCGGACAAACGCGATAATGAAGGGCTTTTCCGCGTATTCAAGGAGAATTTCCCCATTACGGATACCCGCAACATTTTCGTGCTGGAATTCCTGGATTACTTTATAGACCCGCCACGCTACACTATAGATGAGTGTATGGAGCGTGGCCTTACATACTCTGTGCCGCTGAAAGCTAAACTGCGCCTGAGTTGTAATGATGAAGAACACGTAGATTTTGAAACTATCGTGCAGGATGTGTTCCTGGGCAATATACCATACATGACCCCACGTGGTACCTTTGTAGTAAATGGTGCTGAGCGTGTGGTAGTATCGCAGTTGCACCGTTCCCCTGGCGTATTCTTCGGCCAGAGTGTACACCCCAACGGTACCAAAATATACAGCGCCCGTGTTATCCCATTCAAGGGTGCATGGATGGAGTTCGCTACAGACATCAACAATGTGATGTACGCGTACATCGACCGTAAGAAGAAATTCCCGGTTACTACACTGCTACGTGCCATAGGTTACGAAACGGATAAGGACATACTGCAGCTGTTTGGTATGGCTGATGAGGTGAAGGCTGAAAAAGCCAAACTGGAAGCCAACATCAACCGCCGCCTGGCAGCACGTGTACTGCGCAGCTGGACAGAGGACTTTGTAGATGAGGACACCGGTGAAGTAGTGACCATAGAGCGTAATGAAGTGGTACTGGACCGCGACAGCGTGCTGGACCAGGACAATATAGACATGATACTGGAAATGGGTATCCAAACCATCTTCTTGCAGAAAGAAGAAGTAAGCGGAGATTTTTCCATTATATATAATACGCTAAACAAAGATACCTCTAACTCTGAGCTGGAAGCCGTACAGCACATCTACCGCCAACTGCGTGGTAGTGATGCCCCGGATGATGAAACAGCACGTGGTATCATTGAAAAACTGTTCTTCAGTGACAAGCGTTATGACCTGGGTGAAGTAGGTCGTTACAAGATAAACAGGAAACTTGGTCTGGAGATCAACGCCGAAACTAAGGTGTTGAGCAAAGAAGACATCATTACCATCATCAAGTACCTAGTGCGCCTTACCAATGGTAAAGCGGAAATAGATGACATCGATCACCTGAGCAACCGTCGTGTACGTACCGTGGGCGAGCAGTTGTTTGCGCAGTTCGGTGTAGGTCTTGCCCGTATGGCACGTACCATCCGCGAGCGTATGAACGTTCGTGACAATGAGGTATTCACGCCAATTGATCTTATCAATGCGCGTACCCTTTCTTCTGTTATCAACTCGTTCTTTGGTACCTCGCAGTTATCACAGTTCCTTGACCAGACCAACCCACTTTCTGAGATCACCCACAAACGCCGTATCTCGGCGCTTGGTCCCGGCGGTTTGAGCAGGGAGCGTGCAGGTTTTGAGGTGCGTGACGTACACTACAGCCACTACGGTCGCCTGTGTACCATCGAAACACCGGAAGGCCCGAACATCGGTTTGATCTCTACGCTTTGCGTACATGCCAAGATCAATGAGATGGGCTTTATAGAAACACCATACCGCAAAGTAAAAGACGGAAGGGTAGAACTGACCGGCTTTAAATACCTGAGTGCAGAAGAGGAAGACCTGGCAAAAATTGCCCAGGCCAATGTGCCGCTGGATGCGAAAGGTAACTTTACAGAAGATAAAATTAAGAGCCGCCAGACAGGTGACTTCCCTATACTGGACCCGCATGAAGTGGAGTACATGGATGTGGCGCCAAACCAGATAGTTGGTTTGAGTGCATCCCTGATACCCTTCCTGGAGCATGATGATGCCAACCGTGCATTGATGGGCTCGAACATGCAACGCCAGGCTGTACCGCTGATCCGTCCGCAAGTACCAATAGTTGGTACCGGCCTGGAAGGTAAGGCAGCCCGCGATGCAAGGATCCAGATACATGCAGAAGGTAAGGGTGTGGTAGAGTATGTAGATGCTAATGAAATTCATGTGCGTTACGACCGCAGCGAAAAAGACCGTTTAGTGTCTTTTGAAGATGACCTGGTGGTATACACACTGACCAAGTATAAAAAGACCAACCAAAGTACCAGCATAACCCTGCGCCCATGCGTAGTGAAAGGCCAGAAAGTAGTAAAAGAAGACTTCCTTACCGAAGGCTATGCTACACAAGGTGGTGAGCTGGCTCTGGGCCGTAACCTGAAAGTAGCATTCATGCCATGGAAGGGTTATAACTTTGAGGATGCGATAGTGATAAATGAAAAGGTAGTACGTGACGACTGGTTCACATCTATACACATAGATGAGTATGAGCTGGAAGTGCGCGATACCAAACTGGGTGAAGAAGAGCTGACACCAGATATCCCGAACGTAAGTGAAGAAGCTACTAAGGACCTGGATGAGAACGGTATCATACGCATAGGTGCATTTGTAGGCGAAGGTGATATACTGATAGGTAAAATAACGCCTAAAGGTGAAACTGACCCTACGCCGGAAGAAAAACTGCTGCGTGCCATATTTGGCGACAAAGCAGGTGATGCGAAAGATGCGAGCCTGAAAGCGCCAAGTGGTACTGAAGGTATCGTTATCTCTAAGCAGTTGTTCCAGCGTGCTAAGAAAGATAAGAATTCTAAAGTGCGTGAAAAGAGCGCCCTGGAGAAAATAGAAAAAGTACACGACAAGAACCTGGAAGATGTGCAGGCGCTGCTGCTTGAAAAACTGCAGATACTGCTGAAAGAGAAAACTTCTGCAGGTATCACCAACAACTTTGGTGAGCTGGTACTGAGCAAGGGTGGCAAATTCAACTCGAAAACATTAGGTTCTATCGATTATCAAAATGTAAATCCACTGGGATGGACAGGCGATAAAGAAACAGATGACCTGATCAACCAGTTGCTGCACAACTACAACATCAAGTACAACGAAGAACTGGGCCGCTACAAGCGCGAGAAGTTCAACCTGAGCATTGGTGATGAACTGCCTGCAGGTGTGCTGAAACTGGCTAAGGTTTACCTGGCCAGCAAGCGTAAGCTGAAGGTGGGTGATAAAATGGCGGGTCGCCACGGTAACAAGGGTATCGTAGCACGTATAGTACGTGAAGAAGACATGCCGTTCCTGGAAGATGGAACACCGGTAGATATAGTATTGAACCCTCTTGGTGTACCATCGCGTATGAACCTGGGCCAGATATATGAAACGATACTGGGCTGGGCTGGTGAAAAACTGAATGTACGTTTTGCAACACCAATATTTGATGGTGCATCTGTATCAGAAATAGAAGACCTGATCACTGAAGCCGGGCTTCCTGATTTTGGCCATACCTTCCTGTACGATGGTGAGACCGGTGAGCGTTTCCACCAGAAGGCAACCGTAGGTATCATCTACATCATTAAACTACACCACATGGTGGATGACAAAATGCACGCACGTTCTATCGGGCCGTACAGTTTGATCACACAACAGCCATTGGGTGGTAAAGCGCAGTTCGGCGGACAGCGTTTTGGTGAGATGGAGGTTTGGGCGCTTGAAGCATATGGCGCGGCAAACATTCTGCAGGAATTGCTGACACTGAAATCGGATGACATTGTAGGTCGTGCAAAAACTTACGAAGCCATTGTGAAGGGTGACAACGTACCTAAACCAGGTATACCAGAATCGTTCAACGTATTGGTGAATGAACTGAGAGGCTTGGGTCTTGAAATGAAATTTGAATAGTGTAAAAATGCTGATCCTGCGTCTTCGGGCACAGGATCAGCTTATAGTTTGCCCGGCAATGTGCGTGGGTAAGGAATAACAAATAATAAACACTTCTTTTAATTATATGGCAATAAAGAAAGATAACCGTCCTAAGGCCGGTTTCGGAAAGATCACCATCAGCCTGGCATCTCCTGATGCTATACTGGATCGCTCTTATGGCGAAGTGTTAAAGCCTGAAACGATCAATTACCGTACCTACAAGCCTGAGCGTGATGGCTTGTTCTGCGAAAAGATATTTGGCCCGGTAAAAGACTACGAATGTTATTGCGGTAAGTACAAACGTATACGCTACAAGGGTATCGTGTGCGACCGTTGCGGCGTAGAGGTAACGGAGAAAAAGGTGCGTCGTGAGCGCATGGGTCACATCAAGCTGGTGGTGCCTATCGTGCACATCTGGTACTTTAAAAGCTTACCTAATAAAATAGGTTACTTACTTGGTGTAAGCTCCAAGAAAATGGAAGGTATCGTTTACTACGAGCGCTATGTAGTGATACAGGCGGGCGAAGCTGACGATATGATACGCCAGAAACTGAACCTGAAAGATTCTGAAAATACACATCAGCAACTGCTTACTGAAGATGAATACCTGGAAATTCTTGACCAGTTGTCTAAAGAGAACCAGTACCTGCCTGATGATTCACCAAATAAGTTCATAGCCAAGATGGGCGCAGAGGCAGTACACATGTTACTGTCGCGCATAGACCTGGATCAACTGTCTTACGACCTTCGTAATGCAGCGGCCAATGAAACATCTCAGCAGCGTAAGCAGGAAGCTCTGAAACGCCTGAGCGTTGTGGAAGCTTTCCGTGATGCGAATACACGTGTAGAGAACCGCCTGGAATGGACCGTAATGCAATACATACCGGTAATACCACCAGAACTGCGCCCATTGGTGCCTTTGGATGGCGGCCGTTTTGCATCATCCGATCTGAATGATCTGTACCGTCGTGTTATTATACGTAACAACCGTCTGAAACGTCTTATAGAGATCAAAGCTCCGGAAGTGATATTGCGTAATGAAAAACGCATGTTGCAGGAAGCTGTGGATTCACTGTTCGATAACAGCCGTAAGTCTAACGCTGTAAAAGCAGAAGGTGGACGTGCACTGAAATCTTTGAGTGATGTACTGAAAGGTAAACAAGGTCGTTTCCGTCAGAACTTGTTGGGTAAACGTGTTGACTATTCTGGTCGTTCGGTTATCGTGGTAGGTCCTGAAATGAGACTGCATGAGTGCGGCTTGCCAAAAGATATGGCTGCCGAGCTTTTCAAACCGTTCATCATACGCAAGTTGATAGAGCGCGGTATAGTTAAGACCGTAAAGAGCGCTAAGAAACTGGTAGAGCGTAAAGAAAGTGTGGTTTGGGATATATTGGAGAATGTACTGAAAGGTCACCCGATAATGCTGAACCGTGCCCCAACGCTACACCGTTTATCTATACAGGCATTCCAGCCAAAACTGATAGAAGGTAAGGCCATACAGCTGCACCCTCTGGTATGTTCGGCGTTCAATGCGGATTTTGATGGTGACCAGATGGCGGTACACGTACCACTGAGCCATGCTGCCATCCTTGAAGCGCAGTTGCTGATGCTGGCATCGCACAACATCCTGAACCCACAGAATGGTACGCCTATTACCCTGCCTTCACAGGACATGGTACTTGGTCTGTACTATCTTACAAAGGGTAAGAAAACTGTAGGTGATGAAATAGTGAAAGGCGAAGGCAAAACATTCTACAGCCCTGAAGAAGTAATAATAGCTAATAACGAAGGCCGTGCAGACCTGCATGCTTCGATAAGAGTAAAAGTGAACGTACGTGAGAAAGATGGTTCTATAAAGAACCAGCTTTTGGAAACAACCGTAGGCCGTGTAATATTCAACCAGTTCGTACCTAAGGAGAATGGTTTTGTGAATGCACTGCTTACTAAGAAATCTTTGCGTGAGATCATTGGCCAGATACTGAAGAACACAGATATACCTAAAACTGTGAACTTCCTGGATGATATCAAAACGCTTGGTTTCCGCACCGCATTCCGTGGTGGATTGTCGTTCAACATTAAAGATCTTACCGTTCCTGAAATAAAGGAACAACTGATAGCCAGCGCCCAGACCGAAGTTGATGAGGTATGGGAGAACTATAACATGGGTCTCATTACAAATAATGAGCGCTACAACCAGATCATCGACGTATGGTCTCGCGTAGATACCCGCGTTACAGAAACGCTGATACGTGAAATGGCAGCAGACAAACAGGGCTTTAACTCTGTGTACATGATGCTTGACTCAGGTGCGCGTGGTAGTAAACAACAGGTAAAACAGCTTGCCGGCCTCAGGGGCCTGATGGCTAAACCTCGTCGTAGCGGCAGCAGCGGATCTGAGATCATTGAGAACCCGATCCTTTCCAACTTTAAAGTTGGTTTGAGTGTATTGGAGTACTTTATCTCTACCCACGGTGCGCGTAAAGGTCTTGCGGATACGGCCCTTAAAACAGCGGATGCCGGTTACCTTACACGTCGTCTCGTTGACGTTGCACAAGATGTGGTCATCAACGAAGAAGATTGCGGTACACTGCGTGGTATAGCAACACTGGCACTGAAAGACAATGAAGAAATAGTAGAACCACTATACGATCGTATACTTGGCCGTACATCGCTTCACGATGTTATAGACCCGCATACTAACGAACTGATAATAACTGCAGGCTCTGAAATAACTGAAGATGTAGCTAAGCATATTGAGGACAGCGCTATAGATATGGTAGAGATACGCTCTGTACTTACCTGCGAAAGCCGTCGTGGTGTGTGTGCCAAATGCTATGGTAAGAACCTGGCGACCGGTTACATGACACAGAAAGGTGATGCAGTAGGTATCATAGCCGCCCAGTCAATTGGTGAGCCGGGTACACAGCTTACGCTACGTACTTTCCACGTGGGTGGTGTGGCCAACTCATCTTCTACAGAATCACAACTGGTAGCCCGTTTCGATGGTACCTTACAGTTCGATGGTCTGCGTACTACCAAGTACAAAGATGCTGAAGGCAATATGGTAGAGTCTGTAATAGGCCGTACCGGTGAGGTACGTATCGTAGACGAAGCTAACGACAGGTTGCTGATAACTAACAACATACCTTACGGTTCATTGCTTGTAGTAAGTAACGGCCAGAAAGTAGCTAAAGGTGATGTGATCTGCACATGGGATCCGTTCAATGCCGTTATCATATCAGAAGTTACAGGTAGGGTACGGCTGGAAAATGTGATAGATGGCGTTACCTTCCGTGAGGAAGCGGACGAACAGACAGGTCACCGTGAAAAAGTGGTTATTGAGACCAAGGATAAGACAAAGATACCTTCCATCATTATTGAGGGCAAGGAAGAAAAATCATATAACCTTCCAGTTGGTTCACACATCATTGTGAGCAACGACCAGCAAGTGCACAATGGCCAGGTACTGGTGAAATTGCCACGTGTTATGGGACGTAGCCGCGATATCACGGGTGGTCTGCCACGTGTAACGGAACTCTTTGAAGCCCGTAACCCGAGCAACCCTGCAGTGGTAGCTGAAATTGATGGTGTTGTATCATTCGGTAATATCAAACGTGGTAACCGCGAAATAATAGTGGAAAGCCGCGAAGGACTTGTGAAAAAATACCTGGTGCCGCTAACACGCCACATCATGGTGCAGGATGGTGACTTTGTGAAAGCTGGAACATCGCTTTCTGATGGCGCTACCACACCAAGTGATATCTTATCTATCAAAGGACCGTTCGCGGTACAGGAATACCTGGTGAATGAGATACAGGAAGTATATCGTTTGCAGGGTGTGAAGATCAACGATAAACACGTTGAGGTGATAGTAAGGCAAATGATGCGTAAGGTTACCATCATGGATCCGGGAGATACTAAATTCCTTGAGGACGATACTGTAGATAAGTTCGACTTCCAGGTAGAGAATGACTGGATCTATGACAAGAAAGTGGTTACTGAAGCAGGAGATTCTGAAAAGATGCATCCAGGCCAGATAGTGACCCTGCGTGAGATACGTGAAGATAACAGTATACTGCGCCGTGCAGATAAGAAGCTCGTAGAGTATCGCGATGCTAACTCAGCTACATCGTCTCCGTTGCTGTTGGGTATCACAAAGGCTTCATTGGGTACACAAAGCTGGATATCAGCCGCGTCGTTCCAGGAAACTACAAAAGTACTTTCTCAGGCAGCCATCAATGGTAAGGCAGACTTCCTGATGGGTCTTAAAGAGAACGTTATTACAGGTAACCTGATACCAGCAGGTACCGGTATGCGCGACTTTGATGGTATGATAGTAGGTTCGAGAGAAGAATTCGAATTGCTGATGGCCAACAAAGATGTACTTCAGTTTGACGAAGAAGAATAGTTTTCTTAAGTTATAATATCATTGAATGATCGGTCCCGCCTTGGTGCGGGACCTTTTATTTACTAAAATGGAGACGTTTGGCACAGTTTTTACATTGTCATGATAAAATACACCACAATTATGAAAAAGTCATTTTACTCCATTGTCTGCATTTTGCTGGCTGGTATCTTACTTTCCTCATGCGTAGCTAAGAGGAGATTTGTTTATGAACGCACAGCTGCAGAAAAAGAACGCAGGCACGTAAGCCAACTGCAGGACACCGTAAATATGCTGTCTGGCAGCATAGACCGCCTGAACAGGCAGGTAGCAGAGCTGAACGGACAGGTAGGTACTTTGGGCGATATGAACCAGAACGCTGCTAACCAACTGAACATGAGCAAGGAGCAGATAGCTGCACAACGCCAGCGCCTGGCGCAGCTGCAAGGTCTTATCGATCAGCAGCAGAAGAACACCGAAATGCTGCGCAGCAAAATAGCCGATGCATTGGTAGGTTTCAATACCAACGAGCTGACCGTAACAATGAAAAATGGTAAAGTGTACGTAAGTATGCAGGAAAGCCTGTTATTCCCATCGGGTAGTGCAGTGGTAAACCCTAAGGGTAAGGATGCATTGTCTAAACTTGCAGCCGTGCTGAACACCAACCAGAATATCAATGTAGACGTAGAAGGCCACACAGACAGTGTGAAGATCCACAACAAGATGTATGGCGACAACTGGGCTTTGAGTACAGCACGTGCGGTATCAATATCTCACGTACTTATCGATGAGTATTATGTATCTCCTGCACGTATCACTGCAAGCGGACGCAGCGAATACGATCCTGTAGCAAGTAATATGAGTTCTGATGGCAGGGCAAGGAACCGCCGTACAGAAATAATACTGGAACCTAAACTTGATGAACTGATGAACGTTATCAATGGTGGTGAGGTAAAAAAATAATTACAACTTTTTAAAAAGATCCGGCAGGAGTATTCCTGCCGGATCTTTTTTATGAATAATATTTTGCTGGCGCATTTTTTACAAACAATAAGTTTTAAATTTAAGTGCAATTATATACTGAGAATGAACATAAAGGGTAAACCATTTTTATATGCCGCATGTGGCGCTATAGTGGCATTGCTGATAGTAGCCGGATTCTCTTTTCGTAAGATAGAAGCGGGTGAAAGCTCTGTAGATGTGAAGGCCGATGGCAAATTGCAATACAAATGGTATATACCTCCCACGCCCACATCAATGTCTTTCGCCGGAGAAAAAGTGCCCTTGGATAGGCAGGATGTGCATGAGCAGCTGGACCGTGAGATACTTAATAATTATTACAGCATTATCAGTACTCTTTCAGACATCCGCTCGTCAAGCCGCTACTTCCCTATGATAGAAGATCGCTTGAAAGCAAATGGTGTGCCTGATGATTTTAAATACCTGTGCGTTGCCGAGAGTTCATTGATCAACCAGACATCGAGGGTTGGCGCTGTAGGGTTTTGGCAGTTCATGAAAGATACTGCTCCCCGTTACGGGCTGGAGGTGAATGATGAAGTGGATGAGCGATACAATGTGCTGAGGTCTACCGATGCGGCATGTGCCTATTTTAAAGAAGCATACGGCAAGTTTGGCAACTGGACAGCGGCTGCGGCATCGTATAACTGCGGAATGGCAGGCTACAGTACGCAAGCTACCTACCAGCGTACCAATGACTACTATCAATTACTGCTGCCTGAAGAGACCATGCGTTACATGTTCCGTATCATGGCGCTTAAATACTACATAAGCCAGGCAGCAAACATAGGTTTTATAGTATTGCCAGAAGAAGGATACCGACCTTATAAGACCAAAACTGTGCAAGTAAAAGAAACGATACCAGACCTGGAGCAATATGCGGTAGACAACGGTATCACCTACAGAATACTGAAGCAGCACAACCCATGGATGCGCGGTCATACTCTTACTATAAAGAATGGTAAGCCCTACAATGTAGTGCTGCCTGCTCGTAACTAAGTATTGTATCAATTAGTTGTCAATCTGTCTATATCATGCGTGTATTGCGGGCCATTTTATTTATTGCTATTACCGTCGGCCTGATATATGTATTGGACAAGCCCTTGGGTAGCGTGCCTGCCATTGGCCGACTGCTTGACCCTATTCATGGTTGCCTGGCAAATGCCGAACCGGTAGGCAAAGACTTTACCACCAAATTAAAACTGCCTTCTCTACAACACCCTGTGACCATATGGCTGGACAACAGGATGGTAGCCCATATACATGCAGAGAACGATCATGATCTATATTTTGCAGAAGGGTACATACATGCGGTGAACCGCTTGTGGCAGATGGATATGGAGACCCGCGCCGCAGCTGGTCGTGTAAGCGAAGTGGTAGGCAATAAGGCATTTACCTATGACAGGCTGCAACGCAGGAAGGGAATGGTGTATGCTGCAGAGAACTCACTGAAAACTATAGAAGCAGACCCACGCAGCAAGCTGATGATGGATGCATATACTGCGGGTGTGAACAGCTATGTAGCACAACTAAGCTATAAAGACTATCCGCTGGAATATAAGCTGATGGGTTTTGTGCCAGAACTGTGGACCAACTTGAAAAGTGCACTAATGCTGAAATTTATGGCCGATGACCTGACCGGCTATACAGAGGATATACCACTGACCGTGCTGCGCGACCTGCTGCCTGCTGCCGACTTTAATAGTTTATATCCTGAAAAGATAGAAGGCAGCACGCCTGTGATACCTGCAGGAATGGCATTCGCGCCTGCTTCGTTGCCTGCCATCGCCCAGCCTAATGATAGTATATGGGGTCACTTGGGTACAAGTGATTTCGCAGAGGAACGCAACGAAGGCAAAGGAAGCAATAACTGGGTACTAAGCGGCAGCCGCACGCAGAGTGGCGCACCTATATTGTGCAATGATCCTCACCTGGGCATCAACCTGCCATCGCTGTGGTACGAGGTGCAACTGCAGGAGCCGGGGATGAATGTATATGGCGTATCACTGCCTGGCGCGCCGGGAGTTATTATAGGCTTCAATGATAGCATATCGTGGGGGTTTACCAACAACTACAGGGATGTAAAGGACTTCTACGAAGTGAAAAGGGTAGCAGGAAGCCAGGACAAATATTGGTTTGCTGGAAGACAACTTGACTTCGACAAACGAGTGGAAACTATAAAAGTGAAAGGCAAGCCTGACTTCGTGGATATGGTGCGCTATACTATACAAGGCCCTTTGCTATACGATGAAAATTTTCACGGCCCGGGCGGTT
Organism: Flavipsychrobacter sp.; assembly: GCA_965276955.1. Lineage (GTDB taxonomy): Bacteria > Bacteroidota > Bacteroidia > Chitinophagales > Chitinophagaceae > JABDEZ01. The sequence continues at coordinate 37,341 of CBDIBP010000011.1, forward strand.
TGCAGCGCCCACTTGCCATGTGCTGGATGGCACATCGCGCGACCAGCGAATTGCTGAGTGTGTACCTGTTGAACCGGGCAACCAATTATACAGAGTTCGTAGATGCGATAATGAATTTCCAGTGTCCTGCGCAGAACATGGCTTATGCAGATAAGGCAGGCAACATAGCCATTTGGGGGCAGGGGCAGTTCGTGAATAAGTGGAAGGAGCAAGGGCGTTTTATAATGAACGGGACCGATAGTGCAGGGCTATGGAAGCAACTGATACCTATGCAGGAGAACCCACATGCATTGAACCCTTCACAGGGCTATTTGAGCTCGGCCAATCAAAGTGTGACCGACAGCACGTACCCATATTACTACAATGGTACATTCTACGAATTGAGGGCTTGGCGTATCAATCAGGTGCTGGATACTATGCATAAGGCCACTGTACAGAATATGTTCACACTACAGAACGATACATACAGTATACTGGCCGCCAATACACTACCCACAATGCTTGCCAATATACCCGCTGAAAATGATAAGTATATTGGCTGGTTATACAAGTGGAACTATAGACTTGAGGCAGATAGTAAGGCTGCAACGGTCTATCAGGTGTGGTGGAGCATATTGTACAGTGAGCTATGGAAGAAACTTTTCCAGAAAGTACCTGATAATTTGTGGCCATTGCCAGAGCGCACCATGCAACTGATACAAAGTGGTGAAATAAATAGATTTTGTCCATCGCATCCCTTCGCACAGATAGTACAGGCCAGCTATAAAAAAGCGACAGATAGCCTTCAGAAATTAGAAGCCACCACCGGTCTTGAGTGGTACAAAGTGAAGAATACTACAGTGAAACACCTAACCAAGTTGCCGGCTTTCAGTGTAGCGGGATTGAAGATAGGGGGATGGGGGAATACGGTGAATGCCGCCAAAAGTGACCATGGACCATCGTGGAGAATGGTAGTGCAGATGAGCAAGGACATAGAGGCCTATGCAGTATACCCTGGTGGGCAATCGGGTAACCCTGGCAGTCCTTATTATGCAGATTTTGTAGATAGCTGGGTAACGGGTAAATATTATAGATTACAGTTCTTACCCAACACTGCCCGGCAAAAGAGCGATCAATTGAAGTACACCATCACACTCGATCCATAGTATGAAAAACTTTTTTCTACATATACTTATTATAGCTGCTTGCTCTGCGCTGGCAGAGCTACAGTGGTCGTGGTGGATAGTTGTTGTGGTATCTTTCCTGGTAATGGTATTCACGCGCACTAAGCCAGGCCGTTCATTTTTGGCCGGTTTTATTGGTGTGGCACTAAGCTGGCTGGTGGTAGCATTGTGGGAGGATATTGCTAACAACCATATCCTGTCCACGAAAATGGCAGTATTATTTGGCTTGCCTGGGTATCCTCTTTTTATTGCTGTAATAGTTCTGGTCGGCGGTATTGCAGGCGGTATGGGCGGGGTCACTGCCAGCTATGTGAGAAGAATAGTGTAGCACTAACTGAAAATTAATGCCGATCGTAATGGTTTCAAAACTTAACTTGCGGGCATATTGAGATCAGGAAACGTAACCATACGCATACAGTACAAAATAGCCTTTCTTTCGGTTATTTTATTCCTTGGCAAGCTGCTTGCCTACTACCTTACCCATTCCGTTACCATACTTACCGATGCCCTGGAGAGCATCGCCAATGTAGTATCCGGGTTCATTGGTCTATACAGTATCATACTCGCAGCTAAGCCACGCGATCGCGATCATCCCTATGGGCATGGTAAGGCAGAATATGTATCTGCTGCAGTAGAGGGAGCGCTCATAAGTATCGCAGGTTTGTTCATTATCTACCAAGCTGTGCACCAGTTATTAGAGGTGCACCAGCTACATAAGCTTGATATTGGTGTATTGCTGATATGTCTTACCGGTTTTGTAAATTACCTGATGGGGCGCTACGCCCTTAAGGCTGGTATTAAGCACCGATCGGCGGTCGTGGAGGCTGCTGGCAATCACCTCATGTCTGATGCCTATGCCACTATCGGTATAGTTATTGGCTTGCTACTCATCATCTGGACAAAATGGGTATGGTTGGATAGCGTTATTGCTTTGGTATTCGCAGGTATCATCATAGTCACCGGCTACAAGGTGCTCCGTAAGTCGCTGGCTGGTATCATGGATGAAGCAGATGAGATACTGCTGAAACAAGTAATAGACTTTTTACAAGAGCACCGCAAGCCGCAATGGGTAGACCTGCACAACCTGCGTGTGATACAATACGGCGATGTGATGCATGTAGATACCCACATGACCATACCCTGGTACTACCTGGTAGCTGACGCCGAGAAAGAGATACACGAATTGGAAAACCTGATACGCTCACACTTTGGCGATAAGGTGGAGTTCTTTATACACATAGACGGGTGTATGCCTTACCAGTGCCACCTTTGTTCACTAAGTGGTTGTCCGGAACGGAAGTTCGAATATCAGGAGCAGGTAGCCTGGAACTTTGAGAATGTATGGCTGAACGAAAAGCATGGAAAGATAGACCATAGTGTGCCGAGCTGATCTGTTGCCCAGCTTAACGTTTATATTTTTTCCGTGGATTTTTTCTTTCGTTTTATTGAGTTTAGTATATTGGACTGTGCTTCTTCCCAAGACACTCCAGCTACTTTTTTACTTTTAAGGTCTACAGATCGTTTATGCAGTTCTTCAATGAACTTTTTGTCATTCCAGTGTTCGTAAGTATCCTCTATCTCGCCTTCCAGCATGGTATATATAGCCTTCACTTTTTTATCCTCCGCGACACGGATAAATCATATAACTTCTGCCTTATTGCTGTCGCTGTCAAATTGAAAACATATGCATTATTGGCCATCGACAACCAATAGTGCGAGCACATTATATAGTCTTATTCCTTTCTTCTTCATACCCCGTATCTATTACCCATACACGGCTATCGGCGGCGGCTGTAGCCAGTTCATCGCATCGGTTGTTCATGGGGTTGTTAGCATGGCCTTTTACCCATACAAATTTTATTGTGTGCTTTTTGTAGTAGGTAAGGAAGGTGGTCCACAGGTCGGCATTCTTCTTGTCCTTAAATCCTTTTTTTACCCAGTTGAATACCCAGCCCTTTTCCACGGCATCTACCACGTAGGCGGAGTCGCTATAGATGGTAATATGCACCCCGTCGCGTTTCATCTGCTGCAGGGCCGCTATTACTGCCATTAATTCCATACGGTTGTTGGTAGTGTAGCGGTATCCCTGCGATATCTCCTTACGCGCCGTGCCCCATTGCAAAATAGCCCCGTAGCCACCTGGCCCCGGGTTGCCCCTTGCTGCACCATCTGTATATATAGTTACTTCCAATACTGTAGTTTGTAATTTTGAAATGCAGGCACAGCACATTGCTGTATCTTTGCGCCCAAATTTAGACACTTGGATCGCAAAATAAAAGTTGCAGCTGTAAGTTATTTGAATACCAAACCCCTATTGTACGGCATAGAGCGCAGCAGCGTGATGAATGATATAGAACTGGTGCTGAATTATCCATCAGAACTGGCAAAAAGCCTGAAAGATGGTAGTATAGATATCGCCCTGCTGCCTGTAGGCGCTATGCACGAAGTAGAAGGTGCACACATAGTAAGCGATTATGGCATAGCGTCAGACGGCAATGTGGTGTCAGTGGCTATTTTTAGCCAGGTGCCTATGGAAGAGATAACTACAGTGTATCTCGATTACCAATCGCGTACGTCCGTAAGGTTGGCGCAACTGCTTCTTGAAAAACACTGGAAGCAGGATGTGGTATACAAACAAGCACCTGAGAACTATATAGAGTACATCAACGGCACCACTGCCGGTGTCATCATTGGTGACAGAGCGCTAAAACAGCTCACCAACTTCCAGTATATTTACGATCTTTCTACCGGCTGGAAAGCCTTCACAGGACTCGATTTCGTATTTGCAGCCTGGATAGCTAATAAAGAACTCCCACAGGAATTCATGGCCGCCTTTAACCTGGCCAATGCAGAAGGTCTGAAACACCTGGATGACGTGATAGCAGAAAATCCATTTCCTTACTACAGCCTTGATACTTACTATAACGACAACATAAAGTATTACCTCGATGAGGACAAGCGTAAAGGGTTAAGTAAGTTTTTAGAGTTGATAAAAAATAGCAATAGTTAATACTACCTGACGATAAGTAACTTTATTATACAATAGCCATTATGTCATCACCGATCACACTTGTAGAATGCCCCCGCGATGCCATGCAGGGCTGGCCGCATTTCATACCCACAGCAACAAAAGTGGAATACCTGAATGCCCTGCTCAAGGTGGGTTTTGATGTACTGGACTTTGGCTCATTCGTTTCCGCAAAAGCTATACCGCAACTGGTGGATACAAAAGAAGTGATACCTCAACTACAGCTGGATGGAGTGAATACAAAGCTGCTGGCCATTATAGCCAATACCCGTGGTGCGGAAGAAGCCGTGCAGTACGATGAGATCAAATACCTGGGCTTCCCTTTCTCCATATCAGAGACCTTCCAGCTCCGCAATACCAATAAGACCATAGCCGCATCGCTTGCACAGGTAGAAGAAATGCAGGCCCTGTGCGAAAAGAAGGGCAAGGAACTGGTCATCTATATATCCATGGGTTTTGGTAATCCATATGGCGATGATTACAGCGTAGAGGTCGCCATTAACTGGGTAAGGCAACTAACACAACTGGGCATAAGAACCGTGGCAATGGCCGACACCGTTGGTGTAGCTAAGCCCGATACTATTGAATACATATACAGCAAGCTGGTACCAGAATTTAAGGGTATACACATTGGTGCGCACTTCCATTCCACACCAGATACTTGGGAAGAAAAGATACAGGCTGCCTACAACAACGGTTGCCTGCGCTACGATAGCGCTATGAACGGCATCGGTGGTTGCCCAATGGCAGAGGATGAGCTAGTGGGCAATATAGCAACTGAGAACATGGTGATGTGGGCTGATAAGAACAGTATTACCCTGAATATAGACCGCGAAGCATTTGCCATTGCAAAGCGCATGGCAGCCAATATATTTATATAGAAAATTGTAGTGCAAGCAATATTGTAATATTGTATTTTCAACAGCTAAACAGGAGATAGATGTCTGTACATAACGAAGTGAAAAGGGTTACCAGCCATACGCTGCAATCGATGAAAGCGAAAGGGGAAAAGATAAGTATGCTTACCGCTTACGATTTTTCTATGGCGCAGGTGCTCGATGATGCGGGTATAGATGTATTGCTGGTCGGCGACTCGGCATCTAATGTTATGGCAGGGCACGAGACGACCTTACCCATTACGCTCGACCAGATGATATATCACGCCCAAAGTGTGGTACGCGCCTGTTCGCGGTGTTTGATATTGGTCGATCTTCCCTTTGGTAGTTACCAAGGCAATAGTAAGGAAGCCCTCAACTCCTCTATCCGCATCATGAAAGAATCTGGTGCACATGGCATAAAGCTGGAAGGTGGTGAGGAAGTGGTAGAATCTGTAAAGCGCATCATAAGTGCAGGTGTGCCGGTAATGGGGCACCTGGGGCTCACCCCGCAATCTATATACCAGTTTGGCACCTATGCCGTAAGGGCCAAAGAAGAAGAAGAGGCAGAGATACTGATGCGCAATGCACGTTTGCTGCAGGATGCCGGCTGTTTTGCACTGGTGCTGGAAAAGATACCTGCTTCGCTCGGCAAGCTGGTAGCCGATGAGCTGAAGATACCGGTGATAGGCATAGGCGCAGGTATGCATGTGGATGGACAGGTACTGGTAATGCACGATATGCTGGGCATCACTAAGAATTTCTCTCCACGTTTCCTACGCAGGTACCTGAATCTGTATGACGAAATAAAGAACGCCACAGCACAATATATAAAGGACGTAAAGTCAAAAGATTTCCCCAACGAGAAGGAGCAATACTAATGATACATACTGATGTATGGCAAAAGCTGCATGGCGAGCTACAGGCCAAGCAGGTGCAGTTGGTAGCGGTATCGAAAACAAAACCCGCGACTGATATAGAGGCCCTGTACCTGCTGGGCCAGCGCGACTTTGCAGAGAACTATGTGCAGGAACTGCTGGACAAAAAATCAGCGCTTCCTGTAGATATCAGGTGGCACTACACAGGCCACCTGCAAACCAATAAGGTAAAACAAATAGCTCCTTTCATTCATCTGATACATGCTGTCGACAGCTTTAAGCTGCTGCAGGAAATAAACAAGCAAGGCAAGAATAACGACCGTATTATAGACGTGCTGCTGCAACTGCATATAGCAGACGAGGACACCAAATTCGGGATGGATGAAAAAGAGATCATCGAAACGCTGGATAGGGTAGAAGCAGCTGCAGAGCCACTGCAACATGTGCGGATTTGCGGCCTGATGGGTATGGCTACGAACACCGCTGATGAGCAAAAAGTGCGCAGCGAATTTGCCCGGCTTTATGCAGTATTTAAAAACCTTTCACAGTCTTACTTTATCCACAAGCCCTCCTTTACTATACGCTCTATGGGCATGAGTGGCGACTATAACTTAGCAGTAGAGGAGGAGAGCAATATGATAAGGATAGGTAGTTTGCTGTTTGGAGCGCGATGACTACTTACTACCCTTGCTTATCGTTTCGCCCACCATTTTACTGTACAAGACGGCGCCGCTATCATTCAAGTGTACCTCGTCATAGAAGAGATAAGGGTTTTGCGAGAATGGCGCCTGGTTGATAAAGTCGTAGAATTCAAAGTTATTTTGACTGAGTATCTCTTTTATTTCGGCATAGCTCTTATTGCCTGCCACATTCATAGGGAAGTAGAAGGGAGATATAATGGTAATGAGCCTTATGTGTTCATGTTTTGCATGAGCCACAATGTTTTTGAACATAGCTACAAGGTCGGGAGCCAGATCGCCGGGCACGTTAAAGTTGAGCGCTTGTTTGTATGTAGTGCTATCCATATGTCCTATCAATGGCTCGTATCCTTTTATAGATACATGGCCCAGGTGGGTATACGCATTTTGCAAGGATGAACCTATTGATGAATTGTAAGGGTATAGGTGCGATGCTGTTGCTTTATAAAGTTCCTCTTCACCGGCCTGCGCTATGGTGGGCCTTAATTCGGGGTGCCTGTTTGCAAATGGCATAAGCACTGTAGCCACACGCTGAAATACAATTTTTTTGTCCTTAGCGTCTATAAGTTCAGATGGGGATAGATCAATTATTACCACCTTGGGCGTATATCTTTTGTACACTATAGGTAGCACAGCATTGCTATAGTCTATGGTCATCTCGTCCCTGCCACCGTTAAAGCAACTCATCCTCGTGGCCGGGCCCAGTACATTGCAATTATAGTGGTGCGATGCGCGGGAGCTACCCAGCACCAGCAGGTCCTCGTTAGCTTTTTCAAGCAGGTATATGCTTACAAAGTCATCGCCATGCTTTTGCTGGTAAAATAGATGCTCCAGGTCCAGGCCTATGGCCCGGTCCAGCACAAACAGTATCACCAGCAATATTGCTGAGTTCCGCAAAAGTCTGTATACCTGGCCTTTTATCATGGTTTAGAATTGGAAATAAATGAACTGGCCACCATTAAACACACCTATCATCAGCATGGTCACCAGCAGCAATACATAGCCGGTATACCTAACGACAGGTACTTTGTTATAAATAAGAGAGTACTTGTTTTGGAAATATTCCTGGTTCACTTCACTTACTACCAGGAATATGATGAGTAGTATAGAGTAAATAAAACCTGCTGCAAAACCTATGAACAAAGGCCCAGGTTTGAAGGTGAATATGTTTTTCAGGATAGTAAGCCCATCCGCCACATTGTTGGCCCTGAAGAATATCCAGGCTATAGCTACCAATATAAATGTCAGGACAAAGTTGGGCAATTGCACAAGCAGGCTGCGCTTAACTTGCTGTTTGTCTTTTTTGAACACATACTTGTTCAGGAGCAGCTCGGTAGCCTGGTAAATACCATGGAGTGCTCCCCATATTATGAAGGTCCAGTTGGCGCCATGCCACAGACCGCTCACCACGAACACTATAAAAAGGTTGCGTATGTGCTTGCTGATGCGTACCCGGCTGCCCCCGATCGGGATGTACAGATAGTCGCGGAACCAGGTAGAAAGAGATATATGCCAGCGTCCCCAGAATTCTCTTATAGAGGTGGACAGGTATGGCCGCCTGAAGTTTTCCATCAGGTCTATACCCAGCACCCTTGCAGTACCTATGGCTATTCCGGAGTATCCCGAAAAATCGCAATAGATCTGGAACGTGAAAAATATGGTGGCTACAATGCTGGATATACCGCTATGGTGGGTGGGATTATTATAAATAGCATCTACATACAAGGACAGTCTGTCGGCTATGACCACTTTTTTGAACAGACCCCAAAGTATCAGTTTCAGCCCGCTGACTATCCTGTCGTAATTGAATTCTATCTTTTGGTAGAACTGGTGTATCATATTCTGCGGCCGTTCTATAGGGCCAGCCACCAGTTGGGGGTAGAACATCACATAGAGGGCATAAATGCCCAGGTGTTTCTCTGCCTTTTGGTTGCCACGGTATACCTCTATAGTATAGCTCATGGCCTGGAAGGTGTGGAAAGACAATCCTATTGGTAAAAGTATCTTAAGTGCAGGTACTGGGTTCTTAACAGCGAACGAACCCAGCAGTGCGGTAAGATTATCATTAAGGAAATTGAAGTATTTGAAGAAGCACAGGAAGCCTACATTGACCACTATACTTAGCGCCAACAGAGACCGTTTATGCGCAGGGTTTTGTTCTATAAGTATGCCCGCCGCATAATCTACAAGTATCGTAAAGAAAAGTATGAGAATATATACCGGCACGAATACCATGTAGAAATAACAACTGATAGCCAGCAGGAAGAACCAACGGTACTTATGCGGTAGTAAGAAGTATAGTATGGTAGTTACTATAAAGAAAAAAACAAAATGTAGGGAGTTGAAAAGCATCAGGCAGCTACAGCATATTGCAACATGGTAAGCAACAAATTTAATGAAATAGCTGAAATGAGAAAGCGATATCCGCTTACCGCATAATTACGAAAGCATAGATGAATGTGTTACTATATGTATCGAAGTTTTAATTAACTTGAAAAAAGGTTTAATAAAATTTATATTTTTATTAAACCTTTTTGTTTTTGGTATGTCCTACTATCAAATTCAGAAGTTATGGGCAACGTTAACCGTCGTGAATTTTTAGAGGAACTCATAGCTACGCAAACGGCGCAGCCAGTATCCCAAGACATTGCGTTTCAGAAGTATGCGAATAAGCATTTGCCCACCGGGCTGGCAAAGACCACATCCACCCTCAACCAATATTCGGGTGCATGGACCGAAGTACAGGTGCGGCACTTACTGCGGCGCACCATGTTCGGCGTAAAGGATGCAGATGTACAGACCCTGCTGGCTATGACCATGAGCCAGGCTGTAGACCACCTGCTCAACAACTTGCCAGCTGCACCAGCACCCCCGGTTTGCGATTATAACACAGCCACTTATACCGATACCACCGGGGTAGCCACTGGGCAAACCTGGGTAAATGCGCCTGGTGGCGATGGTACGCTTCACTCTAAGCGAAGGTTATCCTACAAGGCCTGGTGGTTCTCGATCATTGCAAACCAGAACTTGAGTATACAGGAAAAAATGGTGTTCTTCTGGCACAACCACTTTTCCACCCAAACCACTACTGTTGGCGATCCGCGCTACTGTTACAAGCACAACGTATTGTTGCGCACCAATGCCCTCGGCAATTTCAAAACATTTGTAGAGCAGATAACTACCGATCCTGCAATGCTCATATATCTGAGCGGCTACCAGAATACCATGACAAATCCCGATGAGAACTATGGCAGGGAGCTACAGGAATTGTTCACGGTAAGTAAGTACAATAATCCCAATTATACCGAAGCCGATGTGCAGGCTGCAGCTAAGGTGCTTACCGGCTGGCAGGTAAGTGGGACCACCATTTCAAGTAGCTTCAATGCTAACAAGCACGATACTACAAATAAGCAGTTCTCGTCCTTTTACAATAATACGGTCATCAATGGTATTACAGGGGCCAATGGTGCTAATGAGATAAACCAGCTGATAAACATGCTGTTTGCCAATGTGGCCACAGCCAATTATATATGTACCAAGTTATACCGGTTCTTTGTCTACTATAATATAGATGCCACTATCGATACTGATATTATTGCTCCTCTTGCTCAATTGCTCATTAGCAACAATTTTGAGGTGAAACCTGTTTTATCAGCATTACTGAAAAGCGACCATTTTTACGACCCCAATAATATGGGCTGCTATATCCGCACACCGTTAGATTTCCTGGCAGGTACGTGGCGCACATTCGGGGTTACACTACCTGCTAACTTTACAGTGAATCAACAATTCGATATTTGGAACTATCTGCGTAATCTGGGCGCTACTCTCGGTTTGGATTTGGGCGATCCACCCAATGTTTCGGGCTGGGCGCCTTTTTACCAGATACCGGAATATTATGAGATATGGATCAACTCAAGTACACTCCCTACCCGCGAAAAATTTACCGACATGATGCTAAGTACTGGCTTTGCCGCAGGCTCTGGCACATCTGTCAAAATACCTTTACTTTCCTTCATTCAGGCATATCCTAATGCTTCCGATCCTGATGCGCTGGTCACTTATCTTACCGATCTGCTCCTTGGGGTAGCGATAGATGCTACAGAGCACAATAACCTTACAGGCATATTGTTATCTGGCCAGGTAAATCTCGCTTATTGGACCGCTGCATGGCAAGCATATGTGGCCAACCCTAATACCGCAAATACAAATATTGTGCAGCCGCGTCTGGCTTCTTTGCTTACTGTTATGCTTCGTTTACCCGAACATCAATTGTGTTGAACCATTAAAAACAGACTTGAATGAAACGCAGAGATTTCCTACAGATAGCGCCTGCAGCATCACTGGCTTTGATGCTCAATGGATTGCCGATAAGAACATTTGCCAGCCATCCCTTACTGCAGTTGCTTGCCAAGCAAACGCAGGCTACGGGCCGGGTAATGGTACTGATACAGCTCACCGGTGGCAACGATGGTCTTAACACCATTATCCCGCTCGATCAGTACGCAAACCTGTCGGCCGCGCGTGCTAATATACTCATACCACAGAACAAGGTACTGGCGCTAAATGGCACCAATGCTACCGGCCTGCACCCGGCTATGACAGGTATACAAAATATGTATAACAATGGCCTGGTGAACATAGTGCAGGGCGTTAGTTATCCTGACCCTAACTTTTCACATTTCAGGGCTACTGATATATGGCTCACAGCATCGGATTCTACTCAATACCTGAACGACGGCTGGGTAGGCCGTATGCTCAATGATGAATATCCTAACTATCCTAATGGTTACCCCAATGCCACTAACCCCGATCCACTGGCGGTAGAGATAGGTAGTGCCGTAAGCACGGCACTACAGGGTCCTAATTTTAGCATGGGTATGGCCGTTACAGATATCAACAGCTTTTACAACCTGATCAATAATACAGTAAGCCCGGCGCCTAATACACAAGCCGGCCACGAGCTCACCTTCCTTCGTTACATATCGCAGCAAACACAGCAGTACACAGGTGTGCTGCAGGCAGCAGCAACGGCAGCCCCCAATAACCTTTCCACGCTATACCCTGCAAACAATTCGTTAGCAGACCAGTTGAAGATAGTGGCCCGCTTGATAGCGGGTGGCCTGCAAACGCCTATATACATGGTAAGTATAGGCAGCTTTGATACCCACGTGAGCCAGGTGGATGCTACCGACAATACCACGGGTACTCACGCCGCTTTACTGCAACAATTATCAGATGCCGTCAATGCTTTTTTCGACGATTGCAAAAAGTTTCAAATACAGGATAGGGTAGCAGCAGTAACATTCTCTGAGTTCGGGCGCCGTATCATTTCTAATGGTGGTATGGGCACCGACCATGGTACGTCTGAGCCGGTAATGACATTTGGCTATGGCGTGAACTCGGGCTTCATAGGCACCAATCCTGTGATACCACCTAATGCAGGTGTAAATGACAACTTGGCCATGCAAAACGATTATAGGTCTGTATACGCGGCCATACTTGCCGACTGGTTCCAGGTATCGCAAACCGAAATGAACGATGTGCTGTTGCAGCAGTTCACAGTGTTGCCTATTTTCAGGAAAAACAGCAGTGTACCGGAAACCACCATTAGCGGCAGCAACGAACTGCTGGCACAAAACTATCCTAATCCTTTTAGCAGCGAAACCACCATTACATTCAGCACGCAAGGCGGCTCTACGCTAATACAACTATTCGATGTGAGTGGCAGGTTGGTGCGGACCCTTGTACAGCAGGATTATTCAAGAGGTACCTACCAGGTAGCAGTGTCGCGGAGCGGTCTTGCAGCTGGTAATTATTTTTATAGGCTCATCAGCGGCAACGAGCAGGCTACCAGGCAAATGGTAGTTGTAGATTGAGCTTAGAGGATCGACAAACGACATAGCCTTGCATTTGTGCAGGGCTACACTTCTTCAGGAGCCTTATCCTTTCCACTCAGGTTCAATACTCTCAGCATGGGTGCTGCAAAATAAGTAACGCCTACCACCACAATGGTCATACAGCCACCGAACACTACCGATGGTACCATACCCATCCACTTGGCCGTGTAGCCGCTTTCCACAGCGCCCAGCTCGTTCGATGAGCTGATGAACATGGTATTTACCGCACCTACGCGGCCGCGCACACTATCTGGCGTATATAGTTGTAGTATGGTGCCTCTTATCACCACACTCACAGCATCGAACATACCGCCAATTACCAGCATCAGGAAAGACAGCACAAAGTTTTGAGAGATACCGAAAACTATGATACTCACACCAAAGCCTATGATGCATCCCAGTAGTTTTATACCCGGCTTATTTTTTAGCGGCAAAAAAGAAAGTATGGTCAATGTTAGTACAGAGCCGATACCAGGGGCTGCCCGCAACCAGCCAAAGCCTATACCACCTACATGCAGTATATCTTTTGCATAGGCTGGCAAAAGCGCTGTTGCGCCGCCAAATAGCACAGCGAACATGTCTAATGATAACGCTGCCAGTATCACTTGTGTGCTGAAAACGAATTTCAGTCCTTCGCGCAGGCTTTTAAGTATGGGCTCCTTCTCTTTCTTTACAATAGCCTGTCGCGGTATAGTAATGATGGCTATCAGGGCTATCGCTTGTAATACTACGGTAGCCATAAAATTTATTTTTACATCGGTTATTGCCAGCATAACACCCGCCAGCAGCGGCCCAAGTACAGCGCCTATTTGCCACGATGCACTGCTCCATGTAGTGCCGTTCGCATAGTTAGTTCTGGGCAATATGCCAGCCATCAATGAAAAGGTTGCCGGGCTTAAAAAAGCCCTTAGTGCGCCGCCCACAAATATGCCTGCATACACCAGGTATACTATGGTATGTACCGAATGCTGCGCACCAAAAGATGGGGTAGCCAAATACGCAAAGAATGCGGCAAGCAATAAATAGCCGATTATACATTGTAAAATGATCCCCTTCTTTTCCCTAAGGTCCACAAAGTGGCCAGAGAAAAAAGAACAACCAATAGCTGGTATCACTTCGAACAGACCCAGTATGCCCACCTGCGCCACATCGTTGGTAAGGTGGTATACCCAGTAGTAGATGATGGTAGCCTGCATGTTCAGCGCCAGTGTCTCGAACACGCGCATGGTAAGGTATTTCTTGAAATTAGGTACGCTGAGCGCTTCATTCTTAGCTAAAAAGGAGATGGCAGGGGGCAAGTGAAAGTATTTGATAATGGACAAATTTATTGTATATCGTCCGCAAAAACTTATTATATCAGGAATTTAACTTGCAACAATTAAATTTGCTGGTACATGAACAATACCCGGCAGATATTTACCACCAGCATTACCCAGGCATTACAAGAATTGCGGGTGAACAGACTGCGTACTTTTTTGTCCTTGCTGGGCATTACTATAGGTATCTTCTGCATTATAGCAGTGCTTACAGCGTTGGACACTATGACGACAAGTATTAAAGAAAGCGTGTCAGTATTAGGTAGTGATGTGCTCTATGTAGACAGGTGGCCATGGACCGGCGATGGGGGAGAGTATAAGTGGTGGGAGTACTGGCGCAGGCCCAGCATGTCATTTAATGAGGCCCACGCCGTAGAGACCCAGATACCTGATGCAAAATATACTACGCTCGATCTGCAGATAGGGAACCTGACCGTGAAACACAGCGATTTCGACGTAAGTAATATTACCGGCTATGCAATAACAGAAAATTTCGAGAAGATACAAGGCATAGAGATCGATAATGGCCGCTATCTTTCCCCTTCAGAGATAAATGGCGGTACAAGTAGCGCGGTGTTGGGCCGAGAGGTATTTGACCAATTATTCCCGGGCCAGAACGATATAAAAGGGAAGACCGTTAATTTTTTAGGCCGCAAATTCAATGTTACAGGGGTAATGAAGCGCACGGGCCAGAATATGGCAGGTATAGATTTTGATAACGGCGTCATTTTCCCTTACTATGCCGCAGCCGAGCTCATAGATGTACGCTCGCTCGATTACGACCCGAGGCTGATGATAAAAGCCAAACCCGGCGTGAACATTGATGAACTGAAGTATGAAGTGGAAGGGGTGCTGCGCCGTGTGCGTAAAGTGCGGCCGGGCCAGGGCAATAATTTTGCCATCAATCAGTTGAGTGAGCTCTCCAAGCAACTGGATATGTTATTTTCTTCGCTCGACCTGGTGGGTATAGTAATAGGCGGCTTTGCACTGTTGGTAGGCTCTTTTGGTATCGCCAATATCATGTTCGTCACCGTAAAGGAGCGCACCAAAATCATAGGCCTGAAAAAGGCCATAGGTGCAAAACCCAGCAGCATACTAATGGAATTTTTAGTGGAAGCTATCACACTTTGTATGATAGGTGGATTAATTGGAATAGCTATCGTATTATTGCTGAGTGTAGTGCTTACATATGGGTTTGGTGTCAGCGTAACCCTGTCCTTGCAGAACTTTTTTATAGGTGTGGGCATATCTGCATTGGTGGGGGTATTGTCAGGCATTATCCCGGCACGTATAGCATCGAAACTGAACCCTGTTGTGGCAATAAGAACAAACTAACCTTATGGACAAACAACGCATACCGATACTGGACCGCGAACGCATAGACAGGAAGCTGCAACGTATGGCATACCAGGTATGGGAAGAGAACAGTGCTGAAAAAGAAATAACATTGGCCGGTATAGAGGAAAGCGGCATGGCCGTGGCCCGCAGCCTGGCAGAGCGCTTGCGGAAAATAAGCCCACTAACAGTATCCCTCATATCCCTTAAGCTGAACAAGAAAAAACCACTTGGCGAGGATATAAAGATAGAAGAGGATATAACCGGCCGCGTAGTGATACTGGTAGATGATGTGGCCAACTCCGGCAAAACATTGCTTTACGGCCTGCGACCCTTAATGAACTACGAACTTAAAAAAATAATGGTGGCGGTATTGGTCGACCGTAAACATAAATCGTATCCCATAGTGCCAGATATTGTCGGGCACAGCATAAGCACCACCTTGCTCGATCATATAGAAGTGGTAACAGAGGGAGATGAGATAATAGCCGCATACCTTCATTAGTATCCGGCATTTAACAATAGATATAGCAGTAATTCTTTTAAATATATAGTAGTATGCCTATTACGTTAGCTATTCACGGCGGTGCAGGTAATATAACCCCTGCCATAATGAACAAAGAACAGGAAGCGCAATACCATGCAGGCTTGCAGGAAGCGCTACATAAAGGATATGCGATATTGGCCGATGGCGGTGCAGCAATGGATGCAGTTGTAGCGGCTATATCAGTATTGGAGGATAACCCCTTATTCAATGCTGGCCGGGGTGCAGTGTTCACCAAGAAAGGGCTCAACGAGATGGATGCTGCTATAATGGACGGCAGCAATCTGGCAGCCGGCGCTATAGCCGGTGTGCGTAATATAAAGAATCCCATAAAGCTGGCGCGCGAGGTCATGCTCAGGTCGGGCCACGTGTTCCTTAGCGGCAATGGTGCTGCAGAGTTCGCACTAAAGCAGGGCATAGAAATGGCCCCAGACGATTATTTCTTTAACAAATCGCGCTACGACCAGTGGGTGGAAATAAGGGACAGCGATTTTTACCAGCTCGATCATAAAGAGGACAACCTCAAAGGTCCACTCCCAAAGACAAACCCGGATTATAAATACGGCACTGTAGGTGCTGTGGCTTGCGATGCACATGGCAACCTGGCTGGGGGCACATCCACTGGCGGCATGACCAACAAACGCTTCGGGCGCATTGGTGATAGCCCTGTGATAGGGGCGGGTACGTACGCTAATAATGCGACCTGTGCTATTTCTTGTACCGGTCACGGCGAATATTTTCTGCGCGCTGTAGTGGCACACGATGTCTCTTGCCTCATGGAGTACAAAGGATTGAATTTGCAGCAGGCTTGTGACAAAGTGATAAAAGACAAGCTGGTGAAAATGGGTGGCGAAGGCGGTCTCATAGCGGTAGATGCACATGGCAACTACGACTTTTGTTTTAACTCAGCTGGTATGTACAGAGCTATGAAGAACAATGAAGGCAAGGAGATAGTGGCTTATTATGGCGAGTAGTGCGTGCAATAGTATACCTATATGCTTCCATAGCCATTCATAATAAAGATATAATAATGCTAAGCATAGCTTTGCGTCGATAAAACCACAGGATATAATATGATAGCAGCGAAAGGTTATGCAGCTCCGGCGCCTAAAGAGAATTTAGGGAACTGGGATTTTGAAAGAAGGGAAGTAGGTCCGCACGATGTACAGTTCGATATCCAGTTCTGCGGTGTTTGCCACAGCGATCTGCACCAGGTGAATAACGACTGGTTCCCAGGTATATTTCCAATGGTACCAGGCCACGAGATAGTGGGTAAGGTAGTGAAGGTGGGTAGCGAAGTAAAGAAATTTAAAGTTGGAGATATTGCAGGTGTTGGCTGTATGGTAGATAGCTGTCGCACTTGTAAGAACTGCCAGGACGGTCTTGAGCAATATTGTCTGAATGGCAATGTGAGTACTTATAACAGCAAGGATAAGCAAGGCAACCCTACTTACGGTGGTTATTCTAATACCATTGTGGTAGACGAAGCATATGTTTTGCATGTGTCTGATAAATTGCCACTGGCTGCGGTTGCGCCGCTACTGTGTGCTGGTATCACTACATACTCACCTCTGCGTCACTGGAAGGTGGGTAAGGGTCATAAGTTGGCAGTGTTAGGTCTTGGTGGTCTGGGCCACATGGCAGTGAAGTGGGGTGTATCTTTTGGTGCAGAAGTTACAGTGCTGAGCACATCTCCAAACAAGGAAGCCGATGCTAAAAAATTAGGTGCGCATAAGTTCGTTGTTACGAAGGATGCCGCCCAGGTAGCTGCAGTAAAAGGTTACTTCGATTTTATACTCGATACGGTCTCTGCCGAGCACGACCTCAACATGTACTTAGCTATGCTGGCTACCGATGGTACTCATATTTGTGTAGGTGCACCATCTGAGCCTTCGGCCGTGCGTGCATTCAGTTTGCTGGGTGGCCGTAAAAGCCTTGCTGGTTCTGGTATTGGTGGTATCGCTGAAACACAGGAAATGCTCGACTACGCCGCAGAACACAACATAATCTCTGATATTGAGATGATAGACATCAAGGATATACAGACCGCTTACGACCGTATGCTGAAAGGCGATGTACGCTATCGTTTCGTTATAGATATGGCTACACTATAGCTGTTCGCAATTTATACATGCAAGAGGGAGCGGATGACACATTCGCTCCCTTTTTTACTTAAATTCGTTGGCAGGCTATTTTAGTATACTATATAACGCACCTTATAAATTTCATCATTATGCTTCAAAATTCAAATGCCTTCAGCGGATTCTCATCCAACGATATTGCAAAGGCAAAAACATTCTATGGCGATGTACTGGGGCTTGATGTAAAGGAAGATCACGGTATGCTCGTCTTACAATTGAAGGGAGCCAACAAGGTCATCATCTATCCCAAACCAAATCATGAGCCTGCCACATTCACCGTTCTCAATTTTGAGGTAGATGATATAGATAAGACCGTAGACGAGCTGACCGCAAAGGGAGTACAATTTGAACACTATAATTCAGATCAGTTAAAGACCGATGAAAAGGGTATCATGCGCAGTGGTGGGCCACAGATAGCCTGGTTCAAAGACCCGGCGGGAAATATACTTTCAGTACTTCACGGAACAATGTAAATAATGGAAAATTTAAATAGAGATTGGCCCGAACTACAGTTCACGTTGCTGGAAGATACTATTGCTACCGTGCAGCTATGGGCACAGATAGTAGGTAAGATACGCCTGGTAAAGATGCCATGGTACAACCATTCTTGGCATGTATCCCTGTACGTATCCTCACGCGGTCTCACTACCGATAGTATACCTTACGAAGGTGGTATCTTTGAGCTGGAGTTCGACTTTACGCGACACTTATTGCTCATGACCACCAGCCAGGGTGGCAATGAGCAGGTAGAACTGTATCCGCGTACCGTAGCCTCGTTCTATAAAGAGGTGTTTGAAAAGCTGGCCACATTAGGTGTCAACGTCACTATTTATGCCAAGCCCAATGAGATAGAAGTAGCCATACCATTTGATAAAGATGAGGTCCACAAAAGCTACAATAAAGACCAGATGCACGCCTACTGGCAGGCGCTGGTAAGGATAGATGCTGTCTTCAAGCGGTTCCGGTCGCGCTACACCGGCAAGTGCAGCCCCGTACATCTATTCTGGGGCGCGTTCGATCTTACGGTCACACGCTTTTCGGGCAGGGAAGCGCCAAAGCACCAGGGTGGGGTACCCAACATGCCCCTGCGGGTGATGCAGGAAGCCTATTCGCACGAAGTGTGCAGTGCTGGTTTCTGGGGCGGTAACACCGCCTTTCCGCAACCGGTATTCTACGCTTATTGCTATCCAACCCCCGATGCATTCAGCAAACAAACAGTGGACCCCGCCCAGGCATTTTACAGCCATGAAATGGGCGAGTTCTTGCTTCCCTACGATGCTGTAAGAACGGCTACAGACCCGGAAGATATGCTCATGCAGTTCCTCCAATCCACCTACGAAGCCGCCGCTCGCACCGCCAACTGGGATAGGGACTCGTTGGAGTTCAATTATTTTGAGGTGAATAATTAGGGTAAAAAGTATTGAATAATATGTGGGCAATCGGGTATTAGAATCTACGGCAAATGACTATGATCTTTAATAAAAGCTTTATTGCGAATATGCTGATCGTACTATGTTATTTTTTGATTCTATTATTCCATTTTTGGAATGTATCTGGTGGTGATATTGCAATGTTTATATGCTTCTTTATAATTGTCGCGTTGCATTTGATTACGATGACGGGAATTTATTTAAGATTTTTCGACAAAAAGCGTTTTTGGAAAGCGTTTGCTGGATTGATTTCGGTTGTTTTGTTTCCGTCATTACTATCAAGAGTATTGATTACTATAAGACAAATACTTTTCGTTCACGCATCGAGCCGGTATCAATTCCATATTAGGCAGATGTCCCCGCACGCGCAAGTGTCCCCGCGATGGATGTTACTAGCGCCAAACTGCCTAGGCATACCACATTATACTTCTTAACAGCCCTTAAGAGATTGTTGCCTATAAAAATGTAAATTCAACCGTTGGAAAATTATAGCATAGTCATCTTTATCCTGGCCATTATGGTAGGTCTGTCTGCTATTGCAGATAAGGTCAAATTGCCTTATCCGGTATTGCTTATTGTTGCGGGAATAACTGTCGGTTTCATCCCTGCTATACCCGATGTGGAATTGGATCCTGATATAGTTTTTCTTATTTTCTTGCCACCGCTGTTATACGATGCTGCATTTAATATTCCTTTCAAAGATTTTAAGGCCAACATCAGCACCATCAGCACATTAGCTATCACCCTTGTCTTCATTACCGCATCAGGCATTGCAGTAGCCGCTCACTACATGATACCTGGTATGACATGGCCACTTGCATTTGTACTGGGCGCCATACTATCCGCTACCGATGCTGTTGCGGCTATTAGCATCACCAAGGGGCTTGGCCTGTCGCGCACTACCAATACTATATTGGAAGGCGAAAGTTTGGTAAACGATGCGTCTGCGCTGGTTGCCTATCGCTTTGCGGTAGCAGCGGTTACAGGTACTGCGTTCGTTTTTTGGTGGGCTTCTCTGCAGTTCTTTATCCTTATGGTGGGCGGGTTGCTTGTAGGCTTTGTTATGGGCCGGATACTTGCATTTATTACCAATAGGGTGCAGGAAGACCATTTGGCCACTATAAGTTTTATGTTGTTGGCTCCGTTCGTTACTTACCTTATAGCAGAAGATATTCATGTATCCGGTGTCATTGCAGTGGTCACATTGGGTTTAACAATAGCCCGGTTCAGCAACAAGGTCTTTTCAGATCATTTAAAGAAACGATCAAAATCTATCTGGGATATAATCATATTTATGCTGAATGGACTCATATTCATACTCATCGGCTTACAACTACCCATTGTGTTAAGGAATATTAGTAAGCAGCAGCTCCTTCCTTATATAGGTTATGCATTCATCATCACTATTATTGCACTTGTGCTGCGCATGAGCCGCGTTTTCTTTCAAAAAATAAACCTCCAAAGATCCTTTAAAAAAGGAGGGCGACGTAAAGTTGAACCAACAGCATTACTGAATTTTAAAGATAGTCTTATCATCAGCTGGTCTGGTATGCGGGGTATCGTATCATTAGCTATCGCCATAGCCCTCCCTGAACGCCTTGCTAATGGCCATCCTTTTCCTGAACGTAGCGAGATCATATTCATCTCTATAATGGTCGTTCTGTTTACAATAATCGGACAAGGTCTAACACTGCCTTGGTTAGTAAAAAGATTACGGGTCTTGTCACCAGACGATATTCAGCCAATCACCTCATAACATCTGCAAATTATGAGGTCATCTCTTTATGAGTACATCAATTAAGAAAGAAAATTTGTGTATATCTTCCTCATGCACCTATCATATCTCACAGTAACTTTACATGGCTATAAATACATTACTCTATACCTATATCAATGAAAAAGCCCACCAAAATGATAACAACATTTTTACCGGCATTAGTAAAAACCGGAAATATTAAGTAAGACCGGAAATTTTTTATTTTAGTAATAAGTGCCATCCAGCTTAGGTTTTACGCTAACACTTTTGCAAGAATTACCGATTTCACTTTTTACTGGCCAATCGGAAATTTCAAAATATCGGTTGCTGATATACGCCCACATGTGCAGGCGTTCACCTTGTAAACTTATAGCTCTTATCCCCAATGAAAATGCTACAACTTACCCATGAAAACATGCGATATTTTTTTTACCGACATCAGTAGAAACCGGAAATTTTAAGTAAAAGTAGAAATTTGTTATTTCATTAATAAGTGCCGTCCAGCTTGAATCTTATGATACGCTCTTGCAAAAATTACCGATTTTATTTTTTACTGCCCAACCGGAAATTTTAAAAGATAGGCTGCTATCAGTTGATAACATATATCCACTTGGTACCGGCAGCCTTTTGAAACTTACCAGGGTATTTTTGCGATATGCCTGAAAAGATAGTGCTATCCTCCGGCGTACTGAAAACATACTTAACGCCCTCCTTTTTCAAAGCTGCTATCGATAGGTCATCCTGCTTTTGCAGCACGTCATTGAACATCTGCCAGCGGTAAGAGTTCTTTAATGTGGAGTTATAACCTCCATTACCCTGTGCCATAGCCGTCCAGTATGTTCCCATATCAGAACTGCTAAGCATGATACCATGAAATTTCTCAAAAGGGTTTACCGTTATCAGCCCGTCGTTATACTTGCCGGTCTTTAGTTCTTTATAATTTTCGTTGAACCAGGTGTAGTCTGCCTGCGGCTTATCATATCGCAAGTTGGTCACCAAAGCAATAAGCGCACACAGGAACCACACTGCCGAAACATACACAAAAGGCCTTTTGTAATAAGGCTTTGTACTATAGTTCAGGAATAGGTACATCATCCCAACTCCGGCAGCAACGGTCAATAAGTAATAGCTTGCCCTTATAAATTGCTGCACATCAAATGTCCCATCACGCAATATATGTCCATGCCCATCAGTATGATCTATATGAAGTATCAATGCTACCACTACCGCCGCCAGCATAGCGGTTATGCTGCCAGTA
The DNA here is from genome assembly GCA_965276955.1 of Flavipsychrobacter sp. Classification (GTDB taxonomy): domain Bacteria; phylum Bacteroidota; class Bacteroidia; order Chitinophagales; family Chitinophagaceae; genus JABDEZ01. The sequence goes on from CBDIBP010000011.1 coordinate 59,663, forward strand.
GCCAGCTCTTTCAGTCTCCTTGTTCCAGACTTGTAGAGTCCCCATAGCCCGGCAAGCCTTATTCCTACCCACAGCAGAAGTATAACGATAATAGCCCCCATGATAATAGCCTTTTGCGTCACAGTACTTGCGGGCCTGTGTAGCAGCTCACCAAAATAATCTATGAGATACCCAAATTTTAAACACATAGTAGCCCCCGTCTGCACAGTAAGGAAAACTTTGTACACCACTGCAGAAACAAATAAAGAGAGTATTGCAGTAGGCAGATAATCCATTACTCGCGCTTTGTCAAAAGCCAATCTTTTTAATATGATGATGCCAACGAAAACCATAAAAACAAAGTACAGTGGCAGTTTACCTATTATTAAAGCAGCAACAAACAAGGCAAACAGCACTTTGGAGGCATTGATAATGTTCTTTTGTTGCCAGTCAATATCGTAAAATGTAATAATGGCCATCAACAATATCGGGAAACTGAAAGTGAACGGAGGATTGCCACCCGGTAAAATGTACCCCATGCCCGAAAAGACAAAATTGTGAAAATTCAGCTTAGCCAGATACAATGGGTGCAGTGGTGCCAAAACAATAGGCAACAATATGGCTAACAAAATGAACCATACAGTACCTTTTGCAACTTTATCTTTAAAGAAATAGTACAGCAATTCATAACCCAGCAGGAACGTTATTATTTTATAGAATGGCATAGCCAAACCCCAAAGCGCTTGGTGAGATGATATGGAGAACAGTTTTGCCCAGAAAGCGGGAATAAAAAAACCAAGTGTATGATAGTTCAATGGTGAGCCCACTTCATAGGAAGCGCTGAAAATAGTACCGCTACGGATAGAGGTGACCATTGAGGTGAAGAAATGTGCATCAGTAATGTCTTCATTATTCAGGCGTACAGGTATGGCGCTCAAGGCACGTGGCAGGTCACCCTGCGCCGATATGGCAACCATCAATATAAAGCTCCAGAGAAAGGCCACCACATCTCCTTTGTCAATAGTAAAAGAGGGTGTCATGTTTTTTCTGAAGACAAGGAATAAGAGTAAAGTGAATATTAACATCCCTGCAAAAAGTTGCACCTGCGATACGCCTGGAATGAATACAAGCAAGGAGAGCACCAAGGCACCCACAAAAAGTGATACACCGGAGAATGAGATGTTCAGGAAATCATTGAAAGCTTTTATATTGCTGAGTAACAAACCACCTATCATAGTAGCACACGCCACACTAAGTAATATGAACAAGCATGGCAGTAATGCTACCGTTCCCGTAAGGAATAACGGCATCATCAACAGCAATGACCATATAATAACAGACGTTATATTGTAGTGTGTCTTCATGTGCGTGGTTTACTTACAAAAGGTGTTAGGTGATCTCAATTACAGTGACTCGAAGTATGCTATGATCTCATTTGTTATTAATGTAAGATCTTCATTTGTGAGTTCATAATACATGGGCAATCTCAGCAGGCAGTCAGTATAATGATCGCTGTAGAACAGGTCCCTGTCACCGTGTATCTTTTCGTAATAGGTTGACTTATGTAGTGAAAGATAGTGGAAAACTGAAAGGATGTCCTTTTCTTTCAACCGTGAAATAAGTCCCTGTCTATCCTCAAGGCTGCGGCACACAATGTAGAACATATGTGCATTATTGGTGGCATATGCCGGCAGGTATGGCAACTTAATAAAACCTTTATCTTCAATCGGTTTTAAAAGTTTGTAATATGTTTCCCAGATGTTTTTTCTTTTTGCCTGTATATCGGTCAGGTTCTCGATCTGTGCGTATAGGAAAGCTGCAATAATATCTGATGGCAGGAAAGAGCTACCAATATCTACCCAGCTATATTTATCAACCTCACCTCTAAAAAATGATGAGCGATTGGTGCCCTTTTCCCTTATTATTTCTGCACGAGGAATAAATGCATCATCATTGATCACCAGCATACCACCCTCACCAGACATGATATTTTTTGTTTCATGAAAAGAGAAAGCCGCCATATGGCCAATGCTGCCCAACGGCCGACCGTTATAATAGCTATCTATAGCCTGCGCTGCATCTTCTATCACATATAAATTGTACTTAGCCGCCAGTTCCATTATCTTGTCCATATCGCAAGCGATACCTGCATAATGTACGGGAACGATAGCCTTTGCCTTTGGAGTTATCAAAGCCTCGATAGCATCTGCATCCAGGTTAGGATTGTCTTTATTACTGTCGGCAAATATTATTGTTGCCCCTCTTAGTACAAATGCATTAGCTGTAGATACAAATGTGTAAGAGGGTATGATCACTTCATCGCCAGGCTGTATATTTAGCAGTATCGCTGCCATCTCCAACGCATCGGTACATGAGGTGGTAAGCAAGCACTTTTTGAACTTAAATCTATCTTCGAAAAACTGGTGACACTTCTTAGTGAAAATACCGTCGCCTGATATTTTACCTGATAGAACAGCCTGGTATATATAGTGCCCCTCCTTGCCTGTAAGGTAGGGTTTGTTAAATGGGATCATGATCTTTTTTGTTTAAATGAATGGTAACATAAGCGCTATTCAGTACCAAACCTTCTCGGTTCCATACTTTCTGAACAGCAAAGTTCTGTATCTGGGTAGATACCTTTAAAATAGGTATGTGCAGGTCGTGGATATACTTTTTTACATGCCTTACTAGATCTGTGTATACGCCCTTGCTCTGGTATTCCGGCAATACGCCATTCAGTATGATATCTGCATATTCCGTATTGTAACTGTATATCAAAAAGCCAACTGGAATATTGTTCAATAGGGCAAGAAGATGAAAGTTATCTGGCGAGTTCAATGTATTCACAGCCCATTCTGCATAGCCTTCAGCGATCTTTTTTCTATCAAGTAGTGGATTGGAGAAATAATGATTCTTGTAATCGGAGAACACTTTGTTTATCAGTTCTTCAAATACGTCTTTGTGCGATGCATCACCATTTACAAACGTCAGATCTTCGTTGCGAACGTCGCTATAAACAGTTCTGCTAAGGTCTGCCAGATAATACACCAAGGTGTCTGCGTTGATCACTTCTTTTCCCAGTCCGTTCAACTGATGCATTTTATACTGCTCAGCAACTGGTATTCGGAAAATAAGAATGTCGGGATCATTCTGCTTGTAAAATTCTTTAAGCAGATCCATATCCAACACATCAAGATCGCCCCTGAATATCTCTTTCCCAAACCTTTGGGATTCCAGTTTTGAATAGCGCAGTTTATCCATTTATGTTCTCTTCTTTGTCTATGATATAGATGGGCCTATCTTTTATCCCCTCGAAGGTCTTGCCTACATAAAGACCTAAAACGCCTAATGTGAAAATGATGAGGCCTGATAAGAACCAGATAGAAATGATAAGACTGGTATATCCCGTTACCGTTATACGACCTGCAAGATATAGAGCCAAGTTATAGACGGTATATACCACAGACAGTAGCGAGATGAACAGACCCAGCTTTACTGTAAGTTTTAATGGTTTTTGAGAGTATGAAATTGCTATGTCTAATGCAAAATCAATGAGACGGCTCCAGTTATAAGTTGTTTTACCTTCAAATCTTTTTGCATGCTCTACATCTATAGCTGTTTTTTTGAAGCCCACCCAACGGGCCATAGCAGTAAAAGCTCTCATGGGCTCCCGCAGGCTATTTATGGCGACAATTGCCTTGCGGCTGTAAATGCCAAAGTTGGCTATAGTGCCATCCTGCTTAATGCCAGACAGATAGCTGAACGCTTTATAAAATAAACTCGAAGACAACTTTTTAAAAAAGCCATCCTGCCGCTCTACACGGCGCGCAAATACAATATCGTAACCTTCCAGCGCTTTTTTGTACAACTTACCTATCTCTTCGGGCTGGTCTTGCAGGTCGCAATCCATTACCACTACCCAATCACCTTTACACGAATCAAGGCCTGCTGTGATGGCGTGGTGCTGGCCGAAGTTGCGACTCAGTTTTATTCCTTTTACGTGTTTATCCTTTTCACAATTTTCGACTATTTTATCCCATGAGTTATCAGGTCCACAATCTTCTACCAGCAATATCTCATAGCTGTCTGTTATACCAGACAGTTCTATAGTAAGACGTCTTACCAGTTCATCTACTATTTTTTCTGCTCTATATACCGGACTTACTACTGACAGTTGCATATATATGGTTAACGTTCCACAGTATCAGAATACGTGATATTTCTTGCCCTAATAAAGTGCTGATACCCGTAGCTGAAATGTTCATATTTGTTCGATCCTGTTCTTGTATAGACTAACCTTCAAACAGGTTACCAACATTCCCAGTATTCGCGCCATTAGCTTATACCGAGTAATATTTCTACTCGAATTAATGGATAAAGATATTTGCTTTTCAGGGAAAAATGCAAGAGGAAAATTATTAATTGATCCTTATTATATAATTATATTTTGTGAACCAAAATGATAGAATGAATTGTTCTCTTTGTGTTAGTTTAGTGGCACGCCCATCCAGGTATACTTGCGAAACATCATTTTCCGGCCCATATTCCCCTTTTGCATATATTCCTCAATGAATTTTTTTTGCTCGGCCACATGCTGCTGCAGGTTCGTAATGTTCTTTTGCATAGAGCTAATAAGTGCCAAGGTAGATGCAGATGGCTGATGAATGCTATCAAAATTTCTATTGGTCATATCTAACTTGGTTTGCACCGTATCTATCATCTTTCTTATTTCCGCGTCAGACCTCGTGGGCCGGAACTGGTTGTTATAATAATTTATAAAAGTATTGAAAAGGTTTACAGCATCGTTGTAATTGGCAACCCCTGTATTGTAGTTTTCTACCCTTTCGTTATTGTCATTTACCTCTATGTTATGCTTTAGGTTCTCAAACCACGAGAATACCATAGAGTTCTTCACTCCATTTGCATCGCACCTTCTTGCTTCTGCGACCATTTTATCTCGCTCACTTAGCTGCTCGTTGGCTGCTATGCTATCTTTATAGCTAAAGAAAGACCTTGAGGCAACTGGTTGTATTCGCCCGCTGCAAAATTCAGTATTATTCACCTGGTAATGCATGCATTCCCACATAGGGTCGAACGGCATGTGGGACTTGATGGATACCGAAGGGGCTACCATATACCAGGCATTATTGATCTTCTTTACAAACTTGCCATTACTGGCATATCCTGCACCCCAAGTGGGGTCGAAGAGATACCAGTTGGTATCTATAAGAGCGGCACACCATGCGTGGGGAAGATAATTAGCAACATCGGTCGTTTTGGTGTAGCCAACCACAACATATGTCTTTATGCCGCACTTGTTGGCAACATCATTGAATATAGCCGCATAATTAATGCATACTCCTTGTCCAGACCTCAGGGCTTTGTCTATCTTTTCCTGCGTGCTTTCGTAGAAATTAATAGAGTACATACCAGCAATATCATACTGAATATTGGAAGCCGTCCAGATAAATATAGCCCTGGCCTTATCGGCAGGAGTGGAGAAATGTGCATTTATATGATCTGCAATATCCTGGGTGTTCTTCACAGAAGCACGAGAAAGCTGCAAGGCTATCTTGTCTATAGGTTCGTAAGGGTTAGCCGGTTGTGGAGTGGTTTTTTGGCTATAGGAATGTGTTGCAAACAAGCACATTAAAGCAGCGAAACAGATATACTTCATTTGCCGATAAAGATAGGTAAGGAGTTTTAATCGTGATTACCCGCACAGTCTATATAATAATTTCATAACCGCATCTCAGATAATTTTGCCCTGATCTTATGCGGAATTATATTCCTCTTATTTGGCACAGAAGTTGGACATTTATATGTCCACACACACGTATTTATGAAAAGATCCAGTCAGGTAATGTTAACAGCGGCTTTTACAGCCTCGGTGGCTGTTTACTCGGCACAGGCCCAACATTTAAAGCACAGAGAACAGGGCGAAGACAAAACGAACCAAGCAGTGGGCGACACTGTATATAACCATAATACCGAGCGGCATACCAATAATTTTTTTAGATTATTCAGGCGTAAAAGCAAGATCCCAAACAGCAATCAAGGCTTTGGAAATACTGCATACAATAACAACTCAACTGCTCATTCATAGTCAGCATTTAGACCTTAGCCCACAATATATGAAGCGCCATACAATTACTCCCCGTACCAATTGGGAACAGAAGGTACAGGAACTGGGTTTTCTTTTTTACAACGAAGATGGTTATTATAACGAATCTGCAGTGTATGAATTTTCGGCACAAGAAATTACAGATATTGAGCGGGCCACTGCCGAGATATACCGGATGTGCCTCATTGCTGCAGATCATGTGATAACACACAAACTTTGGGATGAATTTGCTATCCCAAAGAAATTTGGAAGACTTATAGAATGGTCGTGGAGAACAAAACAACCATCGCTTTATGGGCGGTTCGACCTTGCATATAACAACGGGCAGGTGAAGTTGCTGGAGTTTAATGCAGATACACCAACGCTGCTGCTGGAATCGAGCGTTGTGCAATGGCATTGGCTACAGGAATATGACCCACAACTTGATCAGTATAACCGCATTCACGAACTCCTTGTGTCAGAAATGCACAAATGCCGTGAAAAACTGCTGCCTGGCAAATTGTTCTTCACTTCTCCTGATAATGCTGAGGATTATGTGACCGCGCGATATATGCAGGATGCTGCCATACAGGCTGGGCTTGATACAGAGTTCGTATTCATCCACGATATTTCTATAGACAGTAAAAAAAGGTTTGTGACGCCAGCGGGTGAGCAAATAAGTAACATATACAAGCTATACCCTTACGAATGGTTGTTTGATGAGCCCTTCGGCAAGCACCTGCTGCGCAATATGGAAAAATGTTATTGGATAGAGCCCGCGTATAAGGTTGTTCTGTCTAACAAAATGATACTGAAGTATGTACACCAGCTTTTTCCTGATTCGCCATATATACTTCCATGTACTACCAGTACAGCAAGCTTAAATGACGGTAATTATGGTAGTTATGCCAAAAAGCCAATATACTCGCGTGAAGGCGAAAATGTGCAGTTGGTACTTGATGGAAGCACTATAGAAGAGACTCAGGGAGACTACGGCGATAATGCTTATATCTACCAGCAATATTTTGAATTGCCAGAATTTGATGGGCGGCACCCTATACTGGGAAGCTGGATGATAGGAGGGAAACCTGCGGGGATGGGCATACGGGAATCTACTGGGCGTATCACCAATGTTACCAGTAGTTTTTGTTCGCATTATATCAGAGGTTAGTAGTGAAGGCTCTCTGCAATTCTTATTCTAAAAAATTGAACTTAAGGTCGATCAGACATAGCGAGTATACTATGTAAAAACAAAAAAAACGATATTGCGCTGCAATATCGTTTTGCGGAGGGACAGGGATTCGAACCCTGGATACCCTTTGACAGGTATACACACTTTCCAGGCGTGCCTCTTCAACCACTCGAGCATCTCTCCGGTTATGAAGGGGTGCAAATTTAATCAATAGTTTCAGTTACCGAAAATTATTTCTGCATTCCGGGTAGTAACAGCCGCAACCTCATCCAGAGAAATGCCTTTAAACTCAGCTATTTTTGCAGCTATAAGCGGTATATAGCTGCTTTCATTACGCTTGCCCCGGTAGGGTACCGGCGCCAGGTATGGGGCATCTGTTTCCAGCACTATATGTTGCAGGGGTATGGCTTTTACCACATCTGGCAATGTGCTTTTTTTAAAAGTGACAACGCCGCCTATGCCCAGGTATAGGCCCATATCAGCTATGCGCTTTGCTTCTTCAACTGTGCCGCTAAAACAATGAAAAATGCCTTTTAGTGCATCGTTTTGCCGGGCCGCAACAATATCTATACATTCTGGTGTAGATTCTCTGCTGTGTATAACTATGGGCAGGTCGTAGTGCAGCGCCCAATCTATCTGTGTGTTAAATGCTTCTATCTGTTGTTCTTTATAGGTAAGGTCCCAGTAGTAGTCAAGCCCAATTTCACCCACTGCATAAAATTTCCTTTCACTTAACCATTTTTTGGCTGTTGCGAGCTCTTCTTTGTAATTGTCTTTTATATAGCATGGATGTACACCCATCATAGGGAAGCAGTTTTGCGGCCATTGGTCTGCTATGCTAAGCATACCTTTTACAGTGCTGCTATCGCAGTTGGGCATATACATTTTGTGCACACCTGTGGCAATTGCAGCCGGTATATCCTCACCGGTGAACTGGTCGTCGTATAAATGAGTATGGGTATCTGTGAACATAAGTAATACTTTGTTTAGTACTTAGGCAGCGCTGCCACCCGCCATTGTTTTTGTTTGCAATATTCTAATACATGTGGCAGTGCATAGCTCATGCGGTCCCACGCTTTTTCACTGTCATGGAACACTACTATAGATCCTGGGGAAATATTGTCGATCACATTTTTCAGGCATTCTTCCGGAGTCAATTTTCTGTCGTAATCGGCGCTCAGCACGTCCCACATATATATCTTCCAAGGTATGGCTTGCTGCCACAATTGCATAGCTTGCGACCGCCTGATACGGCCGTAGGGTGGTCGAAAATTACGACCATCTACACATTTAGCAGCTTTGTCTATGTTCTCTATATAGTCTCCTTTATTGGTTTTCCATCCGTTCAAATGGTTGTGGGTGTGATTGCCTATAGTATGCCCTTCTTCTATAGTTTGCTGGTACAATTCCGGGAAAGCCTCCACGTTCTTGCCTATGCAGAAGAATGTAGCTGTTCCGCCATATCTTTTTAGCTGTTGCAATACGAAGGGGGTAGCCACAGGGTGGGGACCATCGTCGAATGTGAGGTAAATGGTAGGTGTCTCTTCCTCAGGCATTTTCCATATCAGCTTTGCCGGGAACAGGACCTTAAGCCACCAGGGGGTTTTTGCCAGGTAAGTCATATGCAAACAAACAAAAAAAAAGGATGTGGTTATATTTTATTTATATGGTCGTCTTGAAGCCATCCTGTACGGCCATCGGGAAGGCGCACTTGTGTCCACCCTGTACGGGTACCTAATATAGTGACCGTTGTGCCTTCAGGCACCAGGTTTTGTGCTTTGCCTGTATGTTGTTCGTTCATCAGCGGTGCATCGTTCTGCATCACCACGCCCATGCTACTATTCAGCTTGTTGCCGGCTGATACGAAGGCGAGCACCAGGGTTATGAGCAACACTACAATAAGGGCTCCCATTAGTTGTGGACTTGCAAGGTTGCGACCTTTCCCAAATCGACTTAACACAGCTAATGAAATGATGAGCAGAAATATAATAACACATGCTATGGCCCAGGCCGTATTATTCTGAGCCGCGGTCAGGTTGTTCCACCACCTAATAAAGAATATATCCGAGACCGATGGTATGCGGTTATTGATACGGCTTTCTGTGAGCGCAAGGTTGTCTGCTGCGTCTTTATAGCCAGGGTCTATGTACAGTGCCTTGCGATAGTTAAGTACGGCAGAGCCTATTTTATTAAGTCTGTAGTAAGTATTACCAAGGTTGTAATAGAGTGCAGCCTGTTGGGGTTTTGTGGCTGCTATCTGCTCAATAATAGTAAGCCGCGCTGTCATATTGTTTTTGCTGGTAAAATGTATTAGCAGTATTCCACGCATTGCCCTCGGCCTTTGCGGTGTACGAGCAAACTATCATTAATAAAAGAGTGAGGCAATTCCTGAGCATACTAAAATATTTCCTCCAATTTACTAATAATGGTTACTGCCTCTGTATAGGTGTGTTCCATTGCCTTCGATCCGCCGGTTTGCGCGTAGAGGGCTGTCTCACACTCAAATATCACATTCTCCATTTATTGGAGCAACGCTTCTGGTACCTTGTGTTTTCGCAAAGCTTCCCTGGCGCTTTCTCTTGATAAGGAGGAAAGCGGAATATTAGTTTGTCGCTCAGGTAAAGCCATATAGCCTTAGATACTTCTTCGTAAAACGGGCCTTTACTGTTTGCTTTCAGCAATTGCTGGGCAGTTACCAGTCGTTTCAGCGCTACTTTATTAGCTCGCTTATTACGCAAAAGAACGGTATCTTTCGATAGCTCTTCCTCTCGTTTTTTCCAAACGGCTATACCCATAAGCGCCAGCAGTGGTAAGGCATACATAGACCAGTATGCAGTTGTGTACACTATGGGGCTGTTGCGTGTGGTAAGGCTGGCAGGTAGTGGCCTGGTATCAATATCATGAATATCCTTTAGTGCTACCACATTGGTATTTGTAGTTACACCCGGTGTGTAGTGCTTGCCAGGTCTCACATGCAGTTTCATTGGCGCTGTATTCAGCACTACGTACTTACCTGTTTGCGGGTTGTAGTAAGAAAAAGGTATAGCAGGTATATCATAATCGCCTGGCGTATGTGCGCTGATAGCGTAGGTTATTATTTTAGAACCACTTATAGTAGTGCTGCGGCCTGTTATGGTATCTATTACTGTAGGGTCGTAGCTATCCAGCCCGTTAGGTAAGTTCAGTTTTGGGGTTTCTATCAGTTTCAGGTTGCCGCTACGTTATGGTAAGGGTAAAGTTGGCAGCATCATCTGTAGTAAGATCGGTCTTAGATATTTTGCCTGATACTGTGAAGTTGCCCACCGCACCGCTATAGTCGGCTGGCTTGCCAGCGTCTTGTAGTGGGGTCACGGTTATTTTTACAGGTGTGCTTTTCAAGTGTACCTTAACATCCTTGTATGAAACGGTATTGAAAAATCCCTGATTGAACATCGGGTCGCTCATCAGCATACTAAATGCCGGGTCATGGGCCATCATTTCGGCAAGCGGATCGCGTTGGCGTATCTGCTGCACTATGCGGCCATACCTTCTGCCTCGGCAGGGTCAAGCTCTGAGTGTACCTGCTTCCTGTGGAAATAAGGCCGATTTTTTTAAAAGGAATACCTGGTATTTTTTGCCATCAACTATCTCTTCAGCGGGTTTTGGAAGTTTGGGTATCTCAAAATCCTGCGTCCAGAAACCGTTGAGTGACGGAGCTTGGATATACCTACCTGCATAGGTATACGGGAGTATAGCTTGTAGCTTGTAGTTATTTGCTCACACTACATGCACCTTACTCTTGTCTACCGTTACTTTTATAAAAATATCCTTTCCAATAGCTTTTTGATCGGCTGCCGCCATAGCTGCGGGAGCCTGCTGCGGCTGTTGCTGCCCACGTGCTGCCTGCATTTGCTGCATCATAGCCTGCTGCTGCCTTTGTATCTGCTGCATTCTTGCTGCCCAGGGATCATAATTCGGGTCTGCAAAAGGGTCGTTAGACCGTTGGCGTTGCTGTGCCGGCGCCAAACTTCCAGGTACCACTTCAATATCCACTTTGTTAGACAAATAAGTGTGGTTTGCATTGTCTACAGCAACACCTGCAGGAATGGTAAGTTTACCCGTATGTTTAGGATGTAGTACATAAGACATGCTGATGTTCACATTTTGCGTCATCCTGTTGTTTACTATACTGATACTGGTGTTATTGGATTGAAAGGGGCCGCCAAGCACATCAAAGTCATGAAAAGCGACCACCGGCATATCCTTTAGGTCGGGAATGTTTGTAGCTGTATAGGTAACTGTCAACTGGTCTTTCTGGCCTACTTTGTTGGCATTTACCACAGCTGTTACAGCCATGTTCTGTGCATTGGCATTTCCAGCCAGCCACAATATCATTATGCCTAAAATGAGGTTTATCCGTTTCATTATCACGTAAGTACGCAAAAATAATTCTGAAACGGTAGTTTGCATCTCTGTAGGGGGTTAAAGCTACGTTAAAAAGTTTTCCTATAAGTTAAGCTTACATGGGTAAAAGGTCAATCATACTAATTAATTACATCCTTAGGGAAGGTCGATGGTAGCCTGTTTTATCCATTTCTTGTGGTTGGTTACCTTGTCCAATAACTATAGGTCACCCTTAATTGGTCGCATCACAATATGTTCTACATCAGCAATTGCTGATAGTGTATATGCTGCCCATAGCATTTTTGCCACATCGTCACATTCCATCATGCGCTCGGCACTTGCACCGCTTCCTTCCCAGCTGCGGCTGTAAGTAGCCCCGGGAAACAAGGCCGTTACTTTTATATGCTGATCTTTTAACTCTTCCCGCAGATTATCAGAAAATCCCTGCAAGGCGTATTTTGATATACCATAGGAACCGCCCTGTGCATATGCCTTAAGGCTGGCAACGGAGCACATATTAAATATATGACCACTTTGCTGTTTTTTTAGCACAGGCAATATTTTACGGGTCAGGTGGTAAGCGCTGTACAGGTTCATGGCCATCAGGTTTTCCATTTGTCCATCCGGTTCATCGGCTATATTGCCGGGCGCGAACAGGCCAGCATTATTTACCAGAATATCTATTGTATGGTAGTGTTGCAATACCGTTTGGGCAAATTTTTCTACCTCCGCTTTGCTGGCAATGTCGGCAGCGATGCACAAAATAGTAGCAGCGGGGTAGGTGGCCTGCCAGCTGCTTTGCAGTGCTGATAATTCATCTGCATTGCGGGCACAAATGGCTATCGAGAAGCCTTCAACCAATAGTTTTTCAGCAATGGCTTTTCCTATACCGTGGGTTGCCCCGGTCACAATAGCATTAGGCATAAAATATTTTTTTTAACAACGGTCAATTTACATCCATTTGCAATAAAATGAACACACCTGCAAACGATAAGGCAAAAACAGTACTCCAATTGGAGTAGTGGCAAGGATGCATCATTAGCATATCATTTGCTTACACAGGCCGGAGTGCCGGTAAGCCACCTGCTTACCACGCTTAGCGCCGACCATGACAGGGTGTTCATGCACGGTATCCGTGAAGCCCTGCTGGATATGCAGGCTCAACGAATGCAGTTGCCACTTGTGAAAATAAAACTGCCTGCATCGCCTAACGATGAACTGTACAAGACCGCGATGCACGATGTGTTTGCACGACTTAAGGAAGAAGGCATTACTACTGCAGCTTATGGAGATATTTTTTTAGAAGACCTTCGCCTATACAGAGAGCAACAATTGGCCCCAGCAGGCATGAACGCTGTATTCCCACTATGGAAGAAAGCTACAAGGCAACTTGTAGCTGATGTGGAAGATGCCGGCATAGAAGCAATAATAGTATGTGTAAGCGAGCAATACCTGGACAAAAGTTTCCTGGGCAGAAAAGTGGACCGGCAACTGCTTCAAGATTTTCCAAACAATGTGGACCCGTGTGGAGAGAACGGAGAGTTTCACACCTTTGTATATAATGCCCCTTTCTTTTCAGCGCCCATTAACATAGTGCAGGGCGAAGTTGTTTACAGGAATTATGCAACTGCAGATACTAATACTACATGGAACACTGGTTTCTACTTCCTTGATGTTTTGCCGCAACATTAAATAATACTTTTATCTTTTTGCCTTCGATCACGCCGCGATATGTAAGAACATTCCTATCCGCGCACTTTCGCAATTGTAAGATCTAAGCCATTGGAGCTTTTATAAAATGAAATAGGGTTCCGGGCTATACCCAGGAACCCTATTTATTGCTAAAAATTATGTTATTGAAACTCGTTGCTTACGGTTTTTTTTATACTGCTTGCAGTGTTATTCGTTTCGTCCAGTATATTCAATATGCGGTGGCGCACATCATCACTTAGTCCATCTATCTCATCCCCAAGCAAGCTTTTAAGGTCCTGTAGTTCGGCACCGGTTTTTCCCAGCATCTTGTCCAGTTTCTTTTTCCATTTTTCTGCGTTCACGGCTATGTCCTCACGCATTTCTTCACCTTTTTCCGGCGCTATCAGCAAGCCTGCCACTAATCCTACAAGTGCGCCTGCAAAAAATTTTGATGTGCTCATGGTTTTTGTTTTTATGGTTATTTATTATTGTAAGCTGTTATTTACCGCCTCCAAATAGTCTTGAAATGACAAAAATGATTAGACCTACTACTACTACCACCATTAACACTCCGGCCCATACACCAGCTTTAAAAATGTCGCCAATCATCTGGCATCCCTGGAGGCTGAATGTTAATGCGAATAAAAGTGCTGCGATCGAAAAAATCTGTATTTTTTTCATGTTGTTGTTTTTCATGGGTTATCTATATCTCTTAAACACTTGCACAAAAACAATCATTAAAATTCGTGCCAGCAGCCAACTGCTACATGTGTGTGTGATAGAGACAAAAGAATTATTGCGGTAACTATTATTATTAGTGAAAAATATTTATTTTGTATAGCGATCGGTTTCTCTCTCACTTAAACAAAATTTACACATGGATCTGGAAAACAGGAATATAGCATTGGTAACAGGAAGCACTGGTGGCTTAGGTACAGCAATTTGCAAAAGGCTTGCCGATGATGGGTTTAGGGTGGTAGGCAACTACAACAGTGAGGAAAAAGCCGTTGCGTGGAAGCAAAAAATGAAAGAACAAGGTTACGAATATGACATGTACCAGTGCGATGTAAGTGATTATGATGCCGTGGAAAAGATGATAGGGAAAATTGAAAAAGAAGTAGGGGGTATAGACGTTCTGGTGAACAATGCCGGTATAACCCGCGATGGCGCTTTCCGCAAAATGACGAAAGATAACTGGGATATTGTGTTGAAAACTAACCTGTATAGTGTATTTAATTGCACACGCAACGTTATCAACCAAATGATAGAGCGTGAATATGGCAGGATCATCAACATATCATCGGTTAATGGGCAGCGCGGACAGTTTGGCCAGGCCAACTATTCGGCAGCTAAGGCCGGCATGCATGGTTTTACTAAAACACTGGCCATGGAAGTAGCCCGTAAAGGTATTACGGTGAATACCATTTCACCCGGATACATAGCCACTGATATGGTAATGGCTGTTGCTGAAGAAATAAGGAACAAAATAGTGGCTGAGATACCAATTGGCCGCTTGGGTGGTACGCATGAGATAGCCCACCTGGTGTCGTTCCTGGCATCGCAGGAGGCCAGCTTTATTACCGGTGCCAACTATGCCATAAACGGTGGACAACACGTACACTAAGCTCTTAATTATTTCATATAGCCCACAATAAATGTAATACATATATTATTGTGGGCTTTTTTGTGCGCAATAGCGAAGGGAACCCCCCAAATTTTGCGTACTTTTGCAACTCTTTTGAATCTTATGCAAAATATTCGCAATTTCTGTATCATAGCCCATATAGACCACGGTAAGAGTACCCTGGCCGATCGTCTTTTAGAACATACCAAAACCATCTCGTCTCGCGATATGCAGGCGCAGGTGCTGGACGATATGGACCTGGAGCGCGAAAAGGGGATCACCATCAAGAGCCATGCTATACAGGTAGATTATGTGTACAAAGGTGAAAAATATGTGCTGAACCTTATAGACACTCCCGGTCACGTTGACTTTTCTTATGAAGTATCGAGAGCGCTGGCAGCCTGCGAAGGTGCACTGCTGCTGGTAGATGCATCGCAAGGTATACAGGCACAAACCATAAGCAATCTTTACCTGGCACTTGATAATGACCTGGAGATCATCCCGGTCATCAACAAGATAGACATGGATGGCGCCATGATACCTGAGGTTCAGGATCAGATAGTGGACCTGATAGGCTGCAAGGTAGAGGATATTATACTCGCCAGTGGCAAATCGGGTATTGGCATTGAAGAAATATTAGCCGCGATAATAGAGCGCATACCTGCGCCTAAAGGCAAAAAGGATGCACCATTGCAGGCGGTGATATTCGATAGTGTGTTCAACTCGTTCAGGGGCATCATCGTTTACTTCCGTGTATTCAATGGTACCATTAAAAAAGGCGAAAAGATACGTTTCATACATACAGATGCAGAATACTACGCTGATGAGGTAGGTATATTAAAGATGGGGCTTGTACCTAAGCCCGAAGTTAGTACCGGCGATGTGGGGTATCTTATCACTGGCATAAAGGTGGCCAGGGAAGTAAAAGTTGGTGATACAATTACCCAGGTAGCTAATCCTACACAGGAAATAGTAGCTGGTTTCCAGGAAGTAAAAGCCATGGTGTTCGCAGGTATATTCCCTGTTGATACTGATGATTTTGAAGACCTGCGCGACTGTATGGAAAAGCTGCAACTCAATGATGCATCGCTTACCTACGAGCCAGAAACATCTCAGGCGCTGGGTTTTGGTTTCCGTTGCGGCTTTCTTGGTATGCTGCACATGGAGATCATACAGGAGCGACTGGAGCGAGAGTTCAACCAGACCGTAATTACCACCGTGCCCAACGTAAGCTTTAAAGCCTACCTGACACGCGATAAGACCAAAGCACTCATAGTGAACAACCCTACTGAGATGCCCGACCCGAGTAGCATAGACCGTATAGAGGAGCCATTCATCCGTGCACAGATCATTACCTTGCCCGATTATATAGGTAATATCATGAGCCTTTGCCTGGGCAAGCGTGGTTTGCTCATCAACCAGCATTACCTGACACCTACACGTGTGGAGCTGATATTTGAACTGCCGCTTACCGAGATCGTTTTCGACTTTTATGATAAGCTGAAGTCATCTACCCGCGGTTATGCATCTTTCGATTACAACCCACTCGACTATAGGGAAAGTGACATCGCCAAGATGGATATACTACTGAATGGCGATAAAGTAGATGCGCTGAGTGCGCTGATACACCGCAGCCGTGCCAACGATTTTGGCCGTAAGCTGTGCTCTAAACTGAAAGATCTGCTGCCGCGCCAGCAATTTGTGATAGCCATACAGGCAGCCCTGGGTGCTAAAATAGTGGCCCGTGAGACCATTTCGGCAATGCGTAAGGATGTGACCGCTAAGTGTTATGGTGGTGACATATCCCGTAAACGTAAGTTGCTGGAAAAACAGAAAGAAGGTAAGAAGCGTATGCGCCAGATAGGTAATGTGGAAATACCACAGGAGGCTTTCCTTGCAGTATTGAAACTGGATGATTAAATTTTAATGAAGAGGAAATGCGGTAATGGTACTAAGCATAGAGCTTGCGCCACCATTACCGCATTGTTGTATCAGTGCATTATTTTAAAGTGTGGAATGATCAATCTATATTCGTGATCTCTTAAGCAATAACATTTTTGACCAACAAGATCGTAATTATCACAGCCCCTTCCGGCTCCGGTAAAACTACTTTAGTAAAGCGGTTATTGGTGGCGTGTCCTCAATTGTCATTTTCTGTGTCTGCATGCACGCGCGGACCCCGCTCTGGCGAGATAGATGGCAAAGACTATTATTTCTTCGATGAGGATAAATTCAAAAAAGGTATAGCTGCCGATGCTTTTATAGAGTGGGAGATGGTATATCCCGGTAAGTATTACGGCACCCTTCGGTCAGAACTGCAAAGGATATGGGATAGCGGCAAAACCCCTCTCGTGGATATAGATGTACAGGGCGCCCTTGCCATTAGAGATCAGTATCCTGATATCTCGTTCACTATATTCATAGAAGCCCCCTCTCTGGAAGAGCTTCGTCGCAGGCTGGTACACCGGGGCACAGAGACCGCGCACAGCCTTGAAGAGCGTGTCTCCAAAGCCGCATCAGAACTTACATTTGCCCCTCAGTTCGATAGGATAATAATTAATGAACATCTGAATGAAGCTACCGGTGAATTAATAAATATGGTAGAAGAGTTTTTGTCTTAGTCAATTAAGTTATTTCCTTGGCGTAGCCAAAGCCGCATTTATTTACTGGTACTTTTTAATGCCCAATAGACAAGCGCTGGCTGAAAAAGCAAGCGGAAAAATCTCTTTTTATTTGTGTCCAGGGTCAGGTCGTTACGCTTGTGGGTATACTGGGCTATATTACCTGGAAAAACGGCTACGAAGAATGCTGCTGCTATTTTCCCGATAGTCTCTTTATGCTTTTTATCCGCAAGTACTATTGCGCTTCCCAATGCTATTTCAACTATCCCAGAGTATACTACGGTATCATCTTTTTTTAATGGTACCCAATTAGGCACTTGTGCCCTGAAGCCTTTGCGAGCGAAACTAAGATGCCCAATGCCTGCTAATATTAGGTTAGCCCAAGCACTATGCGGGCAGCTGTTTTTATAGTTTCAGTTCTCATAAAAAGGATGGATATGTATTAGGAGGGATGGAAATATTAAATGAATAGATATAAATTTCATACCCGTAGATTTATTCCCAACACGGCTCTACATCTCCTTTTTTTATTAAAACTTGTTTTTTAAATACTTACACATTTAAGTCAATGATAAAAATTTCGGGTATGGATCTTTTGTCTTAGAGTGTAATTCACCAATTTAAAAAACGTTTTTATGGCAGACTACGAACGTAACCAAAACAACCTGTCTGGTCGGAATTCAGACAGAAACAGTAACGACCACGAGTATCGTTATGATGATGACAACACCTACAACAACAGGCAGGATCAAGACAGCTGGAGTAGGGCAACTGATGAACGCTACCAGCAAAGAGGCCGGTATGGGAACTCTACTAATCGGGAGAACGATTTTGACCGGAACAACGAAAGGCCAGGGTATCGCGAACAGCACACGGATAACTATGGGCAGGAAGGTTATCGCGGTCGCCAGGGCAACTATGCTGGGCGCGACACCAATAGTAATGATTGGAACGATACGAATTGGGATAGAAGCAACAACCGCCATTCGCGTGATGACAGGAACTATAGCGCAAACCAAAGCTATAGGGGCTACACGCAACCATACATGGGCAGTGAAGGCGCCTATGGTGGCAGCTATTATGAGAATCAGGGCTATGGCAACCGCCAGGGCGGCAGCAATAGCGGTGGCATTGGTAATGACTACAGCAGCAGGTCGGGCGCCAGCTATAGCGGCGGCAGCTTTGGCACTACAGGTATGACCGGCTCAAATTCAGGGCAAGGTGGCAGTTATAGTAATGATAGATATGGTAGCAGCAGGCAGGAAATGGGGGTTGGTCAGCACAAGGGTAAAGGTCCTAAGGGTTACAGCCGCTCTGATGACCGTATAAAAGAAGATATAAATGATCGCTTGAGCGATGATGAGCACCTCGATGCATCTGATATAGAAGTGGAGGTGAAAAATGGCGAAGTAAGGCTTACAGGTACTGTAGACAACCGCGTGTCGAAACGCCGTGCAGAAGATATAGCTGATGCCGTATCTGGAGTTCAGAACGTAGAGAACGGCCTGCGCGTGAAACAGGGTCAAAGCAACTCATCCAGCAGTACAGATAATAATTCCAATACATCATCGGGCAAATCGGATACCTACCAAAATGGTACACATTCATCTAAAAAAGCTAACGTATAAGGGATATGCGCTTTTATTATAATGAATGAGCCGAGGCAAATGCTTCGGCTCATTCATTATATGGATATTGGTAAATCAGTAGATGGTGTGGAATGAACCATAGTTCAAAGAACTGTTAATGCGTCTTAGTTGCATTCGTTTTAACTTTTTTGTAATACTTACAGGCAATATTTTTGCTACATATAATTCATAATGTTTAAAACAATTAATGCTATGAAATTTAAACTCTTTCCTGTCATTGTTACAGCCGCACTCACATCTTTTTTAACTCTTTTTGCTGTTTCCCATTATCAGAACCAATTACCCGGTTTCGCAATGCACCAACAACCTACTTTGCCAGTGCGCTTTACCAGTTTTGGTACCAGTAGCGCTACTACCAGCGGCGGACCTGTAAATTTTGAGAACGCAGCGGAAGCATCAGTAAAAGCAGTAGTGCATATAAAAACAACAACAAAGGCGCGCACAGTTATAGCCCAGGCGCAAGACCCATTTGGGGGCATGTTTGGCGATATATTTGGCAGGCAGCAATATTATATCCCGCAACAATCAGGTTCTGGTTCAGGGGTGGTCATATCTGCTGACGGTTATATTGTAACTAACAACCACGTAGTGGCAGATGCTAATGAAGTGACCGTGACGTTCAACGACCGCTATACTACCCAAGCTAAGGTAGTAGCTACCGATCCATCTACTGATATAGCTGTGATAAAAGTAGATGAGAAGAACCTTGCGTTTATGGACTTTGGCAATTCAGACGACGTGAAACTGGGACAGTGGGTTCTTGCTGTGGGTTATCCACTATCGCTTGATGCTACTGTAACAGCGGGTATAGTAAGTGCCAAGGGCAGGAACATTGGTATAAATAAGCAAACCGCATCCGCTATAGAAGCATATATACAGACCGATGCTGCAGTGAACCCTGGTAATAGCGGCGGCGCGCTGGTAAATACTGCTGGTCAGCTCATAGGTATCAATTCTGCCATTGCATCTCCAACAGGGTCTTATGCTGGCTACTCCTATGCTGTACCATCCAATATTGTACGCAAAGCAGTAAATGACCTTATCAAGTATGGATCAGTTCAGCGTGGGTATATGGGGGTTGAGTTCATTGATAGTAAGAACCTTAGTCGTGAGCAATTGAGCACATTGGGTATAGATAAAACAGATGGTGTGTATGTAGCATCTGTATTGCCGGATATGGGGGCTGCACAAGCAGGCCTGCAAAAGGGCGATTTCATAACCCAGATAAATGGTGCTAATGTGATGACAGAACCTCAGTTGCTGGAACAAATAGCTCGCTACCAACCTGGCGATAACATCAGTATCACTTATTTGCGCAATGGCAGTTCTCATACTGCTTCTGTCCAGTTAAAGAATATAGAAGGTAATACCAGTATAGTAAAGCAACAAAATGCTGCACGGTTGCTGGGGGCCAGTTTCAGGCCGCTTAATAGTGCAGAGGTGAACAAGTATGGCATAAGTGGTGGTGTACTGGTAACAGAGACCGGCAGTGGTGCAATTGCAAAGCAAACAAACATGAAAAGGGGATTTGTTATAACAAGCATTAATGATCAGGAGATAAGTAGCCTTGACGACCTGCAACGTGCAGTAGCAAGTAATAGCGGTAAAATGCAACTGGCAGGCTTCTATCCCGGTTATCAGGGAATGTATTACTATGGTATAAACAGCACTACTACTAATGCAGAATAATAATTCCTAAAAGATCCGGTGAAATAGCCACTATTAAATAGTGGCTATTTTTATATTCACTTATTTTATTTGATGTTATTGTTTATTTAAAGAAAATAAATTATTGATTTACAGTTATTTATGTTTTATGTAACAAATTTAAAGCGCTGGTGTTAATAAGTATTTACTCGAAAATGACTAATCGGCATAAGATTTGACCATGCATTATTGGTTCCTTAAAACCGACCATATATTTTCACAAACCCGTAAAATTATTTATGCGATGCTGTTAAATGATTTTTATTTTTATATGGATGCCAATCGTGATCAAAATACATTTTCTTGTAAGATCATCTTTAACGAGGAGCACGACATCTTTAAAGAAACTGAGCAACCTGTAGTGCCGGGAGTTTGTATGATGGAAATAGTAAAGGAACTTTTACAGCAAACCTTAGGCATATCGCTATGGTTGAGGAATGCAGTACAAGTAAAATTTCTGCAATTGATAACTCCCGATGTGCAACCTGTAATAGATATTAGCTGGAATACGAACGGAAAGGGACGTTACAGCGTAGATGCATCATTAAAGAACGGCGATAATTTCTTTTTCCAACTGGATGGTAACTTTGAAAATGAGTATGAATACGCCTTAACTAGGCCGGCACTTGCCATTGGCCATTAAGCTTCATCACTTTCTCTATTACATCTCTTACGCATCCTTGTCCTCCTTTTAAAGGGGATATATACTTTGACACTCCCTTTATTTCTGGCGCTGCGTTCGCTGGGCATACCGGCAATGCACATTCACGCATGGCCTCGTAAGCAGGTATGTCAGCACCCATATAAAGTATATTGCTACGGTCGATGCCGGTCTGCAATACTGTGTTGAGGATAGAACCCTGTATATCACCGTCCTTGTGCACTATGTCAATACCTGCACCTTGCCATTCTTTCAGCCAAGCATCATTGCCATTATTTACCAGCCACACTTTGTAGCCCTTATTAATAGCAAGGTGTATGGCATATGCATCTTTGCTGCTTACATTATATATCTTTTCACCGTTTTCCGCTATGCCATATATATCATCTGCAAGTACGCCCTCGGTCTCGAATACAAATGTGTTTATTGGGCCAAATAATTCCAGCAGGTTCATTTAGCTTTTATTGTCGCGCCATTCATACACCCAGTTGGTCTGTATCATCTCCAGGTGGCCTTCATTGCATTCTTCTTTAGTGCCCGCGAAATTGGGTATTTCCAGCACCCATTGCATCAGTTCTGTAAAGCGAATGCGATATATTTTGCTATCGCCAAAATCGGCGCCAAAACGCTCGTATAGCTTAATGGCTATATCCTCATAATCATTCCATTTTATAGGCGGTTCGTAGTGGGCCATTTCCTTATTTGTTTTTTATTTGATGTTGCGATCGGTCTTTCTGTCTATTCTCCGTGTATCACGGACTGGTCTGGTATGGTAACGGTTATTGTTCCACTACCTGGTTCTAATACGCACTGGCAGCCCAGTCTTGAGTTGATGCGCGGGTTGCGGGCGCGATCTATAAAATCTTCCTCGCGGTCACTGATCTCAGGCACAAATTCGTCCCCGCTCTCCAGGTACAGGTGGCAGGTGCTGCAGGCGCATACCATGCCGCAATTGTGGTGCAGCTCTATATTATTATCCAGCGCTACTTCCAGTATACTTTGGTCTGGCACCACATTGCTTATGGTTACCGGCTCCAGCCCCTTTTGTTCAAACTTAAAATTGATATTATACATTCCTGATCATTCAGCTTTGGGCGCAAAGTTAAGACTTCGAATCGTTGTTTACGTTGTCATGTTCATACATATGCTGTATAGAGTTGGTGACAGCACTGTAAACCTGCTGCCAGTCTGCATTAGCATTTAATAAAGAAAGATGTTGTGCAATAGTTACTTCATCTCCCGCCGTGCCGGACCTGTCTGCAAGAGGTATGGAGAAGTCTTTTGTCCCCTCTCAAAAGTTTGCTCTATGATGGGGCGCAGCATATCAAGATCCAGTTGCTGGCTGGCACATGCCTGCTCGCCTATGGCCATCATATGGTTAATGAAATTGTTGCAGAACACTGCTGATAGGTGCAACCACTTTCTTTGCTCATCTTTCGCTTCAAAAATAACGTCTGTAATGGCATGCGCTATAGATATTATGTACCGTTGAGCCTTGGGTGTAGATGCCTGCCATGCACAGGGTATATTGCGATGACCGGGCAAGGCAGCCTTAAGAATAGAGTATACCGGCCAAAGCACAGCATAGTCTTTGGCGGCACCAGATAGTACATCCATATCTACAGCGCCAGCTGTATGCACCAATAGTGTTTTCTCAAAGAACAGTTTAGAGGCAACATTCGTTATGGCATGGTCTGATACGGCAAGGAAGCAGATATCTACCTCTCCGTCATTAATGCCTGACAGGCTGTTATAGGGTTTAGCCTGTATCCATTCAGCAAGCTCAATAGTGGCCGCACTGTCGCGGCCATAAATGCCTATACATTGGTGGCCTGCGGTGGTAAGACGCTTGGCCAGGAACCAGGCTATATTGCCAGTGCCTATTATAGTGAATGTCATGATAGGTCTTTTAGATGGGCTGTGTAGTACTGTTCCATAATGGTATGTACACTTTCTTTAAGGGCAGTAGTATCTTTTAAAGTAAGGCCTTGGGTAGATATGGGTGCCAGGAAATGAAAATGGATACGCATGGGCCGCAACCAGAATTTTTTGGTGTGGGGCATTATTTTGCCGGTATTAAAGATAAGGGCCGGTATAATAGGCTTCTGCGCCCGGATGGCGGTAATGAAAGCACCATCATGAAAGGGTTGCAGCGGTCTGTCTGTCTTGTTGCGCGTACCTTCAGGGTACAGGCATAGGTGTATGCCCATACCCAGCATTTCCTGCATCTTTGTGAAGCTTTCGCGCCGGCTTTCCGGACTGCGGCGGTCTACCAATATAGAACCGGTCTTGTATATGATACCGAAAATAGGTACCCTCGATATCTCGACCTTTGCTAGTGTTTTGTTGGCCCCCGGTATCCAGGGAGATGATACCGGGATATCTATATAAGAATTATGATTGATGACCACTACATAATTTCCCCCTTTTTTAAAGTTCTCTTTGCCTTTGCGCGTTACCGGGCAGCCTGCCAGTGGCATGAAGGTGCCCATCCATGCCCCAAAGATGATATGCAGGTAGTGCGACCTGCGCGGCTCTGGGAAAAGGGATAGTAGCCATATAGGTATCACCACTATAAGCATGGTAATAATGAACAGCAGCAGGAAGTATATAAGATATAAGGCGCCTAAAATATTTTTTATTATCTTCATTTTGTTTATGCTAATGACCAGTCTATAGGTAGCTCTCCCTGTTGCCTGAGCCAATGGTTCGTTTTACTGAAATGATGGCACCCGAAAAATCCGCTATGTGCAGAGAACGGAGATGGATGTGCGGCCTTTAATACCAAATGTTTTGTAGTATCTATCAGCGGTTCTTTGCTTTGTGCAAATTTCCCCCAAAGCATGAACACGATACCCGACCTATCTTTGGATAGTTTACTGATGACGGCATCGGTAAACTGGTGCCAGCCCACGGTACTGTGCGAATTGGGCTGGTTAGCCTCAACTGTCAAAGATGCATTAAGCAAAAGTACACCTTGGTTTGCCCAATGCTCCAGGTTCCCATTTTTTGAAACTATATCAATACCCAGATCCTCTCTTATCTCTTTGAATATATTGACCAATGAAGGTGGCGGGGCAACACCGTTTGGTACCGAAAAGGATAAACCATGCGCCTGCCCGGGGTTATGATAAGGGTCTTGACCTAATATCACTACCTTAACTTTTTGAAAAGGTGTATGCTCAAAAGCATTGAATATCAGTTTGCCCGGTGGGTATATTACCTTGCCAGCCTGCTTTTCTACTTTAAGATGATCGACGATCTTTTTAAAGTATTCCTTGCTAAATTCTTCTTTCAGTTCTCTTTTCCAGCTTGCTTCAATGGCTACGTCCATCTCCTTGTGTTTATTGCCTGTTATTTATTTATTGCCCTGCAGAATAGTGAAGCTGCCACACATACTGGCATGTTTCTGCTTTTGCAGCAGTACCAGCAGGTACACGTCGGTTTGCGATGGTACATAGTCGACCGTAAGGTAACCAGGCTGCTCGCCACGGGCTATTTCTTTTTTAGTTATCAGTTTGTCTTGTCCGTCATACAGTTCTATGGACGACCTTGCCGATATATCGCTACCCATGTACAGGAAACGATACTTTATATTCTTCTCCAGTTTCACTTCAATAGAATATGGCACCTCTGATTCCATGCTTACCATGGCATCTTTATACACCTTCATCCCGTTCTGCAGGTATCCCTGCTTCACGTCATCTACACGCAGCACTATATCTCTATCAATGCAGCCTATGCTGGGTGCATTTTGCTGCTGTGCAAGGCCTTGGAATGGTAAAATAGCTATTGACAACAGTATAAATATTTGTTTCATGATCAGTTCTATTATTACCGGTATATTATTTAATGTGTACTTCCAGCAGTTTGCTGCTACCCAGGTACCCTTCCAGCACATCGCCTATACTTGTACTGCCCACACCCGCAGGTGTGCCGGTAAAAATAAGGTCGCCAATATTAAGCGTAAAGAACTTTGATGCATACTCAATGATCTTATCAATTGGGAATATCATATCCTTAGTATGCCCATCCTGTACCAAACTGGTGTTATGCCTGAGCTGGAAATTAAGCTCATTTACTTTCATGTCTGGTGTTACCGGTATAAAATCGCCAATAGCAGCGGCGTTGTCAAACGCTTTGGCTATTTCCCATGGCAAGCCTTTCTGTTGCTGTTTGCGTTGCAGGTCGCGCGCTGTAAAATCTATACCCAAGGTCAACTCCTCATAATAATTATGGGCGAACTTAGCCTGTACATAACGTCCATTTTTGCTGATCTTATACACCACTTCACACTCGTATTGCAGGTCGTCGGTAAATTCGGGATAATAGAAAGGCTTGCCATGCGGTAATAATGCGTTCTGTGCTTTCATAAATATTACCGGTTCTGTGGGCACGTCGTTATTCAGCTCCTTTGCATGCTCGCTATAGTTACGGCCTACGCATATTATTTTCATCTTAAGTTCTTTTTTTGTGGCTTGTGTAAAAATAAAGCTTCCAATTGAAAAGCCATGATATATGGTTGCAATTGATAGATGAGGCAGGCTATGCTAAAATTTCCGATTGCCCGGTAAAAATACAAAACGGAAATTTTTGATGCCTTGCCGATGGGGATGCCTATGAATATTGGGTTATGTATAATTATTTAATTTCTGGTTTTTCCGGTTTTTACCGATAGCGGTAATTTGTTTCGCAATGACCAACGTTATTAATAAACAAAACTGATTTGCGGTCGCACTAAAATGGTTCATCATTCAGTATGCAATTTACGAAGGACAATAAGGTGTTTCCAAAAGAAGATATGCACAAACTTGAGGGCTGTATTTATCAAGCGCTAATACCTATACTGTGATGTCTCTATAGCAGCATAATCAAAAATTAACGTAAGGGAAAGCATACTTAATATAAAAAATTCTATTTTTGGTAACGCTGTTAGATATAATACTCTTGATAATTTTTTCACTGACCAATATAAAACAAAAACAAATGTCACAAACAAAATGGGCGCTGGACGCTTCGCATTCTGAGATCATGTTCAAGGTAAAACACTTGATGATCTCTAAAGTAACCGGACAATTTCACAAATTTGACGCAACTGTTGAAACTGAAGGTACTGATATAGCTACTGCAAAGATCAACTTTACAGCAGACGTTAACTCTATCAGCACAAACAACGAACAACGTGATGGCCACTTAAAAGGTAATGATTTCTTTGATATCGAAAATCATCCACAGATAACCTTTGTGAGCAGCAGCATGCAAAAGGTAGATGATGAAAATTACAAACTGCACGGTACGCTAACCATGCGCGGTGTAAGCAAAGAAGAAGTGCTGGATGTAGAGTTTGGTGGCCTGGTGGTAGACCCATGGGGTAACGACCGTGTTGGGTTCACTATAACGGGCAAAATAGACCGTCGTGACTATGGCGTGAGCTTTGGTATGGTATCTGAAACAGGTGGCATACTGCTTGGCTACGATGTGGCCATAAATGCACAGGTAGAATTTGTGAAAGTAGCAGCACCAGTAGCAGCTTAATTATACTGAAATAGATATTATTTACCGGCACTGCTATAATGGTAGTGCCGGTTTTTTTTTGCACGTTATGTGGGGGCCTATAAAAAAATACCGCCTCCCTTAAGGGAGGCGGTCACTTATAAATAGAGAATAGAAACTTATTAACGGGCAATGATCACTTTGCGGGTAACGATAGTGGTACCTGAAGTGAGACGTACTACATACATACCAGGTGCTTTACCAGACAGGTCGAGCGCATAATTGCTGAATTGAGCTGAATTGGTCTGCGCATCCAATACTTTCTTACCTACAACATCGAATACCTCAATAGTGAGTGCTGATGCATTACCAAAGTTTGCATTTACATACACTATACCGGTACTTGGGGTTGGGAAGATGCTGACGGTATTGCTGGCCTGTTTCACTTGCTGTACTGCACTACTTGTAGGGCAGGTGGCAGCTATGCCATCAAGCGTTATAGCGCCAGAATTGTTAGGGTCCAGCCAGTCTTTCAGCCTTGTACCTGCGCTTGATGGTGCCTGGTAAGCGTATAGCCAGTTCAAAGAAAGCTTACTATAAAGGCCCAGGTCGTTCATTTGCTCACCATAACCATTTAGCGTTCCACATGTAGGATTGTTCACTCCGCCACCGGTAAGATCACCGATCAGCCTGCCATTAGCGATAAACAATCCGCTGCCCGATGAACCTTCTTCAAAACCACCTTGGGTAAATTCTGCAGCCCAGTGTGTGTTCGTTCCGCCGCCGTTAAAGTCTCCGTTAGCATATACTTGCGAGGTAGTGGAAACTTTCTTTACATCGCCCGATGGGTGGTGAAAGCCGATAGACGTACCCGATGGGGTGTTGCCGCTATGATCCCAACCAGACATGTAAGCACCATATATAGCTGGTACGTGTGTTTTTAACTGGACCAGAAGAAAATCGCCGACCAGGGGTGGGTTTGTACCTGCAGGGAGTGACGACCGGGAACAGAACGTAGCGCCGGACATAGATTGCGCTGCTGGCTTGGCACCGGAATACTGGCAAGTAGGTGTTTCGTAGTTGAAATAGAACATCCAGGTACTGAACGTTGAGTTCGCTGTGCTGTTAGTACCTTCTACATGGCTTGCTGTGAGTACATATGGGGTACAATCCTGCAGTGTATTGTTCATAAGGGTGCCCGAGCCCGCATATATATTGGGGTTCTTAACGTACTCGATGTGCATTGATGCTACCCTTTGGTTTGAATAAGCAGTGCCAATAGGGCAAATGGCATTTATTTCGCACGGGGATGAGCTATCATAGGCAAACTGTGGAGCGCCATCAGTTTGGTAGCTGGCGAGGTACGATATGGAATTGTAGAAATAACCAACGTTGTTGATATGCATCTTAATCTGAGCAACATCTACATTAGCATCAATATCCAATTCCAGGTTCACCAGTTCGCCTTGTACTTTTTCGTTCACCCATAGGCCATCGCTGGAGTTGTTGGCTGATGTGTAGGCGCCTAATATTTGTTTTTTGTTAGCGTTCGATAAAAAATATTTTACACCAGCAGGGAGAGAAAAATTATCGTAGTAGAAGCCAAGTGCCGGCGCACCAGTTACTGCTACCTGCGCGCGCCATACCTGGCGTCCATCGCTTAGTTCAGTAAATGTCCCTGAAGATGGGAAAGAAACATCGGCAGGGATCAATGTACCTACCCTTACATTATCATATGCTGTATGCTTAGTACTTCTATCCTCCGCACGCAGTTCTTTTATATCCGGCGCCGTATACACGGTTTGCGGAATGTAGGTCTGTAATGCAAAGATGTTGCTGTGATCTGCATCATAGCTAAGTGGTGTACCCGGTTCACTGACCTGAGCCATACTACGTACACTGCTGATCGCTAAAAGAAAAACTGAATAAAATACTTTCCTCATGAGTTGTTTTTAAAAAAAGGAATTCTTATGGATATTTACGTAAAATTAAGAAGAAAGGGTTTTACAAGAACCGATCATGGGGTAAAGAATACCTTTTTTAATGTTAAAAGAATGTTTTTGTAAACTTTAAGGGCGAATGGATAGGTGTACAAATAAGAGATGCACAAGGCTATAATAATTCCTTTAAATAGTGTCCTCACATTATAAAATCAAAATGTATTAAATTGGCGCCATGAAGATCTTTTCAGCGGCACAGATACGCGCCTGTGATGCCTATACGATACATGCGTCCGGCATATCGTCTACAGACCTAATGGAGCGTGCTGCCGCCAAGTGCACAGAATGGCTGCAGGCTGCATTTTCTTTAGATACTTTATTCGTTGTATTGTGCGGTACGGGCAATAATGGCGGCGATGGCATAGCTGTGACCCGTATGCTGCACCAGGCGGGCTATGGAGTGAAAGCCTTTTTGCTGCAGATAGACGACAAGATATCGAATGACTGCAACGATAACCTGGAACGCCTGAAAAAGATAGACCCTAAAGTAGTGACCCTATTGCCACAGGACACTTTTATTACAGATATACCACCCCATATAGTTATTATTGACGCTATACTGGGCAGCGGTATCAACCGGCCCGTACGTGGCTGGCTGGCCACTTTTGTGAACCAGGTAAATGCACTACCCAACAGGAGAATAGCTATAGATATACCAACCGGACTACCTGCAGACAGTGTACCGGCTGCCGATGCAGCCATACTGCAGGCTACGGATACGTTGAGTTTCCAATTTTATAAAAGGGCTTTCCTGCACCCGGAGACCGGTGTGTTCTGCGGCAATATACACCTGCTGGATATAGGGCTGGATGAAACCTTCATAGCATCTACCCACACACACTACCATGCTATAAGCGCTGCCGATATAGCTGCTATATACAAGCCGCGTAAACAATTTTCGCACAAGGGTACCTATGGCAGTGCGCTGCTGGTGGGTGGTAGCTATGGTAAAATAGGGTCCATAACACTAAGCAGCAAGGCCGCCTTGTGCGCTGGTGCCGGACTGGTGACCACGTTATTACCAGAATGCGGATATGATGTGCTGCAAACAGTAGTGCCGGAGGCTATGTGCATGACCAGCGGTAGTAAACACATAGCCGAGATAGCAGGATGGGAAAAGATGAAGGCCATTGGTATAGGGCCGGGAATGGGTAGTGAAGGAGATAGCATCAAGGCTTTTGCTGCATTTATAGAGACCTGTAAGCAGCCGATAGTTATAGATGCCGATGCGCTGAACATGATAGCCCAACATCAGGAACTGATGGCCAAAGTGCCAGCCGGATCGGTACTGACCCCGCACCCTAAAGAGTTTGAACGGCTGTTCGGTGAAAGTCCCGACAGCATTATGCAGCTGGAGCAGGCAAGGGCACAAGCCATGCGCTACAATGTGTTCATAGTACTAAAAGGCCACCATACTGCAATAATGACACCAGAAGGTGAATGCTGGTATAACCTGACCGGGAATGCGGGCATGGCTACCGGTGGGGCAGGCGATGTGCTGACCGGTATAATTACCGGGCTGCTGGCGCAAAGCTATACGCCGCATGAAGCCGCTTTGCTGGGTGTGTACCTGCATGGGCTTGCCGGCGACATTGCTGCCGCTGAACTATCGCAAGAGGCATTGATAGCTGGCGACATTTTAGACCATATGGGGGAGGCATTCTTGCAAATAGCGCAGGGTACTAACTACACGAACTCGTAGCCAATAT
Organism: Flavipsychrobacter sp.; assembly: GCA_965276955.1. Classification (GTDB taxonomy): domain Bacteria; phylum Bacteroidota; class Bacteroidia; order Chitinophagales; family Chitinophagaceae; genus JABDEZ01. Next base: position 90,476 of record CBDIBP010000011.1, read on the forward strand.
CCTTTCTGTAGGTCTTGCCTTCGTATTGAATAAGCTCTGCGTTGCTATATGATAATTTTAGAGCATCCTGCAATGTGTCCGCCAGGGAAGTTATGGCAAGCACACGACCACCATTTGACACTACATTGTTATCCTTATTTGTAGTGCCCGCATGAAAGAGTAAACTACCATTGGTATTTTCAAAGCCCTGCATTTCTTTGCCTTTTTCATAGCTGCCGGGGTAGCCTGCTGCTACCAGCATTACTGTACAGGCTTTTTTATCTTCGTGCTCTATGGTCACCTGGTTCAGTTGACCGGCGCCCATCTTTATTATAAGGTCTACCAGATCATTCTTCAGGCGGGGCATTACCACCTCGGTCTCCGGGTCGCCCATGCGGCAATTGTATTCTATTACATAAGGCTCATTATTTACTTTGATGAGACCAATGAAAATAAACCCTTGATAAATGATGTGCTCTGCCGCAAGTCCTTTTACTGTAGGAACAATGATGCGATCAGTGACTTTCTTCAGGAACATGTCATCAGCGAATGGTACTGGTGATATAGCGCCCATGCCGCCTGTATTAGGCCCTTTGTCGCCTTCCAGTATGCGTTTGTAGTCTTTGGCTTCGGGCAGCAATACGTAGTTGGTACCATCGCTGAGTACAAAGGCCGACATCTCGATACCATCGAGGAACTCCTCTATTACCACTTTATCGCCCGCGGCACCAAATTGGCCTTCCTGTAGCATTTGCGTAAATACTCTAATCGCCTCTTCGTGGGTCTCGGCAATAACCACGCCCTTGCCCGCTGCCAGCCCATCGGCTTTTATCACTATAGGCAGGCTGTGCTGATGCAGGTAGGCGACACCTTCGGCATAAGAATCTATACTGAATTCGCGGTACCCTGCAGTAGGTACGTTGTGGCGCTGCATGAACTTTTTGGAAAAAGCTTTGCTGCCTTCCAGTTGAGCGCCTTCTTTGGATGGGCCCGCAACAATGATATGTTTCAGTGCGGTATCCGCCTTAAAGAAATCATATATCCCCTCAACAAGGGGGTCTTCAGGTCCAGGTAATAGTATATCTATGCTGTGCGTAATGCAAATGTTCTTTATACTTTCAAAGTCGGTGACAGATACGGGCAGGTTAGTACCATATGCAGAAGTGCCGGCGTTGCCTGGCGCTATAAATAAAGTATTGCAAAGGGGGCTTTGTGCCAATTTCCATGCAAGGGCGCACTCGCGACCACCAGAGCCAAGCAGAAGTATATTTTTCATTTCGTTCAATTATTCGCAAAAAAACTAAAAAAAAATCGCCGCGCTGATAATTTTATTTATTTTGGCGGGTATATAGTAAGCAGTAACAACTATTTAATACTTAAGTATGGACAAAGATAAGGACCTGGCGGTAGGCACCGCAATGGATACGCCAATAGACGTACATCGTTCCGGTAAAGGTCATCCCAAAGGATTGTATGTGCTATTTGCTACGGAGTTTTGGGAGCGTTTCAGTTACTATGGTATGCGTGCCATATTCTTTTTGTACATGACCAAGGTGCTGCTGCTTGATGTAGCATCTGCAAGTAATATATATGGTAGCTATACCGGCCTGGTATACTTGACCCCATTGCTTGGCGGCTATGTTGCAGACAGGTATTGGGGCAACCGTAAATCTATATTCGTTGGTGGTACCTTGATGGCTTTGGGGCAATTCCTGATGTTCTTCTCCGGCACGTTATCGCACAATGCTGATAAGGGCTCTGCGATATCGCTGATGTGGGCTGGCCTTGCGTTCCTGATATTCGGTAATGGATTCTTTAAGCCTAACATATCAACTATGGTAGGGCAGTTGTATAAAGATGGCGATGGTCGTAAGGATTCAGCGTATACCATATTTTACATGGGTATAAATGCCGGTGCCTTTATAGCGCCACTTATATGCGGTACGCTGGGTGAAAAAGTAGATTTTAAATGGGGCTTTTTCGCGGCAGGTTGTGGTATGCTGGTGAGTATGGTGATATTTTACCTGACCAAGGATAAATATGTAAAAGCACCCGATGGCCGGCAGCTGGGTGTAGGCCCTAACAAGC
>CBDIBP010000012.1:0-70798 GCA_965276955.1 Flavipsychrobacter sp.
CTTGTTGCTTTGAGTGGTCTCACTGGCTCCCGTGCGGCCAAGTTCCTCTGGTTTTTTCTTTTCGAACATGTGTGGTGGCAAAGGTATTATTCTCAATGCACTCTATTTGCTTTTGCAATAATATTTGACTTAACTTTGCCAAAAATTAAAAGTAATATGAGCGCCAAACTGGGAGCTGATCCGGGTATTCAGTGGCAAGTGCAGCAGGATGCTGATACCGATGTGCTGGAAGAGTCCATTCATAACATTATCGTCTGGAATGACGAAGTAAATACCTTCGATCATGTTATCGCTTCATTGATCGATGTTTGTGAACATAGCCCTGAGCAGGCTGAGCAAAGTGCGCTGATCATACATCACAGAGGAAAGTATGCAGTAAAGAAAGGTGATTTCGATTTCTTGCGCCCACGTTGCGAAGCACTCATAGACAGAGGTCTACAAGCTACAATCGACGGCTAATACAAGGTCACTATAATGATAAAAGCCACTCATAAAGTGGCTTTTGCTTTTTAATGTCTGTTCGTGTATTACCTAAAAGAAACTATAGTTTACCAATACACCTTTTCTAAAGAATAAGTGCAGTATCCTGTTCTGGTAGGCATAGTGCAGTTCTTGGTTCACTGGCTTTATGGTCATGTTCTGTGGAGCGCCAAGGCCGGCAAGTACTTCGCTTAGCTTGCTTTTTCCTGCTCTCAGGTATGGTGCATAGCTATTATCAAATGCTTTAGCTTGTGTTCCCGCAGCTGTCTCGTATGATATACGTTCCAGTTTCAGATCGTTATTGCTCCACGATATAGACAGTATTCCCTTGCTGGTGTTATAGTACCAGGTGTGTTTCTTGCGGCTCTCTTCCTTTTTTACAGGAGTACCAAATTTAGATGTTATGTCGGTAGGTGTTGCTTCTCCCGGTTTCATACTCACCAGGGATATCACGTCGTCGAACGATCCGTTACCTGCCCGGCACACCACGGGGCAGATCACATAAGTACACAGCAACACAAAAATCAGTTTCTTCATTTTTCTCTTCTCCTTTTACTATTGTACTATATATAAAAGCTATACCAAGATACCGAATTCTATAATAAAAACCATCAATTTATTTTGGTATTGTGAAATACTTAGCTTCCTCCTATGAACTTTTGATGCTATTTTTACAAACTTCCTAAATGTATATGTAGTCATGCGCAAATTGCTCTTGCTTGCTCTCCTTTTCTCTACCCATATTCATGCACAAAGCCTAAAAAAAATATCACTTGAGGATATTTGGAAAACTCCTGTGTTCATGGTCAAAGGTGCGTCAGCCTTTAATGTAATGAAAGATGGTAGGCACTATACCAAAATGACCTATGCCAATGGGCATCAAAGCATTGACCAATACGATATGCAGTCTGGTAATGTGAGTAGGACGATATTCATGGATAGCATTGTAAATATCTCAGCTAAGGATCTGGGCATGGAGAGCTATACTTTTAGCGAGGATGAACAAAAGATACTTCTGTACACTCAGGGGCAACCTATATATCGTCGTTCTGCACTGTACCGGGTTTATGTCTACGATATTAAGGCAAAAACGATGGTTTTGCTCGATTATGATAAAGTATTGCATGCCACGTTTTCGCCTGATGGCAGCAAGGTTGCCTTTGTAAAAAACAACAACCTGTACTATAAAGATCTGCTAAGCGGAGAAACAACTACAATAACCCACGATGGTGAGAAAAATAAGATCATCAATGGCAATTGTGATTGGGTATACGAGGAAGAATTCGAGTTCACCCGTGCGTTCCAGTGGTCGCCCGATGGTAAGCATATAGGCTTCTACCGTTTCGATGAAAGTATGGTGCCCGAATATACCATCCCTATGTACGAGGGCCTTTATCCTACCAACTATACATACAAGTACCCTAAGGCCGGTGAAAGGAATTCATTGGTCGAGATCAAAATTTACGACCTCGGTAACAAGAAAACGGTCAGTGTGAATGTGGGCAAAGAAACAGACCAGTACATCCCCCGTATCAAATGGATAAATGCAGGCAGTCTATGTGTATATCGTATGAACCGCCGTCAAAACGACCTGGAACTGCTGTCTGCAAATGCCGCAAATGGCGAAACAAAGCAAATATACGAGGAGAAAAGTAAAACGTACGTTGAGGTTAATGACAACATTCAGTTCCTGCCCGATGGGCACTCGTTCGTGCTCAATAGCGAGCGTAGCGGTTACAACCACTTGTATCGCTGGAACTGGGAGACAAAAGAACTCACAGCTCTTACCACTGGCGATTTTGATGTGGACCAGCTAACAGGTGTAGATGAAAAGCGCCACCTCGTGTACTACACTGCAGCTGCACCCACACCGCTGCAGCGAAAGCTATATTCAGTGAACTGGGATGGCGAAAAAAACAAATGCCTCACCCCAGAAAAAGGCTACCATACTATCACAGGGTTTGAAGGTTATAATTTCTTTCTCGATAAGTATTCTAAATTAAATACGCCACCTGTCTATTATTTACGCGATAATGAAGGGAAGATAATTCGCACGCTGGAAGATAACCATGAATTGAAAGACAAAATGGGCGAATACAACATGGGAAATGTGCGCCTGATAAAAGTAAAGGGAACTACGGAGCGCCTTAATGCCTGGATGATGACCCCGCCTGATTTTGACAGCACAAAAAAATACCCTGTGCTCATGTATCAGTATAGTGGTCCAGGGTCGCAAGAGGTCACCGATGGCTTCCCCGCTCGTACCAGCGACTATTTCTGGTACCAGATGCTGGCTGAGAAAGGTTACATAATAGTATGTGCCGATGGTACAGGTACAGGTTTCCGTGGCGAGGCTTTTAAGAAAAAAACTTACTTACAATTGGGAAAATATGAAAGTGACGATCAGGTAGCAGTAGCAAAATACCTGGGAACATTCCCTTTTGTTAATAAGGACCGCATTGGAATATGGGGTTGGAGCTTCGGAGCTTTCACCAGCTCTACTTGTTTGTTCAAAGGGAGTGATGTGTTCAAAATGGCTATAGCAGTAGCACCCGTTACCAACTGGCGCTACTACGATAATATTTATACAGAGCGCTACATGCGCCGTCCCCAGGAAAACGAAAAAGGCTATGATGACAATGCACCCGAAAAAATGGTGAACGGATTAAAAGGTAAGTTCCTGCTGGTGCATGGCACCGCCGATGATAATGTACATTTTCAAAATTCTGCAATGCTGGTCGATGCATTAATAAAGGCTGACAAAGAATACGATAGCGAATATTACCCTAATAAGAACCATGGTATTTATGGCGGCAATACCCGCTACCACCTGTATAGGAGAATGACGAAATTTATCCTGGATAATCTGTAAATGACCGAATGACAAAACTGGAAATAGCTATATATAAATGGCCACCCGTAAACAGCATTATAAAGCGCGCAAAAAAGATAATTTTGCCCGGCCTGAAAGGTGCGTCTTTGTATGAGGTGGTACGCTATTTCTTCAAAGAGATAGGAACCCTTAAGCTAACCGAAAAAGCAGCTGCGGTCACTTACAATTTCCTCATGGCCATGCCGCCTACCTTCCTTATCCTGTTCTCTATCATCCCATACCTGCATTTGAGCGGCGTGGAAAAAACAGTGCTCACCACTATACAGTACCTTACCCCCAATAGCAATGCCTATAATAGTGTAAGTGCGGTGGTCGTAGACTTTATGAATACTCAGCGGCGGGGTTTCCTTTCGTTTGGCATAGTCCTCGTTCTCTACTTCTCTTCAAATGGTGTAATGGGCCTTATGAGGAGTTTCGATCGCACAGAATCGCTGTACAAAAAAAGAACAGGTCTGCAACGCCGCCTCACAGCTATCAAGCTCACTTTTGTACTTATTTTCCAGGCGCTCGTCTCACTGGTGGTACTCATACTGCAAGTAGAAAAGTGGAATGCCTGGGTATTGCGTACCTCTCATAGTGTCTTAGCTGTAAAGCTATTGAGCATCTTGTTGCTCATTCTTATCGTGTTTGTTGCTATTTGTATTATATATACTTATGGCCCGTCGCTTACACAAAAGGTTCGCTTCATATCTGCGGGTTCCATTTTTGCAACTGTTTTTGCTATGCTTATCACTTGGGTATTTTTTTACCTGGTCAATAACTTTATCAACTATAATAAGTTTTATGGCTCAGTAGGCACTGTTACCGCATTTATGGTTTGGGTTTGGTTGAATGTGCTCGTAATTTTGATAGGATATGAACTTAACCTTAGCCTTATGTTAGGTAAACTATCACATACTGAAGATGAGGATGCCGATAAGATATTATAGTTTACTGCTGTTAGCTCTTGTGTTGTCTTTCACATGCTGCACCAATAAGGATACCGTTCCTTCACACGTCAATTTTACCGAGCATGTGGCTCCTATACTTTATGCCAATTGCGCCATTTGCCACAGGCCGGGCGGCAATGCCCACTTCGCCCTGGTTACCTACGCACAGGCTAAGAACTACGCATCGGCTATAGCATACGTAACCAGGGAGCACCTCATGCCCCCATGGCCTGCCGACCCTCATTATACTGAATTTGTAGGCCAGCGCCTGCTCAGCGATAGGGACATAAAAGTATTGCAGAAATGGGTGGACGATGGTATAGTAGAAGGTCCTGCAGATAAACTGCCAACATTGCCTTCCTATCCTGTAGGGTCTACCATTGGTACCCCGGATATGCGAATACCGGTACAGCCATATTTCTTAAAGGCCAACAGCAGCGATAAATTTCTCTTGGTAAAGGTGCCTTTTCAGTTGCCTCAAGATACTTTTGCCAGCGTCATTGAGTTCTCACCAGGCAATAAGAATGTGGTACACCATGTGAACGGTGACATGGTAAAATACCAGTTCGATAAGAAAGCAAATGTTTTTGACGGTGATAGGGTAGTAGACATGGTAGAAGATACCACCATTATGCAGGCCTACCGCAAGCTGGGCTTGCCCAATGATGACGGCAGTTATCCTGTATTGCAAAAGTCAGTGGTCAACTATCTGCCTGGAGTATTCGCGCAGCGCTATCCTGAGGGACTTGGCGGTTACGTACTGCCTCGTAAAGGTGCCTTTCTGCTCAACGATCTGCATTATGGTTTCACCTCTAAAGATGAAGTATGGGATAGTTCCTATATCAATATATTCTTTGCTAAAACACCACCTTCACGTCCTGTCAAGGAGTTTCAGTTAGGGACCTTAGGCATATCTCCCGTACTCCCTGACCTGATAATAGACCCTAACACCATAAAGCATGTTAGCAGCCGCTACCGCGTACCTCAAGATATTTCGGTGCTCACTATCAATCCCCACATGCACCTGCTGGCAAAGAGCTTTAAGGCATATGCGCTAAAGCCTAATGGCGATACCATACGCCTTATATCCATACCTGCCTGGGATTTTAACTGGCAGTATTTCTATACGTTCAAAAAGATGATAAAGATACCCGCGGGAAGCACTATAGTAGCAGAAGGTATTTATGACAATACTCGCGCAAACCCCAACAACCCTTTCAGCCCCCCACGATTGGTCCGCGATCAGAACGGCAGCATGAAGGCCACCGATGAGATGTTCCAGTTCATCATTACTTATCTGCCATATAAGGAAGGGGATGAGAATATAAGTTTGGAAACAGGTAGATAGAAAAGATCTGTAAGGCTACTGCTTATATTAGGGCACAAATAATCACATCAAACTACATGGAGTTATCATTGACGAACTATACTACTGCATTGCCTGCACCCCTTTTAAAAAAGGGGGCTGCAGATACGGTGCGCGAATTAGATGAGGTGGAAAAGGGACGATACCAGGCTTATGTGGATGAGAAGGGCGGCGATACCTATGACGTTGGGATAGTCATTGATAACAAAGGTGTAGTAATGAGCCATACCTGCGATTGTCCTGCACAACCTGCCGTTTGCAGGCATAAGGCGGCTGTGCTAATGGCAATAGCCAAAGGTCGCAAAGTGCCCGCACCAATAAAGCGAAAAAAGAAAGTGACACCCGTAGATGCCGTATTGGATGATATGGATGGCGATACATTAAAGCACTGGGTGAAGGATATACTCACGAAGAATAAAGACCTTGAGATAGCCTTCCTGCACCAGTTCTCTGAACAGCAAAAGCTATATACTCCTGACGATGTAAAAAGCCTTACGCAGGAAGCTGTAAAAGCCGTGATCAGGAAAAAGAAAACTGTAGAGATAGGTGAAATAAAAAAGATTATTGGGTTGTGGACAGACATTCACGAACCTATTGTAGCCCAATATTGTTCAAATGTAACTGATAAAACAGCTTTCCTGAATTTTAATGCCCTTGTTGAGGCATTCGAAACGTTGCAAATGCATCTTAAATATGCTAATGCTCGTTTCACTAAGTATATAGAGAAGCAGTTGGCAGTTGTTGGGTTGCACATATATGGCCTGCATGATGAGGCGGCGTGGGAAACCGCTACGGGGTACTTTATAGATTATATGTTCATACAGCCAGGTTATGTAAGGCCTTACTACCTGTCTTTTTTAAGCGCCATACCCGAAGGTGATGCTGAGCGGAAAATGAGGATTACAGAAATGCTGGTGCAGCAATACAGTGAATGTAATCTGGTGCAAATATATAATCGGGATATCTATGCTGAGATCATCTTTAAATTGGTTGTTGAGAATGACATGTTCCGTGCTTATTACAGGCACTTTAAACCAGGGCATTTAAGGAATGAATATAATGAGCAACTAATACGTGAACTTATAAAAATTTGCAAGCTGGAACTTGCAGAGCAATTTTGCAGGGAACAGATACGCAAGAATTACAAGCCGGAGTATAATGCAATTTATCAGCACTTACTAAAGGAAGTTAATATCGCTAAACGTAGCTTATCTTAAGTTGTGCTTTAGGTGTGTTGACAATATGAACAACAAAAAACGCCCCGTTACCGGAGGCGTTTCGTTATTTAAGGGAGTTCTTATTATGCGTTTACTTTACCCTTAGTTTTGCTTACTACTTCTTCCTCAATGTTACGTGGGGTAGGAGCGTAGTGGCTAAATTCCATGGTAGATGTCGCACGGCCTGAAGACAGTGAACGCAGCTGTGTAACGTAACCGAACATTTCGCTCAACGGTACTTTTGCTTTTATCACTTGCAGGTTATGCTTGCTGTCCATACCTTCCAGCATAGCACGGCGGCGGTTAAGATCGCCCGTTACATCGCCCATGTACTGGTCGGGGGTGGTAACTTCTACCTTCATGATAGGCTCCAGCAATACGTTGGTTTTGCTTTCCTTCCAGCTTCGCGGAAGCCAGACTTAGCGCAAAGTTCAAAAGACATAGAGTCACTATCCACCTGGTGGAAAGAACCGTCAAATATGCGTACCCTCATGCTTTCAACAGGGAAGCCTGCCAGCGGGCCTGTGGTCATAGATGTTTCAAAACCTTTCTGTATAGCAGGTATGAACTCACGCGGGTATAGAACCACCAAATATTTCGTTGATGAACTGGAAAGTAGCCTTTGCCTTCTTTCAGGAACTCTTCGTCAGCAGGGCCTATCTCAAACTGGATATCGGCAAACTTACCACGGCCACCTGTTTGTTTCTTGTATATTTCGCGGTGCTCTATTTTCAGTGGTAAATGCTTCCTTGTAAGCAACCATTGGCGCACCCTGGTTGATCTCTACCTTGAACTCGCGACGCATACGGTCAACGATGATCTCGAGGTGAAGCTCACCCATACCACGCAATATGGTCTGGCCGGTATCTTCGTCTGTCTTCACACGCAGGGTAGGATCTTCTTCAACAAGCTTGGCTATCGCCATACCCATCTTATCAGCATCAGCCTGTGTGCGTAGGCTCTACAGCTATAGATATTACGGGTTCCGGTATGAACATGTTCTCCAGTACTATCGGGTGCTTTTCATCGCACAAAGTATCACCGGTCTTTATTTCTTTAAACCCTACAGCAGCGCCTATATCGCCTGCTTCAATGAAGTCGATAGGGTTCTGCTTGTTGGCGTGCATCTGCATGATACGGCTGATACGCTCGTTCTTGCCACTGAACGTACGTTCAGTACATAGCTACCTGCATCCAGGTGGCCGGAATAGCACCGGAAGAACGCCAGGCGGCCAACGAAAGGATCGGTCATGATCTTGAATGCAAGGGCCGCAAATGGTTCCTTAGCATCTAGGGTGACGTACTATTTCTTCACCGGTATCAGGATTGATACCTTTGATAGACTCAACGTCCAGCGGGCTAGGCAGGTAACGGATAACGGCATCCAGCGCCACCTGTACACCCTTTATTCTTGTAGGCAGAACCGCAAAGCATTGGTATGATGCTCAGGTCGATAGTAGCTTTACGTACGGCTTCGTGTATCTCATCGACAGAGATGCTGTTCAGGATCAGTCGAAGAATTTCTCCATCAGATGTGTCGTCATATTCGGCAACAGCTTCTACAAGCTGCGCACGCCAGTAGTCCACGTCTTCCTTCATGTCATCCGGAATAGGAATCTTCGCTGTACGTAGCGCCCTGTGTAGCATCGTCCCATATGATGGCCTGCATGGTGATCAGATCCACGACACCACTGAAATGGTCTTCAGCGCCTATTGGTAACTGCAATGGTACAGATTTAGCACCCAGCATTTCACGCACCTGCGTCACCACCATCAGGAAGTCGGCGCCTATACGGTCCATTTTGTTTACAAAACCGATACGCGGAACGCTTGTAACGGTTAGCCTGGCGCCAAACGGTCTCAGACTGTGGTTCTACACCATCAACGGCGCAGAGAACAAAGCCACAAGGCCATCCAGTACGCGCATAGAGCGCTCTACCTCGATGGTAAAATCCACGTGGCCCGGGAGTATCAATGATGTTGAATTTGTATTTCTTTGATTCAGGGAAGGAGCTTGCCCTGTACGGTAGGGAAGTTCCAGAAGCAGGTAGTAGCAGCTGATGTGATGGTGATACCACGCTCCTGCTCCTGTGCCATCCAGTCCATGGTAGCCGCACCTTCGTGCACCTCACCTATTTTGTGGTTCACACCTGTGTAGTAAAGGATACGTTCTGTAGTAGTGGTCTTACCGGCATCAATGTGCGCTGCAATACCAAAGTTGCGCTGTAAGCGTAAGTCTGCCATTGTTATTGTTGTTAATTGTAGTTTATGACTTTGAAATTGGGTGCAAAGGTAATTATTTTTTATGATAGAAACGTTAATAAATAATAGGCATCAAAGTTATGGTACACTTATATAATGTAGTATGAACAGGAATATTTAATTATACTTATTGCATTTGCAGTAATACCATATCTTATATACTTTCTCCTGATTAATTCATCAAATACCACTTTACTATATCATGATTATATTGTTAAGGTTGGATCACTGTTTTCTACATTGCTTTTTTTTTAATTTATTGTTGTTAATTGCTATGGTTATGTTAACTAAACATTATCAATGCATTAATTCGCATAGTAAATAGCTACAATTAAGATTTTCAAGCAATTTTTGCACAAAAATTACATACCCGTGTATGTTTTTTTGTAAATATATTGGTATAATGTTCAGCCGTTTACATGCTTTTATAGCTTCTTTGTTTTGTCGGGTAAAATACTACATCACCTTCCCCGTTTGTGCTATCTTTTTATTCATCCCGTTTTTATTGTTATCCTCTTTTAAGAAAGGGAAAATAGTACCGCACTGCAAGTTCAAGTTCGAGCGATTTATAAATTTGAAAGGAGTACCTGAGCCGTCCGATATCGTGTACGATAAGGATAGCAAACACTACTTTATTGTTAGTGATCATGGGGCACTGTTCGAGATAGACCTAGAAGGCAATGTAATAAGGAAGGCCGACGAAGAAGGGATGGATTTTGAAGGAGTGGAAGTAACAGACAGTTTTGTATATGTATCGGATGAGACACCAAGGAAGATATACAAATACTTAAAGAGCGACCTGTCATTTCAGAAAATGTACGCTGTAACATGGGGCGGGGGTATCAATAAGGCTTTTGAATCTATTACTTATAACCAGACCAAAAAATGTTTTGTGCTGGTATCAGAAGCGCCAGCTGTAATCATTGATTATGATGATCATTTTAAAGAACTCGAACGCTACCCATTCAAGGTGACACGGGATGTATCTGGCGCCAGGTGGTACAATGGGTATATGTACCTGCTGGGCGATAAGGACGCGACCATATTTAAGTGTGACGCTACTACTTATGCCGTAAAAGAATACTACAAGATAAACGTGCTGAATCCGGAAGGGATAGCATTTGATGCCGCAGGTAATGCAACGATAACATCGGACGATCTGCAACGCATGTATTTTTTTAAAAATTTGCCAACAATAAAACAATAAATATAAAAATGAAAAAACTATTACTACTTACACTTTTAGCCGGGACCATATCGAATGTGTCTTATGGCCAATTTTCTGAGTTCCAGGACAATCCATCGTCGTTCACAATTAATTCCGGCAATAATACATTGCAGTTTGGTGGCAGGATATCGTTCTACTACGAGAACCGTTTTCTAAAACCAGGCCAGACCAACCTGAAGCACAATGGTTTTGACGTAAAAGATGCAGACCTTGATCTGTTGGGAAAAACCAGCAATAACTTCAGTTATGAGTTTCATTACAGCCTGGTAGATATCATTACTGCCGCTGCAACACAAAATACGAACAACCCTGCAAATCCCGGCTTTAAAGCGGCTTATCTGCAATACGAAGGCTTTAAGATAAAAATTAAGATAGGGTATGATAAATTACCTTTTTCTCAAAGCAACATCATGCATGAGCATGAAACTCCATTTTGGGGGCATCCTAACCTTACCGGTGGCGACCTATTCTCTCGCCGGGATATAGGGTTAACATTAACTACACACCTGCTCCATAAAAAGATAAATTTGTATGCAGGTGCGTATAGTGGTATGGGCGAAAATTTCTTTCAATATGGTACTGATCAGAGCGGTACATTCGAATATGTTGGTCGCGCAGAGTTTGCTTACCCAAGCAAGATGAGCTATAACGAGATAGACGAAGAGAATTCCCCGATCGTACATTTCAGGATCGGTGCTAACATCCGTTACGAAGATAAAACGCAGCCAGGTGCCGCAAGTGTGGCTACTTTGTATCCAGATGCTATTGGCGCTTATGGTACTCGTATAATATCCGGTAAACGCACTGTTTACGGTGGTGATGCTATCATTAAATACCGTGGCATATCTGCAACATTTGAATCAGACATATTGAATATGAAACCTAATAGCCAGAGTGATGGCTTGTATGGTGGTACATCAAGTACGCTGAATAAGGGTAAGGTAAATGCAGGAGGTTTTACATCTGACTTGAACTACGATAATGAAAAGATACATTCTGTATTTTCTGTAGGTTATGAAAATACTAATGCTAACGATCTTATAGCGGGCCACCAGGAGTGGGTAACATTGGCTTATGCATACAAGTTGAGCGGGTTTAACTCTTGCGCTAAAATCGAGTATTATATTCCTGCTACAGAAGATGTCAACTCTAACCCATTAAAATACACTGGTCAGCTTCGTGTAGGTTATCAGATAGTATTCTAAACCATCAACTTAAAACGAAACAGATCTCTAAAAAAATATTGAGCAAAACTATTATGAAAAAGAATTTACTATACATAGCTATTATCCTTATCACTGCAGCTTCTTGCGTGAAGGACAGGACCGCACCTGCTACCGGCCCAACCCAATTGCCAACCGGGGATACATTGATGTATTTCTGGAGTTTCAATAAAGCAGATTCTACAAAACGTAATGCAGATTTCTCTCGATCTGGTGCTATTGCTACGTTCACTTATAATTCAGCCTACATCGATTATACAGGTGGGTCCAACCTTAACTTGATTGGTATCACAGATTCTGGGCAGTGCCTCCGCGTGCGCAACCCCGCTACCAACGTGATATTTTATATGCCTACCACGGGCTTCGATAGCGTAGTTATGAAGTTCGCTGAAGAAGCATCTTCAAGTGGGCCATCAATAAATGCTATATCTTATACTACAGACGGCACCACGTTCAAGTCGACTGCACTTAACAATACACCGTATAATGTAACGACTTCATTTGTGTTACAGACATTCAATTTTACATCAGATCCCAGTGTGAACAACAATCCCAAGTTTGCGGTAATGATAACTTTTGTAAATAACAATGCAGGTACTAGTGGCAACGATCGTATTGACAATGTATCGCTATCGGGTGTGAAACACTAAAATAGACATACAAAGACACCGAAAGGGAGGGATGAATTTTCATTCCTCCCTTTTTTTATTACATTTTACCAAAATGACCCTGCCAATGGGGGTAATTCTGAATTTAGGTTGTAGGCTATGTTACCTCATGGTTAATGTATTGTTTTGAAATGATCATCAAATTGTTACCAAATCAATTCTTCTTTTATCGCAATATGCTGCCTGATACTTTTGTAAAAAATTTTAAAAATGTACTCAGTAAGGAAGGGGATCTTGTTATTTATTCTATTCATTTTTTCCCTTAAAAGTTTTGCAGGTACTATTAAAGGAATAGTAAAAGATAAGGATGGTGGCGATCCGCTGATAGGGGCTATTGTAATACTGGAAGGGACAAGTTTCACAGCTATCACAGGGCTTGATGGGACCTATATGTTTAAAGGTCTTCCTGCCGGGAGTTATAACCTGAAAGTGAAATATGCATCTTATGAAGACTACACTAAAAAGATATCCATTGCACAGGACGAAACATTGACGCTGAATATTGGCCAGGTATCAAAAACATCAGCACTTACAGAAGTGACGATAAAAGGTAAGTATAGAGCAGGTACTGCTGAAGAAGCAAGAAGTCTGGAAAAGAATAGCGATAACGTGATGAATGTGATGTCTGCCAGGGAAATAGAACTACTTCCTGATATCACTGTAGCGAACGTACTACAGCGTGTATCTGGTGTGCAGGTAGAGCGCGATGCTAACGGTGAGGCCCGGTACATATCTATTCGTGGTATGGACAAACGCTATAACTACACAACAGTGGATGGAGTGAAGATAGCCAGCCCCGATGATAAGGCCCGTTTTGTTCCGCTTGATATATTCCCCGCAGAGATCCTGGAAAGGACAGAAGTAATTAAAACACTGACCCCCGATATGGAAGGCGATGCTATAGGTGGAGTTACCAACTTGGTAATGAAAAATGCCCCTGATCACCTAATGGTATACGCATCGGCAGCAACAGGGTATAATGAGAATCTGCTTAATGAGCATTATAATAGTTTTGATAAAGGTGCCATACTTGGCAAGGATCCTTACCAGGTAAATGGCCCTGCCTACATGGCGAAGTCAACCGATTTTCCACTCAACAGTTCAGTTATCAAGTCGATACAGGCGCCGGTGAATGACTTGTATAGTGCCACGTTGGGCAACCGCTTCTTTAAAAACAAAAAATTAGGTGTGTTGGTTTCTGGCAGCTATCAGAATACATTCAAGGAAACAAACAACTTGTTTTTTAAGCCGGCATCACAACCTGCCCTTAATAATACGCCATTGTTCGATGACCTGGATCTGAGGAAATATTCTACGCAGGAAACCCGTATAGGATTGCACGCAAATATTGATTATCGTTTTAATGACAAGAACATCATTACGTTGGGTGCTCTCTTTGTACACCTGAACCAGTATGAAGAAAGGAATATCGTAGATTCTGTTATTACTTCGGTGAACAGGCCCGGCCCAGGATTAGGTACCGTTGACTATAAGGACAGGACCGCTCAACGGACGGACAATATCCAAAATTTCCAGCTAAAAGGTAAGCATATGTTAACCAGCCGGCTTAAAGTGGACTGGACAGGTGCCTATTCCAAAGCTACCCGGAACGTACCTGATATGACCGAATTTACTACAGAGAACAATTTCTACCTGGATTCCTCAAAGAAGATCCAACAAAAGGGTCAGATATTAAAGTCAATATCAAAAAGCTGGGAAAAAACTACAGATGAAGATCTACAGGCATTCCTGAATGTTACGTATACACCGTCCATTTTTGGGAAAGATATAGAATTTAAAGTTGGAGGAATGTATAGAACAAAGAACAGGGATAACTATTACAATAAGTATGACCTGTCGCCCTACGGCCCGGTGAGCGGGGTGCCATATACATCTGTACAGGCGCTGACAGCTGCTAATTATAGCGTGTCTTCATCACCTACTGGAGTAGTTAATGGATATGGATTGGACTATAAGGTAAAGGAGAATATATCAGCATATTATGCTGAAGGGAGAATAAACTTCTTTAAGAATAGATTAGAGGTGCTGGGTGGTGTGCGAATAGAGAACACATATGTTTACGACACTGCCAATCTTGACCCCAAACTTGTTGTTGGCGTTACTTCTACAGATCAATATACCGACGTACTGCCAAGCGTAAGCTTGAAATACAAACTCAGCAGCAAAGAAAATTTAAGGCTTTCTTATTTTAGTTCTATCTCGAGGCCGTCTTTTTTTGAGGTAGTGCCTTACTCTTTCGCGGGAGAAGATTTTAATGAAGTTGGAAATCCTTACCTGTTGCACAGCACAGCTAACAACCTGGATGCGAGATATGAATGGTTCCCTAAAGGGATAGACCAAGTATTGATAGGGGCATTTTATAAAAACATAACTGACCCTATAGAATATTCACTGGTACGGTATACCACATCTGCACAGTCTTTACAGCCAGTAAATTTGCCTAACCCAGCTACTAACTATGGAGCTGAAATTGTGATCACCAAATATTTTCATTATTTCGGTGTAACTGCAAACTATACTTACACTCATTCATCTGTTACAGTCAACTCCATATATGTTGGTGATAGTGTTGTTGCAGGTAAAACCGTTCAAAACTATTATCACGGAACTACAACGCGACCATTGCAGGGGCAGGCTGCCCATGTAGGCAACATTGCGCTTATTTATAAAAATCCAAAATTGGGTCTTGACCTGCAACTGGGTGAGCAGTATACCGGCAGGCACATCAGCCTTGCATATAATTATACCGGTCTCGACTACTGGCAGAGAGGTCTTTTAGTAAGCAGTTTTTCTGGTGAAAAACGAATAGTGAAACACCTTACGGTATATGTAAAGATCAACAACCTGCTCAATACCAAATCAATAATAGAGCAGAACGTATCCAACAGTAGCTTCAATAATATCAACGTCCCTATTAATTATCTACCCTACCAGAATCAGAAGGATGGAAAAACGCTGGTAGAAAGCAGCACTTACGGTCGTAACTACCTGATAGGTATCCGTTACAAATTCGATTAGAACAGTATTTAAAATTTACAACCAACAAAACAAAAACAAAAACAAAAAACAAATGAGAACGATCAAATTTTACGCTTTGGCCTTAGTGGCAGGTATTGCGATCCTTGCGTCATGCAAAAAGAACAATAACACGAATTCTGTTTCCCAGCTCCAGAAAACAATTGGAAAGGTGATCACATCCGATTCCCTTTGTGGTACTATCCTTGGTACGCTGCAAACCGGCAAAACTTACTTGCTGACATGCCCTGTTACCATCAATCATGGCGATACCGTTCTGTTGCAAAGTGGTGTTACTATTAATGTTGTGAACCCGGCTGCCTACATCCTGGTGCGTGGTGCGTTCATTTCTTTAGGTACTAAAGCTGCTCCAAACTGGATCACTGTTTCCGGCATCACAAAACAAGATGCAGCTTCTACAGCTAATGCACCTACTACTGACCCAGCTTACACAAGCTCAAAACTTTGGTTAGGTATCCAGTGCGATACAAATGCTAACCTGGTGGTAATGAAGTGGACACATCTTGAATTTGCGGGTGGTACTTTTGGTACTACTCCTCCTTTGACCTCGCTAGGAGCAGGTAATGCAGCATGGGCTTTGTTTACTGCCAACCCTAATATGATATTAGTTTTTGAAGATTCATGGATGTACGGTGGTGTAGACGATGGTATGCGCCCTAACTGTAAGTTCATCATCCAACGCAGCACCTTTGAAAAAGAAGGTTACATAGGTGGCGATTGTATCAATCCTAAACATGGTGGTGTAGGTATCGCATCTCACAATATGTTCATCGGTTGTGCTACCAACGGTACTAAAGTATCCGATAAAGGTTCTGTAACTGCAGCAACTGCACAGGCTGATTACTATAACAATACGTATGTGAACGGTGGATACCGCCAGCAACAAACAGGTCGTGGTGGTGATATCAACTATGAGCAAGGTGCTTTCGGACAGTCTTACAATAATCTGATAGTAGATTGTAAATTTGGTTTCCGCATTGTTGGTAATCCAGCAGCCGATACAGTCAACCTGCATTATGGATATAACTACTCGTATGGCGATGCAGATTCTATTGTTAACCAGTTCTATCCGGTAGGTTATATATCTAAACCGGTATCTACAAATATACCTGCTCCATCTACATTCCTTCCTGCAGGTTACGTTTTGGGTCAAACTTATACTGCACACGCGCTTGTAGGTGCGAACGATCCAATGTTCGTAAACTATAAGTTAGGCTCTTCTGCTAATGTTAATATTAATTACTTGTCAGGTTTCGATTTTCATCTGCAAGCTTCTTCTCCTGCAATTGGGAAGGGATATACATCATGGACACCGAACGTGCCAAGCGGTATAGTTGTTGACCCTACATTTGGACCAACTACTATCACAGGTCCAGGTAAAGACATAGGTGCTTACCAGGCTGATGGCTCAGGTAACCAACACTAGAGTTACTTTATTGTAAAAAATATGATTCCGCTACCCTTTGAATGGGTAGCGGAATTTTTTAAACAAAACTATTCCGTATGAAGAAGTTATACACCGTTCTTTTAGCTAGTTTGTTTATGTGTGTGTGCAGTGTTAACGGCAGGGCTGGTACAGATACGCTGCGGGTAATGGCATATAATGTATTGAATTACGGTTCCTATCCGCTTTGCCAAGGTCCTAACAGTGTATATCATGGGTACCTGCAGACAATAGTGCAATTTGCTAACCCGGATATTATAGGGCTTGAGAAAATGGGATCCATACAAATATCTCCAACAGATCATAACTACACTGCGGAGATCGATTTTCAGGATTCTATTTTAAAATATGTGCTTGATCTTTCGTTCCCCGGTAGGTTCAATTATTGTCCTTTCACCAATTTTTCTGCATCAGGTACGGAGTGCCTTGTTTTTTATAACCAGCAGAAACTGGGTTTTGTGGCGCGTACCTGCACGTACTATAACGGGGTGGGCAACGAAGATTTTAATACCTATAAGTTGTATTATAAAGACCCTAACTTGGCTACGACCCACGATACCACTTTTTTGTACGTTACTGACAACCACGACATATCGGGCAACAGCAATTTTGCACAAAGAGGAGTACAGATAGCAGGTGAGATGGCACAGATCAAAACCCACTTCACTCACCTTGCCAATATGATAAACATGGGGGATTTCAACGTCAGAAATAGCTCTGAAAGTGTTTATCAAACCTTAACAGCGCCAGCGGATTCTAACTTCCGTTACTACGATCCACCATTTTATCCAGATGCTACTGTTTCCTATCCCGCTGATTGGGATGGTAGTCCTAATACTTTCGCAAAATTCCTTACTACTTCAACTCGTGTCTCTGCAACAATTCCCAATTCGTGCGGTACAAGTGGTGGGGCCAAGGACTGGTATGACCACATTTTTCTTTCTCCATGGATCATTAACAACGCCAATTATATATCCTATATCCCAAAGTCGTTTAGGGTGATAGGAAACGACGGCAATCGCCTGAGCGTATCAGTGAACGATGCGCCGACCAATAATTCTGCACCTTCGGCCGTTATCAACGCACTCTTCCAAATGTCCAACAAGTACCCGGTGATGGTAGACCTTTTGGTAGCGCCGAATACCACTGGTGTTAGCCCTGCGGATCCGGAAATAGTGGCTGCTGGTGTGCATTCACCTCAGCTGGCTACCGAGCACATCTCTATGGTAGACCCGGTATCTGATAAACTAACGCTACATTTATCAGACGGCTTAACGGAAAGGCTGTTGACAGTAACTTGCTACGATATGTATGGCAGAATGATAATGAATGAAGTGTTGACCGCCAATAGTACTATTGTACAAATGCCGTTGAATATTCACGCAGGTACATATATTATAATGATAACCGATCAAACAGGATTTTTGTTCCGCCAGGTCTTTGTAAAGATGTAGTTCCTAATAAGATAAGGCACTAAAAAGGAGGCAATTATTGCCTCCTTTTTCTTTTAATTACAATTAGTAGTTATAGAGGTGCCTTATACCCAACTGCCGCAATTGGGAGTCTATATGTTTGTGGATACGCCGGCTTCGATCCTCTGCGGATATCTTTCCAAGAGAACATGCACCCTGTTACCCAGGTCATCTTTTGTTCGGTTATCTTTTTTAATAAGGATATTAGCTTGTGCTTCTCCTTGTCAAGATCCTGTTGCGCTGGTGCTATGAAGACAGGTGCTGTTGGCAGGCTCGTTACCTTGCCCATAAGTAAATGCTTACCTTTTACTTCACCTGCCGGCGATAAAAGCGTTTTGTTGACATACGCCAGCATTTGTGCTGCATTTATTTTCCCCCATAGCGATGGGTATCAGGTCTTAGCTTTTCTATACGGTCAAGTGTCGATTTTAAGCTGGCCTGGTCTAAAATGTGTTCCATAATGCTATCTTATTTTGCCTTCATTTTATTGTTCTTAGCCTCGTGTGTTACTTCTGCCAACCCCAGGATTTCCATAAGGGGTGGTACATATACACCAAAGCGGCCACGCAAGCCTTTTTTTAGTCCATACCATCCACCCACAGGGTTTGTTTCAGAGCGGCCCCATGCTTCCACAGTGCCGCCTTTTGCTTCCTTTTGTTCGTCCGCACCACCCAGGTCCATCCAGTCTCCGTGCGCCTTCAGCATTTCGTGTAGGTCGGTAATGCAGCGGGCATCGTAGAGTAGGGTGGTCTTGCCTACCACGCAAACAATTATGTCCTTACCATCCTTCATATCCCGGTACATTTCGTAGTCACTTGTATTAGGTGGCGTTTTCAATTGCCACGGATTTTCTTTTGTTCCTGTAGTAGCCATATGGTATAATTTCTTTCTTGCATAAATTTATATTTTATTTCTCTTCATCAATATTATAATTACGTTGTTTTGGTATGTTTTATCAAAACTGTCCTTAATTTTAAAACGTTATGGAAACAACAGCTTTAGGCATTGGCACAAGGGTAGAGCACCCTCATTTTGGTAAAGGGGTATTGGTAGATATCGCAACCGAATTTTATGTCATCTGGTTCAAGTCGCAGCTTAGCACCAAGAGCATCAATAAAGATTTTGATCTGAAGGTGATACAAGCAGTAGAGAACGGAAGCGGTGATAATGGCAATATTACCATAGCCGATATAGAACATGCCCTGGAGCAGATACTGGACAGGCGCCTGAATGAAATGCAAATGGTGCCTATGGCCAACAAGTGGAACAATGGAACGATGCTCTTAAAGCCGTCTGACACCACAATGCAGCCTAAGGAAGTCCCTATTGAGACCTTCTTTCACAAAATAGTGATGGTGCGCGATCGTCTCCGCCTTATAGAGCAGAAGATAAATGCTCACAAGAGCCTTACCGATGAAGAGAAGGTAGACATACAGCAATACGTGACCGCTATCTATGGTTCGCTTACTACATTCAATGTACTCTTCAGGGAGCAGCATCACCAGTTCAGAGGCGCAGCAGGTAAAGAATAGTTTAAACGATACTCATGACCAATTCCCAAATAGCCGACCATTTTACCTTGTTGTCAAAATTGATGGACATACATGGCGAGAACAGCTTTAAAACAAAGTCGTACAGCAATGCCGCGTTCAATATCGACCGTTTGCCTGTCGAAATATCGCAAATGGAAGATGCCGAGCTATACAATGTACGTGGCATAGGCGAAGCTATAGGCAAGAAGATACGCGAGTTGCAGCTCACAGGCACATTTCAGTTGCTGGAAGAAATGCTGCAAAAGACACCGAACGGTATATTGGATATGCTCCATCTAAAGGGACTGGGCCCGAAAAAGATAGGCGTGATATGGAAGGAACTGGAAATAGAGACCGTAGGCGAACTGGAATATGCCTGCAACGAGAACAGACTGGTGGCGCTGAAAGGTTTTGGCGAAAAGACACAGGAAAACATTTTACAGCAGATAGCTTATCTGAAACAAAATGAGGGCCTTAGCTTGTGGGCGCATGTAGTAGAAATTGCAAATGGCCTCGTAAGCCGTCTCCAGCAAAATTACCCTGCATACCAGTTTGCGGTCACAGGTCATATTAGGCGACAGATGGAAACTATAGCGCACATAGAAATAGTGACCACTGCCCTCAAAGCAGAGATAGTACAAGGATTCAGCAACATTGCAGACATGGAAGTGTTGGAAGAAACAGATAATATTTGGGTAATAATAACACCTGGCAACCCAAGCGTAAAGTTCATAAGCTCGACCCCAGCCGCATTTTATACCACACTCTTTTATACCAGCAGCAGCGAGGAGTTTTTAGTAGCGTTCAATGAGCGGTACCACTTGCCAGCTGAGGCTGCCACCGAGGAAGAGATCTTTGCAACGAACAACATCGCATTCATACACCCAGCAAGGCGAGAAAACACTAAGGTCCTAAATACAGCCGCCGCTGAAACACTGATAAAGCCAAGTGATATAAAGGGCATCATCCATTCTCACTCCACATGGAGCGATGGTGCCAATACCCTTGAAGAGATGGCCAAAGGCGCGCAAGACAAAGGTTATGAATACCTGGTCATCAGCGATCACTCACAAGCCGCATTCTATGCCAATGGCCTTACGCCACAACGCATAGCCATGCAGCATATAGAAATTGATGCACTGAATGCAAAGCTGGCCCCCTTCAAGATATTTAAAAGTATAGAGGCTGATATACTTAGTGATGGCAACCTTGACTATACTCCGGAGGTGCTCAACACTTTTGACCTCGTAATAGGCTCGGTGCATAGCAACCTGAAAATGAACGAGGAAAAAGCTATGACCCGCGTGCTTGCTGCCATCGCCAACCCATACCTTACCATACTGGGTCACCCCACAGGCAGGCTGCTCTTATCGCGTCCCGGTTATCCGCTCGATCATAAACGCATTATAGATGCCTGTGCTGAGCATAAAGTAGTAATAGAAATAAACGCCCATCCCCGCCGGCTGGATATGGACTGGCGCTGGATAGAATATGCAATAGAACAAGGTGTACTCCTATCTATAGACCCCGATGCACATGCTATAAAAGGTTTTGACGATGTGTACTATGGAGTGATGAATGCACAGAAGGGTGGCCTTACTTCAAGTAGTAATTTAAGTAGTTTTAGTTTGGTGGAGTTTGAGGGGTTTTTGGAAGGGTATCGGAGAAAGAAAGGGACAAGTATATGAGAAACAGAAAAGATATCTTATTTGATATTGTTTATCTTAATGACAATATCGAACTACTTCAAAAAGAGATTAACCAATATAGCTGGGATATGGAAATTCCAATATTAGTTATAAGTAAGAGGATTTCATTGATGTTATAAATCGATTTTTGAATGGTAATGTTACCAGTCAAGAAATTGACCTGTGGACCAATGCGATAGAATGCAGAGACGATCTTGATTTTGAGGATGAAGAGATACAAGAGGCCATTTTTGAATTGGCAAACCCAGAAATAAATGGGGCAATTAGGAACGAAAGGCTTATGGAAATCATATCAAACCTAAAATGATATTTAGGCTAATCTCGCGAATGTTGAGTAGTCTGCAGGTTGACAGCAAAATACAATAGCCGTACAAACACAAAAGCCGCCCAAAGGCGGCTTTCACAATAATTATTTAAAAAGAAGATTACACAAGCATAGTAACCGGGTTCTCCAAAAATGCTTTAAGCGTTTGCATGAAACGTGCACCTACAGCACCATCTACCACGCGGTGGTCGGCACTAAGTGTCAGTTTCAGTAATTGGCGTACTACAATTTCACCGTTCTCTACAACTGGTGTTGGCGCTATTTTGCCTATGGCCAGTATGCAGCTATCTGGTGGATTGATGATGGCGGTAAATTCATCTATATCCATCATGCCCAGGTTACTCACCGTGAAGGTGTTACCAGTAAATTCAGGAGGTTGCAATTTCTTACTACGTGCTTTGGCATTCAATGCTTGTGCTTCAGCAGCTATTTGCGACAGTGATTTCTGATCTGCAAATTTTATCACAGGTACTATCAGCCCTTCTTCTACAGCTACCGCACTGCCTATGTGTATGTGTTGGTTCTGGCGTATAAAGTCTCCCATCCAGCTACTGTTCACTTCCGGATGTTTGCGCAGCGCCATAGCACATGCTTTTATGATAAGGTCGTTGAAAGATATTTTAGCAGGCGATGTTTCGTTCATTGCAGCACGTGCGTTCATTGCATTGTCCATAGTAATGGTCATGCGCAGGTAGAAATGCGGTGCAGTGAACATGCTCTGCGACAAACGCTGTGCTATTATCTTGCGCATCTGCGTTAGGGGAGTATCTGTATGGCCTTCCTGTCCTATCGGCAAGAATGCTTGTACTTGAGTAGCAGGGGCAGCCGCAGGTTTTGCATCTGCTACCGGCGCAGCCGCAGGTGCCTGGTAATTGTCGATATCTCTTTTTATGATACGGCCATTATCGCCACTACCATGTATCTGTTGCACATCTATTCCTTTATCAGCAGCCAGTTTCTTTGCCAGTGGCGATACTTTTGTACGTTCGGTACTGTTATCTTGTAGCGCGGGTGCTGGTGCAGCTGTCGGTGCTACAGGAGCCGCAGATGCGGCAACTGGCTGTGCAGCCGGTGCACTTGCTGCTTGTGGTGCAGCGGCAGGTGCATCGTTCAGGTAAGGGGTCACATCTGTGCCCGGCTTACCTACTATAGCTATAATGCCATTTATCTTAGCGGCTTCGCCTTCTTTTATACCTATGTACAATAGGGTACCGTCAGCATAGCCCATTACTTCCATGGTAGCCTTGTCGGTTTCCACATCAGCCAGTACATCATCGCCTTTTACTGTGTCGCCTACTTTTTTGTGCCATGCTACTATTTTACCTTCGGTCATGGTATCGCTCAGCAGTGGCATGCGTATCACTGTAGCTTCGCCGGGCTTCGCTTGTGCTGCAGTGGCAGCTGCGGGCGCGGGCTCAGCTTTTGGTGTTTCTTGTTTTTGTTCAGCAGCAGGTGCTGGTGTTGTTGCGGCGGCTGGTGTAGCAGCAGGTGCTGGTGTTGCTGCTGTAGGTGCTACGCCTCCACTGTTCTTGTCGGCGTCAAGTATCGCTTTATAGTCTTCACCTTCCTTACCTATTATGGCTATTATACCATTTACTTTTGCAGCTTGTCCTTTTTCTACACCTATATATAAAAGTGTTCCATCCACGTAAGGCATTACTTCCATAGTAGCCTTATCAGTTTCTACATCTGCAAGTATATCGTCACTTTTTACTTTGTCACCAACTTTTTTGTGCCACTCAGCTATCACTCCCTCTTTCATCGTATCACTCAGTAGTGGCATACGTATCGCTTCGGCCATAATTACAGGTTCTTTTTAATTTTATTTTGTTTCAAAAGTAATCAATTAGTTGATTTGTTGAGAACGTCAAAAACGATTTCTTAAAGTAGCCAGGCACGTTCTACGCCGCACTTGGCTATTACCTATATAACTATACTGCCGGCGTAAATATAGAGCAAATAATTTAATAATCTATTTGCAAGTTCAGTCCATCTTTTAGTTGTGCCAGGTATGGGTTTTTTTGTGCCATCTCATCATATATCTCGCTCTTGCTCAGCACTTTTTCCTGCACATGATTATTATTGTCGTCTGTTTTTCGTATCTCGGTAGTTATACGTGCCATAATGCCTGTATGTTCCCTGAAATATTCTATCAGTTCATTCCTCTTTTCTTTGGCGTATGCTTCTACCAGGTCGTTGCCCGTTATAAAACGTATCTCTTCCTGTGGCATTACCTCTATATACATGCTGGAGAACTGTGCGTGATAAACGCTTTTATGTTCGTCCTGCAGTTTTTTCTTATACATTTCAAATACCTCCTGGGCTTTTTCCAGGGTCAGCACTTTCACTTCTTCTTTATGGTTGGCAGCTTTGTGCACTGCTTCTTCCAGGTCGCCCAGCAGGTTTTTACTAATGCGCCTGTTGCTGCCGGGTGGTAGCGTTGGGCTGGGTGGTGCCGCATACTGCAGCTGTTGGGTAGCTGCTATAGGTGTTGTGGGTTGTGGCGCAGGTTGGGCTTGTTGCACAGGCGCAGCTGGTATTGCAGGTTGCGCCACAGGTTGTTGTGTCGCTGTTGCTGCTCTTGGTTCGGCTGTTTGTGTATATACAGGCTGCTGTTCAGCTACATTACTATTGTTTTTTTTTTCAGCCGCTTGCGGTACAGGCGCAGCTGCTTGCACTTGGGTCGGCGCGCCATTTACTGCAGCCAGCACGTAGCATAGCTTTATCAGGCACATTTCTATATGCAGGCGCTTATTGGTGGCATTCTTATATTGCAGCTCACTTTCGTTTATCACGTTCAGGGCAGACAATACAAAGGCTGGCGGTGCCTGTCCAGCCTTTTCATGATACATGGGCTTGTGGTCGTTTGGCACATCCAGCAGCTTGGCCATCCGGGCATCCTTGCACAGCAGCAGGTTGCGCATATGTTCTGCAAGGCCACCCAGTATCACGTCGCCTTCAAAGCCACGCTCCAGAGAGTTGTCCAGTTGCAATAGTGCGCCTGCCACATCCTGGCTTAGCAGGTGGTCGGTAAGTGTAAAATAAAAGTCCGCATCCAGCAGGTTCAGGTGCTCCATCGTGCTGTTATACGTCAGCATTCCGTTCGTGAAGCCCGCTATACGGTCCAGCATAGAGAGTGCATCGCGCATACAGCCTTCACTTTTCTGGGCTATTATGTGCAGTGCGGCTTCCTGCGCCACCATATGCTCCTTTATGGCTATGCTTTGCAGGTGGTTCACCGTATCAGTAGTGGTGATTCTTTTGAAATCAAATATCTGGCAGCGGCTCAGTATGGTAGGGAGTATCTTATGTTTCTCCGTAGTAGCAAGTATGAATATGGCGTAGGGTGGTGGCTCTTCCAGTGTTTTTAAAAAAGCATTGAAGGCTGCTGCACTCAGCATATGCACCTCATCTATTATATATATTTTGTACTTGCCTTGTTGTGGTGCAAAGCGCACCTGGTCTATAAGGCTGCGTATATCATCTACAGAGTTGTTGCTGGCGGCATCCAGTTCAAATACGTTGAAGGACGTGTTGTTGGCGAACGATACGCAGGTAGGGCATACGCCGCAGGCTTCTGTATCAGCTGTCGGGTTCTCGCAGTTTATGGTCTTTGCCAGTATACGGGCACAGGTGGTCTTGCCCACACCGCGCGGCCCGCAAAACAGATAAGCATGTGCCAGGTGCTTGTTCTTAATGGCATTTTTAAGGGTAGTGGTTATATGTTCCTGGCCCACTACTGTGTCAAAGGTTTGTGGGCGGTACTTCCTCGCCGATACTATATAATTTTCAGACATTCTACAGGTTCAAAATGGCAAATAAAACGAACAGGCAAGTTACTTAAAAAAGTTCAGCACTTCGTTATGGTCTATACCTGGGCATCTGCAGGTATAGATGGAAGGGTGACGGGTAATATTATATTAAAACCTCTTTAAGTAAAATAAGCTTTATCTACCACATACATGTTAAATTGCAGCTATTTTAGCAAGTAATGCAACGGAACTTAGAAACATTAAAGGCCGCTATACAACCCCTCCGCCAACAATTGGTCGATCATCCGGTATACGCCAGTATAAAGAATGTGGATGGACTGCGCATATTCATGGAGCACCACGTGTATGCCGTATGGGATTTTATGAGCCTGTTAAAATCACTGCAAATAGAGCTTACCTGTGTGCAATTGCCGTGGGTGCCCAAAGGCAATGCAAAAACACGCTACCTGATAAACGAGATTGTAACTGGCGAAGAGAGTGATGTTGATCCGGCAGGCGATTATATTAGCCACTTTGAGTTATATCTCAGGGCTATGGAGCAGGTGGGTTGCAATACCCGGCCCATAAAGCATATGGTCGCTGCTATACTGGCTGGGCAGCCGCTGGCCAGTGCGCTGGAACATAAAGTACCGGAAGGGTCGTCCAACTTTGTGAAAAGCACTTTTACTGTCATCGGTACCCATGCGCCACATATCATGGCTGCGGTTTTCACTTTTGGCAGGGAAGATCTTATACCCGGTATGTTCATCAGCATGGTACGGCAATTTGCAGTTCAGTTTCCCGGTAAGATGGATGTTTTTCTATACTATCTTGAACGTCATATTGAGGTTGACGGTGGTCACCATAGCCAATTGGCCTACCAAATGACGGAGGAACTGTGTGGAGACGACGAGACCAAGTGGCAGGAGGCTGCCACAGCAGTAGAAGCATCTTTGCGTGCAAGAATAGAACTATGGGATAGGATAGCCGAAAAAAATAAATTCCTGATTCCTTATTTTTTCTGATCCAGCTCCATTAAATTTTAGCCGGGATTGTTTTTTTATATTCATATTCTATGCAGTAAGGTATGGTATGAATGCTTTTGATTATTTTAGTGGCATAGTATCAATATTTATAAAATTTAGACATTTTGTATAATATTTTTTAAGTTGTCGAGTTATAATAGTTGGTACAAAAGAGATTTGAACATTTGAATTTTAGATTAGGATCAATAGTTATATTATCATTTCTACTTTTAATATTCCTGCCATCACTGCTTGCCCAGAAGGTGAGCAGTAAAAGTAAGGGTAGGGATACCTCTGCCTCAGATTCTGCGCAAATTGCCCGCCAGCAATACCAGGATAGTGTGAAGGATGCGCGCAAGGAAGCGCTGGAAAATACAAAAGAAGCACGCACGCGCTCCATGGACAGCATGAAGGAAGCGCGCCAGCAGAAAATGGATAGCCTGAAACAGGCCCGTAAAGTATATACAGATAGTATTGGTGCCATACATAAGTATAGGGACAGCAAACATTTTAAGGATAGTGTATCCAAGGCACGCACCACTAAAATGGATGCCCTCAAAAAACAGCGCAGGCAAAGCCTTGATGAAATGAAGGCTACCCGCAAAAAGACCACCGATAGCACCATCGCCGCACGCAAGGCTGTAATTGGCAAGATGAAAGCCGTACAGCAGCACCGGTCCGATAGTTTGGCCACCATAAGAAAATATAAGGCAAGTAAAAGATTTCATGATAGTGTAACGGTGATGCGGCACGATATACTGGATAGCATGCGCGATGCCCGTAAGGTATTTAACGATAGCATTGCTGGTGTGCGCAAAGCACAGCGTGCAGCACAGGCAGCCATCAGGAAGCACAACATGGATAGTACCACACAGGTCCGCACAAAATATGCCGACAGTATGAAGGTAGTACGTAAAGCGCGCGCAGACCAACTGGCCAAACAAAAGGCCGAACGCGAAAAACTGGCCAAGTCGCGGGAGAATCTACAGCAAAAAAAGCTGCAGATGTCGCTTGAGCTAAAGATGAAACAGAAGCATGAGAAGTGGAGCAACCAAACCATGCTAAAGAAAAAGTGGACCCCTTTGCGCCAGGGGGTACAGAATACATTTACTCGATACAACTATTTTTACAATGCCGATAAAAAAATGGATGAGGCGCTGGCAAACATGCAGAGGGCACGCCGAGAGAACTACGATACCCTTATAGGATTATATTCTTTTGATCCCAACCGGGATTCTACCTTGTTGTCTGCCGATATGGATAGTATCATACGCAAGGCATCTGTTGGTATACAGATACACGATCCACGCACCAAGTGGGGCGATGATCTGTACTTGTTGCTCGGTCAGGCCAATTATTACAAGGGTAAGTATGATGTAGCGGCTACGGCCTTCCGTTACATTATAAGCATGGATGAAGAGAAGAAAAAAAAGAAGCAGCAAAAGGAAAATGCCGCTGGCAATAAAAGGACCGGTCCACAGTCTATAGTTGATGACGACAAAAAAAGAATGCTCGATTTTCTGAAGCACAGGGTAGTGCACAATGAATCGATACTGTGGCTGGCCCGCACCTACACTGAGTCGCACCATGTGGAAAATGCCGAATCCATACTTTCTTTGTTAGACTCAGACCCCAAGCTACCCCCAAACCTTAAAGGGCGCATAGCCATGGAAAAGGCCTTTGTGGCGCTCAACGATAACAGTTATAAAGAAGCTGCAGACCAGCTTGCCATAGCTGCCAAAGACAATTACCTTACTAACAATGAGCGCCAGCGCGCAGCTTTCCTGAATGGCCAATTATTGCAAAGGGACGGTAAGTATGCTGATGCGGTAGTGAGTTTTAAGCAGGTGGTAGAACTGCACCCCAAAATAGAGATGGATTTTTATGCCCGTAAATACATGGCCTACAATACCATGTACGCCGGTGGCGATGTTGCAGGTATGATATCCTCTCTTAAAAAAGTACTGAACGATGGTAAGTACTTACCTTACTACGATCAGGTGTACTACGTGCTCGGTCAGCTGGCTGCATCCGGCCATAATACCACCGATGCCATAGCTTATCTCAAGAAAAGTATCAGTACACCTAAGTCCACTAAAAAGCAAAAGGCGATATCATTTGCTACCCTCGGTAACGTATATTATTCGTCCAGCGATTATGTGTTAGCAAAGCGTGCGTACGATAGTGCTGCTTCGTTATCCTCGTTTGCAGCACAAGATACCCTCATGGTCACTGCCATACGCAGGAGCCGTGTGCTGGGCCAGGTCACGGCCCCTATGGCGGTAATACATCAGCAGGATAGCTTGCTTGAATTGGCAGGCATGCCTGAAAAAGAGCAGCGTGCCGTTATTCGTAGATACATCAGGTCATTGCAGCAGCAGCGCGATGATAGTATTTATAACGCTGAGAATAGCGGTATACTTTCTGCAGCCGCCCAGCAGGGGCAGCAAGGCAGCGATGCAGCGAGCTGGTATTTCTCAAACCCCACATTGATGCAGCAGGGCTACGCTGAATTTAAACGGAAATGGGGCAACAGGACGCTTGCCGATAACTGGGCCAGGGCCTCTGGAATGTCTTTAACAGCGAACAGCAACAATACAAATGCGATTGATACCAACCATAATAATGTCAACACAGGGCTGGTCGATGAAAATGGTTTCCCAACCGTCGAGGCTTTGTTGGCAGAGATACCTGCTACTGGCGATGCTAAAATAAAAGCACAGAAAAGGATACAGCGTGCATACATCGATCTTAGTAAAGCATATGTAAAGGAACTGGAAGATTATCCAAAGGGGTTAGCTACTTTAGATACACTGGATAGCCGTTTCCCCGACCATGAATACAAGCCCGATGCCTTGTATCTGCGCTACTTGGTGGCACTGCGCGAGGGCAGGCTTACCGATGCCCAGTCTTACAGCGCTCTACTGAGGCAGATGTATCCTAAGTCGCCATTGGCAGAGCTGGTGCGCCCTGTTGATGATGGTCAAAGGCTGGCCGCAGAAGCAGCTTCTAAAAGCGAGGCCAATTATTACGACGAAACGTACAGCCTTATGATACAGCATCAGTACAACGATGTACTTGAGCGTAGCCGCACGGCCATAAAGCAATACAAGGACACAACATTTGCCAATCGTTTCCGCATCATGCAGGCCATAGCGCTGGCAGGCATTGGCAACTATCCGCAAGCCGATACATTGCTCACACAATACATGCATGCACATCCTTCAGATTCATTGCGGGATTGGGCAGAGGCTGTAGTTAAATACATCAGTAAACATCCTAAGGACGAGAACGCACAGATCAACAGCCAGGAACATTACAGGCAATGGCCATATTACGATTATACACACAAGTATAGCATCGCTGAGGATGGTAGTCTGGTCACCAATAGAAGCACTAATGATACCGTTTATAGTTCTGCCAACCCGTATGGTAAAAGCGCTAACGGTACCCCTTATTCTGCCCTTTCACAGGGTGGTCTGCCAGGCCTCATTAACTTCTCCTACCAGCCGCAGGCGCAGCACTACGTGGTCATAAAGTTCCCTGAGATAGACCTCCGGTCCACAGCCCTCCGCAATGCAATAAATATGCTGAATAAGAACAGTTATGCCGATTCCGGTCTTTCGGTACTTATAGACATATTGAGCATCGAGCAAAGCACCATGGTAATAAAGCCATTTGCTAATGCCGACCAGGCTAAGACCTATATGCAGGCCATTGTGAATAGCGACCTGCTGAACAAGTATGTACAGGGCGAACTCAATGTCTTCATCATCTCCGCAGACAATTATAAGATTCTATTGTCCAATGCGGACATCGACCCTTACCTGGCATTCTATATGATGAATTATAGATAGCCAGCCCCCATCTGAACACTCTATTATAGTTATATCAAATTGGCTTATAGCGTGCATTGGTATCATTTATGCAGTATTTTTTGTAAATTGTATTGGAAGGAATAAGAAATGCAGACCGTAGCTACATCGATATATAATAAGAACGAGGAAGAAGAGAAGAAACTGATCCTTAGGGAATACCGTGCCCTGCTTAGGGCTTTAAAGCAGCGTATCAAGAAAGGGGATAAAACACTCATAAGGCGTGCTTTTGAAATGGCCGCCGATGCCCATATGGATATGCGCCGCAAATCAGGCGAACCATACATACTGCATCCGCTGGCCGTAGCCCGTATAGTGGTTGAGGAGATTGGGCTTGGAGTAACCTCGGCCATATGTGCTTTGTTGCACGATGTGGTAGAAGACACAGAGTTGACTCTGGAGGACATGGAAAAGGAATTTGGTAGCAACTTTGCCAAGATCATAGATGGCCTTACCAAAATATCCACTGTCGTAGACCTTAAAGCTGATACCACAGAGCAGGCCGAGAACTTTAGGAAGATACTGCTCACCCTCGCCGACGACCCCAGGGTCATACTCATAAAGCTTGCCGACCGGCTGCACAATATGCGCACACTGGCCAGCATGGCCCGCGAGAAACAACTAAAAATAGCATCCGAGACCACCTATATATATGCGCCACTTGCTCATCGTCTTGGCTTATACGAGATAAAGAGTGAATTGGAAGATCTGGCACTAAAATATACACAACCCGATGTGTATAATGATATAGCCACCGGTTTGCAGGAGACAAAGAAAGACCGCACCAGGTATATCAACGAATTCATAAAGCCTATTAAGGAAGAGTTGCAGCGCTACGATTTCGACTTTGATATATTTGGCAGGCCCAAGGCCATACACTCCATCTACCATAAAATGCGCACTAAAAGTGTAGCATTCGAAGAGGTGTACGATCTGTTTGCTATCCGTATCATTTTAAATTGCCCGCCCGAGCAGGAAAAAGAAGCCTGCTGGAAGGTCTATTCTATCATTACCAATTTTTACCGCCCCAGTACAGAGCGCCTCAGGGACTGGATAAGCGTGCCCAAAGGCAATGGTTACGAAGCGCTGCACACCACGGTAATGGGCCCGGAGGGTAGGTGGGTAGAGGTGCAGATACGTACCAGCCGCATGAACGAGATAGCTGAAAAAGGCCTCGCCGCGCACTGGAAGTATAAGGAAGGGGCTAACGCTGCCCACGAAAGCAAGCTCGATAGCTGGCTGCTGCACCTGCGCGAAATGCTCAATAACCCTGAAACAGATACGCTCGACTTCCTGCAGGATTTTAAGTTAGACCTGTTCACCGAAGAGATATACATATACACTCCCAAAGGCGAGATGCGTGTGCTGCCAAAAGGTGCCACGGCCCTCGACTTTGCCTTTGATATACACTCAGAGCTGGGTGCACGCTGCATAGGCGCCAAGGTTAATCATAAGCTGGTACCCCTCAGCTACCAGCTAAAAAGTGGCGACCAGGTCGAGGTCATTACATCATCCAAGCAAAAGCCGTCAGAAGATTGGCTGGCATTTGTAATTACTGCCAAGGCCAAAGCACGTATAAAATACTACCTCAAAGAGGAAAAACGCAGGATAGCGGAAGATGGCAAAGCCGTACTGCAGCGCAAGCTGGAGCACTTGGGTGTCCCTATGTCGCAGACCAATATAAATGAGCTATGCGTACATTACAAAAAGCAATCGCCCCTCGATCTGTATTATGCCATAGCCGTTGATAGTATAGATGTAAAAGAGCTAAAGGATTTTACCATACATGGCGACAAAATAGAATCTCCTGCCAAAGAGCTGAAACTGGAAACCAAGAACCTGGTATCTCAGGAAGATATTGCTAAGAACAAACCGCTAAAGGGTGGTGGCGAACTGGTGATATTTGGCGAAAGCTCTGATAAGATACTCTACAAGCTGGCCCAGTGTTGCCAGCCCATACCGGGCGATGATGTGTTCGGTTTCATTACCTCCGGCGAGGGATTGAAGATACACCGTACCGATTGTCCCAATGCACCGCAATTACTGGCCAATTATGGGCATAGGGTAGTGAAGACCAAGTGGGCCAAGAACAAAGAAGTATCGTTCCTCAGTGGTGTGCGCATCACCGGTCTCGATGATGTGGGCGTCATACAGAAGATCACCAATGTCATATCCGGTGAGTTGAAAATGAACATGCGGTCTATCAGTATCGATTCTAAAGATGGTATTTTTGAAGGCACTATAATGGTATACGTGCACGATAGGGAAGAGCTCGATAATTTCTCCCACAAACTGGGCGCGCTACCTGGCATCAGCAAGGTCGAAAGGTTAGAAATGTCTGAAGTATAACACATAAAAGATAGAGAGACTTAAGTTTAAAATAAGCAATGCAAAGCAGCACAGAATTATACTCCGAATACACAGATATACTACAAAAAGCAGCAGACATCCAGTACGCATCAGCAGTGCTGGAGTGGGATCAGGAAGTGTACATGCCTGTAAAAGGCGCAGAACACCGCGGCAGGCAATTGGCTACGCTGGCGGGTCAGGCACATGAGCTCGTTACATCGCCACGATACAGTGTTGTCATTGAAGAACTGGCTGGCCGCACCGATCTTTCACAGCAGCAGCTCGCCAATGTGCGGCTCAGCCACGAAGACCATGATAAGAATAAAAGATTGCCATCATCTTTTATAGAGGATATTACCCGCCAAAGCAGTCAAAGCTTCAATGCTTGGATAAAGGCCCGCAATGCCAACGACTACAAGGTTTACGCGCCCGAACTAAAGAAAATGATAGCGCTGAAAAAGCGCCAGGCCGATTACTATGGCTACGAACACCATCCATATGATGCCTTGCTCAACGACTATGAGAAAGGCGCTACCGTGCAAATGCTCGATAGTGTTTTTGACAGTGTAAAGGACCAGTTGCCACCTTTATTGAAGAAGATAAGTGAAGCAAAACAGGTAGATAATAGCTTTTTTCACCAGCACTTCCCTAAAGAGCAGCAATGGACATTCTCTATGGATGTGCTGCAGCGCATGGGTTACGACCTGGAAGCAGGCCGGCAAGACTATGCCGAACATCCGTTCACAACCTCTTTCTCTCCACAAGACGTGCGGGTCACCACCCGTGTTGATGAGAATAATTACCAGTCGCTGCTATGGAGCAGTATCCATGAGGGCGGCCATGCACTCTACGAGCAGGGCCTTCCCGCTCACGAGTATGGTTTGCCGCTGGGCAGTGCAGCATCTTTAGCTATCCACGAGAGCCAGTCGCGGTTGTGGGAAAACTGTGTAGGTCGTGGCGAGCAATTTTGGAAATACTATTATCCTGTTTTGCAAGGAATGTTCCCGCAGCAATTGGCAAATGTCACCATGCGCGACTTCTATAAAGGTATGAACCGTGTTTCCCCATCGCTCATACGTACCGAGGCCGATGAGGTCACTTATCATTTTCATATTATGATACGGTACGAGATAGAGAAAGCACTCATGACCGGCGATCTTCAACCCGAAGACATTGCCGATGCCTGGAACTACAGCTACGAAAAATATCTGGGCATGCGCCCTGCTGATGATAAAACAGGTGTGCTGCAGGATGTGCATTGGTGTCATGGTAGTTTCGGCTACTTTCCCACTTATTCGTTGGGCAGCTTTTATGCGGCACAGTTCATAGAAGAGGCAGCCAGGCAACTGCCTGCCCTGTATACCGATATGGAGCGCGGCGATTATACCGCCCTGCTCAGCTGGCTGCGGCAGCAAATTCACCAGTACGGCCGCATGTATACATCAGAAGAGTTGTGTAAGCGGGTAACAGGTAAGGGATTGGACCTCTCGTCTTTCATGAACTATGCTGAAAAAAAATATCATGATATCTATAATGTAAGTTGATACTTGTCACCGTCCTTGCAATATATTGAGCCCCTAAGTACCAATGAACTCCAGTTCCTGCAGGTAATGGAACTGAAGGATAGGAAGATGTATTGGAAGGTGTACAATGTACTCATGATAATGTCGTTCGTCATCCCATTCATAGGTTCATGGTACCGGGCGGTAGATGGTACGCCCAACGCTTTTTCAAAAACGCATTTCTTCTTTAGTGCGGGTGTGTTGCTTGCTATATCTACGGCAGGCACCTATATGAGCTACC
The DNA here is from genome assembly GCA_965276955.1 of Flavipsychrobacter sp. Lineage (GTDB taxonomy): Bacteria > Bacteroidota > Bacteroidia > Chitinophagales > Chitinophagaceae > JABDEZ01. Next base: position 34,610 of record CBDIBP010000012.1, read on the forward strand.
ACATCTTTTTGCGCAAGATACAGGCCGATATAAAGCACAAGACCAAGACCATTGATACATGCCACATACAGCGCAAGCAGTACATGCCACAGAACGATACCTACTATTTCTTCATCAACAACCCCGACAAGCTAAGTCTTGAAGTACCCCCGGAACTTTTTCACAGCATGGCAGTAGGCGATGAACTGAGCCTGGAGTTCACTACGCATGCACGGTTGTTCCTGGGATATTTTTAAAACATATTCCCCTTCTTATTTCATGGAGGTGTAGCCGATTGGCCGGGGTGGTCATGCCTCGCGATGGGCGTGAAATAACATAGAACAACCCTACGATCCCTGAAACGCACCATTGCCTATCCCGCCCAAAACCATTAATTTCACCACCCAAATCACACACATGAATTACTGGCTCGTAAAATCAGAACCATTCAAATACAGTTGGGATCAGTTTGTAAAAGATGGTGTAGCCGTATGGGATGGTGTGCGTAACTACGCCGCCCGCAATAATCTCCGCGATATGAAGGTGGGCGATCATGTGCTCTTCTACCACAGCAACGAGGGTCTGGAAATAGTTGGCATTGCCCAAGTATCTAAAGAGTCTTACCAAGACCCTACAACAGAAGATAAGAACTGGGTAGTAGTGGAGCTGAAGCCATTAAAACCCCTCACTCAATTCATAAAGCTATCCGAGATAAAGGCCGACCCGCTTCTCCAAAACATGCAGCTGGCCAAGCTGGGCCGCCTGTCAGTTAGCGCAGTTACCGCCGACGAGTACAAAAAAATAGTAAAGCTGGGTAAGGTATAAGTACCAACCATAATCGCAACCACATCTCAGCCCGGCGTTCGCCAACGCTCTACTTTCGCGAAAAATTCCTGCACTTGTCTGGGTGCGATGCTTCCATGTCCATCTTCCGGGGCATGGTAATTGAATGTACCTACCGGATGTTTGTCCCATCTTATCTTGGCGTTGCCCACAACAGCGTATAGCCACCATCCCACTTTTTTACATTCTAACAAGAATAATTTACGATACTACCCGATAGCAGTAGCGGTATACTGCCATTGGTCACTATGCATTCTAATGATCACAATAGTTAAAAAACAAACAATGACAACAGCAACAACAGCAAAGAGATTAGGCATCTGGATGGACCATGCTAACGCGCACCTCATAGAGTTCGCGGGCGATACAGAGACCAAGACACTCGATTCCAGCTTTACCCACCAGGTAAAAGAAGATACCATACGCAAGAGCGAAAGCCTGATGCACAACAAGGAGCAGCACGAAGAAGCGGGCTACTACAAAGAGCTGGGCGACATCATTAAGAACTACGATGAAGTGCTGCTATTTGGTCCTACAGAGGCAAAGACAGAACTCGTGAATATCCTGAATGCAGACTCCCACTTCAACAAGATCAAGTTTACACTCGAGACCACCGATAAGATGACCGAGAACGAGCAGCACGCCTATGTGAAGGCACATTTCACCCATAAGTAGCTACAGATGCCGGTGTCTACCCGACAGCAAATATTTTGAACGGTGGTAAATTCAATGGTACCATGATAGAAGCCTCTGTAGGGTTTTAAATAATAGTTTTGTGGTTTATAAGTTTGAAGGGTGGGCGAAGCCCATCCTTTTTTTGCGTGTGGAAGAACCGGATGAATATTAGTGAGTAAGCAGCTGTTTTGATGCTGCGGGGAGCATTTTTAAGAAGCGACTGGTCTTGCGGTGTTGCTTGGGTGAGATGGGTGTTAGCACCTTCGGTAACCCCTGCCTGCCAAAGGATGGAAATATATCTTCATTATTTCCTGTTTTTTCCGATGGTGGAAATTTTAATTGTGGGGTGTTTGGGTGGTGTAATGTGCTGCTGGTGTGGGTCTCGGCAGATGGGGCGGATGGAATTACCGATGGGGATGGGAAATTTGTAGTGGTAATTTCTGTGGTCTGTTCCTGTGGATGGGGTGTGCCGAAGCGTGCTTCGAGTTCCTGTTTTATGGCTTCTATCTCTTCTTCGTTGGTAAGCGGGGGCTGCACGCCAAAAGCAAAATGGTTTGGGTAGCGCTCATTGTCTTTACGGGCTTTGAAGTACCCTTCGGCATATAGCTGCATTTTCTGTTTGAACTCTTCATCGGGGCCGATGTAGCTGGCAAAGTCGGCCATGACCTGCATATTCATGCCGGTGGAAGCGTAGTCTTTTAGCTTGGTGATGGAATTGACGAGCTTGCGCAGGCACTCCATTTCCTGCTGGGTAGGGAAACGATTGCCGTGTGGACGCTCTCCGATCTCGGTCTGCAGCTCGAGGACCATATGGCAAAAGTTATCGACCATGATGGCGGGGGCGGCGAGGGATGCGGTACGCAGCTCATCCCAAGCTCCTTTCTTGATCCATAGGTATAACGTCTTCATGCTGACGCCTACCTCATCGGCTATTTCTTTTTGTGATTTGTGGGTACCGAAGTAGAGGTCTTTCTCGAGTTGGTTCTGTGTTGTTTTCATAGTTTATAGTCGTAAGTCTTTAGTAGAAAGTAGAAAGCTGTTTTGGTGGATGTTTGGGTTGTAGGGACGAGATCTTGCGGTTGTCAGGTTGTTTATTTGGCTCCGCAGTGCCTGCTCTTATTGTCATTTCTTTTTTGGCGGCAAAAAAGAAACAAAAAAGCCGCCCCTTTGCCAATCGCTCTGCGGGCAAAGGGGTTGGCTCTGCTGCGTGTTGTAGCAGGCCGTGATGGCGGGCCACTGGTTTTTGCAGGCGATGAATCCCGATAGCTATCGGGAAACAAAAAAGGTGGCTGAATATGGGCTCGGCTTTGCTCTTAATTTCTTTAACATTTTGGTGCAGCTAACTTCAATAGCTATCGCGTTTGAGCATAAAGTTGGGTGGGATATTTGAAATTATTACCGGGGAAAAGTATGGTACTACAGTAATTGCGGTGTGCTACTGTGTTACTTAGGTGGGATGCTTTTTTATTTTCGCTGTGGGGGCGGGTTTTGGGGTTTTGGTGGTAAAATTTAAAGCAAGTGAAAAACACTTGTAATTGGATAAGCACAAGGGGAAAACACTTGCGCCAGAAGGGCAGGCAAGGAACTTGTAAGGCTAATTAGCTTTTGAATAAATGCTGCCGGATACAATCCTGCGTCATATTGGTTGATTTAAGTCACCCTGCGGTAGACTTAAACCAGTGTGGGTACGTTATTGGGGTCATTTCAAAATTGCTTTAAAGTTTGACACAAGATATAAACTTTGAATTTTCAGATACTAGTTACAAACTGGCTGGGTAGGGATCGACATAGGTCGTCCTGCAGAAGCCTATCGCCAGAGAGGGGGCATGTAGCGTGGAGTTTTGCCAAAGCCTACTTGTTTTTTGGCGTATTCCCCAACCTAAAGGCCAGGACAACTGGGTGGGGCTGCTTGGGGGACTACAATGGATCATTAGCGCTCCGTCGTGAGGGCGGTTCACAGAACCGCTTTTGTTTGCAGTTCTATTTAGCCTTTTAATGAATTGCGTGAATGTATTTATACTAAATTTGGAAACAAATAACATATCTGCAATGTCCAATGACTTATTAATAGGCTTAATAGGAATAAGTCTAACCATTATGTTTGGCATATATGGTGTGTATACATATTTAAAAACTCGCAAGAAAGTCAAACTGAACTTTCAAAATAAAGAATGCTACAGTCTATTTCGAGATGATGTCAATCGTTTAAACATAGAGGTGAATTACAATAATAAGCCATTTAATGCAGGCCTTATATTATTGAAAGCAAGATTAACCAATAATGGTCAAATTGATATTGATAGGCAAAGAGTTCATAATCCAATAAATATTGTTTGCGACAAAAATTATAAATGGTTAGAAGCACGCATTACTTTCCATCCGAATGGGGCTAATACAGATATAATAATTAATAAAGAAAATAAGGTACAGATTAATTGGGATTTACTTAAATCTGGAGAATATATAGAAATTGAATGTTTGGTCGAAATTATTGATAACGAAAGTGATGATGAGAAAGCAGTTAACTTTTATAACGGTATTACTTTTGACTTTAGAATAACTGATTTGAATACCATCTCAAAGGAAGTAAAAGACGATTTTAAATTTATTATTAAAACTTTAATTTCATTAACGTCTATTTCAGCTGTCATTGGATTGTCGGTAATTTTATTATTTACATTTAACTTGGTAAATGGGGATAGACATGTACAATTTCTCATTTCTGGGAATAAGGGTTTAGATAGTTGTACTTTAACCGCTACTAGCCTTAATTGCATCAATGTAATTTCTAATAAAAATAACAACACACACATATATAATCAAAATAGATTCAATTCCGATATTCATATAGTTAAAATAATAGGAGTTGGAGAATACACAGATTTTGAGTTAATAAGGTTTGTAATTTTCACATTAATTGGTACATGTGCATCTATGATTTTTATTGTTTATACTATTGAAAAAGTAAGGCGATATTTTACAAACAAAAGGAAAGAGAATTCAAATAAAAATAGAACAAAGATTATAGGCAATAGCTACGATGGTTTGTAGGGTCTACATAACGCATAAAGATTTACACCAATGTTTATAATCTTGTGGTAATTAATATTTCGCACACGTTATTATATATTCGTATTTAACAAACGATTAACTTAGGCTTATATGAGAAAACAACAAAGGTCTAATTTTAAGCCTTCCCCAACTTCACAACCTTCTTATACTCCTCTGCTGTAACTGCGCTAACAGATAAGCGGCCGAGCTTGGCGAGCTGCATGTCTTGGAGCGAGGCTTTACTTCGGATAGTTTTACGGATTAAGGGTTTTAATTGTTTTGTATATACCGCGGTCCAGTTGCACTGAGAATCGTATTGTGTGAGACAGCTACGGAACACATGTTCAAACATCGGTACATACGTCAGGAGATTGCGGGTCAAGCCCGCAAATGACAGAAGAGGGAAGACACATATTTTATCATTTATCCCTCTGCAACAAATACGATGCTAACTTATGCAGCTCTTCTTTTCGCTTGGATGGAGCGGCTACATCATCGAGGCACTGGAATGCCAGGTCGCTGTAATGGGCCACGGCATCGCGGCAATGCTTGTCGGCGGCGGTAGCGGTATATAGTTGCAGCATGGCCGCTACTTTTTCTTCACCGTCGGTATGCAGCCAATGTTCTATATCTTTTTTCTGTGCAGCATCGGCATTTTCAAGCGCCTTCAGCAACAGGTATGTTTTCTTGTTGCACCTGATATCGCCGCCGCTTTGTTTGCCCAGCTTGGCAGCGTCGCCAAAGGCATCCAGGTAATCGTCCTGCAACTGGAATGCTATACCCAGGTTCTTCCCGAATGCGTATAGCTTATCCGCATTGCCCTCCGTAGCGCCACCCAGCAATGCACCCATCTTGAGGCTGCAAGCCAGCAACACAGATGTTTTTAAAGTGATCATGTGTATGTACTCCTCAATGCGCACATCGTTGCGCTGCTCGAAATCCATATCGTACTGCTGGCCCTCGCACACCTCTATAGCCGTCTTGTTGAACAGCTGCAATACGGAGGTAAGTGGTTGCTTGATGTGCGCCAGCTGCTGGTAGGCAAAGATGCACATGACGTCGCCACCCAGTATGCCGGCAGTGAGGCCATACTTTTCGTGTATGGTAGCAAAGCCACGGCGCAGCGGGGCCTTGTCCATAATATCATCGTGTATGAGGGTGAAGTTGTGGAACAACTCAATAGCTGCCGCTGCATGCCATGCATCTTCGTTCATCTCGCCCATAAGCTCATTGGCCATAAGGCACAGCACGGGGCGCACGCGCTTGCCGCCCAGCTGCAGCAGGTAGCTGCAGGGCTCGTAAAGCGTGGCCGGTTGCGGCGGGAAGGGCAGGGAAGACAGGAACTTATCCTCAAAAGCAGTGGTGAGCGACTGGAAAGAATGCATGCAGTATTACTTTTTCTTTTTTGGTTTTGGTGTAGTTGGGGTTGGGGTTCTCTTCTTTGGTTTGTCTGCGGGTGCGGCCTTGGGTGCAGCTTTTGGTGCGGCTTTGGTTGCCTTTGGCGCTTTTGCGGCGCTTTGGGGCAGTTCTATCAGGTTGTAATCTATCTGCCGTTTTTCGAGATTGGTGCTTACTACGCGCACCATCACCTTATCGCCAATGGCCAGCCTGATGCCGGTGTGCCTGCCCAGGAGCGCGTACTGGCCCTCGAGCAGCTCAAAGTTATCGAACTCGGCGAGGTCGGCAATGGTGACCATGCCCTCGCACTTGTGCGCCACGGTCTCGGCCCAGAAGCCAAATGCGGCCACACCGCTGATAACGGCCTCGAACTCGTCGCCCACAAGATCTTGCATGTATTCCACCTGCTTGTACTTGTTGGCGGCACGCTCGGCCTCCATGGCCCTGCGTTCCTGATCGCTGCAATGGCGGCACTGGCGCTCCAGGTGCTTTATGGGGTGAATGTTCTTGGTAAGGCATTCCTCCAGTATCCTGTGCACCAGCACATCCGGATAGCGGCGTATGGGCGAAGTGAAGTGGCAATAGTTATCGAAGCCCAGGCCGTAGTGGCCTATGTTCTCGGTAGTGTACACGGCTTTTGACATGGTGCGGATACCCAGTTGCTCCAGCACGTGCTGCTCCGGCTTATCGCGCACAAAGGCCAGCATCTCGTTGAAGGACTCTGCAATGGTCTCGGGGGTATTAAGGTTGAGCTTGTGGCCGAAGCGGGCTGCGTAGGCGGAAAACACCTTCAGCTTTTCCTCATCGGGCACGTCGTGCACACGGTAAGGGAAGGGTACGGGCTTACCATCGACCGACAGGCCGGAGACATACTCGGCCACGGTCTTATTGGCCAGCAGCATGAATTCCTCTATAAGCTGGTGGGCCTCTTTACTCTCTTTTATAACTATGCCTATGGGCTTGCCATTTTCATCGAGCTTGAAACGGACCTCCTGAGAGGAGAAGTTGATAGCCCCTTTCCTGAACCGATCGCGACGCAGGTTCTGCGCCATTTCATTGAGCACCATTATCTCTTTCTTATGATCGCCTTTGGCGCCTTCTATCATTTCCTGTACATCCTCATATGCAAAGCGGCGGGTGGACCTGATGACCGTTTTGCCGATCCAGGTGTTCTTGATCTCTCCGGCTTTGTTGATCTGGAAAATGGTGGAGAATGTGTACTTGTCCTCATCGGGACGCAAGGAACACAGCTCGTTTGACAGGCGCTCCGGCAACATGGGCAGTACACGATCGGGCAGGTACACGCTGGTGGCGCGGTTGTAGGCCTCCAGGTCGAGCGCAGAGCCGGCCTGTATGTAGTGGCTGACATCGGCTATGTGCACGCCCACCTCGTACCAGCCGCCCGTAAGCGCCTTGAAGGAGATGGCATCATCAAAATCTTTTGCATCGGCAGGGTCGATAGTGGTGGTGAGGGTGCCGCGCATATCGCGGCGCTTCAGCGCTTCTTCTTCGCTTACGCCCTCGGCATAGCGCGCGGCATCTTCCAGCACATTATCATTGAACGTGAGGGGGAAACCATTCTCTATGAGAATGCCCTGCATGGCTATCTCATTCACTGACTCATCGGTAAGGAGGCTGACTATCTCGCCTACTGGGTTCTTGGTCTTGCCGGTCCACTCTACAATGCGGGCAATGGCCTTATCGCCATGCTTTGCGCCGTTGAGCAGGTGCAGAGGTATGAAGATATCTACAGGTACCTTTTCGCTATCGGGTACCAGGAATGCGAAGTGGGGATGGACCTCAAGCCGACCACTGAACTCGGACTGCTTGCGACGGGTTATCTCTACTATCGTGCCCTCTGGCCTGCGGCCGGGGCGTTGGTGCTGGTCTATCTCTACGCGCACCTCATCGCCATTGAGGGCGTTATGCAGGTGCTCGGGTTTTACCAGTATATCTTTTTCCTGTCCTTCCACTACCACGAAGCCCATACCACCGCGGGTGACCTCGAGCTTGCCGGAAACACTTATTTTATGTGCACTATTGCTGTTGTTATTAGTATTATCTCTTCCTCTCTTGCTGCTTTTTTTCATAGCCAGTTGTTTGTTTTGGAGGCATTAGTACATATTTGTATTGTTGCCGGGTGGGTCTATATATTCTTCGTTCTCCATGAGGGTGTTGCTCACGTAGCGTATCACGGTAGCATCCAGTTCATTTTTGCCACCCAGCAATACGGTGACCTCTATAGGCAATACTACAATATCTATACCCCAATCTTTCAGCTTATCAGCATGCAGGTGCAGGCGGGCGGCGTCTTTCTCGGTAGTGATCACTATTTTGTTGGGCACATCCCAATTATTGAACGTGCTTTTTATCTCTTCCAGATCTTTGGATACAAAGTAATGATGATCGGGGTAGGAGAGGACATGCACATCCAGAGTGGACTGGCGCAAGAAGGCAACTAATGGCTCTGGACGGGCAATACAGCATACCAGTATCACATTTTTGCGCCTGATGTTAGCGTTCTCCTTAGTGGTAAAATTGTAGGGCATGCAATAACTGATGCCTGTAAAAAACACTTGCTGGTGGGGGAGCGGTCTTATTTTTCGTTTGATCTCTTGCGCCTGCTTGCTGGTGATATCAAGCGGACACTTGGAAACGATGATGACATTGGCACGCTTGTATGCAGCACGGTTCTCGCGTAGCCTGCCTAATGGCAATATGTAGTCGTCGTAAAAAGGACGCGCATGGTCTGTGATAAGGATGTTGAGCCCTGCCTTTACGGAACGGTGCTGGTAGGCATCGTCGAGCAAGACCACATCGATAAGGGGTTTGCGCTGTAATAAAAGGGGTATGCCCGTCATGCGCTCTTCTGCTACGCTTACCGTAAGCTCAGGGAACTTGAGGTGGTACTGCATAGGCTCATCACCTATGCGCAGTGCATTGGTATTGCTATCGGCAATGATGAAACCCTGGGTGTGGCGCTTGTAGCCCCGGCTCATGGTAGCCACCCGGTATTCATATTGCAGCAGGCGCACCAGGTACTCTACATGCGGTGTTTTGCCTGTGCCACCAACGGAGAGGTTACCTACTGTGATGACCGGGACGCTGAACTCTATGGCTGAGAATATGCCGGTATCGTACAGGCGATTGCGCAGCCATAGCACTGCACCATAGAGCAACGCAAAGGGATATAAAAAGATACGTACTGCTGAGAAAGCGTAGTATAGGGCGTTGCGTTGACTCATAGTAATCCGGCGTGTTGCAGGCTATATTCCAGTATGTGCTGCTGAGGATCGAAAGATTTTACCTTTTGCAGCCCCAGCAGTTGTATAGCGCGGTGTATAATGATATTATTGTCGTTGGGTATCTCTTCTACGTGCTCCATGTAGGTAAATGTGCCGGCTTCCATCAGGCAACGCTCGGGCATGAGGCCTATAAGCTCGCTACCTGCCAGCGTAGTACCTGCCTGAGCTGCAAGTGCGGTGCAAGCCTCCCAAACTTTTAGTGGTGATGTCTCGCGATAGTCGAGCAAGTTCATGGAGACCTGAGCGCACTCGAAATCGGCCATGTACCAGCCAATGGCCCGCAAGTGTGGGAGCAGGCCCGGATGATGAACCTTTTTACTATCGACCGTTTCATTGAAGCCTCTTTCACGAATGCGCTCAGCGATATAATTGGCCTTGGTAACGTCCTTTGTATTTAGTGAAATATTGAATGCAACAAGGATATCGCGGGCACCTATGACGGTAGCGCCGGTTGACGGAGTGAACTCAGACGGTCCGTAGTCTGGTGCCCAGCCGGGTTGCTGCATTTTGGCAGCCATGCCTTCGTACTGGCCTTTGCGAATATCGGGCAGTGCACGCCTGTGCGGTGCAGTTGCAGAATACTCGTATAAGTACACGGGTATATTCAGTTCTTTGCCCACCCGCGTGCCCAACTGGTTGGCATATACTACAGCCTCATCCATGCTGATGCCTGCCAACGGTACCAGCGGACAAACATCGGTAGCGCCAATGCGTGGATGCACACCAGCCTGTTGCTGCATATCAATGAGTTCAGCAGCTTTTTTTATGGCTTGAAATGCGGCTTCCACAACAGCGTCAGGTTCGCCAGCAAAAGTCATTACAGTACGGTTGGCAGCTGCGCTGATGTCTATATTCAGCAGTTGCACGCCGGGTACAGTTCTTACAGCATCGGCAAGGGCATTTATTTTATTGATATCCCTGCCTTCGCTAAAATTGGGGACACATTCTAAAATGGGCCTTTGTATTTTCATTATGGTAAAAGTACAGAATGTAGTTACAATTAAACAGTGAAGTAGATTAATTGTAAAAGTCGGGGTATTTTTGACCACAAGAGAAAAGAGAGAAAAATATGAATTGGATACAACACCCCATAATGCTGGAAGGGAGCAAGGTGAGACTTGTGCCCTTAGACAGCAAACATTTTCCCGGCCTGGTAGAAATAGGGAAGCAGCCTGATATATGGAAATACATGGCAATTGATGGTAGTACACCCGAAAAGCTGTTATTGGAACTGAAAGGCGCACTTATGAAAAGAGCGACCGGTGAACGCTACCCCTTTACCGTTATAGATAAAATAAAGGGCAATGTGATAGGCACCACAAGCTTGCTGAATATTTTTGCGGAGCACCACAAGCTGGAAATAGGGTGGACCTGGTATAGCCCTGAGTACTGGAGTACAGGGTATAACACAGAATGTAAGTTGCTGCTGCTAACCTATTGTTTTGAAGTGCTAAAGGCAGTGCGGGTACAGTTTCTTGCAGGGGAAACGAATATGCGCAGCCGCACCGCTATACTAAAGATAGGGGCTACTTATGAGGGTATGATGCGTAAAGAACGTATACGCCCTGATGGTACCTACAGAAATACTGTGATGTATAGCATAATAGACGAGGAGTGGGCGGATAGGAAGCAAAAGCTGGATGCTATGGGTGCCTCTACAAGCACCTTTACACAGCAACCGCAAATACCTAACCCACCGAAGCCAGATATATTACCTGCCCCTGATTGGTATAAAGAGTAGGCAGATATCTCAATTTTTGAGTAATTTCCGCCCTTGAATATAACAGGGAGTGGATAACCATGCCCGCACATAGTTTTAATATGTCTGACAATAATAGATATAATCTTAGGGGTGTTTCGGCCCAGAAAGAAGATGTACACCGCGCTGTTGCGCAGCTGGATAAAGGACTTTATCCTAATGCATTTTGTAAAATATATCCTGACCATTGGGGAGGAGATGACGACTGGTGCAACCTGATGCATGCCGATGGCGCGGGTACAAAATCGATACTGGCATACCTGTACTGGAAAGAGACAGGCGACATGAGTGTGTGGAAGGGGATAGCCATAGACTCTATAGTGATGAACATAGATGATATGCTGTGTGTGGGCGCAACGGGGCCATTTACTTACTCATCGACCATAGGGCGAAATAAGATACTGATACCGGGCGATGTGATATCTGAACTAATAAACGGGACACAGGCCTATTTTGACAGGCTGAAAGAATATGGTATAGATGTGCACTTTATGGGCGGCGAAACTGCCGATGTAGGCGATGTGGTAAGAACCGTGATAGTAGATGGTACCATGGCCTGCCGTATGCGCCGCGACCAACTGGTGACCACAGAAAAAATGCAACACGGCGACGTGGTGGTTTCGCTGGCGAGCTATGGACAGGCCACTTATGAGGACGAATATAACAGTGGCATGGGCAGCAATGGCCTTACCAGTGCAAGGCATGAGATACTAAACAAGATATACAAAGAGAAGTACCCGGAAAGTATAGACCCTAACCTGCCTGACGAGGTAGTGTATAACGGCAAATACCAACTGACCGATGACACGGAAACAGAGCTGAATATAGGTAAGCTGCTTTTATCGCCTACGCGTACCTATGCACCTGTGATACTGGAGGTACTGAAACATCACTTTGATAAGATACATGGCATAATACACTGCAGCGGTGGTGGGCAAAGTAAGTGCCTGCACTACCTGCCCGCTAACTACAGGGTGGTGAAGAACAATTTGCTACCTATCCCACCGCTGTTCCAGCTGATACAAAAGTCGGCAGGGACGGACTGGAAGGAAATGTACCAGGTATTTAACATGGGGCAACGCCTGGAAATATTCACTGATGTAGCTACAGCTAATGCTATAATAGAGATAGCTGCGAGCTTTAATATAGCTGCACAGATATCGGGCTACGTGGAACTTGCTGATAAAAAAGAGGTGGTGATACAGAGCGAGCACGGGACATTCACGTATAATTAAAATAGGGTTGAATTTATTGTAGTAATAAATTAAATTGGGGTATGAATTATAAACTATATGCCCCAATTTTTACCTTGTTGCTTTTTGCTAAAATGAGCTACGGCCAAAAAAACCAAGACAGGCAGATCATCTACGACCGTAACGTTGTATACATAACCCCATATATAGCAACAGAAGAAGGAAAGGGTGTAGATATAGGCTACGAACGGTTTTTAGGAAAAAGAGGCCTATTTAGTATCAGCCTACCTGTATATGTTGTTTGGAATAAATCTTCGTACCTTTTAGACAGTTTGTCGAATTATGGAAAACAGTCATACACAGTCTCTGATAATTCTCCATATTATTACCTATCGCCGGGGTTTAGGTATTATCCTGCCGGATGCAAACATAGTGTAAGGTATGCTATCGGGACCTCTCTTGTAATAGCAAATGGAACAACAATTGCAAGTGAAGATAACCAATTGACATATGGTTTTGGTGTAACTGAAGGTCAAAGATACAAACGTAGTATATAGGGTTGATGATAACGAATACCCTTGATATTTTGGCAATGAAACACATAGTAATAAAGATGGAACTTAATGCCGGACTTACTACAAGCAACAGCACGACCGGCACTGAAGAAGGTATGGGGCCATTATATAATTTTGCAATGGATATAGGCTATAGATTTTAGTACAATAGCAGGGCACAATAATTATCTACCAATTGAGTTTTAGTGTTCTATAAAATAGTATTTGCATTACATATTCCGGAACATGTAAAGAAATGTGGTACCATATTTGCAGACTTAACTTTTAAAACCTATGCTTATGCGCTTCAAGATCCTGTTTATTTCCACATTATTGTTAGTGACATCTTTTACAGCCTGGTGCCAGGACAAGATCTATAAACGTGATGGCAGCACTATGAAAGTAATTGTAAAAGAAGTAGGTACCAAGAATGTTACCTATAAAAAATACGATAACCCTGATGGACCGTTGTATACTGTGCAAAACTCTGAAATAGAAAAGATAGTGTACCAGAACGGCAGCGAAGATACTTTTGATATTGCAGATGACGCAGACCGACGCCCATCGTTTGCAGATAGAAGAGAAGAAGCTGCACAAAAAAGGGAAGACGCCAGGGAAAAAGGCAGGCATAAAAAGAAGATATACTACAAGCCTAATATTATATCAATAGCCCCGCTGCAGATATCGGAAAATGGCGTAGGTTTTGGCCTTAGCTATGAACGCATGCTGGATAAGAGCGGCATTGTGAGTGTTTACATCCCTACGTACCTGACATTTAACACCAATACTAATAATTATAACTACAACACTGGTAACTATAACACCACTAATAATGATCCGACATTTTATGCCGCTCCAGGTATTAAGATATATCCTACAGGCAGCCAAGGCAAGGTAAAGTATTCAGTAGGGCCATCACTTGTAGTGGCTAGTGGCACGGAAACTTACGGGGACAACAGTTATATCAATAACAATAATAATTTTTACTATGGTGAGCAATTGAGTCACTTTATGATGGGCGTAATGGTTGTAAACTCACTGAACGTGAACCCAACACCCAGGCTATATATGGGCCTTGAATTGGGGCTCGGCATGACCTATGTGAACAGAGTGGAGGGGACCACACAGGAAACTACAGGACTTGTAGAGTTTTCTTTCCGGATGGGGTACAGGTTTTAATGAACAGATAATAAGATGTGATGATCATAAACAAGAACGATCCGGCTACTGCCGGACCGTTCTTGTTTATGATCATTTTAAGTATTAGTTCAGCGGATTGGCTACCATGTGGAACGTAAATGTAGAATTTACAGATAGGTTCTTTGGTGGCGGGTTATTAAAATGCGCTGTGAAGTATACATTCATAGTATCGAGCAAGAAGTAGCTTTTAAGGCTGGAGTCAACAGGTACATCCAGGTTAAGTGTGTTCTGGCCTTTAGGGATGCCTCTTTTAGTAGCCAGTAATATTGTAGGCAGATTATTGCCGCCCAGGTAAACGCTTATGGAATCGAGGAAGTCGAAATAACCGCCAGATGGGTTAATGATCTGCAAGGTGGCAGACTTCATAGATATGGACGTAATATCTTTTGAAGTGGTATTGTTGTTCGATATGTACTGGGACGACTGGGTAGGTACTGGTGTAACGGGGGTTGTAACGGTAATGCCGCCGGTAGGGAATTTTATTGCTCCAGTGGTATCAGGTACCGCAGGAAGTGTTACAGTTTGGGAGTAGGGTATATCAACATTGATAGTGGTAAGGCTTTTTAGTTTTGCGCAGCCAACAGCAAGTACCAATCCCGCGAACCCGAGAATACAAAGTGTTCTTTTCATTACTATATTATTGTTTGTTCAAAAATACGATATAAATATGTTTATGTATGTGCAGTTATAATTAATTTCGCCATTCTTATGTCGTTTTCTAAAACAGTAGCTTTTCATACCCTGGGGTGTAAACTCAACTTTTCGGAGACCTCGGCGCTGAGCCGAAGCCTGGAAGCAGATGGGTTCGTGAAGAAAGAATTTGAAGAGGATGCGGATGTGTATGTGATCAATACCTGCTCTGTGACCGATAATGCTGATAAGGAGTGCCGAATGCTGGTGCGCCGCATACAGCGCCGAGCCCCTGAGGCCATGGTGGTGATAACCGGGTGCTATGCACAGCTGAAACCCAAAGAGATAGCTGAGATAGAAGGCGTGGACCTGGTGCTGGGCGCTGCTGAGAAATTTAACCTGACCACCCACCTGAAAGACCTTACCAAAAGCAACACGGCAACTATACACTCCTGCGAGATAGGCGATGTGGAAGGATTCCACAGCTCGTACTCCATAGCCGACCGTACCCGTACCTTTTTGAAAGTGCAGGATGGGTGCGACTATAACTGTGCTTTCTGCACCATACCGCTGGCCCGTGGCCATAGCCGCAGCGATAGCATGACAGGCGTGCTGAACAACGTAAAAGAACTGGCGGCAGCTGGTACTAAAGAAATAGTGCTTACGGGCATAAATCTTGGCGACTTTGGCAAGGGTAACAATGGGGGCAAGGAGAAGGAAACCAGCTTTTACGACCTTGTGCAGGCGCTGGATGAGGTGGAGGGGATAGAACGTTTCCGCATATCTTCTATAGAACCCAACCTGCTTACGAATGAGATCATTGAGTTTGTGGCACGATCGAAGAGATTTATGCCGCATTTTCACATACCACTGCAGAGCGGGAGTAATGATATACTGGGGCTGATGCGCCGCCGCTACCGCCGGGAGCTATATGCGGATAGGATGGCTTATATAAAAGAACTGATGCCGCACTGCTGCATAGGTGCCGATGTGATAGTAGGCTTCCCTACAGAGAGTGATAGCCACTTTAAAGAAACATTCGACTTTTTGCATGAGCTGGAGGTGAGCTACCTACATGTATTCACCTATAGCGAGCGCGATGATACGCTGGCCATAGGCATGAAACCTGTAGTGCCCATGCACGTGCGCCACGAGCGCAACAAGGCGCTGCGCAACCTGAGCTACCAGAAACTACAATACTTTAAAGAGCAGTATATAGGCAGCACGCGCAAGGTGCTCTTTGAGCGGATGAATGATAATGGAGTATCAGAAGGGTATACGGACAACTATATAAAGGTGCAGGCAATGGGCAAGCCGGAACTGTATAATACCATTGTGGACTGGGTGATCGCGTAGTTGTAAAAATGTTTCTCTATTTTTATTTCGAAATTGTGCAGGAAATATTATCTTTGCCGTCCAATAAAAAAATGAATCCGTAGCTCAGTTGGTTAGAGCAGCTGACTCTTAATCAGCGGGTCCAGGGTTCGAGTCCCCGCGGGTTCACAGAATAGTAAAGGGTTTCAGACGATACGTTTGAAACCCTTTTTTCATTTGCACAGGATTTGCACAAGATCAATAATTTTAGAAGCTTGGGTTTAATTTCAAATAACCGCCACTGATATGTTCCAGCTGTAGCATTGGCTTTTCTGCTTTCCGTCGCCCATCCATATCGTAATGACCTGATTGTTTGCGTTGATTGTATGATAACCATGGTTCTTACAAGCCGCCACAAAGTGTTTCAGATATTTTAGTTTGAAACGATTTTCATTTGCGTATAAAATCTTTTGGTTGAAGGTCAAGAATAGACTTAATTCCGACCAGACTTTTTAGCGTATTCCCTTAAATTTAAATCACCAGGCAGCTTATCGTTATTTAAAAAATATAAAATCTAAACAGTAGCATCTACAGATAAGACTCAAAATCTGGTTATCGTAGGTAGTGAAGGTTCGATTCCCGTTCTGGGCCATTGAAATCAAGCAGTTATGAATTCAACTTCATAACTGTTTTTCTTGGTACAACATTTATCAAAAAGCTTCTTTACTAAGAGAATTTACATTTTGGTTAACCCATCTGGATTTTTCGAACCGGTTTGTAGAGGATCTGAAGAAAATTACGGTTTAGTGGGGTAATGTACTTTTTATCACATGTACTACCTATTTCGGAACCTTAAATTTCCGGCCTTTGTCTGTAAAATGTTCAATAATAGCAAGCTGATTTATTAAAAGACCTCTCCTAAATTCAGGAATACTCCTCTCGATCCATCTGTGCCAAAAGCGTAATCGAAAACCACATTCGTTTTAGAAAATTTGTTGAACTTGATTCTTATCCCAGCACCATATGCCGCATATACCCGAGCAAATTGACCATCGGTTTCGGAAAACGATTCTGTATTTGCGAATATCACTCCCCCCAGCAGTCCGTTCTTCAGTATTCCGTAACGGTATTCGCTTTCCGCATATAGCATGTTCTTACTTCTGAAGCGTCCTTGCGCAAAACCCCTGCCTGTATTAGAATACGGGTCGCCGCCTATATTGGGCAGCAGTATATAGGGTGGTGACCCAGCTATGGTTAACCATTCATAAGTCCAGAATGCAAGCTGTTGATTTGAATGCGTGGAGAATGGAACATACTTTCTCAAATCTACTATCAATGACTGCCAATCTTGGTCACTACCTAAAAAACGCAGGTTGTTCCGGTAGGTAATGTTGATGAAATTATCCCCAGATGGGTTTATTGAATTGCGCCTGGTATCATAAAGAAAACTCAAAGTAGCACCCGATGCTATTGCGCTTGTACCCTTCTGATTATTTTGTACATTATATCGCTCAAAGTCGGTCACGCCTGTCGGTGGGGCTACTTCTTTTCCATTCAGCAGACAATCAAAATTGTACCCTACGCCAATGTACATATCTGCACCAATAACCCGGTATACTGAAGAATACAAGCGGATGTTGGTGAAATTGATGATATAACCCTTATCCAGTGGGGCATAACCACCCAGCCCGTAGGTCTCTTGCGGATAAATGAGGTAACGCCAGTCTGTTTGCAAATTATACTTGTTCTTCCGGGTCCACACGCTAATAACTACGGGAATGAACAATTGACTGTTCTGTGTGTAGATGAGCGTAGCCAGGATGCTGCTTTGGTTGGCATCCTGGTCACTGGATACATAAAAGCCGCCCAGGTAAGAGAGTTCGCCCTCAAAATGGGTTTCAATACTATAACCAAACCCCGGCAATAATGATGAATGTAATTTACCGCCTTCAATACGCACGGTGTCCTTGCTCCTGTCTGGATGTGTATTGAGTATTCCATTCCCAATATCTACCAGATCAATTTCATCGTCCTCGTTAAATATCGGGATCCGATGCGTGTGGCTCCTTGTACTATCAGGCTTGGTAAGGTGTTCTGCATCCTGTCCGTAAACTGCGGTCACGCAGCAAACAACAATAAAAACAGACACTATTTGCACTTTTTTGTATACATCCATCTTTATGGGTGACTAAAAAGATTCCTTTACCACCTGGGAACAGGTAATTCATGGGTATTAAAAATATTAATAGCTATCTATTTTACAGCCAGCAGGTCCACCATCTCTATTACGGGGTCTGTAGCCAACAGTTCCGGTGCATTTGCCATCAGGGCCTTAGCAATATCACCACCAAGGTGTGCCTGCCTGCCGCTCTCTTCTTCAAAAGTGTCGAAGATGCCAAATGTAGAAGGGCCCATTTGCAGTGCATACCAGCTCACGGTATCTGTTTCCTGCTGTGCCAGTGGCAATGCACTTTTAATAAATGCTGCAACCTCTGCTTCTTTTCCCGGCTTGGCTTCCAGCCTAACGAGCAATGCAAATTTTACCATGGAGTTCTAATTTTTTATTAAGGTGAAAAATCTATACTACTATGCTTCAGTGGGCTTTCTTGTATTAATTGGATAAGCTCATCAGCGCTTCCTTTACTTGCGTGTACCTGGTCCAAGGTATAAAATGGTTGGCACTATCCAGGCTGATGAGTTGTACCGATGGCGCATGTACCATTTGTTTTTTTGCATAAAAAGCATTGCCCGGGGGTACCAGCGGGTCAACCATGCCTTGCATTATAAGAACAGGGCAAGTGATACTATTCAGGTCTGCAGGCATCGTGAGCACATCTTTTTTAAATGCCCACAACTCGATGTTACTGGGCCTGAACGCGCCTGGCAGCAATAAACAAAATGGGTATATTTTCAGCGCCGGCCGCCATAGTTCTCTCTTTTCCTCGTTAGGGTCTACACTTGCTGCCAGCAATACTATACCTGATATATATCGCGGGTATTGCGCCGCAAGCTTTACTGTAAGCGGGCCGCCTAAGGAGTGGCCTACAACGTAAAAGTTTCGCCCGTTTTGCAGTCGGCCTATCAATGGTCCCACCAGGCATGCTTGTTCTGATATACTGATGGCATTTCCATAATCACTATTACCAAATCCAGGTCGGTCTATACTGATAAGCCTGAAACGCAGCCTGAGGTCTTTATCCTTCAAGTAGTTTTTAAATGCTATCCAGCTTCCGGGAGAGCCATGTATAAAAAACAACGTAGGCTTGTCAGCAGCTCCGGTTTCGGCGTAATGGATGTGATGGCCGCCCACGGTTTCCGTCTTCAACTGTATAGCTATTCTATCCTTTTCAAACTCCTCCATAGCCTGCTTGTCGCTCATCATGAACTTCACACAGCTTTGTGCAAACAACAGCCACACGGCAAGCATGCACACAAAAACCACTGACGACCGCTTCAAAACTTTTTTCATAATGTGGACTTTACACTAGTTGCCCGCCATAGGCAATGGCTTGCGTTGCAGTAAGCCCAGCACCTGGTTCCTGTAAACCATAAGCAGGATGAAACAGCTTACCCACACAGCAATGCCCATGAAGAAAAGCTGGCCATGGTCGCCCTGCACATCTATACCCAAAACAGTGATGTGAAAAAATATGGCGCCAGACATGGTACCCAGGGCCAGCAGTGCGCCCCATGCCGTAGTGCGCGGGATGAGGATCAGTATGGAAGCAATAAGCTCCACAATGCCCGACCCTATGCGCCCGTATGGCTCCATACCCACCTTGGTAAAGATGTAAATACTTTCCGGCAAACCAAGAAATTTAAACCGCAGTGTCTGCAGCAAAATATAGGCAGCTACAAGGCGCAATACCCAAAGTCCAATTATTTTGATCTTCATAAAAAACCACGTTGAACTACAATCTAAATAGATGCAAAACCAAAGATCGTCGCTTAGCCGACCTTAGCCTCTTTTTGCAATAATTTAATATCGTGGATGATTATAGTTTTACGGTCTACGTTCAGCAAACCATCTTTCGAAAACTTGTTGATGAGTGTGGTCACTGTTTGCCTGCTGGTGGCCGTGAGACGTGCTATGTCTTCGTGGGTAAGATAATTGGTAAGCTTTACGTGGTTGCCGGTGATATTCTTTTGGGTTTGCAGCAAGGTCCAGAAAAAATAAAGCAGGCGGGTACGTGCATCTTTTTGTAATAGGTTCACCAGCCTGTTCTCTACGTTCTTTAGCTTTTGCCCTATTTTCCTCGAGAATGCAATAGACAGGTCTGGCCTTCTTGCCAGCAGCAGCTCAAAATCCTGTATAGTAAATGCGCATAGTACTGTTCCGCATTTATGCGCCTGTGCAAATTCTCCTTGCATATTGCTCCGCTCCAGCATAAACTGGCCAAAAACATCACCAGGTTGCAATATCTCCATTACCAGCTCTTCACCGCTATCATCTATCTTGCCGATCTTTATAAAACCCTCCTTCAAAAAGTATAACTTGTTCAGGTACTGGGCATCAAAATAGATATAGGCATCCTTATCTGCTATTATATAGTTGTGCAGTATGTTCAGGTGTTCATAGTCCTCGATCACTAATTTATCCAGGAAATCGTTTTTACGGATAATGAGCATTTGGTCGTCTATACTCATACATTCAGGTTTTGTATCGCTACCATAATTTTATGAATTGGGCAATGGCCATGATAACAAATAAACACCCCATCCCTGCATTCACTTTCCTCTGGTGCCGGAGCATAAGGGCAGAGAACCTTCTCCCTGCAAATATAAATAACAGCAACGCAGCGAAAGTACCTATTCCCGCACTTATAACAAATACCGAAAACCCTGCGGCAGAATTAACCAGCAGGGAACGCGACAACAAGTAAATGGCCCATCCTGCCCAAAAAGGTACCTGCATGGGATTTACGGCGCTCATAGTTACACCCAGCACTGCCCCATTGAGCTTGTTATTTAATATAATGTTCTTATGCTCTTTCTGTTTTACAGCTGCAAAGCAGCCTATAGCCATAATGAGTAAAAGAACTATGGAAGCGCCCCTTAAGAAAAAGAATATGTGCTCATTTATGGTAAACCTGCCCAGTACATTTAATGTAATGCTCAGGTAAGCCATTTCTATAACAACGACACCTCCTGCAAACCACAACGCCTTCCGCAATGTACCCTTCGCCGCTATTTGCATGGCACCCACATTCAGGTTGCCCAATGGCAAAGAACCCGAAAGGCTGATAAGCAAGCCAGCTACAAATATCTGCAGGTATTGGATGTACATATACTATACTGCTTTGGGAAATGTCAATTAATACCCTTACCATACGCGGGCCGCCAGCAGGCTGTCTATAACCTTGAATGCTTCCCGCTCCTTGTTTCCCGCGGCGAGGGTGAGGTAAGGTACCCCATTTTTATTATTGGCATTGCAGATAGCATACAGCACTTTCCAGTGCTTAATGATCTCCATCCACGCAAAAAATATGGAGTGTTCAGGATCATAGATATGGGTGGGCTCGCTGCCGCTACCATTTACTTCTATGATGGAAAACTCCTCGCCACGCTCCAGTGCCTCCCAGCTTTTAAAGAGTATGTCCAGTCTGCCGTAATAAAATTCAGGTATCGTACTACATATACGATCTATTGATGCAGATAGTTTTTCGTTTGCCCGGTAAGTTTGGTCCGTAAATTTTGATCCCCGGCTATGGTTACCATAGGGCACCAGTATTATTTTTTTACCAGCTTCAGGCACCGTGTCCATTATATCCGCATGCATAGCTATTATCTGTGCCCATTGCAGCAGGTAGCGGTCATTCCCGTGTACCAGTGCAGCCAGTGTAGTAATTCCATCACCCACCACTGCCACCGGCTCCTTGCTTACTATGCCCGATATATAGCCTTGCTCCATACCCGGGAGTTTGCAATAAAAAATACCCGCTTCGTGCTCGTAAGGTACAAACCGTTGTATCAAAAAGGGTACTGGTATGTGCACTACATAATCTTCCAGCTCCACTGCATTATTTATCTTCTTTACCCCCAACCCGCGCTCACCAATATCGGGCTTGGCAATGAGCGGAAATATAATACCCGCAGCTTCTATCGATCGTACAATTTCGTCGTATACTGTACCCGGCTGGAATAACAGTGTTTCCGGGTAAAAACCTGCAGGCAGCAGGTCGTAAACGTCCCGCTTGCTTTCCATAATGAAACCGCCATTCTTTATGTGCGGATTGGCTGCTGTAAGAAAATAAAACGAGCGGGCCTTAATGCTCAACCACAACCAGTAAGGGTACAACGGTGCATATACAATCTTGCTGTTCCAGTATTCCCAACGCCTTAGCCTGATAAGGAAGGGCGAGCGCAACCATTTTTTCATGAGTGTTGTAATAAGCCGCTTATATACCATTCGTTTACAGATACCAGTCCTGCGTTAAAGTCCCTGTAGTGCATCACTGCTTTATCGGGCAGTATTTCTATCCCGGTTATACTTATGGTTTGCAGCAGTCCATCACGGTTCATGCGCAGGTCTGTATGTTCATTTCCATCGCCGCCAAATTCATGAAATAGCCGCATATTTTCTGCGGTCTTCCAGCTCGTTTCTTCCTGCCATTGTTCAAACCACATTTTGCGGCGGGCAATCACTTCATCATCATACAGCGTTACGGACGACCACATGCGCGGGACATCAACAGGCAGCGCGATAATATATTTTTCATGTCCGTCCCAGCGTGCTTCCCACAGCTCACTATGCTGCCACAGCACAATTGTAAAAGGCTCTATACCACTCAGGCATATATTTTCAAAGGCAACTCTTGGTTCCTCTGCATCAAAAATATCCAGGAATATAAGTCCCCGGCTCCTGCGGTACGGTGGCTGCGGCTGGTGTTTTTTAAATGCGCCGTTCAGAAGCACCATTACATTGCCATTGTTGTGCAGTGCTATCCATGTACCGCCTGCCTTACCATCTTTAGGAAATAAAATTTTGCCACTGCTATACATATAAATTTCCGGCAATGCGGCAGGCGCACGCAACGTTTGCTCATCCCTGTTTGAGGTGAGCAATATGCTTCCCCTAAGTGGCATAAAAGTTACTGTACACATTCGGCACGGTGTTTAATAGTAGATGGTGCCAAACCAAATTGTTCAGGAACAATAATATCGGTCAGTTCATTAATTCCTACCCTTATCAGCGCCATATGATGTATGGCATGTTCCAGGTTGTAAGCAAGCTCACGGTCAAAATTGCTTTCTATAACAACGATGTTGTCTTGCATACCAAACTCCGATTCCAGCATAATTTTTTTAGCCGGTTTGCTGATCGCCTCCAGTATCACATGCATCATGTGTATTGCCACCGCCTTATCGGTCTCAATGCTAATATCTCGTTTACGTTTGTCGTAATTCACAACCCCTGCCTCATAACCATTTATCAGCGACTGAAAAAGTTCTATGGTATGCCGCACGTGCTGCCCTATAGATGAATTAAGGTGCTGGCTGCGCATACTGTATTTTTCCTTGCTCACCTGTAGCAGCACTCCTTCCAATTCGTAAAAGATCTCTCCAATTATTTTCTGCAGGTACATGACCGTTCATTTAAAACTTGATCAATGATTTATCTTTTGCCAGTTTGCATCTGCGTTTGCCTTCAGCGTAGCTTCGTCTTTATTCCAGGTCTTAAGGGTATTGTTAAACAGGTGGTTGTAATACAGGTATAGCTTGCCGTTTATTATCTTATAGGTTCCTGGGTCTATTTCCACTTTTTCTCCGCTATGGCCCATGGCATAAGCACACCAACCTCCATATTGCGGTTCATAACCTGCGGGGTTTTGCTTGAAAGCGGCAAGGTTCGCAGCATTGCTGAAATGGTAGGTAACACCCTCATAAGAAAAGGTGTAGGTAGCCGATCCTTTTTCCGGTTTGCCCTTAAAGTAGCTTACCGGGTCGTACCCTTCAATTGCAACGTTTTTAGTAAGGTTAAAGTTTTTTTGCCTGGCCGCCGGCTGTGCGTTAGCCTGTATGCAGAATAATGTAAAGAAGATAGCATACAACAGTGTGTGTTTCATATTTATCCATTTTATAGGACAAAAGTGATCCTTATTTTTTCTGTGTACTGTCAGTTACCTGACATTTAGTTGCTTACACTTTTATTTAACAAAATATGATAAGACCGAACTCTGATTTCACATTAAACGAATAGTATAAAATAAGTGTTACTATTTGTTACCAGCGATAGTATATGCAAAGGTCAATTATTGTTTTATTTCAGTAAAATTTATAAATAACGCTGGCAGATCAAAAAGGTGCCTTTATCTCCGGTGAGAGGGCCCCCACAAATTAAATAGCGCTAAACAGTGCAACCAATTTCTTTAAATCTTCAAGAAAAGGGTTAAGTTTTGTACCCGCGGGTTCACAGAATGAAAGCGAAGAAACAGAGCGAAGAGCGGTTTCTTCGCTTTTTTGTTTTTAGGATAGTGACTTGACCGCGTAGCAAGTGCACCGGCATACTCTTACATCTTCAACAACTTCTTTACGACATCTCCGTTCTGGTCTTTAATATGCACAAAATACAGTCCTGTCGGCAATGTTTTGATGCTTACCTGTTTTTGACCTTGGGGTATTTGGCCAAACAAGACGATCTGTCCTATGCTGTTGGTGATGGTGTAGGTCTGCTGGTATTGGTTGTTCGTTCTTATTGTAACTATATCACCTGCAGGATTCGGGTATACTACGACATTGTCGACCAATGGAAGGGTAGTGTTCACGCCAGTGGCGCAGCCTATTACATCATCTACCTGGTTGGTCATCACCACTCCGTTCACGTCGAAGTAGATGCCTGCACGGTTATATATGTGAGTGCTGTTTGGCAGTCCGGCCTTACTATTCACCGTAAAGATAACAGCCCCATCGCATGCGGCATGGTGGGAGCTATCGAGCAGGTTGATACCCGGCAGGTCAAACTTTATTACTGTGTGGCCTGCGGCGTCTTTCAGCTTGCTGATGTTCATTTTTGCTGAACACATTTGCAAACGGAAGCTGGAGGCATCCACATTGTTCGACAGTGTGTCGAGCACGTAAATGTTGTGGGCGGTGTCGTTACCTGTGTTCTCAAAGTTGATGGTGTACTTCAGGGTGGCTGCTGTGCCGGAAGGTATGCAGGTTGATGGGCTTACCCACATCTCATTAGGGTCGCAGCCGGCGCGTACGGTGTCAACTATCACTATTGTATTGTTCGTAGTGTCAGAGTCACCCGCTAAAGGTGTGATCTGAAAATAAGACCGGACAGTATCTGCTACTGGAACATGTGTATTGCGTGCCCAAATGGAGTAATGTAACTGGATGCCGCCCGTAGCGGACGACAATGAGTTTAAGTTCCAGACTATCGTGTTGTTGGAAACAGACGCGGCAGGTGGGTATATCTGGTCTGGTGCGTCTGCATACTTAGGGCTATAGTGTAGTGTAAGCGTGCCATTGGCTGGCATGCAATATTTGTTTTGTACATAAATATCCCCCCACTCATCCTGCACACCTGTTACTGGTATAACGGCGTTGACACTCAAGTCGAACCTGTTCCCGGCAGTGCATTGCATACCTGCATATAGTGCGGTGGTGCTTGTTGTTGCCTTGAGCGTGTCAGTTACTATTCCGCTCGCAGGGCATGTCACTGCAAAGCCCGCGGGTGCAGAGAGCGTTTTGAAACTATAGATATCGCCAGCGTTACCCATTGCAGTATAGTACAACCCGCTGATGGCAGAGATAGTATCGCGCGGTACATTGTTAGAGTCGATCTCCACCAATACGGGTTGCGATATCAGTGGGTCAGAAGCCTCTTTTACACAATTGCCATTCTGGTCGTAGTAGAATTGCAACCACATGGTATTGCACAAAATATAGCTATAGCTATACTGTAACGAGTCTATTTTTAAACCGCTGCGATATAGCACATGCTTGATAGAATAAGTGCCGGAAGTGCTATATGCATGGCTGAACGTAGCGTATGTAGGAATAAGAAGCGAACGTGTCTGTCTCCGTGTTTCCGTCCCCGAACCAGGTTTTTACAAGTAATGAAGATGAATATTTATTTGGAGCTATGCTGACAAACGTGCCACTGCATGATGAACTAAGATAAACACCGAAACTATCAGCTGTTTGCGCTGCCGGGGGTGGGGCCTGGGTATTGACCTTGCATACCCGATAGTGACTACGGTCAGGAACATAGATATTGTTATTGTTATCGGTACAAACGCCACGTATATTACCGAGCGATGCAGTAGTTGCAAGTATGTTGTTGCTGGTAGAGGAGCCACCACCGGCTACCGTGGTAATTATCCCATTGATATCCACCTTGCGTATGCGGCTGTTGTTATTATCGGCAATGAACAGGTCGCCGTAAGTATCCATACACACACTGCCAGGTTTGCTCAATTCAGCTGCTGTCGCCATTGCTCCATCGCCAGAGTACCCTGCAGTGCCATTGCCGGCCACGGTGGTTATATGTCCGGAAAGGTCTATTTTACGTACCCGGTTATTATCCTGATCTGCAAAATATAAATTACCTGAGACATCCATGCATAGGCCACCCGGGGTTGCTTACCTGTGCGGCTGTGGCAAGCCCCCCATCACCATTAAAGCCACCCGCGCCTGTACCTGCTATTGTATTTATGATGCCTGATGTATTTACCTTGCGTATGCGCTGGTTGCCATCGCTGATGTATACATTACCACTACCATCCACATAAACACCTTGGGGGTTGTTCAACAGTGCGGCTATTGCGGTACCGCCATCGCCACTGTATCCCCGGCTGTTTCTGCTGCCTGCCACCGCAGTTATTATCCCGGTTGCAGCAGTTACTTTACGAATGCCCGACGAATCTATAATAAATATGTTCCCTGAAGCATCTAACGAAATTCCCGCAACAGCATTCCATAACTGAAAACCACTCGCAATGGTCGTTATAATGCCCGTAGGACTTACTTTGCGTATACGGCTATTGACATCGTCGGTAATATACAGGTTGCCAGCCGCATCGACCGCTACACCTGTCGGAGGCCCCATCATAGCAGACGTGGCCGGGCCGCCATCTCCGCTAAAACCCCAGGTGCCGTTGCCAGCTATCGTATTTACGTATCCAGGTTGTGCAAATGATAAAATGGGCAATAAACACAGCAAGGAGAAGAAGAGATGTTTCATGAACGGATAATTAAAGGGTATTCAAGTGTAGTGAACTAATGATAGCTAAGCAATATTTTTCGTACCATACCGATCCCACCGCTGCGCCAGATATTTATCTCCTAAGCTGTTATAAAGAAGACATAGAGCGCAAAAAAAGAGTTGGGTATTAAATAAAAAAGTCATTTCTGTGCTCTCATAATGCTTAACACATTTGTGCAAAACCGATCTTTATCTGCGCTTGCATTCAAAAGCAATATCGCTACATATATGCCCACTTCGTATTGCCTCATCGGCAATATGATAGTGAACGTAGCGCCCACACCCGGTGTGCCAGTGGTCGTGACCCTCGCGACGGGCCACTCCCCAGACCGGTAATTCTTTCATTTTAAACCCTCAATCCCATATCGTATCGCTGCTTCAAGAATATCGATGTTTATGTCTTTTAGCATTTTGAACTTAATGCAATAGCCGGTAACACTTGCCTTGCCAATTTTTTCTCCAAACGTTTGGGGCAAGTACATCTTATCCTTGATGCCCATGACATTGATAGAGATACCGGCTTTGTTGGCACTCATACCAATTTGGAAGAACTCCCTGGTCGTTCCATTCGCATACTTTATGATGTACGATCCATACCCTATAGTAGGATTAGTGATCGTTTTGTTCTCACTGTTCTTACCATCGAAGAACCATAATTTACCTGCAGGTAACAACTTAAGTATACGCCTATGCAACTCTTGCATGTCATTGCGTTTTGCTTCAGGTTGGCTGAGGATATTTTCCTGGATCTGTGCCTGTACATCCATGTAAAATAGTTAATTAGTGATATCGTCAATTTACAGAATTTCCTTCTCTGTGAAATAGCTTTCCGTCACTTAAATAGAATTAACCCAATTTGTATTGTTCATCAGCTACTGAAAAGATCAAAAAATTCAGCACAGGTTATAAATATAATAATTATTTATTTTATGGTTTTTAAAACATTCTTAAATATAATAAAAAATATTTATAAGAATGATATTTATTCTTATCTTTATCAAGATCTCACTCTATATGGATAACTTTTTTGTTTTCTTCTGGTTTGTGATCTTCGATCAACTATATGGGAATAATGAGTGAGGATTTATCTGAAGTAGCGCATTGCACTGCCGTGAAAAAAACTTTATGGTATCGGTACAGATCATTTATTCAATGTAGAACGATAGGAAGCATTAAGAACGAAGAAGACATTACTTATTGGCGCGACAAGCTTTTTACAGATTTCATCACCTATCTGCTACCCACTTGTTTTATTGCACTGGTCCCATGTGTCATCATCTCTTTTAAACAAGGCTATAATTTTATTGGCGTATTTGATATCCTGGTTCTTTTTTCTATCGCATTTGTTTCACTTAACCCAAGGTTAGGACTTACGTTTCGTAAAATATTTGTCATCGGCATTTTATATGTCCTGGCAGTCATATTACTTGTAGCTTTAAGTTTAGCAGGTCCGGGTACCATTTATCTGTTGGCATTAAGCATATTTGTTACAGTTTTTTTTCCACGCTACTATGCCTACTCTTCCATAGTACTGAGCTTTCTTATTTGCTGCGGTTGTGCATTTATTATTGAATTTGATCTGTTTCACTCTCCACTGGCAAAAGATTATGTATTGGGTGTTTGGATAGCAGTGTCATCCAATGTTGTTTTTTTGAACTGGGTGATAGTGATGCTTATCAGTAATGCGATCGAGGGGTTGGAGCAGACATTAATGAAAGAATATCTCCTGAAAAATGCATTGCAAAAAGAGGCCACAGAGAAAGCAGAACAAACCATCCAACTGAAAGAATCTGAATACCAATATAGAAGCTTATTCTTTCTTAATCCTGCCCCAATGTGGGTGCTTGACATTGAAAGTCTACGGCTTTTGCAGGTGAATGAAGCTGCTATTCGAACCTATGGTTATTCTAACGAAGAATTTCTAACCCTCACCATCATGGATATCAAGCTGGAAGGCGATCTTCCTTCTTTACAAAGTGATATTCAAACTGCTATAGAGATGGAGGGGCCATTGACCGTTATTACCCGCCACCGTCGCAAAAACAAGGAGCAATTTCACGTAGAGGTTATCTTTAATACTATCCTTTTCAGAGGTAAAAATGCTACGTTGGTGATAGCACGGGATATCTCACAACAGGTAGATCACGCAAATGCAGTAAAGCAGAAGAATGATAAGCTCCGTGAAATTGCGTATATACAATCGCACTTAGTAAGGGCACCGCTGGCGAGGATATTAGGTTTGATCAACCTGATCAATGAAGATATTTCGGAAAGAACTGACCCTGAGTTGTTGTTGTATCTAAATGAATCTGCTACCGAACTTGACGAGATGATAAGAGCGATAAACAAAAAAACGGAAGCATCAGAATAACCGATAATGGCTATAGTGATGGCCGTTTGGTAAAGCTAATGTAAGACTTCGCGTGCAGTTTACCACTACGAGGTCAAGCGTTGGCGCTTGACCTCGTAGTGGGATCAGTATAAAGATATCTAAAGCAATTTGTATTGTTCATCAGCGACTTTCTCCATCCAGTCTACCACTTTGCCATTTAGGGTTTCCTGTATAGCAATGTGCGACATGCCGTTGGTAGTTGTGGCGCCGTGCCAATGTTTTTCATCAGGCTCGAACCAGACCACATCGCCGGGGCGTATCTCCTCAACAGCGCTACCTTCTTTTTGCACCCAGCCAATACCCGATACAACGATGAGCGTTTGGCCGAGCGGGTGGGTGTGCCACGCGGTGCGGGCACCGGGCTCGAATGTGACAAGGGCTGATACGCCGCGCCTTGCATCATTGGCATCGAATAACGGATCGATACGGACCGAGCCTGTGAACCAATCTTCCGGCCCCTTGGCCGATGGTTTAGAACCTACTCTTGTTATTTGCATGGTCAGTATTTTAAAAGATAATTATTACTACTCATCATTTAATCCTTTGCCCTCCATAATAAGCGGGATACATTTTTCAACCCTTGCCTCACGTGTCTCCGACTTTTTGGGTTGGGAGAAATGGAGCAGGTAGGCCCTTTGGCGGCCGGGTGTTAGCGCTTTGAACGCTTTGTGCAGGGCAGGTTTTTCATCCATTTTCTTTTGGAATTCCTCGGCCACCGCAAACTCGGCGGGTGTCTTCAATTCTGCTTTTACGCCTGATTCTTCTACCTCAACAGCAGAGAAGATGTATTTTTTCAATACCGGGGCCAGCTTCTTTATTTCCTGCAGCCCTGTGAACCTTACTTGTCGGGGCACCTGCACATTTGGGGTCTGCTGGATGAGAATATTATCAGTGTCTTTCAATAGCGCGCCTTTAAAGAAGAGTAGGGCGCAGTATTCTTTGAACACATGTATCAGCACAATATTGCTGTCGTTGAACGTGTAGCAAGGACAACCCCATTTCAATTCTTCCTTCAGGTGGCAGTCGAGCACTATTGTTTTTCAATAGTTTTATCTCTTCCTGCCACGGTTCGTTCCTGGCAAAATAAAAATCAGCTTTGGAATTCATAGTATCTATTTTAGTTTGCTACAACAATCTTCCTGTCTGCGGGTCTGAAATACCACGATATCAAAGTTAATATTAGCAGCAATACGGAAGGCAATATTTCAGGGACCGGACTTGCTGACGCAATATGCGAAAATATTGCACCAGACATAAGGAAGAAGAAGCCAGCATAGGCCCATTCTTTTAGTAATGCATATTTTGGGATGAGGAGGGCTATGACACCCAATATTTTCCAGATACCGATAATGGTGAGGAAATAAGCGGGGTAACCCAGCCGTGTAATGCTATCTAAACCTCCGGCACCTGCTTTTTGTTTTAATAGCTGCACTGCGCCTGTAGATACCATACCTAATGCCAGCCAGGCGGTAAATACCCAGTAAATGATCTTGTTCCGCTTTTGCATGTGTGTTATTTTAGTTTGCTTACCACTTCTTGCAGTTGGTTGTGTGCCCAATTGATACCTTGCGCGAATGGCTGCTGCAGTAGCTGGTCCCTGAGCGCTATAGATTCGTATATGATGTGTATGGTCAGTTTGCTGGTGTCATCCGTGATCTGTTCAAAATCGTAGATCTCCAATTGCACACCTAAGGGCGCATTCTCCATTTCAAATGTGCGGGTTATCTTTTTGTTGTGTATAAATTCGTGTATCACCCCGCTGGCCTGGAACACTACGTTGCCCTTGCCATCTTTCTTTTCCAGTTGATAGCTGCCGTGCTTCCTGCATTCCATTTTAACGACCTCTGAGCCCATCCATTGCGTCACAATTGCAGGATCCGTATGTGCTTTGAACAGTAGGTCCACCGGCAGGTCGAACGTTCTGGTGATGGTCAGGTCTTGCTTGCCATTTTCGGCATGTACCTTTGTTTTTAGTTCCATATTATTTGTTTTTATGTTTTTGCATTATAGTTTCTATAAGGTTGAACCTATCATCCCACATGGTGCGGAACGGCTCAATAAAATCTGCGACGTCTTTCATTTTCTCAGCATTTAGGTGATAATATATTTCCCGGCCGTTCTGCTCCTGTTGCAGCAGTTCGCATTCGGTGAGGATCTGCAGATGTTTGGAAACTGTGGGGCGCGCGGTATCAAAGTTGGCTGCAATTGCCCCGGCCGTCATGGTATTGGTGGCCAGCAGCAAGAGAATGGCCCTGCGTGTAGGGTCGGCTATGGCCTGGAAAACGTCTCGTCTTACATTCATTGTGTAGCTATGTGGCTACAAATGTAAGTGTAGTTATTTGACTACACAAATTTTTTCAAGAAAATCTTTTACGAGTATGTTCGGCAAGGTTATCAGCTGTCTAATTGAACGACTGCCGGAATTCTAAAGGGGAAAAGTGGGTCTTGCTTTTGAATAGTTTGCTGAACGACTGTGGATGTTCAAAGCCCAGCTCGTAGGCTATCTCGCTTACAGATAGGTTGCTGGTAGATAGCTTCTCTTTGGCTTTCTCTATCAGCTTATCGTGTATATGCTGCTGGGTGCTCTGCCCGGTAAGCACTTTGAGCAGTGTGCTTAGGTAGTTGGGCGATACATTGAGGCTTTCGGCAACGTACTGTACTGTGGGCAGCCCTTGCTTTAGCAGATCATCACTATTAAAATATTCTGTGAGAATATCTTCAAGGCGACCAAGGATCTGGTGATTGGTGATCTTTCGGGTCAAAAACTGGCGATGATAGAACCTGTCTGCGTATGTCAGCAACAATTCAAGCTGGGCAATGATGACATCCTGGCTGAACTTGTCGATATTAGACCTGTACTCTTGCTCTATGCTTTGTATCATGCTGGTAATTGTCGTTTCCTCTTTGTCTGACAGATATAATGCCTCCTTTACAGAATAATCGAAGAACTCATATTGCCTGATGGTCTTAGCTAATGAGGTACCCAAAAAGAAGTCGGGATGGATGAGTAACAACCACCCCGACCTTTTGAGGGTAATGCCTTCAGGTACTTCTATGCCAAATACCTGTCCGGGCGATATAAAGAACATGATGCCTTCATCAAAATCGTACTGCTGCTGTCCGTATTTCATACGGGCATTGTGATCTCTTTTGAGTGAGATAGAATAAAAATCGAACACGACAGTTATGGGTTCATGGCCGAGGTCATAAGTTACCGAGGTCAGATCAATGACGCTTATCAGCGGATGCTCAGGCTTGGGAAGCCCCATTTGCCTGTGGTACTCCGTTATTGTCTTTATGCGGTGCGGTATTATGTTGGGCATGATACAATTTAGCTATTTATTATATGCAGCAGCAAACTCCGGTGCAAAATCTTTTATCTTTACCTTACCCAAGGTAGGGCTGTAGCGGTAATAATCCTCGTACAATTGACCGGTGTGGGTGCTGGCGTTCATTTCCACAAACCCTTCTGCAAAGGCTTTATTCATACCGTATCCCAGTAAGCCCTGTAGCAACTGGTCGTCCGGAATTATTACCCATTGCAGATCTGGCTTGCCGATGGCCGTGCCGAGGATAGTAGCTATCTCGTTGCAAGTGATCTCTTCGCTGGCCACATAGCGTACTTTTCTGCCTTCTATAGGTGTTGTCAATTCTTCTGCAACTGCTTCTGCAATATCTAATGGCGATACCATCAACACCTTATCCGCTCCGCCATAGTTGGATGCAATGACACCTTGTGTTTTTATGGTACCGATAAAACTCAACAGATTGTAATAAAAGCCAACAGGGCGCATGAACGTGATAGACACGTCGGCGGGTAATTTGTTGAGGGTGGCCTCTGCATTGTAATGAAAAACAAGGATACCATTGCCTTTATTGGTATGGGCGCCAATGCTGCTGAGGTGTAACCACATGCTTCACACCGGCGTGCTCTATGGCTTGTGCATAGTTGTTCACTATCAGGTCAACGGCGGCTATGGCGTCGAAGTTCTGGTCGAATAAATTTGCTGGTGGTGGCTCCATGCAATAAACCGACTCAGCACCCGTGAAAGTTGCTGCCAGAAAGTCAACATCTTCTATAGAACCAATGGCTGCCGTGGCGCCAAGTGCCTCGATCTCTTTCTGGCGATCGGGCTTGCTGCTGATGACGGTGACCTGATGGCCTTTTTGCACTAACTCTTGCGTGAGTGGCTTACTGATATGCCCTAAAGAGCCTGTTACTACTATTTTCATGTTGTTGATATTTTGTTACAGCAAATGTCAATAGAAGCAAAAGAACAGAAGTAGCCTGATCTCACATTGTTGTAGCCGTTTCTTTGGTTGTTAATTAATTCTTGACCAAGTGTGTTCAAACAGTTTCACTGACTGAGTTGCACATAAATAAAATAACAATTATTATTACGTACCGTTAACCTCTAAAAACCTAATAATGAGAAGAACAACCTGTCTTTTACTTTGTACCGTGTCCCTCCTTTTCAATGCCTGTAAAAAGAGCAGCAGTACCACTACGCCAACCACACCGCCGGTGACCACTCCAGTGAACCCGTATTATTTTAAGTTCGCTATGGATACCACGCATTATAGTTTCGCTTTCCCCATTGCGGAGTATATGTACCTTTACGAGAGTGATGCAGGTGGCTACCAAGAGGCAAATGCCAATTTTTACCCCTCTATAGGGCTAAGGCTGGGCAGGCCATACTATGATACTATGAAGGAAAGTGACGTGATGAACCTCAAGGGGAAAACTTTATACTTCAGTGATACTACTATACATCCACAGCTTGAATTTGATTCTGTGCTCACATCTACCGGTTCGGCCAGTTGGTATTCAGTTGACACAGCCAATACCAACTACAATGTAAAGATCACTAACGTAGTATTCCTGAAGAGTGATACAGTGCTTGGCTACCCAGTGAGGACATATGTACTCACTGGTACCTGCAATGCTATCATGAATTGCGGCAACCGGTACGCTGCCTTATCAGGTGGAACATTTAATTATATTATTTCGAGGAGGGACTATTAGTAATTGCCAATACTTACATTAGCTATCCAAAAGCTTATTCAAACCTTAAAGTTTGAATAAGCTTTTATTTTTTCTTTGCCTTCTGTAAGTTCTCAGCAATTCTATACTTTACGATGTCCGTTATCAACTTTAAGGGTAAAGGCTGGTCGTTAGGGAACTGAACCGAACCTTTTGCGAACTGATAGCCAGATAATTCTTTTTCAAAAGCACTTATGCCAGAGGGGCGGGGATAAAAGCCGATGTGATGTTTATGTGCCCCTATCCATACCAGCATACCATGCATTTTAAAAGCAGGCATTCCATAACTCATTACTTCCTGGGCTTGCGGTGCGGCTTTGAGTATGGTGTCTCTAAGTTGCCACAGCCTTTCCTGAACATCTGCAGGGTACCCGGATATGTATTCATCGATGTGCTCCGGCTTTTTCATCATGACCGATAAAGGTTTAGCGCTATGCTAAATTAGATAAAACATGGAAATTTTGCATGCGAAGGAGGGGTTTATTATCCCCTAAGTTCTGGCTTGCGCCATACCATAATGCGCCATACTACCGCAGGGATAAAGAGTATAATGATGGCGAAGATGGCTGGTCTTGAAGCATTGCCCATAGATATGCAGGCACCGGCCAATGCAATGGCGTATATGATCATGGGCAGCGAAATGAGTATGATGAGACCTGGCACACCAAGTGGTATCTTAAATGGTCGATGCATGGCAGGCTCTTTTATGCGCAGCCTGATGAGCGAAAAATACTCCAGGAAGAGTCCTGCGCCATAAATGGTAACGTCTATCACCAGCAGGTCGGCAAAGGTCCACAGCACCATGATGCTGACCACCAGCGAGCAAGCTATGAGTGATATGTAAGGTGTATGCAGGCGTGGATGTACCTTGCTGAGTATACGCGGCAGCAACTGGTCGTCGGCCATCACCTTGGGTACGCGCGATACCGATAGCAGGTTAGCATTGTAAATGCCTATGGTGCTGGCCATGCCCCCGCAAGCTATAAGTACACCCAGCCAGCGGCCGGCTACCAGTTCACCCAAGGCTGGGAAACCTTTTGTGGCCAGGTCATTATGGCCGATACCTGATAGCTGGGCCACTATGATAACGAGGACGTACATGCCCAATACGGTAACAAAAGCAATAATGATGGAAATAAGATAGGAGCGTACTGGGTTCTCTACCTCTTCGGCATAGGTGGTCACATTGTCCCAACCCAGCATGTTCCACATAATGGTGTATAATGCCAGGCCAAGAGATGGGAATGCGGGGCCTTTTAATGATAGTGCGGGTAGAGAACTGCCGGTGTGGTGGCAGAAGAAAAGGATAAACAGGATAACAAAAGGAAGTATAACAAAAGCGCTTAGGAAAGAAGATACCTTACCCACCTGCACTATACCCAATATATTTAGAAAGGCCGATGACCAAATGATGGCCAGGCATACCGGTATCTTGAATGCCTCGAGCCCCGGGAAGAGGTAGGTAGCATATTGTACAAAAAGCACGGGGTAGATGGCGAGGTCTACAAAGGTGTAGAACCAAGTCCATATTCCTTCGTAAAATCCCCAGCGGCGGCCAAGGGCTTTGCGCACCCACTTGTAGTACCCGCCTTCTACGGGCATCATACCGTTCAGCTCCAGCACTACAAGTATAGAAGGTA
>CBDIBP010000013.1:0-64100 GCA_965276955.1 Flavipsychrobacter sp.
CGATATATTCTCTTCGCTGATGCCACAACCATTATCGCTGATATTAAGCGCAACGTGATTGGTGAGGTGATGTAGTGAGATGGAGAGCTGCCCTTTTTGCTCTTCCATAGCTTCTATTGCATTTATTACAATATTGAGCAGCGCTATCTTTAGCTTCTCTTTATCAGCAAGTATCAGTTGTGCCTCGTTAGGGTAGCTTACCTGTAGTTTTATCCTCTTTAGTGTAAGCCTGTCTATAGCCGAGGATATTACCTCATCGAGCACAGACTGCAATACGCATTCTTCAAGCGTTATTTCTGTAGGCCGTGACGTGTTAAGCAATTCACTTATGAGGTCATTGATGCGTTTGCCGTTCCGCTGAATTATATTGAGGTATAATAAGGTGTTCTCATCTTTTATTTCCTGCTGCATCTGCTCAACAGACAGAGTAATATTATTCAGGGGATTTCTCACTTCATGAGCGAGCGTGCGCACCAACCTGCCTGCGGCAGCTAATTTTGCCGCTTGCAAAGTGGTCTTTTCTATCTTTTTAAGGTTGGTAATATCATGTATTATTCCTTGCAAATTGATAGTATCAGCGTAATCATCTTCTAAAGTAAGGGTAATGATACACGACCTTTTATCTCCATTTTGGGTGTTGATGACCACATCCCAGTCATTTATCTCTTTGCGCTGCTGTATGGCGTGCTGCAGGTATTTTTTATGTTGCGACTGGTCTATGATATCTACCAGGTTCATCGTTAATATCTCTTCTTTAGTATAGCCCAAGAATGGCTCTACTGCGCTATTGACATCTTTAAAGGAAAGAGACCCATCAGTGATGAATATTATATCTTTTGACTTTTCGAAAATGCCCCTGTACTTGCGTTCGTTAGCTTTTAGTGCCTTTAGTGTAGTAGCGCGCTCAATAGCATACCTGATGCTACGCTCCATTTTCTCTACACTTAACTCGGTTTTTATCAGGTAGTCTACAGCGCCCAATTGCATGGCCTCAATATCCACATGATAGTTGCCCTTGCCCGTAAGTAGTATGATAGGTTCCTCACAGTTATTTTCCAATGCTTCTTTGAGCAGGTCTACGCCAGATTTAGCACCTAACAAATAATCTACAAAATACAGATCATAGTTGCGTGCTATCATGTTATTGAGGGCATCTTTATACCTGGGGCACCAATCTATTTTGTAATTGGCGCCAGGGATATGCTTGATATATTCACTGGTGAGAATAAAATCATCCTGGTCGTCATCTACGATCAATATTCTGACAGCAGTATTTGGCATGGTCTCTAAAATGTGATCTATGCGATCTGGTTATGTTCTGGTAATATAAAGGTAAATCGAGCACCAATAGTGGGTAAGTTCTCTGCGTATATGATACCGTTGTGGTGCTCGATTATCTTTTTGCATATAGCGAGCCCGATGCCAGAACCCGGATATTCTGTTTTGCCATGTAAACGCTGAAATATCTGGAAAATGCGCAACGCATACTCATCCTCGAAACCAATACCATTATCTGTTATCTCGATCTTATGGTAGGTGACGCCTGGAGGCAGCTCGTAACTGAAAACCTCCTCGGAAGTGAGTGACCGAGAGGCTATATTTATAGCCGGGACAATATGCGGATCTCTGAACTTAATGGCATTACTAATGATATTCTCAAACAATTGTTTCATCTGCGTCATAGATGCGTGGATGGTAGGCAATTGCGTACTGCGAATAACTGTACCCGTTTCATCAATGGTGAGTTCAAGATCTGTTTTTACCTGCTGCAGTATAAAATTTAGGTTTATAGATGCAAATGGGATGGTAGATCTTGATATGCGTGAGAACTCAAGCAGATTATTAATAAGAGAGCGCATGCTCTCTGCCGATGCCATCATCCGCTCCAGGTACATTATACCATCGCCGGTGAGTACATCTTTATATTTTTCATTCAGCCTGTCGCTGAACGTACTTATTTTTCGTAATGGTTCCTGAAGGTCGTGGCTGGCAACGTAGGCAAATTCTTCAAGATCCTTATTTGACCGATTCAACACTTTTACACTATTTCTCAGGTCTTCTTCTGTTTTGCGTTGCGTGCTGACATCTTTTATGCTGCCTACCAATTTCTCTGGCTTCCCTTTATCGTTGTAAATTATTTTGCCTAAAGTATGTATTGTTTTTATATTGTTATTCCTAGTAATGATTCTGTACTCAATATCAATATCATCGCCTGACCGTAAAGGATCTTCGAAAATATGGTTCGCTATTACTCTATCCTCATGATGTATAGCGTTCTTTATTATGGAAAGATCCAGTTGTGTCTTTTGTGGATCTTCCTCATAGATCTTATATATACCATCAGTCCAGAAAACTTTATCCTGTTCTATAAGCCACTCGAAAGTGCCGAAATCTATATCATTGAATTGTTTAAAAAACAGCTCCCTTGTATCAAAAGAAATAAAGGGCAGGTGCCAAGTTGAAATATCTAATAATAACAGCAACTCATATAGCTCCTGCCCCCGCTCGCTGGCCTGGGAGAGTGGGGATGCGTATATGTATACCTGTGAATAAACGTCATTTGCCTGCAGGCGGTATACCATGTATTTATTCCGGGCAAGCGTATCCTTACTTACATTTTGAAGCTGGATCTTTAATCTTTCCTGCTGACTACTATCCAACAGTTGTGATAACGAGGATATTGTTTCTGCCTCATTAACTGTGTTGCTATAAAAGTTTGACCGGAACTGTTCATTAGAAAATTCGATCTTGAGATCATCCTTATTAATAACAACAATTGAAGCAGGTCCGGACCTAACGATGTCGAGTAAAAATGAATTATCTAATATTGTTTCATTCATGATATTTACTTCAGAAATAAAAGAGGGCTTGTGAATATACGGATCAATCAATGTTGAACTCTTTGAATTGCTTCATTTTGTTATACAATGTTTTCCGATCTACGTTCAGTAGTTTGGCTGCTTTACTTTTATTAAAGTTGGCCTGTTTCAGCGCATCTAAAATGACCTCATACTCGGCATCAAGGTTAGCGCTTTTTAATTTGTTTTCGTATGAAACAGGTGCTGGTGCTGCGACATGGGTAGGCTGAGATTCAGGGATGGTGTGCTGTGCCGGTGTGGCATCGAATTGCAATTTGTGGAAATTCACAATTTCGAATGGAAGCGACCTGATCTCTACAAATCCATCATCAGTGAGTAGTGTAGACCTTTTTATAACGTTCTTTAATTCGCGCAGATTACCATACCATACGTAGTTACGGAATATGTCCTCAACTTCCTTTGGTGAAGCCCTTTACATTCTTTCCTAATTCTGCATTCGTAAGTTTGAGGAAGTGATTAGCGAAGATCATGATATCGCCTTTGCGATCGCGCAACGGTGGCACCTCAATGCTAAATTCGTTGAACCTGTGGTAAAGATCTTCTCTGAACTTTCCGTTACGGGCGGCATCCCATAGTTTTTCGTTACTGGCCACAATGATACGGAGGTCGAGTTCAATATCCTTATTGCCACCGACCCTTCTTATTTTGCGTTCCTGTACTACGCGCAGCAGTGATACTTGTATCTCGTAAGAGAGGTTACCGATCTCATCAAGGAAAATAGTGCCTTCGTTAGCATATTCAAGGCTTCCTATTTTTTGGTTGAGTGCACCGGTGAATGCACCTTTTTCATGCCCGAACAGTTCGCTACCAGCCAGGTCTTTCGACAGGGCACCGCAATCTATGGCCACAAAAGGCTTATTTGCTCTTTTGCTTTTGTTGTGTATCTGCTGTGCAATAGCCTCTTTACCGCTACCGCTCTCACCATATATGATAACGCTATAGTTGGTTGGGCCTACTAATTCTATTTGCTTAATAATATTAGCAAACTCAGGGCTATCGCCCATGATATAATTGTCGTTAAAAACAGTTTTGCCTTTTGGTGCCGGTGCATTAGTGGCAGCCGGTGCGGCAGTAGTAACAGGGCGGGCCTGGCCTTGCTCCTTCACAGGGTCTGCTAATGCTTTTTTGATGGTCAGGATGATCTCATCTGGAAACAATGGTTTTGTAACATAATCATAAGCACCAAGTTTCATTACTTCCACTGCATCCTTTACATCACTGTAACCTGTAATGATGATGACCGGAGCATGCGGATGCATTTCTTTTATCTTACCCAACAGTACCATGCCCGTCATATCTTCAAGACGAAAATCGCAGAGCACAAGGTCGGGCCGGTTCTTTTTCATCCACTCAATAGCAGCAGCGCCGCTATTTGTGCCAGCTACTTCATAACCATTGCGTGTGAGGAAACGGTTGAGCAAAAGGCACATGTCATTGTCATCATCAACAACTAATATTTTGTTCATCTTCTGTGTGTGTGTATGTACTGGTATAAATGTAAGATTTTATGCCCACACTGCTCTTATTTGAGCTATGGGTATACGCATTTGTTCGCGATATTTTGCTACAGTGCGCCGAGCTATATTGTAGCCTTTTGCGGAAAGTATATTTACTAATTGCTGATCGGTGTACGGATGGCGCTTGTCCTCGCTCTGTATAGCTTCTTCTATTACAGACTGTATCACTTTATTGCTTATCACTTCACCTTTCTGGTCGGCAATACCTTCACTGAACAGGTCTTTGAGATAAATGAGGCCAAAATGAGTTTCTGCATACTTATTGCTGGTGATACGCGATATG
Organism: Flavipsychrobacter sp.; assembly: GCA_965276955.1. Lineage (GTDB taxonomy): Bacteria > Bacteroidota > Bacteroidia > Chitinophagales > Chitinophagaceae > JABDEZ01. The sequence continues at coordinate 4,680 of CBDIBP010000013.1, forward strand.
GTAGATATATCCATGCCTGTGATCTCTGAGACATTTCTCAGTACCATAGGTTTCAATAGGCGTATATCGCCCTCTATAAAATATTCTTCCTGAATTTTTACAATGCATTGCATGATGCGCATCATTGTATCTTCCCGCTGCTTTACTGCATTTACGAACCATTGTGCTGACTGCAGTTTGCTTTTTACATATTGGTTGGTACTTCTGTCGCGGGCGCTAACTTGCTGCGATAGCTGATCATAAAGTGTTTGGTTCACAAATACTGCTCCTGCACGGCTGCTATACAAGTTCACCTGTACAGTATCGCCATAGCGAGTAATTATAAAATCAGGTATTATGGTATTTTTTGGGTCGTTATTAGATGATTCGGTAACCGGATGAAACTTTAAACTACCTATAAGGCCCAGAACTACCCTCAGCTCTTCTTCATCAATATTAAGTGCATGGTGTATCTTTTCGAACTGGCGATGCATCAGATCGCTGAAGTGATGCTGAATGAGGTTTATGGCGCACCGTACATCGGGGCGTTTCTGATTCATGTTCTTTAACTGTATCAACAAACACTGGCCTACACTGGTAGAGCCGATGCCCAAAGGCTCTAAGGTTTGTACTATAGCCAAGCCTTTTTCTACCCTTTCAGTTTCTACCAGGGACTGGAAATGAAATGACATATCATCTGCCACTTCATCGAGCGGGCGGTCCATCAGCCCATGCTGGTTCAATATATCTATGATATACTCAGCACATGCCAGGTCTTCTTCCGGCAGTGTGAGTAACCGCAATTGCTGTTTTGCATCATCCTTAAAATGGCTGGTGCTGCTGATAGCAATATTGGGTGTTTGCTCTGTATTGAAATAGTTTTGATATTCAGATCGGTAATCTGGTATGTCGTCATAACCGTGCTCATCCCAGTCTGAATAGTCCTGTACGCCATCCTTTGTCGGACTTTCTGAGTCCTCGAAATTATCCTCGGTGTTATTCTCCAGGAATGGGTTCTCTTCCAATTCATTTTTTATTCTCTGCTCCAGCTCAATGGAATTGAGAAAGTAAAGATTCAATAACTGGATTTGCTGAGGCAGTATTTTCAGCTGTTGTTTCTGGCTCTGTTGTTGTGAGATCATGGTTATTGCATCAATAAATTACACATAGTGTAAGGCAACGTTGGAGCCAAATTTATAACACTTATATATATTTTATTTAAAAATGCATAAGTCTCTTATATGCATTTAAATAGGTTTTTTACGCCCAACAGATTTGTTTTATTCCATTTATTTATATTTCAAATTGATCGTTGTAATGAGGAAATTGTTCTACAAAATGTAGAAATTTGAGCGATGAAAAAAAGGTTGCGGACCATACTTATTGCTTTTTCAATATCTTTTTTATTGATGGCAGGTCTTGCATTCTTTTCAATGGAGCGGTTCGCTACACTCATCAAATACTCGAATGACGTAGACCATACACACCTGGTAATATCGAAACTATACAACACTGAAGGTTACGTAAAAGATCTGGACCGTGGAGAACGGGGGTACATGCTGACCAAGGATACAGTATACTCCAATCGCACATTGAGGGCGATAGACAGTTTAAACAACTGCCTGAATGTACTGAGGACGCTCACCGAGGATAACAAATTACAACAAAATAACCTTGTACAATTAAAGGGTATCATCACTTTAAGGGTACAGGATATAAAGGATAACTTTCGCTATCTGGATACTGCAACGGCAACGAAACCATCGATCTATTATGATGATGGCCGAAAGCAAATGCTGGACTGTGTGAAGCAAATGCGGGTGATGCATAATATTGAAAATGCACTGCTTGCAGAACGATATAAGAACGAACAGTTTTACCAGACACTTACATCAAATGCTATAAAATATATTATTGTACTGTTCTTCGTGCTAACACTTGTATTGTTCATACTGATGCTGCGAGAATTGAAAAGAAGGATGCAATACCAGGATGAGCTGCAAGCCAAGGTAATAGACCTAAAAAGATCACATTCAGAATTAGAGCAAATAGCTTACGCCTCATCGCACGATCTACAAGAGCCGCTGAGGAAGATACAGGTATTCAGCAACAGGTTACTTTTCCTGAAAAAGAATGACATGGATGAAGAAAGCCGCAACACCATGGAACGTATAAATGCAGCGGCAAGCAGGATGCAAGACCTAATAGAGGAGTTGGTGAACCTAACCTCCCTGACCACGGACACTACTAAAGAAAGACTTAGCCTGAACATACCTTTTAAAAGTGCTATGGGTGACCTGGAGGGGAAAATAGAAGATAAGAATGCTGTAATTGAATATGCGGGGCTGCCTTATGTGAAGGGTAATAATGACCAGTTGAAAATACTTTTCAAAGCGCTGCTGGATAATGCCTTGAAGTTTTCGAGAGTCGATGTTCGTCCTGAAATAAATATTACCTGCGACACGGTAACGGGCGAAGAGTTACTGGAAAACTTCAGACGATTGTCTCATGATAAATATCACAGGATAACTATATCGGATAATGGAATAGGTTTTGAGAATAAATTCGCGCATAAGTTATTTCGTATATTCCAGCGGCTGCACAACCGGGAATCTGAGTATGAAGGGAAGGGGATCGGGCTTGCCATTTGCCAGCGTATAATGACCAACCATGAAGGTTATATTCTCGCCTATGGTCATATAGAGGTTGGCGCTACTTTCAAGCTTTATTTTCCTATTACGGAAAAGTAATATTATCAATTATTTGGTGATCGAATAAATATTATTGTCCGCAATCGTTTGCGGTATATGTGTGCTGTATTTCTACCCTGATTAATTTTTATCTTTCCGTATAAGTAAGGAAGTGCCGCATGATAGCCTATCATTCACTGGGTCTTTTGGGTGCCTTTCCTTTTTAATTGTATATTCTATTATGCTGCGTAAAGGTCTATTATTTATTCTGCTGCTGTCCTTTTACAAGCCACATGCCCAGGAAAGTTTATCGCGGCAGATGGCGGCTACGGCTATGGAGTTGTGGAAGGACTCGCTGATAATGAAACCGGGTGTGCCGGTGAAATGGGCGTATGATGAAGGCGTGCTGCTGGAGGGAATGGAAGGGCTGTGGAAGAACACCGGAGATGGAAAATACTTTGCCTTTATGAAGAAAAGCATGGATCTCTTTGTTACGGACAGTGGCACCATAAGGCGCTACAAGTATAGCGACTACACCCTGGACAATATAAAGAATGGCCGCATACTGCTGACCCTATACAAGGTGACCAACCAGGAAAAATATTATAAAGCAGCCAAGCTGCTGCGCGACCAACTGCGAGAGCAACCCCGTGTAGCCACAGGTGGTTTCTGGCACAAGAAAATATATCCGCACCAAATGTGGCTGGATGGGCTGTACATGGCGGAGCCATTTTATGCAGAATACGCCGCAACATTCAACGAGCCTGAAGCTTTTGCGGATATAGCCAGCCAATTCATACAGATGGAGCGGTATGCAAAGGACCCGAAGACCGGATTGATGTATCATGGATGGGATGAGCGCAGGGAGCAGAAGTGGGCAGATAAATCAACAGGCAACTCGCCTACCATATGGGGAAGGGCTGTGGGCTGGTATGCAATGGGACTGGTGGATGTTATTGGGTACTTCCCAGAGCATGATGTGCATCGCGATAGCCTTATACATATACTGAACAGACTTGCCGCTTCTATACAAAAAGTACAAGACCCGAAAACAGGCGTATGGTATCAGGTGATGGACCAGGCTGGCCGGAAAGGAAACTATCTGGAATCATCATCGTCTTGCATGTTCGTGTACACACTGGCAAAAGGTGTACGGCGCGGTTACCTACCGGCTAAGTACCTGGCTGTGGCCCAAAAAGGCTATGAGGGTATAAAAAAACAATTTATAACACAGCGTGCACCAGGACAGGTAGACCTGAACGGCATAGTAGGCGCTACAGGGCTGGGTGGGGATCCGTATCGAGATGGGAGTTATGAATATTACCTGAGCGAAAAAGTGGTGACCAATGACCCTAAGGGCGTAGGGGCATTCCTGCTGGCTGCCAATGAAATGGAAATAGTGCCTACGCAACATGTAGGCGCAGGCAAAACCGTTTTGCTGGATAATTACTTTAATAACGAAACGAAGAAGGACGCGGCCGGTAATACTGTTTCTTTTCACTACACATGGAACGACCGGGCGAATAGTGGCTTTTCTACCCTGGGTCACATCTGTTACAAATATGGCGCAAAAACCGCTACGCTGAAGACCGCACCTACTGCGCAAAATTTAAAAGATGCAGCAGCATATATAATAGTAGACGCAGATACCAAGTATGAGACAGCGCAGCCTAACTATGTAAGCGATGGGGACGTGAAGCAAATAAAGGATTGGGTAAAAGCAGGTGGTACGCTGGTAATAATGAGCAACGACAGTAGTAACTCAGAATTTACGAATTTCAATAAGCTGGCAGAGGCGTTTGGCATTCATTTTAACGAAGATTCGAGGAACAAAGTGATCGGTAATCATTTTGAAACGGGTACTTTTTACTTGAAGGACAACCCGGTATTTAAGACCGGGAAGAAAGTGTATATGAAAGAAATAGCCACGTTGAGGATAAAACCACCTGCTAAGACGTTGTTCATGGATGGTAAGGATGTAATAATGGCTATTGCAAAAGTAGGAAAGGGCAGGGTATTCGCCGTAGGTGACCCGTGGCTGTATAACGAATATACGGATGGGCGAAAACTACCGGCAGACTATCAGAACTATGAGGCTGCTGAAGATCTGGTAAAATGGCTTTTAACCGAAAAATAACAGACCATGAACTATAAGTACAAAATTGTTGCATTGCTCTGCATACTTTGCCTGGTAGGCACCACTGCTTTCGGCAGGAATAAAAGGATAGTGGTAGACCCAAGTGGCAATGGGGATTTTAAAACTATACAGGCGGCGATAAATAGCCTACCAGATTCGGCAGAAAAGCCAACTGTGATCTTTATAAAAAAAGGTATTTATAAAGAAAAAGTATACATAGAAAAGAGCAACATTATTTTTGAAGGAGAGGATGAAGAGGGTACAGTAATTACACAGGCTGTGGCCCGTGAAGAATGGTTGTGCGACCATCCCAGTGACTGGGGGTGTGCTACTGTGAACATCAACGGCAACGATATTACATTGAAGAACCTGACCATTACTAATAGTTATGGTTTTGAGATAACAGAAGACCGGATGGTGAATTGCACCAATGATACGAGCGCTACGCACCAGAAGCTAATAAAAAAGAACGGACACCAAATGGCATTGCGTACTATAAAGGCTACTCGTATGAAGGCCATTCATTGCCACTTTAAGAGTATGACAGGAGATACTGTGAGCCCGTGGAATGTAACGGACGGGCTGTTCTATTTTAGAGATTGTTTTATGGAAGGTGGTGTTGACTTTTATTGTCCGCGAGGATGGGCCTATGCAGAGCACTGCCGGTTTTTGACGCACATGGGCGAGGCTACTATATGGCACGACGGATCGGCAGTAGAAGATAGTAAAACAGTACTAAAAGACTGTACTTTTGAAGGGTATGATGGCTTTAAACTCGGCAGGTATCATCGCGATGCACAGTTCTATTTACTGAACTGCACATTTGCAGATAATATGGCCGACCAGGATATATACAGGAAGGTGGTAACTACCAATGTAATAAAATGGGGACACAGGGTGTATTATTACAATTGCCACAGGAAGGGTGGACATGATTTTAGCTGGATGGGTAATAACCTGGAAAAAGCTAAGGGAAGCCCTGCGGCTGATATAATAACTACCAAGTGGGTATTTGGCGGCAGATGGAATAACCTGGGCGAATAGACCATAGTAAACGATACGATAAATGGGAGTAACAGTAATTGAAATGTTTAGCCTGGAGCGTAAGACAGCGCTGGTGACCGGGGGCAATAAAGGTATAGGTATGGGCATGGCCATAGGTCTTGCTGAGGCAGGTGCAGATATCATTGTTATTTCAGCCACTGTAGAACTGCATGGTAGCGAGATAGAGGTTGCCGTGCGCGCACTGGGTCGCAAGTTCACTGCCTATCAGGTTGATCTATCGGATAGGGACGCTATATATAATTTTCTAAAAGAATTGTTTGCTGTGCATCCACGCATAGATATACTGGTAAACAATGCTGGTACCATAATGCGCAAGCCAGCTGCTGAGCATCCCGATGAGTTTTGGGATAAGGTAATGGCCATAAACCTGGATGCGCCTTTTATACTGGCAAGAGAAATAGGGGGCCATATGCTGGCACAAGGCGCGGGCAAGATCATTTTCACGTGCTCACTGCTGAGTTTTCAGGGTGGTATAAATGTGCCGGGATATGCGGCAAGCAAAGGGGCACTGGCCAGCCTGGTAAAGGCACTGGCCAATGAATGGGCATCGAAAGGTATAAATGTGACCGGCATAGCGCCGGGATATATAGCTACAGACAATACAGAAGCGCTGCGCAACGATGAAGTGCGCAGCCGATCGATACTGGAGCGTATACCAGCAGGTAGGTGGGGCGAGCCTGAAGATTTTAAGGGGCCGATCGTGCTATTAGCATCAGAAGCTGGAAAATATATAAATGGTACTATCCTCACCGTAGATGGAGGATGGATGGGCCGCTAAAAAGAAATAAATATGCAAGTAAGATTTGAACATAGTCCGGCAGAGGTAAGCAAAATGGATACACAGCAATTGCGTGCTGCTTTTTTAATAGATGACCTTGTGCGTGCAGACTATTTACATACGGTTTATACACACTATGACCGCATCATTATTAGTGGTGTAAAGCCAGTGGAAGAAGCTGTAGTACTTGAGAATATTGCAGAGCTGCGTTCGGAATTTTTCCTGGAGCGCAGGGAAATGGGTATCATAAATGTAGGTGGAAGCGGTACTGTTGAAGCCAATGGTGTGGCATACGAACTGGAAAAGCTGAGTTGCCTGTATGTGAGCAGGGGAACTAAAGAAGTTCGCTTTTTGAGTAAAGATGCAAATGATCCTGCATCATATTTCATCATGTCGACACTGGCACATGCCAGCTACCCTACAAGGGTAATGCACAAAGAAGAAGCAGCGCCAATAGCGCTGGGTGGGGTAGAGACCGCTAATAAAAGAACTGTGTATAAATACATACACCTGGATGGGATACGCAGTTGCCAGCTGGTGATGGGCCTGACGGTGCTGGAGAAAGGCAGCGTATGGAACTCTGTGCCGCCGCACACGCATACCCGCCGTACGGAAGTGTATTTTTACTTCGACCTGCCTGAAGACCAGCGACTGTTCCACTACATGGGGCAGCCGCAGGAAACGCGGCATATAGTAATGAAAAATAACGAAGCTGTTGTATCGCCGCCATGGTCGGTACATTTTGGCAGTGGCACGAGCAATTATGGGTTCATATGGGGTATGGCTGGTGAGAACCAGGTATACAGTGATATGGATGCAGCGCCAGTTGTTGAATTGTTGTAGCATATCCTATATTTGAGGCCTGTGGCCAAAAGCTTTTTAACTATATGGATAAAGTTTACGTTGGTTACCCGTATCCACTGGGCGCTACCTGGGATGGTGAGGGAGTAAATTTTGCATTGTATTCTTATCACGCTACCAGTGTAGATCTTTGCCTGTTCAAAGATGCTGCAGATACTAAGGAATTTAAGGTCATCCCGCTGCAGGAGCGCACCAATAATATATGGCACGCATACATACCGGACATGCAGCCAGGCCAGCTATACGGATATAGGGTACACGGCCCGTACCAGCCTTTACAGGGGCATAGATTCAACGCTAATAAGCTACTGCTCGATCCATACACCCGATCGATAGCCGGTAAGATAGTTTGGGATGATGCCGTGTATGGTTATGACCGCAGCAATGCTGATAAAGACCTGAGTTTTTGCGATAGGGACAGCGCACCATTCATGCCAAAGTGTATGGTAGTGCATTCTGTGTTTGATTGGGGAGATGATAAACCCTTGCGCATCCCGTATAATAAAACAATAATTTACGAAGCACATGTAAAAGGCTTTACAAAGCTGAACCCGCAGATACCAGAGGGCATACGCGGCACTTATGCGGCTATAGCACATCCTGCAACCATAGCTTATCTGCAACAAATGGGGGTAACGGCTATAGAGCTGATGCCTATACACAGTTTTGTGGACGACCACATACTGGAAGAAAAGGGTTTAGTAAATTATTGGGGATATAACAGTATAGGTTTTTTTGCACCTGATGCCCGGTATGCTACTGATAATAAGAATGGCAGTGAGATAAATGAGTTCAAGCAGATGGTGAAAGACCTGCACAAAGCGGGGATAGAAGTGGTACTGGATGTAGTATACAACCATACTGCAGAAGGAAATGAACTTGGGCCTACACTATGCTACCGGGGTATAGATAATGTGGGGTATTACCGACTGACCGATAATCGCCTTTATATGGACTATACAGGTACAGGCAATACGCTGAATGCTAACCTGCCCGGTGTGCTGCGGCTGATAATGGACAGCCTGCGGTACTGGATAACAGAAATGCATGTGGATGGCTTTCGCTTTGACCTGGCGGCTACGCTGGCGCGGGAAGAACATGCGGTAGATAAGTTCAGCTCTTTTTTTGACATCATCAACCAAGACCCTTTCATATCGCAAGTTAAACTAATAGCAGAACCCTGGGATATAGGAGAGGGGGGATATAAGGTAGGCGAGTTCCCGGCTGGATGGACAGAATGGAATGGCAAGTACCGGGATGTAATGCGCGACTTCTGGCGCGGCGAAGATGTTGCGGTCTCTGAGTTTGCAGCAAGGTTCATGGGTTCTCCTGACCTGTACAAGAATGATAACAGACATCCCACAGCAAGTATCAATTTCATAACCGCACATGACGGGTTCACGCTGAACGACCTGGTATCGTATAACAATAAACACAATGAGGCCAATGGCGAGGATAGCAGGGACGGTGAGAATTACAATCGGTCGTGCAACTATGGTGTGGAAGGGGAAACAAGCAGTGAGCTGATAAAAGTGTTGCGGGACAGGCAGAAAAAAAATTTCCTGGTCACTTTATTCCTATCGCAAGGAGTGCCCATGCTGCTGGCCGGCGATGAGACCGGGCGAACGCAAAAAGGTAATAACAACGCCTATAACCAGGATAATGAAATATCGTGGATGGAATGGACGGATATAGATAAAGAACTGCTTGAGTACACAAAAAAAGTGGTACAGTTAAGAAAAGGACACCCTGTATTTTCCCGGCAGGAGTGGTTCTTAGGTAAAAAAGCAGGGGAAGGCGACCATGACATCAATTGGTTCATGCCCGATGGCGCTGAGTGTACTATAGTGCAATGGTACAATGAGGCAAGATCATTTGCTGTTTATCTTAATGGCTATGGCATACACCTGCCTGGCCCACTTGGCGAACATGTGGTGGATGACAGTTTTTACATCATTTTTAATGCAGGCATTAAAGAGCTTTATTTTACAATTCCGCCTATTGTGGGAGGCGGGTGGACCAAGGTGCTTGATACCGGCACCTCTGTAAGCGATACCACTGAAATAAATGCGAATGGTAAGGTAATAGTGACCGGCCGCAGCGTAGTAGTGCTGCAACAACCGGTGGACAAACATATATAAAATGACGAACGAGAGAGGCGCAGGTATATTACTGGCTATTACTTCGCTACCATCGGCATATGGCGTTGGCGACCTGGGGCCGTGCGCCAGGGAGTTTGCAGACCAGCTGGGGGTAGCAAAACAGAAATACTGGCAGGTTTTGCCAGTAAACCCAATATCAGCCACCAATGGTTATTCGCCTTACAGCTCAATATCTGGTATGGCGGGCAATACACTATTGATAAGTCCTGATGAATTGGTTAGGGAAGGATTGCTGACTGCTGCAGATATAAAAGATCACCAGCAGGCATCAACAGCAAAAGCAGACTACGCTACAGCTGAACAAATAAAGGACAGACTCTCTGATATTGCCTTTCAACATTTTTTAGATAATGAATATGAACGACCTGATGAGACGTTCAACAGTTTTTGCGAGCGCGAAAGTTACTGGCTGGATGACTTTGCGTGGTTCAGTGTGCTGAAGGACCAGCACGATGGGCATGCCTGGTACCAATGGCCTATACTGTACAAAAATAGAGATACGGCCACACTACAGTTATTTGAGGAAAGCAATCGCAAGGCCATAAAAAAGGTAAAGTGGTTGCAGTATATTTTTTTTCAGCAATGGTATGGACTGAAACAATATTGTAACAGCCATGGCGTGCAACTATTTGGTGATCTGCCATTTTATGTGAGTTATGATTCGGCAGATGTATGGGCCAACCGTCAATTCTTTGCCCTTGATGAAACGGGTGAAATACTTGGTGTAGCGGGTGTACCTCCTGATTATTTTAGCGAAGATGGGCAATTGTGGGGTATGCCGGTATATAACTGGGATCGGCTTAAAGACACTGGGTATGCCTGGTGGGTGCAACGCCTGAGAAAGAACATGGAATTGTTCGACGTATTGCGGCTGGATCATTTCAGGGCTTTTGATGAATACTGGGAAATAGAAGCCGGGGCGACAAGTGCAAAGGCTGGGAAATGGATGCCTGGGCCGGGAGCTGATCTTTTTAAAGCTATAAAGGACGAAATAGGTGGCTTACCCTTCGTAGCAGAAGACCTGGGCGATAAAATGCGATCCGTTTTTGAGTTCAGGGATAAATTAGGATTGCCGGGGATGAAGATATTGTTGTTTGCCTTTGGGGATGACGTTGGCGGTTGCGTATATGCGCCGCATAATTTCCCCGCCAACTGCATTTGCTACACCGGCACGCATGATAATAATACCGCAGTAGGCTGGTATCGCCAGGATGCAGATGAGCGAACAAAAAATAGTTTAAATGAGTACACCGGTAGCACCGTTGATGAAACTAACGTGCATATAGTGCTGACCAGACTTGCGTATGCCAGCGTGGCCAATACGGTGATAGTACCTATGCAGGATATACTGGGGCTTGATGAGCAGGACCGAATGAACACACCCGCGACAATAATAAACAACTGGGAATGGCGCATGACGAGGGGACAGATGACCAACGATATAGCTACACAACTGGCCACATGGGTAGACCTATATGGGCGCTAAATATAGCTGAGCCACCATTTTTTATGTGTCATTTTTATATGCATGAACCACCTGCACGGGTAGTAAAGGATGGCTATTACGATCGCCCAAGCCAAATAAACGTAACGTAATGGCAGACCTTTATGAGCTATGATATCGTAAGTGCCAATGATACCAGGTATTGCACCGCCCTGCATCAGCATACCAACTAATATAGCCAGGCTATGGATGATGTAGATATGCAGGATATAGTAGAACATAGGTACACGACCATAGACCGAAAAGAACCTTGCAATGCCACCCCGAAAGCGCTCCAACAACGGCATCAATGTGATAGCCGGGCCAATGGTCATGAGCAGGTAGAGCAGGGAAGGTGGATATTTTTGACATTTGATGAAAGAAAGTATAGTATTTGTAATGTTGCCCTGCGGTTGCCATGGGAACGGGTCGCCATACAAATTACTAAAACGCAGTACAATGAACGAACATGTGGCAGTGAGGCCTATACCTAACAGATATTTGTTACGTTGCTGTACCTCCTTTTTTAAAATGCTGCCGAAGCAGTATCCTATGGCCATTACTCCGGGCCAGGGTATAATAGGGTAAAAGACAAAAAAGTCGCTGTTGCCATTATATTTCACATCGTTCTGCACATGCAACAAGTCCCACAAAGGCGCTTCTGCACCGAAACGTGAATCCGGTATAGCATCAAGCAGGTTGTGCCCACAGATGATAATGAGGGCTATGATGGTTATGACACGCAATGGCAAGTATATCAATGCAGACAGGCAGATCATACTGCAGCCTATAGCCCATATCACTTGCACGAAAAGGTGCTGGTAATCCACATTGAATGTCCATCCGAACCGTATTATGGTAAATTCCAGAATAATAAGCCATATACCTCTTTTGAGCAGCAGGAGTGAAGCATCGTTCTTGCTTTTACCATTACCCATAGACAAAAAAACACTCGTTCCCGAAAGGAAAACGAATACGGGTGCGCAAAAATGGGTGATCCACCTGGTAAGGAATAGCCCCGTGCTTACATGCCCAATATCCAGAGCATCGCCATGGAAACCGGAAACAAAATCGCGGGTATGGTCAAGCGCCATTATGATCATGATGATACCGCGAAGGATATCTACAGAGGCTATTCGTTTGTTTGTGGTGTTGGTCACGGTATCACTTATTACCCTGAAAAATTAGCAGCATTTTTTGAGACCTCATAATATTTTTAAATAAACAAAATAAGTGTTGCGTCTATTAAATTGCTATTTGTAGCCTTGCCTGTTATCTTTGCGGTATGGAATTAAATGCGCTTACAGCGGTCAGCCCTATAGATGGCCGGTACCGCAGCCAGGTGGCACCACTGGCGGCTTACTTTTCAGAGTTCGGATTGATAAAATACCGTGTACAGGTAGAAGTGGAATACTTCCTTTACCTGGCGGGACATAAGATATTTTCTCTGCCTGCTAAGGTAAAGCCTGCTAAACTGAGGGCCATATATGAGCAGTTTACTGAAGAGGATGCACAAGCTATAAAGAAAATAGAGCGTACTACCAATCATGATGTAAAAGCGGTAGAATACTTCCTGAAAGATAAACTTGCTGCGCTTGGGGCAGGTGATAGTGTAGAGTGGATACATTTCGGTCTTACATCGCAAGATATAAACAATACTGCTATACCACTACTGTGGAAAGATGCAGTGGAACAGCAATACCTGCCTGCCCTGCACAATATGATATTGCAGTTGCGCAAAATGGCAAAGGATTGGAAGTTGATAACCATACTGGCGCGCACCCACGGTCAACCAGCATCGCCTACACAACTGGGTAAGGAAATAATGGTGTTCGTAGAGCGGCTGGAAGGGCAGATAAAATTGTTATCACACGTGCCTTACGCTGCTAAATTTGGCGGGGCTACCGGCAATTTCAATGCACACCAGGTAGCATTCCCAAAGAAAAACTGGGTAGCGTTTGGAAATGAGTTCGTGAGCAGCCTGGGGTTGGAGCGCATGCAGTTCACCACCCAGATAGAGCATTATGATAATCTTGCAGCACAGTTCGATGCGCTAAAACGTATCAATACGATATTAATAGACTTTTGCAGAGATATATGGACCTATATATCTATGGAGTATTTCAAGCAGAAGGTAAAGGAAGGTGAAGTGGGCTCTTCGGCCATGCCACATAAAGTGAACCCTATAGATTTTGAGAACGCGGAAGGCAACCTGGGTATAGCTAATGCGCTATACGAGCATTTATCGGCCAAGCTGCCTATAAGCCGCCTGCAGCGCGACCTTACAGATAGTACGGTGCTCCGCAACATAGGTGTGCCTATGGCACATGGTTTCCTGGCCATACGCAGTATAGAAAAGGGGCTTGGTAAATTGTTACTGAACAAAAGCAAGATGGAAGAGGACCTGGAGCACAACTGGGCCGTGGTAGCAGAAGCCATACAAACCGTGCTGCGCAGGGAAAATTATCCGAAGCCATATGAAGCGCTCAAAGAACTGACAAGGGGGAAGACGGGTATCACAAAAGATGACATACACGTTTTTGTTGATGGGCTTGATGTGAAACAAGCGGTGAAAAAAGAGCTTAAAGCTATTACACCACACAACTATTCGGGGGTGCATTTTGACTATTAATTCATTGATACGTTGGTAAAAGAACTGCCATCTTCCTTATTGCAGCAATTGCACACGGTGGAAAGCTTTGATGAACAGGCTTTCATTGCTGCGCATAAGCAGCCTGCGGTAACATCTGTAAGGCTGCACCCGCTGAAAGGAAAGAGTATGTTCGCAGATAATGATATAATACCCTGGTGTGCTACCGGACGCTACCTGCCACAGCGGCCTGTATTTACTACCGATCCTGCATACCATGCAGGCGCATACTATGTGCAGGAGGCATCTTCTATGTTCCTCAACTACATGTTCCAGCAGGTGGTGGGTGAGCAGAAGGCGCTACATGTACTTGATCTTTGTGCGGCTCCAGGTGGTAAAAGCACATTGATAGCATCGGTACTGGATAGAGATAGTTTGTTGGTATCTAACGAGGTGATAAAGCCCCGAGCGTCTGTGCTGGAAGAGAATATGATACGGTGGGGATATTCTAATACTTACGTGACCAACAACGATCCCCGTGACTTTGGCAGGCTGCCGGGATTTTTTGATGTGATAGTTGCAGATGTGCCGTGCAGTGGATCTGGCCTGTTCAGAAAAGACGAAAAAGCGCTGGATGAGTGGAGCGTGGACAATGTGGCACTTTGCAGCCAGCGCCAGCAGCGTATACTCGCCGATGTATGGCCGGCACTTAAAGAGGATGGGATATTCATATATGCCACCTGTTCTTACTCTCCACAGGAAGACGAACAGATCTTAGACTGGATAGCAGGCACATTCAATATAGAAAGCATAGCCGTTAGCCCGCCGGAAGAGTGGGAGGTGGTTACTGTATGTACCGCAAAAAACGGCGTGGGATACCGATTTTTCCCAGACAAGCTGCGAGGAGAAGGATTTTTTATAGCAGCCTTTAGAAAAAAAGAGGCTACTGCTTCTATTCGATATCCACGTTTTAAAAGTGCGAATGATAAAATATTGCAGGCGCAGGCCTCCTTTTTACTACAGCCTGGCGACGATTGCTATTTACGTGCAGAAAATTATACCATAGCTATAAACGCAGCACACGAGGAGGCACTGCAAATACTGCAAAAAGCCTTGTACTTTCGTAAGGCAGGAGTGAATTTAGGCTCTGCGGCAGGTAAGGACTGGTTGCCAGCACATGATATAGCGTTGAGTGTAGATGCGGCACAAGATCTGCAACGTATAGAGGTAAATAAGGAACAAGCACTGCACTACCTGAAAAAAGAAGAGATGGATGTGCACCCCGATGGGAGGGGATGGTATATAGTCACTTACAATGGGCTTGGCTTAGGATGGATAAAATGGCTGGGCAACCGCTGTAATAATTATTTGCCTAAGAACTGGCGCATACGTATGGAAATTACAGATGTGGACCGGGCATAACACTATTGATCTTTTTAACAATAAACAAAGTACGTAAGATGTGGTCAAGAACGCTAAGTGTTGCATTGTTTGTATTACTGACATCGGGTGCATGGGCACAAAAAAAAGATAGTCTTTTTGCAGTGTTCAATGACGGTAATTGGATAATGCCATATCATGTTGCTGCCGGGGATAATATTGGGAGCATAGCACGTGCGTATCATGTACCGCCCACTATACTTGCTGATATGAATGGTGTAAGTGCAACCACCACCAGTATCAATAAAAATATGCTCAACATTCCGGTTGGTGAATATAATATCCTGAAAAGTAAGCCTGCGGCAAGCGTTAGTGCACGGCCATTGTATTACAGATGCAAGCAGGGTGATAATGTGTTTCGCGTAGCTTCAAATTCAGGAGTACCACAAGCGAAACTGAAGGAATGGAATACGCTGGAAGGCAACAGCCTTTATAAGGACAAAATATTATTGCTGGGCTGGGTGCTATATGACGCACCCGGGATACAGGCGAATACAGGCGATGCACCTGGTAACACGGTCATGTCTGAGGCTGAGCGGCTGTATCTGTCGCAAACCGGCGATGAAGCGAATATAAAAGAGGAAAAAGGGCCTGCTGTTTTTTATGATGCTGTAGGTAAGGCAGGGAGTGTATACTACGGTTTTCACAATGGCACATCGCACGGTACCATAATAAAAGTGTACAATCCGGGTAACGGCAAAACGATATTCGTGAAAGTGATGGGGCCGATACCGGACGGCAAGCAATATTATAATGCAATAATAGGCATTAGTGGCGCTGCTAAAGCTGCGCTTGGTGTTACAGAATCGAGGGCATGGTGCGAACTTAAATTCACTGCTAATTAGTGAAACAATAAAACAGATCTTAGAGGGTTTATCATGAAGATACTTGTTATCCGTTTTTCTTCCATAGGGGATATTGTACTTACTACACCTATAGTGCGCTGCCTGAAACAACAAGTGGCCGGTGCTGAGGTACACTACCTGACCAAGGCCGTATATGCAGATATACTCAAGAGCAATCCTTATATAGACAAGCTGCACTACCTGGAAGACAATATTGACATAGTAGCTGATGCCCTGAAAAAAGAGCACTTTGACTACGTAGTAGACCTTCATCACAACCTGCGCACATTACGGATCAAGAAGGTATTGAACGTGAGAGGGGCATCGTTCCCTAAACTGAATATAGAAAAATGGGTGCGCGTGAACTTTAAATGGCACGTAATGCCTGATAAAAGTATAGTAGAACGTTACTTTGAAACGGTGGCCCCGCTTGGTGTTGAAAATGACGGGAAAGGGCTGGATAGTTTTGTAGATGAGCAGGTACAGATAGCTACAAAGGACATACCCATGAGCCATTGGAATGGCTATGTGGGATGTGTGATAGGCGGATCTTACAATACTAAAAAACTGCCTGTAGCACAATGGCACAAATTGTTTCAGCAAATGGCTTATCCGGTGGTGCTTTTAGGCGGCCCAGGCGATATAGAAGAAGGTAGGGAGATAGCCGCGATGGACCCTGTTCGCATTTATAATTCGTGCGGTAAATTCAACCTGAATGAATCGGCGAGGTTAGTGCAACTGGCGCGTGTAATAGTAAGTAATGATACCGGTCTTATGCACATAGCGGCTGCCTATAAAAAGCCTATCATTTCACTATGGGGTAATACATCGCCCGATATGGGCATGTTCCCTTATTATGGCTATAACAACCTGAAGGAGCGGCCGGCACCACAGTCGATAATATTCGAGAACAAAGGTCTGCATTGCCACCCATGCAGTAAGCTTGGATATAACCGATGCCCTAAGAAACATTTTAGATGCATGAACGATCTGAATATGAACGAGGTGGCAGAGACTGTAAAAAATATTTGGAAGGCTCCCAACCTATAGAGAGAAGTTTCATGTCTTAGTTGTTGTTAAAGCAGTGCTAACTTTTTAACGCTCACCTCAACAACAACCCGATCATGAAAAAATTTAGACATCTCGTCCTCGTTCTCTTTACGCTGTTCACACTGATACCTACAAAAGCAAAAGCATCGCATTGCGCTGGTGCTGAATTATTGTATGAGTATGTAGGGGGTTCTACATATCGTTTATACTATAAGTTCTATCGCGATTGTACAGGAGTACCCGCGCCGATAGATGTTCAAGTATGCTATCATAATACTTGCGACAATATTCAGTATAGTACGAACTTGTTACCATTGACCGGTTTGCTCCCTGCACCTAATCCGCGCAACCTGAGTAACGGGGATGATATCTCTTATCTCTGCCCTGGTTTCAGCTCTACTTGTGCTAATCCGGCGGGTACGTTACCTGGATACCGTGTTTGGTGGTATACTGCGGTAGTTACACTACCTGTTCAATGTAATAAATGGGTCTTCGAATCCAGTAACAGCGCACGGAACGGAATAAACAACATCCTTTCCGGCACAAGTCTATATGTTTCTACCACATTAGATAACCTCGACGCACAAGGCGATAATTCCCCCAATTTTTCAACGTTACCAGTACCCTATACTTGTATCTATCAGCCTTATACTTATAATAATGGTGCATATGATATTGATAATGATTCCCTGCACTTCGATTTGATCAATCCGCTACAGGGTAGCTGTGGAGCTGGTGCTAATCCGAGGCCTATCGATTTCGTATCGCCATCCAATACCCTGGGTGATACAGATAATTATAATCTGTTCAATAATCCGCTCATTTGCTCGTATACTTTCCAGTTCAATAACAATACAGGTTCTATGTACTTCATTCCTACGTCTCTACAAAAGGCTGTGCTTGCAGTAAGGGTAACTGAGTACAGAAAGATAAACGGTGTGCCTAAGGCGATAGGTACCGTAGAGCGTGATATACAGCTGGTAATTGTACAGTGCAGTAACGAGTCTCCTGATTTTGGTATTGCCAATAATACATTGTCTGGTGGTACATTAGATCCTGTAAGCGGTACCATATATGCTTGTACATTAAGCCCATTATCCTTCTGTTACAATGCTAACAGCGCAAACCCTACTGCAGTATTAAGGGTCACTGATAATTCCAGTACCGTTATACCTGGGGCTACAGTTACTTATTCTGGCCCGCAAGATTCCATTAAAGGCTGTTTTTCCTGGACACCTTCGCCAACAGATACGGGTGCCAAGATATTTACCATATTGGTAAAAGATTCATCATGTAATCCTTCATCTGGTGGATATGTGTTACAACAAATATACACTATACCTATCTTCATATTCCCGCAAACGGCTATATTGAACGACACTACGATATGCCTTGGCCAGTCTGCTAATTTGACCGCGGTAGGTGGCACTGGTTTCACATGGGGTGTATTACCAGGCGGTTCGCCATTGAGTTCCCTAAGTTGCACGTCGTGTACCAATCCTATAGCCACACCTACGGTCACTACCCAGTATACTGTTTCTGCCAACAGCGACCTGTTCTGTAAGAACAAGGATACTGTTACCGTAACAGTAGTGCCAGCTATACATGTTAGCGGTACAGATACTACAACATGCGTTAACAACTCCCTTCAGTTGAATCTTAACATTACGGCGCCCGACAACAACTATACTGTTAGCTGGTCGCCTGCCACTTTTTTGAACAATCCGTCCATCGCCAACCCTATCATTGTTAACCCTACTGCTACTACACAATACATTGTAACTGTAGCCTCTACTGATCTTGGACATTGTACGGTACATGATACTGTGAATGTGCGTGTGCTGCAGGGCTTTAAACTGGCTAATAAAGATACAGCCATCTGTAAAGGCGCTTTTGTGCAGGTGAATGCTACCGGAGATGCATATAATTATTCATGGACACCAACTACGGGTCTTTCCTCTTCTACGATAATTGCCCCTACCATAACACCTGATACCTCTACACGGTATGTGGAAACAGCCCGTTTCCCAGGTTGCCGCGACAGTGTACAGAGTTTCTACATACAGGTACAGCCAGTACCGGTAGTAATAGCTGGTGCAGATAGAGCTATTTGTAATGGAGATACGGTACACCTGAATGGTTCAGTATCGCCTGCATATGCTTACACTTACGTATGGACCCCGGATTCATCTATCAATGTGGATTCTAATATCAACGTGATATTCTCAGGTCTGTATTCTACTACTTATGTTTTGACCGCTACGACCTCAGCAGGATGTAAAGGATCGGACAGTGTATCGATAACCGTACTGAAGCATTCGTTCCTGAAGGTGACGGACGATACAGCGATATGTCCGCACGATAGCGTAATGATAGGAGTAACGGGAGATTCCCTTGCACATTTCTACTGGCACCCTAATTTCAACATATCCGATACGGGCAGCGCTACACCGGTACTATACCCAACGGGTAACGTACGCTACTATGTATATGGTGTGGATAGCAGCAATTGCAGGGATACTGCATCTGTATACATCACCCTGCATCCTGCAGCAATAGTATCGTTACCAGATTCTGTAACCTTATATCCTGGTGATTCAGTACAATTGAACCCGGTGACCAATTGTACTTACTTCACCTGGTTCCCGCCACTTGGATTAAGCAGTACCACCATATCTGACCCAATAGCTAAACCGCCGGTAAGCACACGCTATAGGGCAACAGGCACAACAGAATATGGTTGTAAAGCAATAGACTCAATTGATGTGAATGTGGCGCCTGATTCATATATCGCAGTGCCCAACGCATTTAGCCCCGGGACAGGAGATAATGCAGCGTTCAAAGTATTACATCTGGGTAATGCTACACTAAATAGCTTCCGTATATACAACAGATGGGGTACTGAAATATTCCAGACCACAGATATCAACAAAGGCTGGAATGGCGAGTATGGTGGCCAGCCACAACCGATAGGCGTGTATGTGTACACAGTAGAGGCTACCACTTACAAAGGCAAAAAGATAAGCAAGCAGGGTAATGTGACCTTGCTGCGCTAAGTATTTTGGTTTGAATGGTTAAAAAGCAAATGCCCCGTACTACCGGGGCATTTGCTTTTTATAAACAAGATGATATAAACTATGCGAGTATGGTTGCTTTTACATCATTCAGAATATCGAGTGTTTCTTCTTTGCTGTTGCCCTCCACATATACGCGTAGCAATGGCTCTGTGCCTGAAGCGCGCAGCATTGCCCAACCGCCGTTGTCCAAATGGTATTTTATGCCATCTATAGTTTCTATACGGTTGAAAGTATACTTGCCAAACTTAGGATATTTGTTTTCCCTTGCTTTGGTTATGATGGCATTTTTAAGGTCGTTGTCTATAGTAAGGTCGTGACGCTCATAAACAAAACGACCTACAATAGCATAGACCTCTTCGCATAGCTGCTTTAAGGTCTTACCACTTGTGACCATGAATTCGTGCAGCAGCAGGCCATCGTATATACCATCACGTTCAGGTATATGCCCTTTTACTGCAATGCCGCCACTTTCTTCTCCGCCCACCAGTACATCATCGTGTACCATTATCTCGCTAATGTATTTAAAGCCTATGGCGGTCACTTCTATTTCCAAGCCATATGCTTCACAAAGGCGTTTCACACGGTCTGTAACGGAGAATGCTACTACAATTTTCCCAGTAAGGCCCTTGTACTTGTGCAGGTAGTGTATCAGCAACAAGATAATATTGTGCGCATCTACAAAGTTGCCATCCTCATCATATAGGCCTATGCGGTCTGCATCACCATCTGTGGCCAGCCCTATTTTTAATTCAGGTGTAGTAGCCATTGTTTTGGCCAGCTCTTGCAGGTTACGGTCCAGTGGTTCTGGCGCTTGTCCATGAAAGCCGGGATTCTCATCACAATGCAGCAGCACGGCATTAGGCAATAATTTACGAATCACATTCTGACCCGCACCGAACATGGCATCATAAGCCATCTTGAACGGCGACTTGTCTAAGGCTGCGAAATCAAACTTTTGCTGCAGGTATGTTATGTACATGTCTTCTACATTCACATACTCCAGCAGGCCATTCTTTTCCCAATGTTCTAATGGTTGTGTTGGTATGGTCACCTCATCTTTTATAAGCGCTTCAACAGCAGCTATATCTTTTGGGCTCGATGGGCCACCATGAGCCCCCTTCAACTTATATCCATTATAAGATGGCGGATTGTGCGATGCTGTTATTATAACCCCTTGCAATGCATTTAGATGCAGCACGGCCATAGATATCATTGGGGTGCTTACAAAACCCTTTGCAAGCAGGACTTTTACACCATTGGCACACATAACCTTGCTCACCGTTTCTGTGAAGAGTTCGCCACCAAAACGGCAATCGTGTCCTACTATCACAACCGGTTCGCTATCTTTCTGCAACAACCATTCGGCCTGGGCCTGCGCTACACGAGCTACATTATAAACTGTAAAATCGAGCGCCACAATAGCGCGCCATCCATCTGTACCAAATTTTATTTTGTCAGGAGACATTAGTGTAGTTTTTTAATATTTAACCACGACGAAGATAATTCAGGTAAGTTAATAATCGTTGTATGGAATAGGTTAATTAATTTCAATCAAAAGCAGTATGTCTGATAAAATAGTTTCGATCGATCCATCAACTGGGCTTGAAATAGCAAGCTATGATATATATGACGACCAGAAAATAAAAAAGATATTGCAACAAGCGCACAAAGGCTATAATGAATGGCGCTACCTGTCTTACAAGGAACGAGGAGCTATACTAAAAAGTATAGCGAAGGAACTACGCAGGCAGAAAGAGGAACTTGCTATACTGGCTACCAGGGAAATGGGGAAGCCGATACAGCAGGGCCGTGAAGAAGTAGAGAAATGTGCGGTGGCGCTGGAATATTATGCTAAAGAAGGTGCAGGCTTTTTGGCCAATGAAATAATAGAAACAGACGCGCGCAAAAGTTATATCACTTTTCAGCCGATAGGGGTGATACTGGCAGTAATGCCGTGGAACTTTCCCTACTGGCAGGTGTTCAGGGCTATGGCCCCGGCTGCAATGGCGGGCAACACCATGGTACTGAAACATGCATCGAACGTGAGTGGCTGTGCGCTGGCCATAGAAAATGTGATAAAAAAAGCCGGCGCTCCCAAAGGTTTGTTCCAAACCATGTTGTTGCCCTCTTCCCGCATAGAAGCAATTATAGCCGACCCGATAATAGCAGGTGTAACATTTACCGGGAGTACAGTGGCTGGCAGCAAAATAGCCGAGGCCGCAGGCCGCAACCTGAAAAAACAAGTGTTAGAACTGGGTGGCAGCGATGCCTACATAATACTTGAAGATGCGGACATTGATGCGGCGGTAGAGATATGCGTGCGGGGGCGGCTGGTGAACAGTGGGCAAAGTTGCGTGGCGGCTAAGCGGTTCATTGTTATTAAAACGATCCGTAAAGAGTTTGAAAAAAGAATGACGGAGAAGATGCAGCAAGCATCGTATGGCGACCCCATGAATGCTGATAGCCGCATAGGCCCTATGGCACGTGCCGACCTTCGCGACCAACTGCATGAGCAGGTGCTGAAAACTGTGGAGAAAGGTGGCAAAGTGCTTTGCGGTGGTTTTGTGCCAGAAGGCCCAGGTGCTTATTACCCACCCACTGTGCTTACGAACGTGAAAAAAGGTATGGTAGCGTATGAGGAAGAATTGTTTGGGCCTGTGGCTACCATTATAGAAGCAAAGGACGAAAAAGAAGCCGTGCGCATAGCTAACGACAATATTTATGGCCTGGGTAGCGCCATCATATCAAAGAACAGAGCGAGAGCAGAAAAGCTGGCGGTGCAGGAAATGCAGGCAGGTAGTTGTTTCATAAACGATAATGTGCACTCTGACCCACGACTGCCTTTTGGTGGAGTGAAACATAGCGGGTACGGCAGGGAACTGAGTAGGCATGGCATACATGAATTCGTGAACGTAAAGACCATTTATATAAAGTAATTTCTTAAACAATAAGACTTAGATGTATTCATACCTGGCTTTAGGCGATTCTTATACTATAGGCGAACAAGTGCCTATGAACGAAAACTTCCCTAACCAAACGGTAAGGTTGCTGAAGGAAAAGCATGTAGAAGTAGCGGAGCCTGTAATTATTGCAGTAACAGGGTGGACCACTGATGAACTGGCAAATGCTATACGGGAGCATAACCTAACAGAAACATTCTCTTTTGTGACCTTGCTGATAGGGGTAAATAACCAATACCGGGGCAGGCCTGTAGATGAATATAAAGTTCAATTCACACAATTGATGGATACTGCTATCGGCTTTGCAAATGGAAGAGCAGACCGGGTATTTGTGCTATCTATACCTGATTGGGGAGTGACCTCGTTCGCAGCAGACCGCGACAGAAAGCAAGTAGCGGTAGAGATAGATGCCTACAATGCCGCCAATAAAGAAATAACTGCAGCCTTTAAAAGCCACTATGTAGATATAACGGATAGCACACGCCAAAACGGTCACGACAATACATATTTGGCCGAAGACGGATTGCACCCATCAGCTAAGGAATATGCGGTATGGGCGCAACGGTTGGCAGATAGTATGGCGCAAGTGTTAAAGGCTTAGTCAAGCATTAAATTGCGCGCAATTTTGTGCGCGCTATAGTAAATACAAGTACGTTTGTATAATAATTTTAACAACTAAGGTTATGGCTTTCATAGTAATAGGCGTCATTTTATTGATAGCGGGTTTTGTAGTTCGCCGGGTAAATGACCGCATACAAACATTCGGAAAGCCGATAACGTACCTGGGCGGAGCATTGATATTGGTAGGTGTTATTGCAGCATCGATCGTGCAGGTAGACGCAGGTAATATTGGCATAAGAGTATTGTTTGGTAATGTGCAGCCGTCTGTGCTGCAAAGTGGGTTGCACATAGTGAACCCATTTATGGAGGTGATACCCGTGGATGTGCGTACGCAAAACTATACTATGAGTGGCGTGCATAATGAAGGCGATAAAGTAGGGGATGATGCTATAAGGGTATTAAGCGCCGACGGCCTTGAAGTGACCATTGACCTTACAGTCCTATACCGGGTAGTTCCGGATGCGGCACCTAACCTGTACAAAGAAACCGGGCTTGACTATAAAGACAAGATAGTGCGCCCCATATCCCGAACCAAGATCAGGGACAATGCTGTCTATTACGATGCTGTTTCGCTATATTCTACAAAAAGAGATGAATTTCAGGGGCGTATCTCAAAAACTATCGAGGACGAGTTCAAGAAACGCGGCTTGCTGCTGGAGAACCTGCTGGTGCGTAATATTACCCTACCTACCTCAGTAAAGAATGCCATAGAAACAAAAATAAATGCAGAACAGGAAGCACAGAAAATGCAATTCGTTTTGCAGAAAGAGCGTCAGGAGGCCGACCGTAAACGGGTAGAGGCGCAGGGTATAGCCGATTACCAGCGCATTATTAGCGAAAGCCTTACCGATAAACAACTGCAATATGAGCAGATAAAGACGATGAAGGAGCTGGCAGCCTCGCCAAACTCGAAGATGGTGATAATGGGCGGTAAGGGAAACACGCCAATATTACTGCAACAATAAATGAGAACGGCCCCACATGTGTAGGGCCGTAGTTTTTTACTTGGTACTTATTGAATGTATGGTTTCAAAGAATCGAGCGGTGTATCGCCGCTGAAGACCTTTAGCAACCGCCTGTCTTTATCGTAAATATTGATCTGTGGTAGGCCCTTATAGGTAAACATCTTGCCTATAAGGTTAAGGCTATCGGTACCAACCATCAACGTAGAATATTCATTGGTATGGTAGCCGTTGACGAACATGTCCATATACGGCCTCGTAATGGGGGCGGCAACCATTAATACCTTTGTCTTTTTAAAATATTGAATGTGTTTTTCCAGCAGCTCGGTCATATCCTCACAATGGCCGCAGGTGGGGTTGAAGAACATTACGAACAGGTTACCCTCGTATTTTACATCTTTGTTAGTAATGTAGTGCACCGGTCCTTTTTTTATGGTCTTGGCAGATGAGTCCTCGGCGTTCTTTAGCTTTTTCTTTTTGTATTCAACTATGGTCTTGGGCATCGTTGTTATTAAGAATGGCGGCAATAGTGCGCCTATTTCCTGTGGGTTGCTGGTATCAACAAGCGGTTTTTTTTCTTTTAAGGTTTGTGCTAATGACACTTGGGTGGTCAAAAGGCAGCCAATGATCAGTAAATTGCGTAGCATAAGCTAAATTATGAAATTTAGCATTACAAACGGTTCATAATGCCCACATCATCCCATATACCATTAGCAGAGCGCATGCGGCCCCATACGCTCGACGAATTCATAGGGCAGGAGCACCTCGTAGGGCCGGGCAAGGTGCTGGAACAAATGATACATAGCCATAAAGCGCACAGTATCATTTTCTGGGGGCCTCCCGGTGTTGGCAAAACAACTCTTGCACAGATCATAGCACATGCGCTTTCCATACCTATTTTTACCCTTAGCGCTATAGACAGTGGGGTAAAGGACGTGCGGGCTGTGATAGAAACAGCCCGCAAGGCTGGGCACGCATTGTTGTTCATAGATGAGATACACCGGTTCAACAAAGCGCAGCAGGATAGTTTGCTGGGGGCTGTGGAAAAAGGTATCATCACACTTATAGGTGCTACTACAGAAAATCCTTCGTTCGAGGTAATAGGGGCCTTGCTGAGCCGTTGCCAGGTATACATATTGAAACCATTTACAGAAGAGCACTTAATGGCTGTAGTGGAGCACGCCATGGAAAAGGATGAGTGGCTGAAACAAAAAGGGGTAACTATAAAAGAGTGGGCAGCACTACTGCAACTGAGCGGTGGTGATGCGCGTAAATTGCTTAATCTTTTAGAACTGGTAGTTGCATCACTTCCCCCCGATAGTAAAGAGATCACAAACGATATAGTACAAGACATAGTGCAGCATAAGGCAGCGCTATACGATAAGACAGGCGAGCAGCACTACGATATCATTTCAGCATTCATAAAATCGATAAGAGGTAGTGACCCTAATGCTGCTGTATACTGGCTGGCGCGCATGATAGAGGGTGGGGAAGACCCAAAATTCATAGCCCGCAGAATGCTGATATTGGCCAGTGAAGATATAGGGAATGCCAATCCTAATGCGCTATTGCTGGCTACCAGCTGTTTCCAGGCCATAGATGTGATAGGGTACCCGGAATGCCGTATCATACTTTCGCAAACAGTAACTTACCTGGCATCCTCGCCCAAAAGCAATGCGGCATACAAAGCTATTGGTGCGGCGCAAGCCCTGGTGAGCAAGACCGGCGACCTGCCAGTGCCACTACACATACGTAATGCCCCTACCAGCCTTATGAAAAAACTGGATTATGGTAAAGGTTACCAGTATGCCCATGATTTTGAAGGAAATTTTGTGAATCAGGAATTCATGCCCGATGAGATAGCCGGTACAAAACTATATGACCCAGCAAAAAATGCCGCTGAAGACAGGCTAAGAGATTATTTAAAATGGTGCTGGAAAGAAAAATATGGATATTAGATTTGCACCGTCATTTCATTTTTTTGATCTTCAGAGACCCTGTTCTATATGAAAAAAAGCCTTTTAATAGCGGTTTGTGTAAGTGTTGCGTTTACAGCCTGTGGTCCTGGCGGTAATAAAAGCAAAACAGAAGGAGCTGAGGATGTGGTTACAAGTTCACTTACCCCAAAGGTCATTAACTACCAGTTAATCAATGTTTTTCCTCACGATTCCACTTGCTTTACGGAGGGCTTGGAATATGTAAATGGGCAATTGTACGAAAGTGCAGGCCAGTACGGAACTTCAGACATCCGGAAAACAGACCTGCAAACAGGGAGAGTTATAAAGCGGACGGAGATGGAGCATAAATATTTTGGAGAAGGCATAACTGTATTGAACGGGAAAGCATACCAACTTACTTACAGGGAGCAGACCGGTTTTATATACGATGCCGCTACTTTGAAACAACTGGACAAGTTTAGCTTTACAAGCGAGGGGTGGGGGATGACAAACGACGGTCGTAACCTGATATATAGTGATGGTACCAACATTATCCGCTACATGGACCCCTCTACAATGAAGCAGTTAAAGGACCTTGCTGTAAGCGATGAGCATGGGCCAGTAAACAACATAAACGAACTGGAATTCATAAGAGGTAGCATCTATGCCAATCAGTGGCAAACAGACCGGATATTGAAAATTGACACAGGCACAGGTAGAGTAGTGGCACGTGCAGACCTAAGCAGCCTGAGGGGCACGGTGGGTATACCACCCATCAGCAATAGCTCGCCCAAAGGGCCAGAAGTGCTGAATGGTATAGCCTATGACGCGGCTGCGAACAGGATATTTGTAACTGGTAAATACTGGCCTAAACTGCTGGAAATAAAACTGGATAATTAGCTTATTTATTCAGTATGAATATTTGGGTAAAGTATAATTTGCCATCCCTGCTTTGTGCTAAACCTATGCCCGTTAGTGTATAGTTCCCTTCTATATTCTTTCTGTGGCCGGGGCTGTGCAACCATATATCCACAGCTTCTTTAGCGGTTTTTGCCCCCTCCAGCACGTTCTCTGCAGAAGCATGTGATGGCCGTATCTGTTTCATGATGCGCCCCATACGTTCATCAAAACCGTCGTGACCGAAAGGTATTCGCCCTTTGGCCATATTCTTGCTGTGTTGCGCGGCCTCATCTTCTATTATTTCATTGGTCTTAAGGGCTTGTAAACCCATACTGGTACGGTGCTGGTTGACATAGTGCAGCACCTCTTCTTTTAGATCTTCCTGACCACTTTGTGCATGGGCATATGCACTGACCAAAACCATTGTGACCAACAATATTGCAAAAAAAGAGCGCTTCATTTTCATAAAAATTGGTATTTATATACTCCGTGCAAGAATGATACCGCATTTATAAAATGGCAAGCCCCAAAAGCAAATTGCTTTTGGGGCAGGTAAGAAATACGTTGTTGGTATTCTTGATAGTGGTTCACAACTGGTATGCCGCTAATAATAGCAGCAATAGGTTCATTACTTTTCTTTGGGTGGAAGGCGAAAAGAGATAGGCTGGGTGAAATATACTTTTACAGGTTTGTTATTTTGCCTGCCTGGCTTCCAATTGGGCATTTCGCTGATAACCGCCTTTGCTACACTATCGAGGGACGGGTATACCGATTTGACTATAACAACGTCGGTAACCGACCCATCCTCGTTCACTACGAATCTTACTATTGCCCGGCCTTCTTTGTCTGCGTCAATAGCATCCTTGGGGTAGTGAATATGGCTGGACAAGTATGCGCCCATATCTATACTTGGCATAGCCATCTGCTCTACAAACTGGAAGATATTGCCACCCATCACTGTTTGATCGGCACCTGTTTGGATTCACTTAATTTAAATTCGATAGGCATCGTAAAATAATACTTTACAGCCCTGCCGTCACTTCTAGCAGGCTTCCATGCTGGCATTTCCCCCACTACTCTTACCGCTTCACTATCCAGCGATGGATATAATGGCTTTATCACCTCAATATTGCTAATGGCACCATCTTCATTAACAACAAACCGCAAAAATACACGCCCCTCTTTGCCGTTTTGCCTTGCATTTTCCGGGTATTTCAAATGGGTTGACAGATATTTAGCCATGTCAAATTTAGGTTCTGGGATTTGCTGTACGTAAGAGTATTTAACCGTATCTGTAGTTTTGCTTTGGGCAAACACACAATTGCACTGAAACACGGCAATTAACAGAAAAATATATTTTCTCATTTTTATTGATAAATATGTGGTGTGATCGTTC
Organism: Flavipsychrobacter sp.; assembly: GCA_965276955.1. Lineage (GTDB taxonomy): Bacteria > Bacteroidota > Bacteroidia > Chitinophagales > Chitinophagaceae > JABDEZ01. Next base: position 33,613 of record CBDIBP010000013.1, read on the forward strand.
TGCACGAAAGTAATGTTTTAGCGATGATCCTAATGTTAAGCGGCAGATGTCGTGCCGGCTGTGTTTGCTATTCCTTTTTTTCTGCACGTGGCTTTGGAACTAGCTATAGGGCAGGGAAGGTGCCGTGGTGGCTCTATAGGGAGGGATTCCGATGGCATAAAAATAAAACGGCGGGCACAAAAAAATAGAGGTATAGAATAGATAAAAATCGTACATTTGCAATCCTTTTTCAAGACAGGGCAGCATTACAAGTAGCGAAAAATCAGGGGTAGTTTTATTGCAAGCAAAATAAAATTAAAAAAAGCTTAAAATAATTTTGCCGATCCAAAAAACTCATTACCTTTGCAGTCCCAAATTTTACGGGTTTAGAAGTTATTTAATAAGTATGTCACAGCGTATCAGAATAAAGCTAAAATCTTACGACCACAATCTGGTGGATAAGTCAGCAGAGAAGATCGTTAAGACTGTGCGCAATACAGGAGCAGTGGTCACAGGCCCTATTCCGTTGCCAACAGAGAAGAAGATCTTTACCGTATTGCGCTCACCGCACGTTAACAAAAAGTCTCGTGAGCAATTTCAGTTGTGCACCCACAAGCGCCTTCTGGATATATACACATCTTCATCTCGTACAGTCGATGCACTTTCGAAGCTAGACCTGCCAAGTGGCGTAGAGGTAGAAATTAAGGCCTAACCATAGCCGCCTAAGCTTGTAATAGCCTGGCAAAATGGAGTAAAATTTGGCTCTTTATAAAATTGATTGAAAATGGCTGATCCCGCACCGCTCCAAAACGGTATCCGGGCGCTCAGCTCAAATATACTAATAATGAAAGGTATAATTGGTAAAAAGATCGGCATGACCAGCATTTTTGAGCCGAATGGCAAGCAGACCGCTTGTACCATCATCGAAGCTGGACCTTGTACTGTTATCCAAAAGAAAACTGAGGATATCGACGGGTATACTGCACTACAGATCGCTTTTGGCGAAGCAAAGGAAAAAAATACGCCAAAAGCACAGATCAATCACTTCGCTAAGGCAAGCACTACGCCTAAGTCTGTAGTAAAGGAATTACGTAACTGTTCCATTGATAAACAAATAGGGGAAGCAATAACTTGTGAAATATTTACTGAAGGTGAAAAGGTCAGCGTGATCGGCACCACAAAAGGTAAAGGTTTCCAGGGTGTTGTAAAACGTCACGGCTTTAGCGGTGTGGGCGAAGCTACGCACGGTCAGCACGATCGTCAGCGCGCACCTGGGTCAATAGGTGGTTCATCTTATCCAAGTCGTGTATTCAAAGGCATGCGTATGGCAGGCCGTATGGGTGGCGACAGGGTGAAGATAAAAGCTTTACGTGTAGTTAAAATATTCCCTGAACAGAATTACATATTAGTTAGTGGTTCAGTTCCAGGTCATAACGGATCTATTGTTTTAATTCAGAATTAATTGAGTCATGCAAGTTGACATTTTAAATAATAAAGGCGAAAAGACCGGTCGTACAGTACAGCTTCCGGAAGATGTTTTCAACATCGAACCGAATGATCATTGTATTTACCTTGCGGTAAAACAACATCAGGCGGCTCAACGCCAGGGTACAAGCAAAACCAAAGGCCGTGCTGAAGTACAGGGTTCTTCAAAGAAACTGCACAAACAGAAAGGTACCGGTGGTTCACGTAAGGGTAACCTGCGTAACCCGCTTTACAAAGGTGGTGGTACTATATTTGGCCCTAAGCCGCACCTTTATGGTGGTAAGCTGAACCGTAAGGTGAAGGACCTGGCTAAAATATCTGCACTGGTGCACAAAGCACGCGCTAATAAAATAGTGGTTGTAGAAGATTTTTTAATGGAAGCGCCCAAAACTAAAGAATTCTCAACGATTCTTAATGCACTGCGCGGTACCAACAGGAAATCGCTGATAGTACTGGCCGATCATAATGATAACGTGTACCTGAGTGGCAGGAACCTGCAGGATAACAAAACAGTTATACTGAGCGATATGAATACTTACGACCTGGTAAATGCATCAGTAGTGATATTCACAGAAACAGCAGCAGGTATGTTCAGCGAAGAAGAAGCTGAGGTAGCGGAAGCATAATAAAAATTGGGATAAAGAATATCCATTTTACAATATAAAATAGGTAACAATGAAACTTACAGATGTGTTGGTAAGGCCGGTGATAACCGAAAAGGTAAATAGCCAGATGGAGAAAAGCGGCCGTTACACGTTCGTAGTAGGCAAGTTTGCAAACAAGCTGGAAATTAAAAAAGCTGTAGAAGAGTTTTACGGTGTGAAGGTAGCAGAGGTGAACACAGCTGTAGTACCGGCAAAGAACAAAACCCGCTACACTAAAGCCGGCTTCCTGTCAGGTCGCAAGCCTTCTTACAAAAAGGCTATTGTACCCTTACACTGGCAACCGGAGAATCGATAGATTTATTTACAATGTAGATCTGAAAAAAAACTAGAAAATGGCATTACGTAAATATAAACCGGTCACAGCCGGAACACGTTGGAGAATAGGTAACGCTTACGCAGAGGTTACAACTAACAAGCCTGAGAAAAGCTTATTGGAAGCATTACCAGGCACAGGTGGTCGTAACGTACAAGGTCGCCGTGCTATGCGCTACATAGGTGGTGGTAACAAGACCATGTATCGTATCATTGACTTCAAACGCAATAAGCACGATATCCCTGCTACTGTAAAGAGCATAGAATACGATCCTAACCGTTCTGCATTCATAGCTCTTCTGCACTATGCTGATGGTGAAAAACGTTACATAATAGCTCCACAGGGCTTACAGGTAGGCAGCAAAGTAATAAGCGGCGTAACTGTACCACCGGAAGTTGGTAATGCACTTGCACTGAAGAACATGCCTTTGGGTACAGTAGTACATAATATAGAATTGCAACCAGGCCGTGGCGGTGCTATGGCACGTTCTGCAGGTACTTATGCACAACTGAGCGCAAAGAAGAAAAATATTGTGTACTGAAAATGCCAAGCGGTGAACTCCGTAAAGTGTTGAGCACATGTATGGCTACAGTGGGTATCGTTTCTAACAGCGACCACGCCCTGCAGTCAATGGGTAAAGCTGGCCGTAACCGTTGGAAGGGTATCCGTCCACGTACAAGAGGTGTAGCGATGAACCCGGTAGATCACCCGATGGGTGGTGGTGAAGGTAAATCTTCAGGTGGACATCCACGTAGCCGCACTGGTAAATATGCTAAAGGTCTTAAGACTCGTAAAGAGAAAGGTTCTGATAAACTGATCTTGCAACGTAGCAACGGTAAAAAATTATAATTGTGATCGGTGGGTGATCCCATTGCCAACATAAAATATTAAATAGTCAACAAACAATGGCTCGTTCAATAAAAAAAGGACCTTATGTAGATGCAACGCTTGAAACGAAAGTTCTTGCGGTAAATGATGGTAAAGCAAAGAAGGGTGTTATTAAGACCTGGAGCCGTCGTTCTACTATAACGCCAGATTTCGTAGGTCAGACGTTCGCGGTACACAATGGTAACAAGTTCATACCAGTGTATGTAACTGAGTACATGGTTGGCCACAAACTGGGTGAATTTGCACCTACCCGCAACTTTAAAGGTCATAGCGGTACTAAATAATGCGTTGGCTGGCAAAGCTGGCTGATAAGAAATAATAGTTGTATTAAACATTGAGGTGGCCGGGTATTACCCGGACACACATCAAAAACAATAAAAAATAAAATGGAAGCTGTAGCTCGCTTACGAAATTATCCTACCTCGCCCCGCAAGATGCGCCTTTTGGCTGATCTGATACGCGGTCTTGATGTAGAACAAGCGCTGAATACCTTAAAGTTCAGCACCAAGCATCCGTCTGTACCTTTGGAAAAGTTGTTGCTAAGTGCAATAGCTAACTGGAAAGTGAAGAACGAAGGTGCGGATGTTGCAAATGCGGACTTGTTTGTAAAAACAATTTTTGTTGACGGTGGCCGTGTGCTTAAGCGGATGCGCCCCGCACCACAAGGTCGTGCATATCGTGTACGCAAGCGCAGCAACCACATAACTATATTTGTAGACAGCCGCACCGCAGCAACTACAGTTGAAACAATAACAGAAAACTCAAACACTCAAGCTTAATAATAAACAGAATGGGTCAAAAAACTAATCCTATAGGTAACAGGTTGGGCATCATCCGCGGATGGGACTCAATGTGGTTTGGCGAAAAGAGGGATTTCGGTCAGAAACTTGTTGAAGATCATAAGATCCGTACTTATCTGAATGCACGTATCAATAAAGGCGGTATCTCCCGTATTGTTATTGAGCGTACTTTGGGCAAGCTTATCGTTACCATCCATACCTCTAAGCCTGGTATCATAATAGGAAAAGGCGGTGCGGAAGTAGATCGTATAAAAGAAGAGCTGAAGAAACTGACCAAGAAGGATGATGTGCAGATCAACATTATGGAGATCCGCCGCCCTGAAATGGATGCTAATATAGTGGGTGAGACAATTGCCCGCCAAATAGAAAGCCGTGTAAGCTACAAGCGTGCCATCAAGATGGCTATCACTACAGCTATGCGTATGGGTGCAGAAGGTATCAAGATCAAAGCCGGTGGCCGTTTGAATGGTTCTGAAATAGCACGTTCTGAAGAGTTTAAACAAGGTCGTACACCGTTACATACATTCCGTATGGATATCGATTACGCATCTGTTTATGCAATGACAGTATATGGTAAGATAGGCCTTAAGGTATGGATCTGTAAAGGTGAAGTATTGGGCAAGCGCGATCTTAACCCTAACTTGTCAGCAGGTTCTGACAACCGTGGCAATCGCCCGGCAGGTACCTTCCCTGAAGGTGGTGCAGGTGGTGAGCGCAGAGGCGGTGACAACCGTGGTGGCGGCGAGCGCCGTGGCGGTGGTGACAACCGTGGCGGTGGTAACCGTGGCGGTGGTACAGGCGGCAATCGTGGTGGCACCGGTGGTGGCAACCGTGGTGGTGCTGGCGGCGGCAACCGTGGTGGCGGCCGTTAATAACTAAATAATTTTTAGCATACTCTCAATAAATCTGTAACAATGTTACAACCTAAAAAGTCAAAACACAGGAAGGCCCATAAAGGCAGAATTAAGGGTAACGCACAGCGTGGCGCTACAATAGCCTTTGGTTCTTTTGGTCTGAAAGCGTTGGAACCAAAGTGGATAACCAACCGCCAGATCGAAGCTGCCCGCCAGGCACTTACCCGTCACATGAAACGTGAAGGTAATGTTTGGATCAGGATATTCCCAGATAAGCCTATTACCCGCAAGCCACAAGAAGTGCGTATGGGTAAAGGTAAAGGTAACCTTGAATTCTACGCTGCTGTAGTAAAGCCAGGACATATCATGTTCGAGATCGAGGGTGTAACACCTGAGGTAGCACGTGAAGCTTTTGAACTTTGTGCGCAGAAACTACCGATAAAGACCAAGTTCATCACCCGCCATGATTACGATACTACCGGCGGTGTATAACAGACTTTCTTCGGTATAGTTTAAAAAATATAAAAAGTACTGTTAGTTGTTACGTGGTTTGTATTTTTAATGGAATTGAACTTACAGCTAACTTCTGATTACTAACGACCAATTTTTAATAAAATGGCAAAAGCAAAACAAGCGAAGGCTGACGATTATCGCTCGCTGGACGACCAGGCACTGAATGAAAAAATAAGCGACGAGGAGCTGCGCCTGAAGAAATTACACTTCAGTCATGCGGTGAACCCAATTGAGAACCCGCTTATGATACGTGCGCTGCGCCGCGAACTGGCCAGGCTGAAGACTGAGCAGCACAAAAGAGCTAAAGGTTTCTAACAAATTTATAGATGTCTGTTATGATTGAAAGAAAAAGCAGGAAGACCCGTATAGGTATCGTGAAGAGCAACAAGATGGAAAAGACCATCACTGTTGCTGTAGAGCGTAAGATAAAGCATCCTTTGTACGGTAAATTCCTAAAGAAGACAACCAGTTTTCATGCACACGATGAACAAAACACTGCAACTGCAGGTGATGTAGTACGTATTATGGAAACCCGCCCGCTGAGTAAGACCAAAAGGTGGAGACTGGTAGAAATTATTGAAAAAGCTAAGTAACCTCATTTAAGATGATACAACAAGAATCCCGGCTCAACGTAGCCGATAACAGTGGGGCAAAGGAAGTGCTTTGCATACGCGTGTTAGGCAATTCGGGACAAGATTATGCCGGTATCGGAGATAAGATAGTAGTAACAGTAAAGGACTCCCTACCAGGAGGCGCCATGAAGAAGGGCACTGTCTCTAAAGCCGTTATCGTACGTACTAAGAACAAATTGCGCCGCAAGGATGGCTCTTACATCAGCTTTGATGATAACGCTGTCGTATTGCTCAATAATTCAGACGATCCGCGTGGTACCCGTATCTTCGGCCCAGTAGCCCGTGAATTGCGCGATAAGGGTTACATGAAAATTGTTTCCCTGGCACCAGAAGTATTGTAAAAAATGTTGTACATTTGCAGCCCGTTAAGAAAGGCGGCATTACAACGCTAATTCATAGTAACTGTGAAAAAGAGATTTAAACCTAAGTTTAATATTAAAAAGGGTGACAACGTGGTTGTTATCACAGGTAACGATAAAAATCGTACCCTGCCACGTAAAGTACTCTCTGTGCACCCGCTTGAAAGCCGCGTGCTTATAGAAGGCGTGAACATGGTGACCAAGCACCTGAAGCCCAATGCACAAAACCCCCAAGGTGGTATTGTGAAGGAAGAAGCTACCATACACATCTCTAACGTGATGTTGTTCGATGCTAAATCCAAGGGTCCGGTGCGTATCAAACGCGAGCGCAAAGAAGGAAATTTTGTACGTATCTCTAAAAAGACAGGGGAGGTGATCAAATAATGGCAACGACTACATATATACCACGTTTACAAACTAAATACCAGGAAGAGGTAGTACCTGCTCTGATGAAGAAGTTCGGTTACTCTTCTGTTATGGAATGTCCGCGCCTGGTAAAGATATGCCTTAACCAAGGTGTTAAAGGTTCTGTTTCTGACAAGAAAATGATCGATGATGCAGTTGGCGAAATGACCCTTATATCAGGTCAGAAAGCTGTACCTACATTATCTAAGAAAGATATCTCCAACTTCAAGCTTCGTAAAGCAATGCCTATCGGCTGCCGCGTTACGCTGCGCAGTGTGAGGATGTATGAGTTCCTAGATCGTATGATAGCTATCACATTGCCACGTGTACGTGATTTCAAAGGTATCAATGATAAATCTTTCGATGGCCGTGGTAACTATACCATGGGTGTTACTGAGCAGATCATTTTCCCAGAGATCAACATTGATAAAATAGCACGTATCAGCGGTATGGATATTACCTACGTTACTACTGCTAAAACCAATGAAGAAGCATACGAACTGTTGAAAGAACTCGGTATGCCATTCAAAAATCTGAAGAAAAGCGAACAATAATATTGATCGGTCCGGTTAACGCTGGATGAACAAAACCCATAAAAAGAAACAATGGCAAAAGAATCAGTAAAAGCCCGCCAACGCAAACGCGAACGTATGGTAGCACAGTACGCAGACAAGCGTGCAGCGCTGAAAGCCGCAGGTGATTATGCAGGTTTGGATAAACTTCCTAAAAATGCATCACCAGTACGTTTGAAGAACCGTTGCCAGCTTACCGGCCGTCCGAGAGGATACATGCGCCAGTTTGCTATGTGCCGTGTTATTTTCCGCGACATGGCGTTGGATGGCAAGATACCAGGTGTTCGTAAAGCAAGCTGGTAATTTATTTAGTTTCAAGGTCAGTGCAAGCTGTGAATGCAGTTGCTGCTGAAACCCGTAACAATTTTATTTACAAAACTTACAAAGAAAAATGGTAACAGATCCTATTGCAGATTTCCTGACACGTATCCGTAACGCACAGATGGCACGCCATCGTATCGTGGAGATCCCTGCTTCAAATGTAAAGAAGCGCATGACTGAGATCTTGTATGATAAAGGTTATATCCTTAAATACAAATTCGAAGATGATAACAAACAAGGTCTTATCAAAATAGCCCTTAAGTATGATGGTCAAACCAAAGAACCTGCTATCAGGTCTTTAGAGCGTGTGAGCCGTCCAGGTCTTCGCCAGTATGCTAAGCCTGCAGAGATACGCAGAGTACAAAATGGTTTGGGTATAGCTATCGTTTCTACCTCAAAAGGGTTGATGACCGATAAAGAAGCCCGCGCTACCAATGTAGGTGGTGAAGTGATGTGCTACATTTACTAAGATGATTTGTGTGTTCAAAGGCAATCTTTGAACACACTTTAAGATACAAGAAGGTTAATACATTAAGCCGGTCCTATACCGGGCTGACCGATCAACTTTCATTTATAACTAATAATAAACTAAGACAAGATGTCTCGTATAGGTAAAAAACCAATTACGCTTGCTAAAGGAATAACTGCAACAGTTAACTCTGCTAATGAGCTGACAGTAAAAGGCCCTAAAGGCGAATTGAAGCAAGCTATTGACCGTGACATAAAAATTGTCATTACTGAAGGCGAATTGCTGATCGAGCGCCCAACTGAGCAGATACGCCACCGTGCACTGCATGGTTTATACCGTTCACTTGTTGCCAATATGGTGCAAGGTGTTACTGAAGGTTTCAAACGTGAGTTGGAGCTTGTAGGGGTTGGTTATCGTGCTGCCGTTGCAGGCCAGCAAATAGATATGGCTCTTGGTTTTTCTCACAACATTATACTGGACCTGCCTAAAGAGATAAAAGCTTCTGCTATTGCTGAAAAAGGTCAGAACCCACGTGTGATACTGGAATCTATTGACAAGCAATTGCTTGGCCAGGTTGCTGCAAAAATACGTGGTCTGCGTAAACCAGAACCGTACAAAGGTAAAGGTATCCGCTATGCTGGTGAGATCGTTCGCCGTAAAGCCGGTAAGTCTGCAGGTAAATAATACATTTAGAATTATCACCCGTGAACCGGGTGATAATTCTTTATATCTTTTAATAACAAACTCCGGTAGCCGGGTAGCTAAAGCAGCCTGAGCCCGTAAAAACTAAGTTAACATGGCACTTGATCAAAAAGTAGTACGTCGCCAAAAATTACGTTGGCGCATTCGTGCTAAGGTTTCAGGAATCGCGTCTAAACCACGTCTTTCTGTTTTCCGTAGCAACAAAGATATTTATGTTCAGCTAATAGATGATGCAACAGGTACTACGCTTGTAGCTTCTAATTCACGCGAAAAGGACATTGTAGCTATTGCAGGCAATAAAGTTGAAAAGGCTACCTTGGTAGGTAAGTCTATTGCACAAAAAGCGAAGGCTGCAGGTATAGAAACTGTTGTTTTTGATCGTGGTGGTTATTTGTATCACGGTCGTGTGAAGGCAGTAGCTGATGGTGCACGTGAAGGTGGATTGAAACTATAATTTTTATTTTAACTTATTTATATACTATAATGTCGCATACATATTTTAATCGCGTAAAAGCCGGAGACCTGGAACTGCATGAAAAGGTAGTGTCTATCAACCGTGTGGTTAAGACAACAAAAGGTGGCCGTGCATTCAGCTTTTCAGCCCTTGTGGTAGTAGGCAATGGTAACGGTGTTGTGGGTCATGGTCTTGGTAAAGCTAAAGAAGTACAGGAAGCTATTACTAAAGGTATTGATGACGCAAAAAAGAACCTCATAAAAGTACCTGTAATGAATGGTACTATACCACATGACCAACTGGCAAGAGAAGGCGCTGCAAAAGTGTTCATCAAGCCTGCTGCACATGGTACTGGTGTAATAGCTGGTGGCAGTATGCGTGCAGTTCTTGAGGCTGCAGGTATCACAGATATCCTGTCAAAATCACAGGGTTCTGCTAATCCCCACAACGTGGTAAAAGCTACATTTACTGCATTAGGCATGCTACGCGAGCCTATACAGGTAGCTAAGCAACGTAATGTGAACCTGAAGAAAGTATTTAACGGATAATATTTATTACTAACAAGGCTAATAACGAACAGTTTTAACCTTATTGACAGTTTATGACCATGTCTAAAATAAAGATAACACAGGTGAAAAGCGGCATTGACCGTTCTGAACGCCAAAAGCGCACATTAGTAGCTTTGGGTTTACGCAGGATGCTCTACAGTGTTGAAGTTGAAGCAACACCGCAGATACTGGGTATGGTGGAAAAAGTACACCATCTGGTAAAAGTTGAAGAAGTAAAATAATTATTTAATATAATTTGCGAGCGGTTCACATTCCGCGCAAGTTCAAAAATGGTAAAATGGAATTACACAATCTAAAACCGGCACAAGGCGCGGTTCACAAAACAAAACGTATTGGCCGTGGTGAAGGTAGCGGTCACGGTGGTACCTCTACAAAAGGTAACAAAGGCCAACAGGCACGTACAGGTTATCAATCTAAAAAAGGTCACGAAGGTGGTCAGATGCCAATACAGCGTCGTATGCCTAAGCGTGGCTTTATCAATCACTTCCGTGTTGACTACAAAGTATTCAACCTGGGACAACTTGATTTCCTGATCGAGAAATACGAACTGAAGGAATTTACACCCGATGTACTTTATATCAATGGTTTGATAAATCGTACAGACCTTGTGAAAATATTGGCCAACGGCGAGCTAAAATCAAAGATCGCTTTCACAGTTAATGCGGCAAGCGCAAAAGCAAAAGAAGCAATTGTTGCAGCTGGCGGAACAATTGAAATATTATAATCTAACGTAATAACGAAAAGACGCATTTGGTAAAATGCGTCTTTTATCGTTTATTCGCATTTCATACAGATCAACCATCGTTCAGTGAAAAAACTTATCGAAACGCTTAAGAATATCTGGAGTATTGATGAACTCCGTAAGCGTATACTATACACGCTATTGCTCATATTTGTTTACCGCGTTGGCTGTTATATTACCTTACCTGGTATCAACCCTAATCTATTATCACTTGGTGGCAGTACAGAAGGCCTGTTAGGACTCTTCAACATGTTTGCCGGTGGTGCGTTCAGCCGTGCATCTATTTTTGCACTGGGTGTTATGCCTTATATCTCTGCCTCTATCTTTATGCAGCTTGCAGGTATCGTTATACCACAAGTAGCCAAAATGCAGCGCGAAGATAGTGGCCGTCGCAAGATCAATCAATACACACGTTATATAACTGTTGCTGTTACTGCTTTCCAGGCAAGTGCTTATGTTGCTTACCTGCGTAACCAAAGTGGTCCGGCCATTGTTCCTGAATTTAATCCATTCCTGTTCTGGTTGTCTACTGTAGTTGTACTTACTGCCGGTACCCTCTTCGTAATGTGGATGGGTGAAAAGATAACAGATAAGGGTATTGGTAATGGTACATCATTGATCATCATGGTGGGTATACTTGCCCGTTTGCCACACTCGGTTTTGCAGGAGTTCAGTGCAAGAACACTTACCAGCGGTGGTGGTCTTATCATTTTCCTTATCGAGCTTGCTGTATTTATCGCAGTGATAGTAGGTTTGATACTACTTACGCAAGGCACTCGTAAAATACCTCTTAACTATGCACGCCGCATAGTAGGTAGTACCAACGCTGCAAAAGAAGCAACAGGTGGATCAAGGGATTTCATACCATTGAAAGTGAATTCTGCCGGTGTTATGCCTATTATCTTTGCTCAGGCTATTATGTTCATACCTGCTACACTTGTAGGCTTTACCAATAATGAGAATGCACAGGGCTTTGTACATGCACTGTCTGATCATACTTCACTTTGGTACAACCTTATCTATGCAGTTATGGTCATCGCATTTACTTACTTCTATACTGCGCTTATTTTCAATCCAACTGAAATGGCTGATAACCTAAAGCGCAATAATAGCTTTATCCCAGGTGTGAAACCAGGGGAGCCTACTGCTAACTATATTGCTACCATCATGGACCGTATCACACTACCAGGTGCATTCTTCCTGGCTATTGCTGGTATATTGCCTGGTATAGCTGCATTACTTAACGTTACCAGCGGCTTTGCTTCTTTCTTTGGTGGTACTTCTATGCTGATAGGTGTTGGTGTTATACTGGATACCTTACAGCAGATAGAAAGCCACTTGCTTATGCGCCAATACGATGGACTGATGAAAACAGGCCGTATATCTGGCCGTACTGCTACCAACACAGGTGTTGGTGTACAATAACTTTAATAGGATCTGTGCTTAATGATACATATAAGAACGAACGACGAAATTGAATTAATAAGAAAAAGCGCTTTAATGGTAACTGCCACCTTAACAGAGGTGGCAGCTTTTTTAAAGCCCGGCATCACTACAGCTGCTATTGATAAAATGGCTGAGGAATTCATTAGAGATAATGGTGGTGTGCCTTCCTTTAAAAATTACCATGGGTATCCTGCTTCACTTTGCATATCTGTGAATGAAACTGTAGTACATGGTATACCCAGCGATTATGTAGTAAAGGACGGTGATATCATATCTGTGGACTGTGGTGTGTACATGAACGAATATCATGGGGACCATGCCTATACTTTTGCCATAGGCGATGTGAAGCCAGAAGTCTTGAACTTGCTATTGGTAACCAAAGAATCTTTATTCAGAGGTATAGCACAAGCCAGGGCAAATAACAGGGTAGGAGATATATCATTTGCTGTAGAGAATTATACTGCTAAAGAACATGGTTATGGTGTGGTGCGCGAGCTTGTAGGCCACGGAGTAGGCCGCAAGCTGCACGAAGATCCTAATGTGCCAAACTATGGCCGCCGTGGCGATGGCAAACGTCTGCAGGAAAATATGGTATTGGCCATAGAACCTATGATAAACCTGGGTACACGCGATATAATTACCCTTGAAGATGGCTGGACAGTTATCACTGCTGATAAGAAACCATCTGCGCATTTTGAGCACACTACAGTGGTAAGGAAAGGACGTGGAGAAGCATTATCTAACTTTGCCCCTATAGAGGCTGCAGAACAGCTTAATAAAGAACTTAACAGTAGTTATTACGCCGCTGCACCACAGGTGTAGATGGTCAGGCTGCAACCACACTTATATTACCATCTTGCAGCATTTTCATCAATATCTGCTCCTCGTTAGATAGGCCTATGTCTTCTGTACAAGTAACTTCTCCCATTTTTTTGAAGTATTTGCTCATTGTTTTATTGGTATAGTGGTCAATAACAAAAGGATGGATGTAGTACTTTTTACAAACGGTACGTGTATTGCCCAACTGTGCCGCTACCATATCTATCGCCTTTACTATGTTGCTTTTCATCTCAGTAACGGTCTCGCATTCTCCCAGTTCTTTAAATGCTTCAATAGCATGCAGTGAGCCTGCCCAGGTCCGGAAGTCTTTAGCGGTAAAATTGCCATTGCTTATCTCTTTGATGTAGTTATTTACCATCCCTGAATCTACTCCATGCTTATCGCCATTCTCGGTATAATACTGAAATAGTTCGTGGCCTGGGATATCTCTGCATTGCTTCACAATGTTTACCAGCTTCTTGTTCTTAAGGCTAATATCGTGATGTACTCCTTTCTTGCCTTTGAATGCGAACCTCAATTCATTACCACTTATAGTAACGTGCTTGTTCTTTAAAGTGGTGAGGCCAAAAGAACCATATAGCTTTTCGTACATGCTATTGCCGATACGTATACAGGTGCATTGCATAATAGAGACTATAGTTGCAAGTACTTTTTCAGGTGGTAGGCCTGGTTTGCGCATATCGGCTTGCAGATGTGTTCTTATTGCCGGGAGTGCTCTTCCAAATTCATGTAAATGATAGAATTTGGTTTGGTTTCGTAATGCGTTCCATAACGGATGATACTTATATTGTTTGCGGCCTTTGGTGTCAAGGCCTGTAGCCTGCAGGTGACCATTAGCGTATGGGCTTATCCATACCTGCTGCCAGGCTGGTGGTAGTACCAGGCTTTTTATTCTTGCCATGTCATCTGCTGAAACTTCTTTCCCGTTTTGAGTATAGTGAAATTGTTTCCCCTTTTTTGTACGTGCGATACCAGGTTCATTATCGGGCCTATATATAAGATGTACCGCTTCTGCGCTTTTTATCGGGTCAGATACCAATGATCTCAGTGTTCTTTTGGAGATCTTTATTTCTATTGAGTCTGCCATCTGCTGCATTTTAATTATCTGTTAACTTGGATTAGTTGGCATAAAATTTTCATGCCTCTGTATTTAATAACACAGTATGAAGAAAGCTATAGTAATTGGTGCAACAGGTTTGGTAGGTCTTCAATTGGTACAATTACTTTTGCGCGACCCAAGGTTTGCGGAGGTCGTTATCTTCGTACGTAAGCCATCGAGAATGCAGAACATAAAACTTACAGAACACGTGGTGAGCTTTGATGATATGGAGAACTGGAAGGACCTTGTGCAAGGGGATGTACTATTCTCTGCTATGGGTACTACGCTTAGGAAAGCAGGTGGCAAAGACGAACAATATCTTGTAGATCATACTTACCAATACGAGGTGGCTGCCACGGCTGCGAAGAATGGTATACCTGTGTATGTATTAATATCAGCGGCTGGAGCGGACCCAAAGTCGAAACTCTTTTACTCACGCATGAAAGGGGAATTGGAGAAGGCTGTTGAACCATTAATGTTCAGGAGTATTCATATTATAAGGCCAGGTATACTTTCGGGGCATAGAGGAGAGGTGAGGATGGGTGAGATGATAGGTATTGCTTTGATGAAAATATTAAGTTTTTTCCCAGGATTGCATAGTTTAAAACCTATACCTGGAAAAATTGTGGCCCAGGCTATGCTGAATGCAGGCTTGGATAGCCGTATAGGCATACATAAGTACACGCTCAATGCTGTCTTTAAGCTTGCAGGTGATGTCCAGCAAACTCAATATCAACCCGCTATAGGCTGACCGGTATCGTCTTCGTTATCCAAAGGACGTACAACAGGTATGGATGGCGTATTCTCTTTCTTATAAAATAGTAAGATACCGATACCTGCAAGCAGCATACACACAGAAATTATCTCGGCCTGGGTAGGTTTTATAAAGCCCCAGTTATACTTTGAGTTAACACGTATCAGCTCTACAAAGAAACGTTCTATACCATTTAGTATAAGGTAGATGCCGAACAGGTGCAATGGTCTCGTGATCTTCTTGCGGATACCCCATAAAACAAAGAATAGCCCTATACATACTACCGCTTCGTAGATAGGTGTTGGGAATACGCCAACGGGCAGTACGTGGCTATATCTGCCTATACTACCTGCTATAGCCATACCTTCATCGTTCACATTGTGTGGATAGTTCATTGCAAATAGCCACTGTGGCCAGCCAGCCCAGCCGGAATAGAACGTATGCTGCTGGTTGCCTATCATATGGAGTGCAAAGCTATTGTCTGCGGCTGTTGTAGCGAGTTTTAAAGAGCCATCGGGGTTGGAAATATATGCGGTATTGTAAATACCCCAGTCACCATCGCCCGCCAACTGGCAGCCCAGGCGGCCTATACCATAGGCAAGCATAAGGCCGGGAGCAGCAGCATCGCACATATACTGAAAACGGATATTGTGCTTGCGGGTGTAGAAATAGAGCGCTACGGTGGCTACGATAAGGCCACCATAAAAGGTGAGTCCGCTGCTGGAGAATAAGCTGCCCAAAGGATCGTGCATAAAATCGTCCCACGATTCAAATGCATTAAATATTTTGGCACCTGCAAAACCTCCCGCGGCAGCGATAAGCGCTATCTCGAACATGAGCTGGTGCGGGTACACCCTGACAGTCCTTAGCTCTGGCTGAGGTAATTGCTGCTTTTTCTTTTCAGCATAGGTCATATACCCAAAAACAGCTGCAGCTATTATACCCCAAAGCAAGCTGCCATCGGCAGAGAACACATAACCAAGCGGATTGGGCGCTATGGTGTCTATATGACCGTAGAGACCGCCTACTTTATAACCCAATATGAGGCCACCAATTGCGGACCA
Organism: Flavipsychrobacter sp.; assembly: GCA_965276955.1. Classification (GTDB taxonomy): domain Bacteria; phylum Bacteroidota; class Bacteroidia; order Chitinophagales; family Chitinophagaceae; genus JABDEZ01. The sequence goes on from CBDIBP010000013.1 coordinate 49,538, forward strand.
AAAAATATTATTGAAAGTAGGCGCTTTGCCAACCAATACTTTAATATATTCAGCGCTTAAGTAGCCTTGCAACTCTTTACGTTTCAGCTCGCTGGTGGTGGTCCAGGCGGCGCCAATGAACGATAGTGCTACAATAAAGCCAAAGGTTTTTATGAGACTAAGCCAGTCGGGCATGTTATGGCCAAACAACTGCTGCAATAAGATCTGAAAGTCAGGATACATGGGTGTAAAAGTAAGTAATAAGTCGAAAGTCTGAGGTCAAAGTCCTTAGTCGAAAGTATAAAGCTTTATACTCTAAGTAATTTCAGGTCGGTAATAAAAAAATAAATTACCGAATTACAAGTTTTGCGGCCATGAAATGCAATGTGGGCAATCATATGTGCCACAGTGTTCAATTATTATTTTTACCGGTTTTTTCCGATGGCGGAAAAAGTTGAGACAGTCACAGGAAGTAAAATTGTGACTTGCCAGTCGCTAGAATAACCCCGGCATGAAGACAACTCCTTTTTGAAATAAGGATGGGCAATACCTGACAAATTACCTGTCTGTAAGAAAAAATAAAATTACCGGTTTACGGATAACGATGTCATGGAGTGCTGACTGGTAGGCCATATGTGCAATAATGTGTATTTCTGTTTTTACCTGTTTTTTCCGATGCCGGTAATTAAGTAGGAGTTGATCAATATATGGTGTGTAATGAGCAAATGGTTGGATTTAGGTTCATTTACAAAATAAAATGTGTAAAAATGGGCAATTTACAATTTGTGATCTGATAGTGTGATAACAAGATATGCACAGTTTCACAGGAGATGCGTGGAACATTGGTCGAGTGTTTGTACTTCTTGAAGTATCCAACCATATTCCGATATTCATAGCGATCAACAACTTCCATCTCCCACCGGGTAAATATGCGCTACAAACTTTGGGATATTGTGGCATTAGATCTTTAAGAATAGATAAAACATGACCAATGAACAAGATAAAAATAGCGCCGAATAAAAAGTACAAGTGGTGGCAAGGGGCTATAGCGCTACTTGTAGTAAGTATAGTTGGTGGCCTGTCTGCTGGAAGTAAGAAGAAAACAAAAGAAGTATATGAGGTAAGGGAGGAGCAAGCGCCATGGGCCCCGCCCCGGTGGCTTTTCGGTCCGGCATGGACATTCAATAATGCATTCCTTATATGGGGGCTGTTGCGTATCCTCAATAATGAAGGGTTGAAAGACCGTAAAGAACTACTTGCACTACAAGCGCTGATATGGGCTGACTTTTTTACGTTCGGGTATGTGTATTTTAAAAAGGGTAGCCCCATCCTTGCCGAAATATGGACGCAAGCAGATGCGGTATTAGCCACAAAAAGTTTTATTACTGCATTGAAAGCTGATAAGAAACTGGCATGGGCATACCTTCCTTTACTGATCTGGACGTGGTATGCCAGTAGCCTATCCAGCTACCAAGTGCTAAAAAATGATGACACTTTCTTTCATACCCGTAGGGTGTTGAGTTAGCGTATATCGCATTCCTGTAGGTTAGTGTTTGGGTAATCGTGTGTAGTAGGGGAAAGGCTATCTTATTCTGGTCCGTATAAATTACTTGAGCATTTATGGCTTTTGCGAAAACCTTATATGCCCAATGATCTTCTCGGCATGCACGCGTGAATTCTCTATGAACCATTTATGGGTATCGAGACCGCCGCACACCACACCTGCAAGGTACATGCCCGGTATGTTAGTTTCCATAGTATCTATATTATGGTGGGGCCGTAAGCGGGTTTCCGATAGGGTGATACCTGCATCGGTCAGCAACTGAAAATTTGGCTTGTATCCTGTAAGTGCTATAACAAGGTCATTGGGTATTGTTAGTGTCCCCTCCTGCGTTTGTATGTCTACCTCATCCTGCCGTATCTCACTCAATTCTGCATTGTAAAAAGCTTTTATGCTGCCTTCATTTATCCGATTTATAATATCTGGCCGCACCCAATACTTTACACGTTCGCCTATCTGTGAACTGCGAATGACCATGGTAACGTGCGCACCTTTGCGGTAAGTTTCTAATGCCGCATCTACGGCGCTGTTACTGGCGCCTACTACAACTACATGCTGCATGGCATAATAGTGCGCGTCGCGGTAGTAATGGCTCACTTTAGGCAGGTGCTCCCCGGGTACGCTGATAAGAGATGGAATATCATAAAAGCCGGTAGCAATGATGACCTTACGGGCTGTGTATGCCTCTTTGGTAGTGTGTACATGAAAGTCTCCGTCGGTACCGCTTATGGATAATACAGTTTCAAAAAGGCGAATATTCAGGTTGTATGATGTTGCTACCCGTCTGTAATATTCGAGCGCTTCAGGCCTGTTGGGCTTGGCGTTCACAGACATGAAAGGTATGTTGCCAATTTCCAGCTTCTCTGAAGTGGAAAAGAAGCTCATATTAAGCGGGTAATTGTATAGGGAATTGACCAGGCAACCTTTGTCAAGAATGACGTATGACAACCCGGCAGCCTGAGCTGCTATGCCGCATGCAAGGCCTATAGGGCCTGCTCCAATTATCACAATTTCGTGGTCGGTAGTCATTGAAGAGCTAAGGTAATGTATAACCTACTTCTTGCCTACACCTGCTGTAGTAGCCTGCGGCTTGATAAGACGGTCCTTTAAATAGCCACCTATGCCGGCAACGGTGACATAGTTCAGCGGGAACTCCAGTATAACATGCAGGAAGCTAAGGAAGAACAACCATTGAAGCCCAATAGAATAGTTGTAAACGTATATACAGATACTAATGAGCCATATGGCAACCACGGCCACAAAGCGCGACTTAGGGACCTTATGCCACTGGATGACGCGAGTTTTGGAGAACCAGTTGAGGTAATGATATGTGTAGGCGAAAGCAATAAAGCGCATGACCAGGATGCCTGCCTCTGAATGGAAGATCATTTCGTTCCATTTTTGCTCAGAAGGTTGGTCTGGCACGCTGAAAAAGTTACTGAGGGAGAACCTGTTAACAGAACGGAAAAGGTCGTAAGCATTGACACCGTATGCGCTTGGCCCAAAGAAATTGGTATGCGGATAAATATTGAACAGCAATACCGGACAAAGTACCAGCACCACTACCGATAATATACCCAACTTGCTTTTGCCTTTTATAGCACCATAAAGCATGAATAACCCAGTGAAAATGTATACGTGGATAAGTGTGGGCAGGAACACGAGGAAGAACAGCCAGAAATTTGTAGATAGCTGTGCCGTAAGGATAATAAGCAAAAGGCCAGCGATACGTACAAAATTATTCTTTACAAATACAAAGATGATGCAGCTGAGAAAAGCAATGTAGGTGAGGTATGTGGTGAAGTGCTGCGGGAATTCCAGATCCAGATACTTAGAGAAATTGGTAAGCGTAATGAGCATACCTATGACTATAAGTATAATAGCATCGTATTTGCCTTTTGTATAGAATTTTTTCCCGTGCAGCCACGATATCTCTGTAAGGTAGTGCAGTGGCCCTAATATAGCATAAGAGAATAAGAACAGCTCAAAAGGGATGACCATAGCTACTGCACAGGATAATAGCATTAATCCTATATTCACTATATCCAGGCGTTCGGTTGCGGTAAGGCTCATTTCCAGACAAATTATTTGGTACGGGCAAAAACAGTTGCCACTACCAAAATTATACAGTTTTTCTTACAGATGGTAAATAAGCTGAGTGATAACGGTGATATGTGCCAGCTTATTTTAAAATATTTACAATGTTTTTACCTTATCAGCACTACGTCACCTTTTATGCTGGTGCTGGCAGGCTGCAGCGTCTTTGCATTGAGCGTGGTAAATGTAACAGCCCAGAAATAATTACCGATCTCGCATGGCATGTGCTTATATGTACCATCCCAACCTTCGTCAATATTGAATGTATGGAATACAAGCTCTCCCCATCTGTTAAAAACTTTGAGTTCGTAGTCTTTTAGACCAAATAAGTCTTTGGCCCTTATCCTGAAAAAGTCATTTACATTATCTCCATTTGGAGTAAATGCATTGGGTACAAAGAATGGATCGGGGCAACCGGCATTTGCTACTTGCCTGGCAACGGTAACCTGACAATTATTAGTATCGGTAACAGTAACAATATAGTCGCCTGGGTGGGTAACAATGTAGCGAGCTGCATAAGATGAATCTTGCCAGTGGTAGCTTTTAAATATACCCGGCGCAAGTATCAAGGTATCGAACAGGTTGAAGCAAATAGCAGTATCCGGGCCAATATATGGTGCAGGCGCAGCGAATGCAGCAACTACGGCAGTATCATACGCTATACAGCCATTATTAGTGGTCACCTGTAATATGTAAATACCAGAGCCGCCATGTATACTTTGTGTGGTCTCACCTGTAGACCAGTTGTACGCATAGAATGTCTCGAGCGAAGAAATGGGTATGGTAGTGCCTGGACAAGCGGCACTATCTGCTGAGATATGGGAATATATTTGCGGGTAGTACGCCACATGTACCGTATCAGATAGCAGACAGTTGTGCACCGTCCTTACTGTAACATCATAAGTTCCTTTTTGAGTAACTGTGAACGTTGGGCCGGTTGAAAAGTCCTGCCACCTGTAGCTAAGAATGTCACTGGCAGGGGAGGGGGTCAGTAATAATGTTTTCCCATAGCATAAGCTGGTATCATGCCCTAAGTAAAAAGCATCGTTCGTTACAACTGCTGTATCGAAGATGGTACATCCAAAATATGTAGTGGCTTGTACCGTGTAGGTGCCTGGTCGGTTCACAATTATGGTGTCGCTGGTGCTCCCATTTGACCACATGTATGATCGGTAGCCGCTATCGATACCCAAGGTAATGGAAATAGAAGTGCAAAGTATGGTATCCCTGAGGGACTGTGCAGGGTATAAAAATGGGTTGGGCAGGTTGAATAATATACCGCCGTTGGCGCCCGCAGTTGCATAGTCTGATGTGTTGTAGCATGGGCTTGACGGGCGGAGTATAAGGCCGGGAATGCCGCCAGCTACATTAACTGTAGCTGCAGATGGTACTGAAGGGTTGGAGAACCAAACCACACCGCCGCCGCCGCCGCCACTTGGCGGGTGACAATTGTTAGGAAAGGCCGTATTATATACGCTGCCACCAGTACCACCAGTGGCTTCCATATGGACATTTGTGTAATAAGCCGTGCAGTTGATATATATAGTACCACCTGCACCCGGTGCGGAAGTGCCTTCATCATGTGTCTGCCTTATGCTATCACCGTTGGAACGGATAGTAAAATTATTGCCGTTAATGCTTTTGGCCCTAATGAGTATGATACCGCCGCCATTTCCGCCATTGTATACAAGGTAGCCATTATCGTGCTGAGGGCCGCCACCACCACCGCCCATGAATAGCCTGTCTGCAGTGGTAGGCAAATTGTGGCCACCTATACCATAATACATGGAGTTAGTTATCTGAGAACCACATCCATCGTACTGCGCACCACCACCGCCACCAGCCCCATAGTTGGCGCCTGCACCTGCAGCGGCATTACCTGCGCCTGCGCCACCGCCACCATTGGCCAATGGCGCCCTGCCACACTCCTTGCCGGGCACGTACTGGGCTATGCCTTCGCCTTTGAGGCCATCTGCACTTGAAGTACCAATAGCTGGCGTGCAATAATCTGAAGCGCTGCAATTGAATACCACACCAAAAACATTACCACCTAAAAAGCCTTTAAAACTAACATCTATGTCTGCATTAAGCGTTAATGAGTCTGCAGCGTCAATTACCAATACGCCGCCTACACCACCTGACCATGGCGCACAAGTAAGCGTTCCGCTTACCGTTACGGGCGTACTATATACTGCGACTTTTATTAATTGTACACTGTCAGGAACGCTGTAGGTATTACAAATAGGCCCTTTAAGCGCCACCGTATCTCCATTTACATATGCTACGATGCCAAACTCATACCGGCCTGCGTTGTTGAGGCTGGTTATTGTACCAAAGGTTGCCGAATTAGTAGTGTCTATACTTGCCCCCTTCATTTGTATCAGCATCACCTTGTCGTTTGGTGCAAATACGTTGGATGCTACCACAACCTTTGCCAGCGCAGCAGAGGGCGGACTAACGTAGGTGACCTTAGCATACAGATTGACCACACCAGATATGGACTGTGCCGTGGACCGCGTGCTGAAAATGTTGAATAGAACGAACAAGCATAGTGGATAGATGATAGAACGTAAAAACTGCTTCATAGAAGATGATTAAATAACAGTAATAGCTTTTAACTCTGGTGAGTAATATGTTTTACAGTGTATTAAATGATGAAACCTGATCTGCTAATTCTTTGGCCGGGCTTATGTCAGTGTTTAACCCAAGATAATAAATACATTCATTTTTTTATATGGCTGGCTAATATTTTTTTATAAAACAAAGAATGTCTCATTATCATACTGTTATGAAAAAAAATAACCCAACCTGCTATGCAACAGGTTGGGTTGTAAGTATGAAGTATTTACTAAAATTATTGGTGAGATGGTGGAACTATTACCTGATCGTTATGCTCCAGGTCTTTTGCCACTGATCGCCGCCAGCCAGTTTTTGAATACCTTCTTTTTCGGTGAACTGCTGGGTGGTGTCTACATTATCTGCAATGCCCTCCCATGGCTCTATACATACAAAGTTCGCATCCTTGAATGCCCATATGCCCAGGAACGGGAATTCGTCAATACGATAATCGAGGCCATGCTTATTTTTATCACTTTTTATAGAGATGACCTCGGACTTGACGTTCTTGAACACGAGTGCATCTTTATAAAACAGTTCGTGCGTAAGTGGTATGCATTCTTGGGCCTGCAGGTAAGGTATTGAGCCTGCAATAAGCGAATCTTTAAGTGTGTACAGTGGTAGTGTTTCCGGGTGAGAGAACTCAAGGTAGTAATCGTTATAAGATAGTCCATCTACAAGAGGCACCTTAAATGCCGGGTGGGCGCCAATAGAAAAATACATTTCATCATCGGCAGCGTTGCTTACATCGTAAGTAACATCCAGTGTTGTATCCTGAAGGTTATAATGCACACGCAGCTGAAAATGGAACGGGTAGATGGCTAATGTTTCCTCATTGCTTTCGAGCAGAAAGGTGGCACCAGTAGCTGAAGAAGCTTCTACCGTAAACTGTTTTGTCCATGCAAAACCGTGGCGTGGCAGTTCATACTTCTTGCCTTTGTATATATAGGTCGTATCTTTTAACATACCTACTATAGGAAATAGTATGGGCGATCTTTTGGGCCAGAAGGCAGGGTCTGCGTTCCACATATATTCCAGCTTAAACCCTTTATGCCATACACTGGTCAATTCGGCACCTACTGGGTTTATTTGCACTTTCAGATCAGTGTTCTCTAATGTTATCATGATGTTCCTGTTATATGAGTGTTGAATGTAGGAAATTATTTATTGTATTGCATGTGCATACCCATATTAGAAATATTTGGCAAATAAAAATGGCGCTGATGAGCGCCATTTTATTAAAGAAAGTTTCGCGATAATTAATTCCATTTAGAATGAAAGTAGTCGGAGAAGCCATTAGTATTAGGTTCTACAACATAGCCAACCCTTGTACCCATCAGTGGCCTTGCGGTAACAGAGAATATGAGGGTGCCGTTTATGTAGCCATACCATTCACCATTTGTCTGGTCTATTTCCAGCTGATTAGCATAGCCAGGTTTTGCTGCCGATGTTAGTGTCCAGTTGAGGATGTATGAACGTGCATGCAGGGAGTCGCCCTGGAAGAACAGGCCATAATGACCATTATTGTCTATCTCAAATGCGTAGCCATGGTTAGTAGTACCCACACCAAAAACAAAGCCCATAGCATTATCTGACTGTACAACGGTCTGGATAATGAAGTCATTTTTTACATCCATAGCCGGATCAATAGTGACCGTATCGAACACAAAAGCTTTAACAGGGTGGTACAGAAAATTCAGATTGCCGCTGCCTACAAAAACACTGGTATTGTTGGAGGGGTCAGTATGCATCCAGCCGTTAGAATCGGCGACAAATTCATCATTGAATGAATTTGGGTAGGTAATAGCAGCGGGTGTTGCCACATCACCACTACTACTTTTTGAGCACGATGCAGAGAATAATGCAGCTGTAAGTGCCAATAAAATAGCTGTTTTGTTCATCTTAACCATAAGTGTACTTGGGGCTCTTTGTGCCCCACCGTGTGATATTACAAAAATAAGTGCATTTGTCATACATTTTTTGGGTGTGAATGACCAAATTTTTTTTGCGCAATATAAGACCGGGTGAGGCTGCCCGTTCGCTGCTTTGTAACTATGGGATGTGGCACGACTTTTAAAGAAGTATAGAAAAACATATCACCATGGACAAGTTAGAAATAAAAGGAAAATGGAACGAATGGAAAGGTAAAATAAAACAGGCTAATGCCAACCTTACCGATGATGACCTGCAATATGAAGAGGGCAAGGATGATGAATTCTTTGGCCGTATGCAGCAAAAACTTGGCAAGACAAAAGACGAAGTAATAGACTGGCTGAGATCGCTTGGATAGGAGACCTGAAGTTTATGAAAGGGGTCAGTGAACGTGTTTCACTGACCCCTTCTTATTTAGTATACAGTAGCTTATGCTACCGGCTCTTCACTATAAACCTTTATCTCATTATATAAGGTATCGCGCTCTACGGGGATTTTGCCTACAGCGTGTATAAGGTCGCACAGGTCCTCAGTGCTCATTGATGGTGTTTGCTCTTCGCTGCCGGCCATGCTGTATATCTTAGTGGTGTCATCAATAGTACCATCAAGGTCGTTGACACCAAATGATAAGGTGAGCTGTGCTGTTTGCCTGCCCAGCATAGGCCAGTAGGCTTTAAGGTTGCGGAAGTTGTCCATATAAATGCGCGCTATAGCATATAGGCGAAGGTCTTCAACAATAGACGACTCTGCAATATGCGACATGTCATTGCCCTGGTTGCGGAACTTGAGCGGTATGAAGCAGTTGAAGCCACCTGTCTTGTCCTGCAAAGTGCGCAGGCGGCTCATATGATCTACCCTGTGTGCATAATTCTCTACATGGCCATAGAGCATGGTAGCATTGGTATGCATACCCAGGTTGTGCGCAGTTTCGTGTATGTGCAGCCAGCCTGTGCCATCAACTTTGTCGGCACATATCTGCTCCCGTACCTCAGGGTGAAATATCTCTGCACCACCGCCTGGCATAGACTGCAGGCCAGCGTCCTTTAGTTTTTGCATACCTTCCTCAACAGATAGTTTTGCTTTGCGGAACATATAGTCCAGCTCTACAGCGGTAAAGCCCTTGAGGTGCAGGCCCGGACGATGAGCACGTATGCTGCTTAGTAACTCACAAAAGAACTCGAGGTTCATTTTGGGGTGCACGCCGCCTACTATATGTACCTCTGTTACCGGCTGGCCATCGTACTTGCGCACTATGTCCATCATCTGCTCCTTGGTCAGTTCCCAACCTTCATCGCGGTTCTTGTACTGGCGTGAGTAAGAACAGAAATTGCAGGTGAATACACAAACGTTGGTAGGCTCTATATGGAAATTGCGATTGAAATATACCTTGCCACCATGTAGCTCTGCCGCTATATGCGCAGCTAATGAACCCACAAAGCCAAGCTCACCTTTCTGAAATAACAGTAGCCCTTCCTGGTCTGTGATGCGCTCTTTGCGTTGTACTTTCTCTGCTATACGCAGCAGGTCTTTATCTAAATTGGTTTGTTGTAATATCTGTTCTAAGCTGAATGTACCTGTCATTGTAAAATTATTTTCCCGGAAACCATGCCATCTGTAAAAAAGCACTGTACAAAGTAAAGACCTTTCTGCATACCAACCATATCAATAGTATAGATGGGGGCTTTTGCAGATGGTATAATGCGCTGAACCACCTGGCCGAGTATGTTTGTAACGGTTATATATTGTACCTGGCTTTTAGTGCCAGTATTAATATGAATGATACCCGTAGTAGGATTGGGGGAGATGCTGATGGTATGCAGAACGGCCGTGGAGGACACTGCAAGGTTGGGGCAGCCAGTAGCATCGAACACGCCAGGGTGAGTGGTAAGGCTATAAGACTCGCCACCGGGCAGCACATTGCTTTGTATACGCGCCGCTTGCTCCTGCGTAAATAAAAGGGCGAAAGCATCGTCAGGATAGTCCATAAAATCCATATACAAGATGCCGCTTGCGGAATCGGAGCAATTATCTACTACTGTAGGTAATGGTATGGTATACCTCCCTTGATGGTTCAAGCCCTCTGGAGGAGTGTCTGCTATGCCATCGTCCTTGCCATTCACATCCCAAGGGCAAAGGCCGCCATCATCGCCGGATGGATGCCATGTCTCGAAGAAATGACCGAGTTCGTGCGTTAAAGTTCGGCCGCCAGCTGCGCCATTTAAAAAATAAGTAGCGTTAGCACTTTTTACACCGAACGCACCATAGTTGATGACCGTGCCTTCTTCTGAAGAAGAGAAACCGCCCCCGACATTGGCATATGACTTAGGAACAGTAAGGCCCAGTATACCTGCGGGGCTTGGGTTAACGACCCATACATTAAGGTAGGTGGATGAGTCCCACATATCGGCCCCACCACTTGCGCTGTACTTAGCATCGCTAAAGCCAAATGTAGAACCAGCTGTACCATAATAGCTAATACTGGTTGCCTGGGTCTGTACGATATCTATACCCGATGAACAATCGCCGGTGGGTGTTCTGCGTGCTAAGCCAAACGTGATGCCAGCGTTGCCATACAGCGGTTTGAAAGCAGATGGTATAAGGTAAGCATCGCCATTGGCGGCATTGTAATCCCTGTTCAGTACTGCTATCTGAGAGTCGGCACGCTCTTGTATACCTGCCTCGCCCCCCAGCTGTGCTATCTGTGCAGAATCGAGCACGATGTGAAAAATAATAGGAATAGTGCCAATTGAGGTCGTCTTTTCTACAGCCCCGTAGGCACGGGCTTTTAATAAAGCATCTGTTTGTGCTTTTTGCATAGCCTGAATGCGATCCAGTTCTGCAGCAAAAGCAGGATGTTGCGCTACTATAGACTCCCGAAGCATTTTTGCGCCGCACTTTTCAGTTTGGGCAAATGCGGCAGTAGCGCACAGGCAACTCATTAATATAAATAGTATTTTTCTCATTTATGATTTGACTCTTCTGCTATTGCAAAGTTAAGCCTTAGCTATTACAATAATATAATTTTACGTGTCTGCGTGGCGTTCGCAAAGTAACAGGTGACAAAGTACATCCCCTTGCCGAGTGTTGACAGATCGACAGGGAAGTAGGAGGTTTGCATGGAGGTGGTATTTTGTTGCCATACCTTCTGACCCATAGCATTTCTTACCGATATATCTGTGAAGCCAGTGGGCACCTGGTTGAAGCTAATGTATACTGCGCCAGAAGAAGGATTTGGAGTGATGATGAAACTATTATCGGACACGGGCAGTACATTGCCAGGGTATAGGAGCAGGTCAGGATGAATGGTAAGTTCATGCGACTCGCCGCCGGGCTGTATCTGCGATGACATGACCTGTACCTGGTCGTAAGTGAACATGTTCATGCAGGCATCATCGGTATAGTCCATATAATTATTGAACATGATGCCGCTGCCCATACCAGGTGGGGAGCATACATCGTACTTTGGAAATGTAGGGCAGCCATAGTTGGGGCCACCTTCAGGCGGTGTATCGGCAATGCCGTCGTCCTTGCCTCCGGGGTCGCCGGGGCATAGCACCCCATCATCGCCCCAGGGATGGAACAGACCGAAATAATGTCCCATTTCGTGGGTGAGCGTGCGGCCGAGGTCTATATGTGTATAGAAATATTGGGTAGGAGCGTTGCGCCTGCCAAACGCATCGTAACCCAGCAGCACACCCATCTCGCTTTTAGGGAAACCAGTAATGGTATCTATGGTAAATGCAGGGGGTACTGTAAGGCCTAAAATGGTGGATTGCTGACCACCATAGAGGAAATTAATGACCCACACATTTATATAACGCGTCACGTCCCAAGCATCAACACCGGTGGTGGCTGCGTGCTTGGCATCGCCACAAGGGTCGGTGGCACTGGCATCGAACCCGCGCAGCGGGGTAGTATTTATATCCCACCCGCTGGTGGGCTGACCCTTAGGGTCGGTATGAGCCAAGGCGAACTTTATATTCACATTGCTGTACAGTGGTTTAAAATCGACCGGGATGAGGGTGCTGTCTGCATTGCCGCGGTTGTAATCCTCGTTCAATACCTGTACCTGGCTTATGGCCCTGTTAGCCACCCCGGCAGAATCGCCCAGCTGGTGTAGTTGTGCTGTATCGAGGACAATATGGAAAACTACGGGTACTGTGATGTTCAAGGTAACGCTGCCAGTTGTCTTGGCCAGGGAGTTGTTTTGCAGCCTGTTCTTAAGATATGCATCGAGCTGTTGCTGAAAATTAGGATCGCGGGATATCAGTGCATTTTTTACCAGTTGGTATCCACACTTATCTTTATTGGGCTGGGCATAGGAATGGAGCGACAATAACAATAAAAGACCAAGCAGCACCTTGTTCATCAGGTAAATTATGTATATACTAAGTTAACGGTTTTTAAGGACATATAAATAGACATCCTTTGCTGGAAAGAATAGTGCCTATTAATCCCTCGTGTATTTGACTATTTATTTTTACGATTGTTTATTTCGTCGCGGATGTTGATGGCCCTTACGTAGTCTTCCTGATCGAGGACCTGCTGCAGGAGCTTGTTGAGCTCGTCGAGGTTCAGGCTTTTGAGGTCTTTATCAACTGATGAGCTTACTGTAGGGGTAGCCGTAACAGGGGCATCTGTTTTTTCTACTGGTGCACCTTCGGTTTGATCGAGGTAGAGGCCGGCAGTATCTAATATGTTCTCGTAGGTATATATGCGGCAGCTGGCGCGGACGGCGAGAGCCAACGCATCGGAAGTGCGGGAATCTATCTCAACAGGTTCGTTATCGTTGTTGTGGCAAATGAGCTTAGCGAAAAATATACCTTCTTCCAGTTTGTAGATAACAACTTCAGTCAGCTCAATATTGAAGGTGGTCATGAAATTAGAGAACAGGTCGTGTGTGAGCGGCCTGCTGGGCTGCATGCGCTCCAGTGCCACTGCTATGGCCTGTGCTTCGAATCCGCCTATCACTATAGGTAACCTTCTTAACCCGTTCACTTCACCAAGTACCACTGCGTAAGAATGCGTTTGTGTAATGCTGTGCGACAAGGCCACTATTTCCAATTCTATTTTTTTCATCTGACTTATATGTCTCTTTCAGAAGTATAATATGTGAAGGTAATAATTCTTAGTAAAAAAATTGTGCTAAGGACGGATATCCTATGGAACCTACCTTGTAAATAATCGGAACATAGCTCTCTCAGATCTTGCTCCTGTTGTTATTTCTTTTTTGGCGGCAAAAAAGAAACAAAAAAGCCGCCCCTTTGCCAACGCTCTGCAGGCAAAGGGGTTAGCCCTACTGCGTGTTATAGCAGGCTCGATAGGGGGCCACTGGTTTTTTGTAGCCGATGAAGGATCGCAGCAAAAAGGTGGCTGAATATGGGCTCAGCTTTGCCCGTGTTATGATCATATTACTTGTATTTGCTTGCGCTACCGCCGCACATACAAGTACATTTTCTTTTGTCTATCGCCCGCATTCCTGACCTATATTCTCTTTTTAAAAGAGGGTAGGGGCGTCATCTTGTGCAGCGGCGTCACCGGCTGTTGCTGGCAGGGCTATTTCCCGAAGATCGCCGCCAGCTATGCGGGTGCCTATGGTCTTCCAGCCGGTAACGTCTATCAGCTCGTGGAGGGCCACTTCTTCCTCTGCAAATTCACTTCTCTTCTTGCCTGTTTTTATGATGACCAATGGCTCCTGCACCGTGGTAACGAACTGCAGGTAGTTACCTTCCCCTTCTTTTATAAAGCAGAATTTTGTTTTTAAGGTCTGTGTCTCTATAACAAAACGCTTGGCATTGAACTGGTCGTTCCTGGCATCGTAGTACACAGCTGTTACCGTCTTTTCGGGTATGAACTTCTCTATGAGCAGCATATCGGCATCGAACCGGTTGGTGAGTTCAAAGTCGATGAGCTCGTAACAGCCGTCTTTGGTGAACACTATGATACGTTCCTTATCCTCGAAACGGCCCAGCAGTGTGCCATGACCCTCTTTATTGAGGCGGCCAATGGCGGGATCGTACCATATTTTTTGTGCAGAAAGGGTAGAACGACCTTTCTCTTTCAGTTTTACCTGCTTTACCGGGTACTTGGTGACCTGGTTGCCCTGGGCGCTGCGCGCCTTGATATCGAGCTCCTCGAAGTAGAAATCGAGTGTTTTGATACGGGCCTTGCTGCCGGGATGCAGGGTGATACCAACAACCTCGGCCTCGCCATTGGCGTTGGCCGTAAAGTAAGTGACCTTGCTGCCGGCGTTGCCCTTAGTAAGGTCGTACTCCTTATCGCGGGTGATGCCGGTGACGTTGAAGCGCTTGGCGTAGGTGATGCCCGTTTTACCATCTACATACATGAGGTTGTAAGTAGTGCGCTCGTCGTTCTTCT
>CBDIBP010000014.1:0-31833 GCA_965276955.1 Flavipsychrobacter sp.
CGCTTACCCGCGCGCAAGACCTATTGTATACCCAGGACCGGCTTTCACTAACCAATACGATAACGCATACCACAAAGTACACCAATGGATAAACGACTGATAAGGGTACGCGTGACCGGCGAAAGGCTGGAGGCCCTGTGCAACCTGTGCACCGAGATGAAGGACGAATTTAAACCCAGGAACGAACACGGCCGGCTGCTGCAGGAATATATGCTGGAGCTGGAGCACCGCCTGCAACTAATGGTGCAGCGCAAGCAAGAGCGCTACACCCTGGCCCTGGCTGGCACCGAGGCCATGGCCTTCTACCAGCTTTGGAACATGCTGGACATTCGCCACGATCGCTATGCCAAAGTGATAGTAGGCAGTATGATACAAAAAATGAGTGCATTGGCATCGTAAATACAGCATAACAATAATAAAACAAACACACTATGAAAACCTATAACCCCATGTTTAAAATAGCCATAAAGCCCGTAGAGCATGTGACCGCAGCACAGTTCGAGACCGCACTGCAACAGTATAGCGAAGCGGTGCAGAACGAAGCGCAACTACAGGCTGCACAGGAAGCAGCAATGGAAGAGATAAGAAAGAAATATGCACCCGAGCTGACCTGCCTGGAATACCTGCGTAAAAGTGCCCACGCTATGATAGAGACCTACTGCCGCGAGCAGAAGAAAGTGCTCTTTAAGCACAGGCGCAGTATAGGTACACCATACGGCATTATAGGCTACCGGCTGGGCACGCCGCGGCTGCGCATACGCAAGGGCTACAGCCACAAGCTGGCGCTGGAATGCCTGGCACTGCAACTGCCCGAATATGTGCGCACCACCCGCGAGCCCGCAAAGGCCATGTTGCTGGCACACAGGCACACGGCGCGCGTGGCAGGTAAGCTGGCGCAGACCGGCTACGAGATAGTGCAGGACGACCAGTTTTACATAGACCATGCAAAGCCACAAGCACTGCAAATAACAGCATAAACACCACCGAACATAAAAGGAACCACTATGAACAAGCGACAACAAAAACATGAACTGCTCGTGACCTTTATGGCAAACATGAGACCCCCAAAGCGCAAACGGCCAGCCCCTGTAAACCCCCGAAAACTAAGATCGCTGTTGCAACTATTCGTGTGGTGAAAACTAACCCACTGATCCACAAAACGCCCCTCCTTCGAAATCCCCACTTTTTAGTGGTGGATTAAGGAGGGGTGGCCGAGAGGCCGGGGAGTAGGTTTGGCATAGCAATATTATACCCCCCTACTTCACCACAAACTCATCTGTAAAAGTGACGGTACGTCCATCATCCTTTTCTATGTGCCCGTCGTCATACATTTTTTCTATCAGGTCTTCCCAGGTCTCTTCGCTCAGGCCGGGTATCATCTCTGCAAGTATGGCCCGCTCTTCGGTGTACTCCACGCCCGTTAGTTTATTAATGAGGCGGAAAGCATACTTTTTCTTCAGATGTTTTTTTATAAAAGCTACAACTTGAGTGTAATAGTTATCCATGGTATATTTGTTTGCGGCGCTGGCAGTAAAGATACGACCACTGCCGCAGCATATTATCTACACTCACTAAACCTTTGATCCACGTCATTGCTTTGAGAACCTACATCCGTCACTTTTTTATTTTCGGTGTTCAGCAGGCATTGTCGTGCATCTTCCCGGTGCTGGTGTTCAGCATGCTGGCAGTGTCTCATTTGCTGGCAGGCATCATGCCCCGGTACGACTTTCTGCTGCTTGCATGCGTAGCGATCCAGATCATTTTATTTACAACCAAAGTAGAAACAAAGGACGAAGTATTAGTGATCTGCATCTTTCACCTGCTGGGGTTGTGTATGGAGCTGTTCAAAGTGCATTATGGCTCGTGGTCTTACCCTGAGTTCGCGTATACTAAAATTGCCGGTGTGCCATTGTACAGCGGCTTCATGTATGCCAGTGTGGCCAGCTACATGTGCCAGGCATGGCGACGCTTCCATTTGCAAATGCTGCAATGGCCACCACACTGGCCGGTACGCATAGCGGGCGCGCTCATCTACCTCAATTTTTTTACCAACCACTTTATGCCCGATGTGCGCTACTACATAGGCGTGGTGATCCTGGTACTCTTCTGGAAATCGGTAGTTGTGATACACATAGAAGACAAGGCTTACCGGATGCCGGTCTCTGTCAGCTTCCTGCTCATTGGCTTCTTTATCTGGCTTGCTGAGAATATTGCTACCAGGTTCGGTGCATGGAAGTATGCCTACCAGCATGATGCCTGGACCATGGTAGACTATAACAAGATCAGCTCCTGGTCATTCCTGGTCATTGTTAGCTACATTATAGTGGCGGAGTTGAAGATGCTGAAGACACCGGAGGAAGAGATTATATGAAGATATTAACATAATCAAAGCCTGTGTAGCACAAACCCTCCTTATCTTGCGGGTTATTTCAAAACCATAGTTACACCTTGCGTTATTGCCTTTTCATATGCCTGCTGTTCATCACCATTGCCGCGCGCTGCCAGACCTTGGAAGGTATCGTAACCGATGGCATTACCGGTAAGCCACTTTTTGCGGCAAGCGTGATGGATGTGAACACCAAGCTATCTACCTACACCGATCAGAACGGCCGCTACAGCCTGCCTGCCAAGAGCGGCGACCCTATACAGTTCTCTTATGTGGGCTACAAGCAGGTCACTAACATCACACCCGCATCGCTGGTGCTGGCATCTATGAATGTAGGCATGCAGCCGCAGAACTACGAGCTGGATGAATATACCATACACGCCAACTACACCCCCTTCCAGATAGACTCTATGAAGCGCCGCCGCGAATACGCCAAGGAACTGGACAAGCAACCTGTAAAAATAAAAGGATCGACCACCGGTAATGGTGTGGGGGTAGATGGCCTGATAGGTGCGCTGGTGCAAAAGGGATCGAAGAGCGAAAAGAAAAGGAAGCAGTTCGTAAAAGAGTTCCAGCAGGCAGAGCAAGACCGGTTCATAGATACCCGGTATACCCGGGAACTCGTAAGCATCCTAACTGGTTTCACAGGAGATACACTTGCCGTGTTCATGAATGCCTACCCCATGGACTATAGTTTTGCCCGCACCGCACCCGACCTGGAACTAAAAATGTGGATACGCTACAACTACCGGGAGTACATAAAAAAAGACAGCACATTAGCACCTGCGAAGAAGGAGTAGATACATCGTTATTTGTGTAACTTACATGAAAATTAACGTATGGCACTCGAATGGCAAACCGGCAGGGTAATGCGTATAGAGCAGGTTACATACAATACACGCAGCTACTGGATAGAACTTCCCAATGTAACCGAGTTCCACTTTAAGCCCGGCCAGTTCGTTACCCTCGACCTGCCCATACACGAGCAGCGCAACAAACGTTGGCGCAGCTACAGCATAGCTTCCATGCCGTCAGGCTCCAACATCATAGAGTTGCTCATTGTGTTCGTAGAGGGCGGTGCCGCATCAAAGTATATATTCAATGAGGTAAAGGTGGGTAGCGAGTTCCAGCTGCGTGGGCCACAGGGTACCTTTGTACTGCCCGATGTGCTGGAGAAGACCATCTACCTCATTTGCACCGGCACGGGCATAGCGCCGTTCCACAGCATGCTGCACTATATCAACTACCACAACACACCTCATGGGCAAATACACCTCATCTTTGGCTCGCGCACCAAGGCCGACCTGCTGTATGCGGACACGATGCGCGAACTGGAAAGAACAATGCCCGGTTTCACCTACCACCCCACACTGAGCCGCGAGGACTGGGAGGGCAATAAAGGCTATGTACATGCCATATATGAGGACCTGGCAAAGGAGCACCACCCGGCGCTCTTTATGCTGTGCGGCTGGCGCGCCATGATAGATGAGGCACGCGAACGCATAGTGACCATGGGCTACGACAAAAAAGATATTCACCTGGAGCTGTATGGATAGTAGTATCAAACGACTCAAGTATATATTGCTCACTGTCTTAGTTTGTTTGACTTCCCTGCTGCATGCCCAGCAAATAGTGCCGCTTAAAGATACCGCAGGGATAAACATAGTCGTAAAAGGAACACAGATATTCAGGAACGATCAGCCCGCCGGCAGTTTCAAGCTGCGATCGATAGATGGTCTTACGTTCATAAAGATATATAGCCAAGGCCACGCACGCATAGCCGAGGCCACACATGAACAGGATTCTACCACCTGGACCATTGTGACACCCGTGGACCAGGAAAAGATGTATGCACCCTACTACCCACAGGCCTCCTTGCCTCAGTTGTTCCGTTTCCTGGTCATCAAGGGTTATTTATGAGCTCGTTTGCGTGGTTGGCGGCCCCTAAGTGGGCATAATTGCCTACTTTTGCAGCCACTTAATACAAGCAAAGAACATGTGGCACCGCATAGCGGCTTTTATCATAAAATTCCGGATAGCGCTTCTTATAGTCTTATTGGCAATAACAGCAGTATTCGGATACTATGGCTCCAAAGTAGAACTGAGTTACGAATTCACCAATTCCATACCTACAGACAACCCTAAGTACATTGCCTACCAGCAGTTTCGCAAGCAGTTTGGTGAGGATGGCAACCTTATGGTACTGGGCGTGCAGACCGATAAGTTCTTCGACTCTGCTTTTTTCAAAGACTACAGCACCCTGGTGCACCGTATAGAGCATGTGAGTGCTGTGGAAAATGTGCTGAGTGTGCCCGGCGCCATTACCCTGATAAAAGATACGGCAACACAAAAGCTGGCAGTTGTGCGCCTGGCGGGCAACCCCGCCTACGCCAATATGGATAGTTTCAGATCGGCCTTTTACAACCTTGTTTTTTATAAAGGCCTGCTCTACAATGCTGATACCCACGCATACCTTATGGCTATCAGCATCAACAAAACGGTGCTCAACTCAAAGGGCCGCACCAAAGTGGTCAGCGACATAGTTGCCCCAGCCGATTCTTTCGGGAAGAAGTACAATGTAGAGATGCATTATTCCGGCTTGCCATTCATACGTACCCAAATGGCGAACAAGGTGCAGGCAGAGATGAAGATGTTCCTGCTCATGTCTTTCCTGCTTACGGCCGTTATCCTGTTCTTCTTCTTCCGTTCTTTTGTGGCTGTTATCTCTTCTATGATAGTGGTGGCAGTAGGGGTGGTTTGGTCGGTAGGTACTATTGTATTGCTGGGGTACAAGATCACCTTGCTCACTGCACTTATACCACCGCTGGTAGTGGTGATAGGCATACCCAACTGTGTGTACTTCCTCAACAAGTACCACTCAGAGTTCAGCCGCTCGCAAAACAAGATAAGGTCGCTGCTCATAATGGTAGATAAGATGGGTATCATTACCTTGTTCACCAATCTTACAGCTGCTATTGGTTTTGGTGTGTTCTTCTTTACCAAGAGCGCCATACTGAAGGAATTTGGTTTGGTAGCGGGTCTCAATATCATTGCCCTGTTCTTTATATCGCTGGTATTTCTTCCGTCGTTGTTCAGCTTCCTGCCGCCGCCAAAGGGCAAGCACACCAGCTACCTCAACAGCAACTGGATAAATAAACTGCTTACCACCCTTACCAACTGGGTATTTGGCCACCGGGTATGGATATATGGCGCTACCGTTATTATTTGCGGCGTAGCCGTAATGGGTATATTAAAGCTGAGAACAGATGCACACATAGTGGACGACCTGCCAAAGAGCGACAAAGTGTACATGGACCTGAAGTTCTTCGAGAAGAATTTTAAAGGGGTAATGCCTTTGGAGATAGTGGTAGATGCCAAGAAGAAGAATGGCATACTATCGCTGCCCGCCCTACAGGCCATGGACCAGCTAAGCGCCGACCTGAAGCAATATCCCGATATTGCCAGCCCGCTATCTATAACCGAGGGTGTAAAGTTTGCCAGCCAGGCCTACTATGGCGGCGACAGCGGCAGCTATAAAATGCCCGCCGATATGATAGAAGCCTCCTTTATACTGCCCTACCTGCGGACAAAGAAAGGCGCCGACAAGAGCAATATGTTCGGCAAGCTCATCAACTCATTTATAGACAGCACTAAGCAAAAAGCACGCATCAGTGTGAATATGGCCGATATAGGCTCTAAACGACTGCCGCTGCTGTTGGATAGCATACGCAGCCAAACCAACGAACTGTTTGACAGTACTAAGTTTACGGTTACCCTTACCGGTACCTCAATAGTGTTCCTCGAGGGCAGCAAATTCATTATCAATAGCCTGCGAGACAGCCTCATACTGGCGTTCATTATGATATTCGGGTGCATGATAGTGCTGTTCCGTTCGTGGCGCATCCTACTCATTTCTATCGTTATCAACATAGTACCCCTGCTTATCACTGCTGGCATTATGGGTTGGATGGGTATACGCATCAAGCCTTCTACGGTCCTGGTGTTCAGTGTGGCGCTTGGCATAACTATTGATGTGACTATCAGGTTCCTGGTCAGTTTTAAGCAGGATCTGCTGAAGTATGATGATAGCATAGCAGACACCGTGCAGCGCACCATTCACGATACCGGGTTAAGTATCATATATACTTCCTTTATCCTGATAGCGGGCTTTGGGGTTTTTGCTTTATCAGAGTTCGATGGCACTAAATCATTGGGATATTTAACGTCAACTACCTTGTTCTTAGCAATGATAACCAACCTGATACTGCAGCCTGCATTACTGATATGGATGGGCAAAGCACAAATGAAAAGAGCAGCTAAGGGCGATAAGATACTGAACGAAATAGGCAACGATGACCTGACCCTAATGGATAAAAAATGATGTGATCTTTTTTTAGAACAGGCTCATATGGAATTCGAGAAAATACAGAATAAAGGACAGGCCAGGTTGTTTAAAAGTGCGCTCATGGAGCAGATGACCAAAACGCATCCTGTGGTCATCTATAGTATCTACATACCCATTATTGCTTTCCTGCTCTATTACGGCAACGCTTACCGGGGTCTTTCTGTTGCACACGAATTATTGTTGTTCATATGTGGTGCGTTCTTGTGGAGCTTTTTCGAGTATTTTATGCACCGCTACCTGTTCCACTTTGTTGCAGAAAGCCCGCGTGTACGCCGCCTGATATATACTATGCACGGTGTGCACCACGAGTTTCCCCGCGATAAAGAGCGCCTTTTCATGCCGCCGGTGCCTAGTTTCATTGCGGCCTGCACGGTATTCTTCATCACCTATAGCATCATGGGCTGGGGTGCGCTGGCCTTCTTCCCGGGGTTCCTTACCGGCTACCTGCTATATGGTTCTATGCACTTTGCTATACATGCCTTTGCACCGCCCCGGTTCATGAAGGCGCTGTGGCGCAATCACCATTTGCACCACTACAAAACGCCGGACAAGGGTTTTGGTGTAAGTTCTGTTATCTGGGATGTGGTGTTCCGTACAGTGCCCAACAAAGAGAAATAATTACAATGCTTTCTACATAATGATCTGTTGATCTAAGGATAATTAAAAGACAACCTTAAATACTCAGTTTTAAATCTAATATGCTTTACATTTGTTGCTATATCGTTTTTTAATATAAACTATAGGCGATGAATAAGCTACAATATATTGCCAGGTTCTTTCTTATAGTAAGTGGTTTAGCTACTGTTATTATGCTTAAGATGGGAAAGCCGGTACGCCTGGAGAACATCATTCTTTGTGCTATTGGTTTCGGTCTTTTAGTTACAATTGTTTATATTTTTATAAAGAAGCCGTTGTTACATATTTATCGTTGGTATTTCGACAAGGAGTACAAATATCATATCAGCGATAAGAAAAAAGGTATATGATCTACTACATGCACCTTATTACCATCTAAGTTTGACCCATATACTTGCTATAACATAGATGTGCCCATGTGGCATATATTTTGTAATTTTGTAGTTGCTCTTTTATTGATAAGCGGTAAGTTACCGCTGCCATTTAAATTGCTTTTGGGGCCGACTGGTTTTGACAGCATAAGGCAGGGTAGGTGTAAGCATGTCGTGCGTTGTGTAATTAGCACGTAAATCTGAATGCTCAAACTCTAACTGGCGAATCTAACTACGCCATGGCTGCTTAATCAGAGATTAACGCAACCATTATGGCCGCGGGGAATGCTGCCCATTGCAGTCCCCGCCGCCCAATCAAACAAATAATGGGATAAGACCTGTATTGCTGTGCTGCGGGTACTAAAACTAAAACGGCTGGGAAGCCAGTAGGTTTGTCCTCTTCCGGCAGGCTTCTAAGATAAAATAAAGGAATAAACATGTAGAAAGCTTATTGGGCATGTGTTTGGACCCGGGTTCGAATCCCGGCGGTTCCACAAAGCCGGAAATGTCATTTTGATATTTCCGGCTTTTCATTTTAGAAGAATCTCCGTCATTGTGGCTTTATACATCTATAGGGTCATGATAGGGAAATGTAATCTTCATACTGTTTTATTAGTAGCAATATCATTTGCAACTCTTCTCCTTCAGGACTATTTGGAACTACTTGTTTATCGAACAATTCCTCAACCCTATCAAGGTAAGACGAGTATTCTTTCATTGTCTTATGATCTTCAGTTGCAAAGCTATTGTTGTTTATATTGTACGGAAGTGACATTCAATTTGCCACGTCCTTTATGCGTACTAAAAATAAAAAACCGTCCCACTTTCACAGGACGGTTCTAATAATATATTTAATGTAGTTACTTCTTGAACAAGTGCAGTATATCCATCCCATTCGCATACAGCATCACACCGAGCAGTAGAACAAGGCCCACTGTGGTAGCTACTTCCATTACCTTTTCATTCACCTTGCGGCCGGTTATTATTTCCCAGAGCAGGAAGATAACATAGCCACCATCAAGACCCGGAATAGGCAACAGGTTCATGAAGGCGAGGATGATGGAGATGAAAGCCGTCAGCATCAGGAAATCCTGCAGGTCGAACTCGGTAGGGAACAGCTGGGCAAAGGTGATCATACCACCTACACTTTCCGATGGCTTTATTTCTTTGGATGTAAAGATGAGCTTGAACTGCTGCACATACTCGGTAAACTTATCGTAGGTGTAAGTAACGCCCTTGCCCATAGCCTCTATAGGTGTGTACTTTACGGTTTTATGTTTCAGGAAATAGAAGTAATCTTTTGGGCTCAGGCTCTGGGTAATGCCCAGCATACCTGTTGCGGGTACAGTGCCTCTTAGGGTATCTATCTTACCATCTTTGTGATGGGCCACCACCACACTCACCGGCTGCGATTTGGCTATGGACAGTGCATGTGCAAACTCATCAAGGAACTGAACAGGTATACCATTTACTGCTATCACACTATCAAAAGGTTGTACGCCCATCTTCTTTGCTTCACTGCCCGGTGCAACTCCGCTTATTATCATGGGTATGCGTGGAGTGATGAACCGACCTTTTTTGTTTTTAGAGTCTTTTATTATGTTGCCAAGGGTACCTGCCGGTACGGGTATATCTTTTTGCTGGCCATTGCGCAGTATGGTCATCTCTTTAGGGGAGTTAAAGATGATATCCTTGGTAATATCTTCGAACCTATCTACAGGCTTGCCATCCACAGCTACCACAATATCGCCGTTCTGCAGGCCCATTGTGCGGGCGGTGCTATCGGTAGTTATACCATATACTGCAGCATTCGCCGGCAGGTACTGCTCGCCCCACACGCTGAATACCACCATGTACAGTATCATGGCCACTATCACATTCATCATGATACCACCCAGCATTATGAACATTCTTTGCCATGCTTTTTTAGAGCGGTATTCCCACGGCTGCGGTGGTAGTTTCAGCGCCTCTTTGTCCATGCTCTCATCTACCATGCCGGCTATCTTCACATAGCCACCCAGCGGGAACCATCCTATACCATACTCGGTATCGCCCACCTTCTTTTTGAACAATGAAAAGTTGAGCAGGCCAGAGAATGGAAAAAGGAAATCGAAGAAGAGGTAAAACTTTTCAACCCGTGTTTTGAACAGGCGGGCAAAGAAAAAGTGGCCAAACTCGTGCAGTGCAATAAGTAAAGACAGGGATGCCAGGATCTGTATGGCTTGTGTGGCGCCACCAGATAATAATAGAACAGTATTCAGTTGCATCATTTAATAAAGGATGTTAGTATATAGACAGTTGGCTTTTTTTCAAAAATTCGGTGGTGTACTTGCGCGCATCAGCATCCGTCTGGCGGTAGTCGTCCAGCGTAGGGTGCTCTATGAAAGTAACACGTTCCATTGTTTTTTCTATCATCTCGCTCATCTCCAGGAAACCAACTTTATTGTGCAGAAAAGCATCCACCACCATCTCGTTAGCGGCGTTCAGCACACAGGGGGCGTTACCACCTTTGTACAACGCTTCCTTAGCCAGTGCAAGGTTACGGAAAGTTTTATGATCGGCAGCTTCGAAGGTGAACTTATCGTAGTCCTTGAAATCGAACTTCTTAAAGTTATTGGGTATGCGGCCGGGGTACGATAAGGCATACTGGATAGGCAGTTTCATATCAGGCAATCCCAGCTGTGCTTTCAGCGAGCCATCGGTGAACTGCACCAGAGAATGTATTATGGATTGCGGATGCACTATTACTTCTATCTGCTCATTCTTCAGCCCGAACAGCCACTTGGCCTCTATCACTTCCAGCCCCTTGTTCATCAGGGTGGCGCTGTCTATGCTTATTTTGGCGCCCATGGTCCAGTTGGGGTGCTGCAGTGCATGCGATGCCTTTACATTCACCAGGTAGTTGGGCTTGCGGCCCAGGAACGGCCCACCCGATGCGGTGAGTATCACCTTATCTATAGTGCCCTGGTATTCCCCCGCCAGGCATTGAAAAATGGCTGAGTGCTCACTATCTACCGGTATTATGCGTACATTCTTTTCAGCGGCCCGCGCCATCACCAGCTCGCCAGCCACTACAAGGGTCTCCTTGTTGGCAAGGGCTATCGTTTTACCTGCCTCTATAGCTGCAAGTATCGATTCCAGCCCGGCAAAGCCTACTATGGCGCCCAGCACCAGATCTATACTCTCCCAGGCTATTACCTGCAGCAGTGCGGCAGAGCCGGCAAATATTTTTATAGGGTATGAGCTCAGCGCTTCCTTTACCTGCAGGTACTTACTCTCGTCGGTTATTACAACGGCGTTGGGCTTGTATTCTATGGCTTGTTCTATAAGCAGGGTGGCATTGCTATGGGCAGTAAGCACCTCTACCGCAAACAAATGCGGATGTGCAGCTACAACCTCCAGGGCTTGTGTGCCTATAGAGCCTGTGGCGCCCAATATGGCCAAACGTTTTTTATTATTATTCATATTGTATAGTTCTCTTGATCCGGGGTGCAAAGGTACCAAAAATAAGGCTCGGGCTAATAAAGCTTTATATTACGGCATTGTAACAGCCTGGCGCACAACGGGTAAAATATATACCGCCGCTTATCCATCATCTCTTTTCAAAACTAATTCTTATATCACTATATTCGACCTACAAAAGGTGTTTTCTTAAAATATTTAACATCATGCTGCAAGCTGCCACACTGCAATTTTTAAAAGATATAGCTGCCAATAATAACAAGCCCTGGTTCGATGCACACAAAGAGCGATACGAAACAGCCAGGCAAGATTGGGAAACCTTTGTAAGCGAGCTGCTGGAAGCCCTTACGCCTATAGAGCCTGCCCTTGCCGGGCAAAAAGCCAAGGATTGTATATACCGTATATACCGCGATGTTCGGTTCGCGAAAGATAAGACACCATACAAAGAGAACTTCTCGGCCTACTTTAGCAAGGGTGGAAAAAAGTTTGCCGGCGCGGGGTTTTATATACACCTGCAGCCGGGAGGCAAAAGTATGGCCGGTGGTGGGGTGTGGAACCCCGAGGCCCCGCTGCTAAAGGCGGTGCGGCAGGAAATAGATTACAACTTCGCAGACTTTAAAACTATAGTAGACCAGAAGGACTTCAAAAAAACGTTTGCTGACCTGAAGGGTGAACAGCTAAAAAGCGCGCCACAGGGCTATGATGCAGAGAACCCCGCTATAGAATACCTGAAAATGAAAAGCTTTATTGTATCGCACAGCATTGCAGATAAAGACTGGACAAGCAAGACAATAGTGACACAGTGCGCCAATGTGTTCGCTACTATGAAGCCATTGGTGAATTTCCTGAATAAGTCGCTGGATTGAGTGATGCCCGATGACCGCAGCAATAAGCGAACGACCAGGATAAACTCATAAAGGAGGTGTTAGCTATGGCTCTTGCTAATTTCGGAATACAATGAACTCAAAAGGGCGCTCTACTATATCGGTTGGCTTTTTTCGTTTAGCGCGCGACTTCACTTTCTTTTTGCGGTATACATCCAGCACCTCTGTGGCGTTGTGTACCCCCTTCTCTGTATCTATTCTCGTGACAAGTGCCATGAGCTCATCTACTTTCTGGTCAAAGTCGCCGTGCCAGTTGCTGGCCACCTTACTTATTATGAGTAGTTCACGGGTCTGCTGTTTCATAACGCATTGATTTTTTGCATTAGTACAACAGTAAGTTAAACAATATTTTGCCTCTTAGGAATAGCAAAAAACAATATGTGGTATTTTTTACCGCTAATAGATTTATATATAAATAACTTATAGGCTTAACAATGCTGTAAGGCCGCGACAACAGTATCGCATCATATTTTTGTTGATTTTTTAACTAAATATTACCATTAACATAGAAGCGAGAATTAAATGTATGTATATAGCGCTTTACCTGTCCTTCAGCACCAATTCCAGCGCACTGGAAAGGCGCAGGCCGGCTATCAGTAATTGCTTTTCTATTATTGGCGCATTTTTGTCTACATACGCCTGGTCTATAGTATTATCCTTAAAGTCGTATACATTAGGCAGCAGTGCGCGGGGTTCTTTTATCCATTGCTCTATGTTCACTGCACGCAGTTCGGCTACTTCTGCGGGTCTCATGGTCTTGTACACATCCAGGCAACGTTGGTAGGTAATGCTCTTGGTCTGTATTATCTCATTGTCCCACACCCAGTGCAGGTTGGCATCCTTGCCCAGGTAGCTCAGCTTTATAGTGTTACCACCCTTATCATCGCCATAGCCTACATGCAGGGGCTGCTGCATATCCTCTACCAGGTGAAAGATGATCATCAGGTCTGTTTTCACTTTGTCGTTGGGCAGCGCCTTATCGTGCACCAGTTCATCTATTACTTTGTTTAGTTCGTTCACCAGGTTCTCTTCGTGGTTGGGTTTGTATTCGGTGCCTTTTTCAAAGTCTACATAGTGCCATGGCTTCATGTAGTCATAGCTATGGTCTTTGCGCATTTCGTCCATCCAGGTACTGGCCTCCTCTACGGTAGTGGTGCCCAGGCAGGTGTTCAGTTTTTTCTTTGTGGCATCATCAAGAAAATGATAGGCCAGCTCACCGGCTATATCATGGCCTGTTTTACCCCATGCAAAGGAATGGTACGGCACAAGAGAGCATGCTGCAAAAAGTAGTACGAATATCTTTTTCATGAGTAGAAGTAATAGGCGGCAAAACTATGAGATATGCGCCATACCCAGAAAGAGGATACAGAAAGATAATAAAACAATAAAGGCCATCCCAGTGAGCATGGGATGGCCTTGTTAGGTTAAAGGTATTTTCTATTGTTGGCCTTGTGCCTGTTGTTCTTTGTTCTTCTTATGCTTGTCTATAAGTGCACCGGTACCAGCGCCAGCGCCTGCACCCAGCAATCCGCCTACTATAGCGCCTTCGCCTTTACGCCCGTCTATCAGAGCACCACTTATAGCGCCAGCGCCAGCACCTATCAGAGCGCCTTTTTCAGCACCTGTCCATCCTTTTTTATGTGCTGCTGCTGGTGCAGCAGCGGCTGGTTGCGATGCATAGTTATTATTGTTGGTAGTGTACGATGTAGAACCATGTGCCTCATGGCGTACTTGATGTCCATGTTCTACCACAACTGTGCGGGTAGCTGGTGCGGCCTGCATGTTCTGCTGCGCAGCCATTGCAGCGTTCATAGAGTCCAGCGTATGTTGTTGCGCCATGGCATTCTTCATAGAGTCCATACTGGCCTGTTGCCTTATTGCTGCTTCTTGTTGTGCATTATTACTGCACGATGCAAATACTACAGCGGTCAATATTATTGGGATGATCTTTTTCATAAAATACATTTTTAGATAAGTTACATAACATCAATAGAAATAATCGTGCCACGACTTACTATAAAAAAGGTATGAACCGATATCCATGAATTTATTTTACAAATAGGAGACCCCATAACTAATACGAAAAGGGCCATGCGGTTCTCACCACATGGCCCTTAAAAAGATCGTAGGTCATTATTTCCCTATGGGGCAGTAGCAGTAGCAGTAACCGGGCTTGCGCTTACGGCATTGTACACAATCTTGCCTGTTGTTATGTCTTCGTAGGCCGATCCATCTGTTACTACATAGCCATACGCTGCAAGGTATATTGTGGTACCACTGGTAATGCCTGCATCATATAGGTCAGATGCTGGTATGGAGATCGTTACCTTAGTTGCATTGGCAGGAATAGCTTTAGGATATACTACCAGGTAGTTGCCCGGCTGGCCGTTAACTGTTGAATTAGTATTTACGAACAGTATCATTTCTCGCACACGTGTATCAGGTGCAAAATTAACGATAACTGAATCGCCCGATGAGCCAACATTGCTATAAGAAACAACAGACGCTGGGGAAAAATTGGGAATGGCTGAGAGCTTGATGTCCCGGTTCAGCGTATCGCTGAGGAACTGGAAGTTATTGGTGCGGGTGCTTGCATAGCCCGCAGCGGTAGCAACTATATTGTGGCCCCCGGTCTTGATGTTGCCATAGTAATAATAGCCTGTAGCATCAGGACTTATAGCGGCAGCGCCATCCAGTTGCAACTGGGCAGTGTTAAGGCCGGTAAGCACCCTGCTGCCATATTGGTCATAAAGGGCTACATGGCCGCTGATAGCGCCGGTATACGATGGGCCTGCCGGCCCCGCGGGCCCTGTGGAGCCGTTCTTGCTGCAAGAGGTGGTGAAGGCAATGAGCGCCACCGCAATAATAAAGGTCATACTGTTTTTGTACATAGCGTTCGTTTATTAGGGATCTGTAATTGGATGGAAATTATCATCGAAAGTTTAAAGGGATTTACCTGACCATATAGTTAATTAATGCTGATACGAAAGTGCCTTGCAGTTAGCATTTCGTTTACTAACCATCAATTCATTAATTTTACCTTATGGATCTGAAGGCACCTTCTAAAATACGCAACTACATAGGCGGCGACTTGCAGCAGCCTATCAACGGTAACTATATGGATAATATAAACCCCGCCACCGGCTGGGCTTATAGCCAAACGCCCGATAGCGACCTTGAAGATATAGAAGAGGCTGTAGGTGCTGCCAAAGCGGCATTCCCAATGTGGAGCACCACGCCTGCCGAGGACCGCTTTAAAATACTGAACCGCATAGCAGAGCTGATAGACGAGAACCTGGATGCCCTGGCCCTTGCAGAGACCAACGACAATGGTAAGCCACTATGGCTGAGCAAGAAGGTGGATATACCCCGCGCCAGCAGCAATTTTCGCTTCTTTGCTACGGGCGCTATGCACTTCAGCACAGAGAGCCATAGCATGGAAGACAAGGCCATCAACTACACCCTGCGCCAACCGATAGGCGTGGTAGGCTGCATCAGCCCATGGAACCTGCCTTTATATTTATTTACCTGGAAGATAGCGCCGGCACTTGCCGCAGGCAACTGCGTGATTGCCAAACCCAGCGAAGTGACGCCAATGACAGGCTACCTGCTTAGCGTGATATGCCGCGAGGCGGGCCTGCCCGCCGGTGTGCTGAACATAGTGCACGGTACCGGCCCCGGTTGCGGTAGCGCCATAGTAGAGCACCCCGATATCAAGGCCATATCATTTACAGGTAGCACACGCGCCGGCAAGCAGATAGCAGCAGTGGCAGCACCTATGTTCAAGAAAATAAGCCTGGAGCTGGGCGGCAAGAATCCCAACATCATATTTGCCGATTGCGACTGGGACAAGATGATGCGCACAACCATCCAAAGCAGCTTTACCAACCAGGGACAGATATGCCTGTGCGGTAGCCGGATACTGGTAGAGGAAAGCATCTACGAGAAATTCAAGCACGAATTTATAGCCCGCGCCAAAAAGCTCACCGTGGGCGACCCGCTGCTGGACGACAGCCGCCAGGGCGCTATAGTGAGTAAGATGCACTACGAAAAAGTGCTGGGCTGCATAGACCTCGCTAAGCAGGAAGGTGGTACTTTATTGCTGGGCGGTAACCCCATTACCATACCCGGCCGCTGTGAGAACGGGCTGTTTATAGAGCCTACCATATTTGAAGGACTGGGCGCCGAGTGCCGTACCAATATGGAAGAGATATTTGGCCCGGTAGTGACCTTGCAATCTTTTAAAACTGAGGACGAGGCCCTGCAACTGGCCAATACCAGCGACTACGGCCTATCGGCCACTATATGGACACAGGACGTGAGCCGCGCCAACCGCATAGCTATGCGTGTGCACAGCGGCATCATATGGGTGAACTGCTGGCTGCTGCGCGACCTGCGCACACCATTCGGTGGTTTCAAAAGCAGTGGCGTAGGCCGCGAAGGCGGCTGGGATGCTATGCGTTTCTTTACAGAGCCTAAGAATGTGTGTATAGAGCTGTAGTTGCGTCATTCTTTACTGGTCGCACAATAATATTTTGAAAGCAGTTACCTTGTAACAAACCCAAAACCTTATGAAACGTTTCTTCCTATTTGCATGTGCAACAATGCTTGCTGCCACGGCGATAATATCTTGTAAAAAAAGCAACAGCAGCCCCACCGTAGCTGCACAGATAACAGGCACCTGGAAGATAACAAAGGTGTACGTGGATACCAATAACAACAAGATCATGGATGCCTATGAACTAAGTACAAGTTCAGTATATACTAACGGCATATTGAAATTCAATTCGGACAATTCATTCTCATCTACTTTGCTGGGCATACCATTGACGGGCACCTGGCAATTGATGGACAACAACACCTACATAGAATCATTACAACAGGCCCTTACGGAGACTCCACCTCGTTCCATATAGAAAGTCTTACATCATCTAACGCTGAAGTGAAGGACACTACCGACCAGGCTAATGGTGGTACTACCTGGTTGTATATCACTAAATAATTCGCTGATCTTGCGTTGAAGCTGTGAGAGGCACAAGTGCAATTTCTTCCTGCCTTTGTTGGCCGCTTGACCAACAACTTTCGCGCAGGGCGGTCGCGCGGATCCGCGAACAGGTTTTACAGTGCTAACCCATACCGCGCTGTGTGTTTATCTTATAGTGCCCGCTCTTCCCAGCCCAGCTTCTTATCTATCAGGTAGTGGTTGCGGTCAGCAGCGCTGCGGCTCACCAGCTCGGCTATAAAACCGGTAAGGAAGAACAAGGTACCCATTATCATAGTGGTGAGTGCCATGTAGAAGCCTGGCTTATTGGTAAGGCCGTAAGTAGCCCCTTCGCTCAGGCGCTCTATCACCAGGTATGCAGTAATAATGAAGCCCAATAAAAAAGTAAGCGAACCCAGTGCACCAAAAAAGTGCATTGGCTTCTTGCCAAAACGGCTCACGAACTGTACAGAAAGCAGGTCGAGAAAACCATTGATGAACCGTTCCCAGCCAAATTTAGAAACGCCATACTTACGCGCCTGGTGCACCACCACCTTCTCGCCTATTTTGCGGAAGCCCGCAGCCTTGGCAAGCACAGGAATGAAACGGTGCATATCGCCATATATCTCTATACTCTTCACCACCTTGCGGCGATAAGATTTGAGACCACAGTTAAAATCGTGCAGCTGTATACCACTCATAGCACGGTTCACAGCATTGTATAGTTTAGAGGGTATGTTCTTGGTCACCACATTATCGTGGCGTATCTTCTTCCAGCCGCTCACCATGTCGTAGCCATCTACTATTATCATGCGGTACAGCTCGGGTATCTCGTCGGGGCTGTCCTGCAGGTCGGCATCCATGGTTATCACCACATCGCCGCTGGTAGCTTTAAAACCTTCGTTCAGCGCTGCGCTCTTGCCATAGTTGCGTTGGAAGCGTATACCATGCACCTCCCGGTGTTCCAGCGATAGCCGTTCTATCACTGCCCAGCTATTATCGGTACTGCCATCGTCTATCATTATCACCTCATAGCTATAGCTATTGGCAGTACACACGCGGTCTATCCATTCCACCAGTTCTGGCAGCGATTCATCTTCGTTATATAGGGGAACTACAATGGATATATCTACGTGCATAGGGTGTAAAAATAGAGCATTTTATGAAACCTGCCCGCCAGGCACTTTGCTCTTTTTAGCAACAGCTGCTGCTATCAATGAAAAAAGTGCACCCGCGAACATAGTGCCAAAAATAACACCAGCTATCATAAATGGTGTAAAGAACTTCTTGGTCATTTCGATAGCTTTATCGATCTGGTCATCGCTTAAATTCTTTTCTACCATGCTTTTACGTGCTATTTCCATGGCTTTATCCACCATGTCAGGAAACACGGCCAGCGAAATGAAGGACCATACCAGCAATATAAGGGTAACGATAGCACATGCTTTAAAGCAACTGCTAAATACCTGGCCGAAGGTTACCATTGTATCGTTTGCCTTAGAATACGCATTTGCATTCATGATAAGACCTATCAGGAAAGGGATGTAAGTGATATACTGCATACCTGGCTTGAACGACAAGTTGAGTATATACAGTATAACAGAGATCACTACCATTATAAGCCCGGTAACTAAACCGTAGGTCAGATGTATTTTTTTGCCTTCCATAAATTATCTATTTAAAACAAAAGTATTATTATTTACAATACCTGTCACCTTACCTTTTAGTTGTTTATTAATAAAAGGGTTATTACGCGACATGGATTTTATGTTACCATCACTGAATATCGTGCTGCCACTTGGAGAGAACAGCGTAAGCGCTGCTGCCATATCCTTACCTACCTGCACTTGTGGTAAGCCAAATATAGCACGTGGTGCATTGCCCAGCGCATGCACTATGGTATGCAGCGGCACGGTATCGCCCACGGCATCCCACACTATATTGAACGCCATTTCCTGCACGTTCATACCATCGGCGGCGTATTCAAATTCTTTTGTCTTGGCATCCCATTCCTGCGGGCGATGGTGGCTGGCTATGCAGTCTATGGTACCATCCTTTAGTCCGGCTATCAGCGCTTGCCTGTCGGCTTCGCTGCGCAGTGGCGGACTTACTTTGTACACGCTTTTGTAGGTCACCAGCGCCTCATCTGTCAGTGCCAGGTGGTAGGGCGTTACCGAGCAGGTCACATCCAGCCCTTCCTTTTTAGCAGCCCTTATCAGCTCCACACTTTCTGCTGCTGATACACCTGTTATGTGCAGGCGTGAACCTGTGTAGCGTAGCAACTCTATATCCCGGTGTACCATCAGCGTTTCCGCCAGCGATGGTATCCCTGCCATACCCAGGCGGGTACTTACCGGGCCTTCGTGCATCAGGCCACCTTCGGCAAGTGCAGCGTCTACGGGTAGTTGCAGCACTATGCCGCTGAATGCTTTTATATACTCCAGGGCCTTTTGCATCAGCCCGGCATTTTGTATTGGTTTCCAGCCGTCGGTAAATGCAATAGCGCCATTAGCGCGCATATCCATCATCTCGGCCAGGGTCTTTCCTTCGGCATTGTGGGTAGCGCTGCCCAACGGGTGCAGGTTCACAGTATTGTCTGCGGACATCTGCATTAAATATTGCACTATCGATTTTGTGCTCACCACCGGATCGGTATTGGGTACCGTAAGCACATCAGTATATCCGCCAGCCGCAGCTACTGCAAGGCCGGTAGCTATGGTCTCTTTATGCTCATATCCGGGCTCGCGGTAGTCTGCAAAAATATCTACCCAGCCTGCGCTTACGTGCAGGTCATCACCAGCTATCACTTGGGCGTCCTTGGTATCAATATGGGTATCAATGGCGGTAATAATGCCATTATCTATCAACAGGTCTACTGTTTTATCATGGTATCCTGATCGTGGGTCCACGACCTTTGCCTGTTTGATGAGCAATTGCATAGGCAACTAAGCGGCTGATGGTTTGCGAGAACTGCCTGCCAGTAAATATGTTTCTACAGCCAGCATTATCACGGCTAAAATAGCACAAACTTTCCAAAGCGGGAAGTTACTTCCTGTACCGGTCGCTTCAGCCTTGCCTGTATCGGCCAGTTTCAGCCATTTTATGTTACTTCCTTTCCATTGGTTTTGCAGGTCGTTCGTACTCCATACTCCGGGTTGCGACTCCGCCCTGTCGCCATTCAGCGCCACTGCCGCAGTATCGCCGCTATTGCCCGCCAGCCTGTAAAAACCGGGTTGCTGCACTGCCTGGTCTATATACACATCAAGCCCTGCGCCACTGGGGTGTTGCGGGGGTATCACATCTACCCCCTTGCTATATACGTGCACCATGTTGCGCTCATCAGCATTGTTCAGCGATAAGTATACCGGTTGCTGGCGTCCTGCGGTCACCGCATACACATCGCCACTGCGGCTCTGCATAGCCATTTGGTACAGGAAGGGTACAAAAAAGTAGCTGCCGGGGAAGTTGCCGCTTTGCAGGTCGGCAGCCGTAGCACAAATATATAGTTGTCCCCTGCCCGGTGTGTACCGCGCTAAGAAAGGATCTCCATTCCTAAAGCTCAGCACCGCCTGTTGATTGGCCGATAAACCTGCTGATATGATATAGTGCCAGTTTGCTACCGGCAGCTGTACATTGGGCGGTATCTTCACAAAGAGGTCCTTTACCAGTGTGCTGCCTTGTTGCAAAGTACTTGCTGTTTGCAAGGCGGTATCGGCACCTGCTATGCGTATATCGCCCATTTCTTTCAGCCCGTCATTTATAGCTGCAAAGCTGGCTGTGCGTCCGGGGAATATACAAATGCTCTGCCCCTGCAATAGTGCGCCTGCCAGGCTTTTGCCCAGTGTGGTGCTGATGCTGGTCACCCCGTTCAGTATCACCAGGTTATATTCTTTCCAGCTTTCGGGTGGGGTTTGCACACTGCCCTGTGTGAGCCTGAAGCCATTGTAAGCGCGAAAAGCCGCTTGTATGTATGGGTTTGGCTGCCCCTCGTTCAGCTCCAGCACGCTCAGGTTAGGGGCACTGCGCGCAGTGATGCGAAAAGTATCATCGAACCTTATAGAAGCATCGTTCACGGTAAGTGCTATTTGTTGCCAGCTGGCATCGCCCACCTGGAAGCTCAGCGTATCCACACTTTCCTGCTTATTGGCAAAGTTGAGCGTAGCCGCACTTTTTACCTGCCCGTTGATGCTCAGTTGCAATACTGGGGGGTCCTTGGGTAATGCACCTATGGCCTTGGTGGTCACTATCAACTGGTTGGTTTGCCCGGTTTGCAATACAGGTGTGGCCAGGTAGGCGGTATCTATATATATGTTTTGGGCTGTGCCTTGCACAGGTATACCGGTGAAGTTGATATTGCGCAGCAGCGATGCATCGGGCTGCTGTGCAAAGGCGCTCTGTTGAAGGTCAGAGTAATAGTACAGGTCTGCCGCCGGGAAGCTGTTGCTCTGCAGCAGGCTTTGCACCACCGCCAGTATCTGTGTGGCCGTCTTGCTCACCGGCGATATCTCTATGCTGTTGATAGTAGATATTGCTTTGTCTACGGGCAGTGGGTCATACGTGCCAGGCTTATCGTTGGTCAGCAGTATGAATTTTGTACCTGCCGGTGCATCCTGCACTTGGCGGCGGGCGGCATCTTTGGCTATTTCCAGCAGTGTGCGTGGTCCTTTCTTCAGCTCCATGCTGTTGCTGTTGTCCACGTATATCACTTGCAGGTGGGTGCCGGCAGCCTGCTTATTAGCAAAAAAAGGTTGTGCAAAAGCCAGTATCAATAGCAGCAGGAACAACAGGCGTGCTGCCAGCAATGCCTTGTACCGCACCTGCGACTGCCTGCGGCTATTTAAAGTAATGTTCTTTAAAAAACGGGTATGCGGAAAGAACACGGTCTTGTACCGCCTCAGGTTGAACAGGTGAATGAGCACAGGTATAGCCAGCGCCACACCACTCAACAGGAATAAAGGATATAAAAAACTCACCTAACAAATATAAGGGAATGTTGGGTACGGGAGGATAAAATAGCGTTAAAAGCGTGAGGTGATGCATTAAAGACAATAACGAAAACGTCCCGCGCTACTCTTTTTCTATTATCCTCAAAAAATCATCCCGTTTACGTTGCGATACATCTATGTGTTTCTTGTCGCTCATGACCACAACGCCACCCCGGCCACGCACATATTGCACCACATGGCTCAGGTTAATGAGATGGTGGTGATGAATGCGCATGAACCCGTGGTCCTTTAGCGACTTTTCATAGTTGCCCAGCGTGCGGCTCACTACCAGCTTGGGGCGGTTGGTAAAATAAAAACAGGTGTAGTTCGCCTCTGCTTCGCACCGCACTATATCATCCACGTTCACGTATATAAAACCATCCAGTACCGGCAGTGGTATCTTGTTGGCAACGCCATGTGTTTTGTTTACCGACTGCAGCAATGTATCCAGCTGCTGTGCCATCAGCTTTGTTTCTATTAGCTTTTTTACTTTTTCTACAGCATCTATCAGGTCATCAATGTTCACAGGTTTTAGTATGTAGTTGATGGCATTGTGCTTAAATGCTTTTACTGCGTATTGGTCGTATGCGGTCACAAATATCACATGAAAGTTGGGCGATGTTATGTGTGTGAAAAGTGCAAAGCCATCTTCATCCGGCATGTTTATATCCAGGAATATAAGTTGTGGTTTGTTCAGCCTTATCTGCTCTACCGCTTCGGCTACCGATGCCGCCTCGCCTACCAGTTCTATATCAGTACAATACTTGCCCAGGAAATTGCGCAGCGTGCTGCGGCCATCTGGTTCATCGTCTATTACTATCGTTCGTATCATATTCATATGCTGTCTCTTTTGCTAAGGGGATGATCATTTCAACGATGGTGCCTTGCACGTCTATGTCGGCGCACTTTTCTTTAACATGTACTTGTATCTGTGTGTTATATATCTCATTAATGGTCTCTATTCTTTTCCGGGTTATTTCCATTCCCATAGAGCGGTGCTCTTTTGCTTTGTGCTCCAGTATGGCCGATCGTTTTAGCCCCACCCCATTATCCTCTATCGTGCATACCA
The DNA here is from genome assembly GCA_965276955.1 of Flavipsychrobacter sp. GTDB lineage: Bacteria > Bacteroidota > Bacteroidia > Chitinophagales > Chitinophagaceae > JABDEZ01. The sequence goes on from CBDIBP010000014.1 coordinate 23,180, forward strand.
GCGCCTCATTTTCTATGGCAAAGCTTACGCACAGCATACCATCGCCCGTCAGGTGCCGCAGGCCGTGATTTATAGCATTTTCCACATAAGGCTGTATCAGCATGGCAGGTATCTTTAGCTGGTCTGGTATTATGCCTTCGCCAATAGTTATCTGGGTTGTAAAGTTGTTTTTAAAGCGCATACGCTCCAGGTCTATGTAGGTCTGTATCATCTCCACCTCATTCGCAAGTGTCAGCCACTGGTCGCTGGCGTGGGTGAAGGTTTGCCGTATCAGCTTGGCAAATGTGGTCATGTACCTGTTGGCATTTAGCTCATCGTTCTGGTTGTAGTAATTCTGTATGGAGTTGAGCGCATTGAAAACAAAGTGTGGATTTATCTGTGCCCGTAATGCCTGCATTTCCAGTTCGGTCATGCGTTTGTAGAGGGCGGTCTTTTCTTTGGCTGCATTACGTATCATGCGCACGCGCCGCTTAAAAAGCAGGTATATACCCATCGCTATGATAACTGTGCTCAGTACAATGAACCACGCCGTTTGCCAGAAAGGGGGAAGAATAGTAAAAGCCTGGCTGGCAGGCTTTTCGCTCCATGGCCCGTCCTCATATTTTGCCCATATCAGCAGTTTATACTGCCCTGGGTTTATAGCGCTCAGGTTCACCGTATTTATCGTGGTGTATACGGTGTCTATCTTTGTTCCCTCCAGTATGTATTTGTATTGCAGGTTATCGCTTCCGCTGTAAGAGATGCCGGTAAAATATACCTGCAGGTTGTTCTGGTCATGGTCAAAGGTCAGGTCGCTTTCGCCTGTATAGGTAATGTCGTTGGCGTGGATGGATGTTATGTACGTGGGCACAGGCAAGCGCGCTCTGTTCCTGTTCATGTGCAGCACTACCACACCTTCTGTTGTGGCTATATAAATTTGATCGCCCCATATCGTAAAGTCATTAATGCCATTTTCGGGCACACCATCCGATGTTGTAAAATGACTGATGGCTGCCACATCGCTCCCTGTAGTAATAGTGATCTTGTTTATCCCTTTACTGGTGCATACCCACACATCGCCATTCTCATCTACCACAATTTTTTTGCACACGTTGCTGCTCAGGCCATTGAGTTCGTTCAGGTGGTGCATTTTGTTGTTGTGCCACAGGTATATGCCATATTGGTTGGTGCCTATTATCACTGTGCTGCCACACACCGCAAGGTCAGTAATGCGGCTTCCGTTCAGCAAGGTGTCCATCGCTGGCTTTTTGTATATACCGCCACGTATGGTGTATACCCCCTCCAGTGTGCCCAGCCATATAGTATTGTTTGCATCAGCTACAATAGCAGTGGTCCTTTTATTCCAGTATATGTGTTGCTTTTCGCTATTCAGGTCTATGTTGGTTGCACCGCTGCCACTTCCTATCAGGCACTCCTTACCGTTCAGGCTCAGGTTCTTTACGGCATTGTGTATGTAGCCATCTACCTTCTGCTTGGTCAGGTCCAGTATATACAGCCCGGCATCGCTGCCTGCAAGCACTTTGTTGTCCCTGGTCAGCAGTAGTTTCACTATTCTGTTCCTATAACCAGAGCCAGGTAGTAGGGTAGTAGTGCCGGTACTATCAAAAAGTTTCACACAGCCGTTGTCATAGCCAGTTATTAGTGCACCCCACCTGGTCACGCAAACAGACCCTACATTATTATCAGCACCTGCCTTTTTATTATAAAGTAGCGGCATGGAGTGCGGCAGCATATACGCGCCATCTGTCAGCGTGCTGAACCAGTAGTTGCCTTCATTGTCTTTATGTATGCTGCTTACGGGTATGTGGTCCAGTATCATACAGTTAGTATCCACGTGCCCCTCTGTATATCGCATTACTCCACTTTCTGTGGCCAGCAAAAGCGTGTTGTCCTCAAAGGTGTCAAAAGCATATATCCGGTAGGGTACAGGCATCTCTTCCTTCACCAGTGCAGTATCGCCGGTAAGCGCCAGTTTGTAAAGTATTTTTTTTTCTTTCACCTTCACATATGCATAGAATTGGTTTTTGTATGCGTATGCTGCCATTATCTTTTGGGGGAATATCTGCTTTATGGTATTGTTCCTGGTGGCTATCAGGCGGCCATGGTTCAGGCAATATTCTATTCCGTTCTGTGTAAATAGATTATTTACCTCCTCCGGGTTAAAGTAAGAGCAGAGCAGCACTGCCATGCTCAGGGTCACATTCTTAGGATGATGGTCGATAAAGAACGGTTGCCTTTGCTCTGCGCCAATGGTAAATGCATCATGTGGGTCGAAACGCTCTACGGCCTTGCATAGGTCATTGTTACTTACATTATGTACTTTCCGGTCTGCTATAAAACAGGGCATGTTGTTATAGCAGGCCAGCCAAAGCCGGTGTGCATTATCTTCTTTCACGTTAAACACTTCATTATCTGGCAGGCCCTGCCGCGAGGTGTAGTTTTGAAATTCATGTCCGTCAAACTGGCTAAGCCCCTGGTCTGTACAAAACCATAAAAATCCCTGACTATCTTGCTTTATTCGGTATATAGTATTGCTGCCCAAGCCATCCTTTGTAGACAAGTGGCGAAGCAACGGCACTTGCCCTTTCGCACTCAAGGCAACTAATAGAATGAACACCCGTATAAACACACCAATGCCTTTTACCATTTCCAGGCTATTTTTTTACTATAGATACAGTTAGGGTTAAAAGAGAGAGAACATAAAAATATATTAATTCACTCACTTATTAAAATTTTATACGCACTTAATAAATGGTCATTGTTCTAAACCGCCAAGTCCTTTCTCTTTGTGAAAAGTTCATCTTAAAAACTATTTTTATGAGGAAAAGAATTTTATTTGTCGCATTCTGGGCGGCAGTACTGTTTACGGGGCAAGCATTTGCCCAAAACTGTGGCTGCCAGACCAGTTCCATCAACTTCAATACGGGTTACAACCGTCCGGGCAGTGCAAAGCTGCCATATGGTAGTTATGACAACGACTGGCAATTAATAGGTGCGCCTGCATCGGCCAGTATCAGTATCCCGTTATATCCCTACGTTATTGTGCCTTATTCGCTTTGGGGCAGCGCTACTCCAGGGCCGCTTGCCACACTAACTGCAAATGCTGGCTGGCTTTCTCCGTTCAACACTTCCTCCTACACTATCAACAATCCTGCGCCCGACAGCTTTTTCAAATTTCAGTTCACCTTCTGCGTGTGCGCTCGCGGGCAATACCAATTCTCCGGCTTTGGTAATGCGGATGATTATGCGGACATGGTGCTGGACGGTACTACTACCCTCCAGGTATTCAATGCCTGGAATACGGTGTTCCCCATTTCTTATACAGCATCTCTTACACCGGGCACCCATACCTTGTGGCTGCGCCTGCGCAACCTAGGTGGCGCTTTGATGGGCGTAGCGGCATCGGGTACCATCACACAGGTTGGCGGCACCGGTGGCCTTATTGGGTATGATTGCTGCAACAATGGTGGTGGCATACTCGTACGTAAGTTTGCTGATGTTAATTGCGATGGCAAAATAGATGCAGGCGACAGCACTATGCAGGGCTGGCATTTTACCCTTAGCCCCGGTGGGTACTCTGGCACTACCGATGGTTTGGGTAATTACTTTATCACTAATGTACCTGCCGGCACTTATACTGTTAACGAAACTGTGCTGCCGGGCTGGAGTCCTGTACTCCCAAGCATAAGCGGATCGGGGACCGTGGTAGTTAGCGCAGGATTGGTATCAGAAATAGATTTCCTGAATTCCAACTGTGTACAGAATCCTGGTAATGGGACCGTTGTGGTGCATAAATATGCTGACCTGAACTGCGATGGCAAAATAGATAATGGCGACAGCCTTATGAAGGGTTGGGTATTCACTTTGAATCCCGGTGGTTTTACTGCTACCACCGACGCTACAGGTACTGCATCCTTTACTGTGCCTGCAGGCCCGTACACCTTGTCAGAAGCACCTATACCCGGTGGCTGGACGCCTGTATTGCCCACCACAACAGGTACTACAACCGTTACTGTGGTGAGCGGTGGTACCGCAACTGTGAACTTCCTGAATACCAATTGCGGTACGCAAGGTAAGGGCAAGGTATTGATAAAGAAATATGCCGATGTGGACTGCGACGGCAAAATAGGCCCTAACGATAGCCTGATGCAAGGCTGGACATTCACATTAAGCCCAGGCGGATATACCGGAACGACCAATTCTACTGGTACTTTGGGCTTCAGTGTACCAACAGGTACTTATACGGTCAGTGAATCTGTACTACCAGGCTGGCACGCAGTATTGCCTAACCCGTCAGGCACTACTACTATTGTGGTGACAAATGGCGTAACTACAGAGGCCGACTTCCTCAATTCACATTGTGGTGGCGACTCTTGCAGCCTGCAGTGCTACTGGCGCGTGACCGGCAACAGTTTCATTGATTCTACCGTCAACTTCCTGGGTACTACAAATCAGCAGCCTATCATCATAGAGACCAATAATAAACAACGTGCAATTGTTGAAGGGCATGGTGATGGCAACATAGGTATAGCTACCACAACACCAACCACCATCTTCGACCTGAATGCTATGCCGCCATCTGGTGGTGCACCATCTGGTCTGCGTCTGGAAAATCTTCCTGCCGGTGCTGGTAACATATTAGTTGTAGATAAAAATGGTTATGTCTACGAAGCTAAGGCCACAGCTCAAAAAGCAGCAGGTGGCCCTACTTCTGGCGATGTAACGCAGCTGCAGAACCAGGTAGCTAATATGCAGGCAGAGATAGATGAACTGAAAGCTTCAATAGCTACAGGCATTACTACTCCGGTCGCTACGTTCTCTGTATCTCCAAACCCTACATCGGGCGAGGCCGTGGCTACCTACCAACTGCTGGGCACATATATTGTTGCAGAGATAAGGCTGAGCGATAACACAGGTAAGGTGATACTTACCCAAGTGGTTGCCGGCAACAGTGGCAATGTGACCCTGAACATACCACGTGGTGTAGCATCAAGCCAATTGATATGCACACTGCTGGTGGATGGCAAAATTGCTGCCACACAGAAACTGGTACTTCTCAATAAATAAAGAGGAACAGGAATATTAAAGAGGGTTGCCGCAACTGCGGCAACCCTCATCTTTTAAATATTAAGCCGGTAAAGGATACCCTTTACCGGCTTAATTACTTCGCACTTATGGGTTACTGTTTACCTTAAAAACAGTAGTTCTCTGTACTTTGGCAGTGGCCAAAGCTTATCCTCTATTATCAGCTCCAGCTTGTCAGCATGGTAGCGTATCTTATCAAAGTATGGTTTTACCTCGTGGCAGTAGCTGGCAGCACGGTGGTGGGTATCGGCCTCGTTATTGGCCTTCTTGCGGCTGGCAAGCATGGCCTCTACGTTCTCGCTGATCTCTTGTATGTGGCCGCTTACTTTTTCCAGCAGGTTCATCTGCGCTTTGTAGCTGTGCTTGTCCAGGCCCAGGTCTTTCAGGCCCTTTACGTTCTCTATCAGTATGTTTTGGTAGTGGATGGCTGCAGGTAGTACATGGTTGGTGCTCAGGTAGCCTATCATGCGGGCCTCTATCTGCACCTTCTTCACATAGTCTTCCAGCATTATTTCGTGGCGTGCTTCCAGCTCGCGGTTGGTATATATGTTGTTGCCAAAGAACAGTTGCTTGCTTTTCTCGGTAACAAAAGCATCCAGCGCTTCGGGCGTGGTCTTAAAGTTGTTGAGGCCTCTTCTCTTTGCTTCTTCAGCCCACTCATCGCTGTAGTTATCGCCTTCGAAAAGTATGCTGCGCGAACTGGTGATATAGCCACGCAGGGTTTGCAGTATGGCTATCTCTTTCTTCTCGCCCTTCTCTATCAGGCCATCTACTTCTTTCTTGAATTCCTTCAGCGTTTGTGCCATGATGGTATTCAATACCAGCATTGGTGATGCACAGTTGGCAGAGCTACCTACAGCGCGGAACTCGAACTTGTTACCGGTGAACGCGAATGGGCTGGTACGGTTACGGTCCGTATTGTCCATCAGCAATTCTGGTATCTGCTTGTGTATATCCAGCTTCAGTATCACCTCATCCTGCTCGCTGAATTTTTCTTTCACGCGTGTTTCTACTTCGTTCAGCACCTCGGTAAGGTACTTGCCTATGTATACAGATATGATGGCCGGTGGCGCCTCATTAGCACCCAGGCGATGATCGTTACTTGCGCTGGCTATTGCAGCGCGCAGCAGGTCTGCATGGTCGTGTACCGCCTTAATTGTGTTGACAAAGAAGGTAAGGAACATAAGATTGGTACGCGGTGTTTTACCAGGGCCCAGCAGGTTGACACCGGTATCTGTAGCCATGCTCCAGTTGTTGTGCTTACCGCTACCGTTGACCCCGGCAAAAGGTTTTTCGTGCATCAGCACCTTCAGCTTGTGCCTTTTGGCCACCTTCAGCATGAGGTCCATCAGCAGAGTATTGTGGTCTACTGCTATGTTGCACTCTTCATATATAGGTGCACACTCGAACTGCGCGGGCGCTACCTCGTTGTGGCGGGTGCGCAGCGGTATACCCAGCTTGTAGGCTTCCTGCTCATAGTCTTGCATGAACTCGTATACACGCTCTGGTATGCTGCCAAAGTAATGATCTTCCAGCTGCTGGCCCTTTGCAGGTGCATGGCCTATAAGTGTGCGTCCGCACATTACCAGGTCGGGGCGGGCATTGGCCAGGCTTTCGTCTATTACAAAATACTCCTGCTCCCAGCCCAAGGTGGCAGTTACCTTAGCTACATTCTTATCAAAATAGTTGCAAACATCTACTGCTGCCTTATCCAGCGCGGCTATACTTTTCAGCAATGGCGCTTTAAAGTCGAGGCTTTCGCCGTTGTAGGCTATGAATATAGTAGGTATGCACAGTGTTTTGCCCTGCCCTGCTTCCATGATGAAAGCGGGTGATGACGGGTCCCAGGCAGTATAGCCACGTGCCTCGAAAGTGGCGCGGATACCACCGTTGGGGAAGCTGCTGGCATCGGGCTCCTGCTGTATCAGTGCATCACCATCAAACAGTTCGATAGCGGTACCATCGGGTTTAACGGTAAAGAACGAATCATGTTTTTCGGCAGTGATACCGGTAAGCGGCTGAAACCAGTGGGTGAAGTGGGTAGCGCCCTTTTCTTCGGCCCAGGCCTTCATGCTGGCGGCTATCTGATCGGCCATGCGGCGATCTATCTTGGAGCCAGACCTTACAGAGCTCATCAGGCTTTTGTAAGCCTCATCGCTCACATACTCGCGCATGGTGCGCCCAGTAAATACATTGCTATTGAACAGTGCGGTGATTTTTTTAGCACCGTAGCCGGATACCTTTTTCTCCCCCTTGCCCATTTCCTGTAATGCAAGAAACCGTAGTGATGACATTGATATTAGATTTTGCGCAAATCTAATTAAAAAATCGTTTTAACGCCAAATTTTTAGGTCAACATTAGCTAAAGGATAACATTACATCGTTTTATATGCATTTAGATAGTATTCTATTAGCCTGTATTAATATATGGCCCATTCCTCTGCGCTCATCACATACGTGCATGCATAGTGCTCCGTGAGCTCGCCCATTACTGTGACCATCATAGGTATGGCCCGGCCTTTGGCGTATATGGTCATGGTGAGTTGCTTTTTGTTGAAGTAGGTAATGGGGAGGTGGTCTATAAAGTCTACCCCGCGGCGGCCCAGCCACTTGTAAACGGCCTCTTTGGCGCACCAGGCAAGGGTGACCAATTGCTCATCGTTGCCGAACATTTCCTGCTCCTCGGCGCTTAAGAATTTGTGCTGTATGCCCAGTATGTTGCGGTGCCAGGTCTGTATGTCTATGCCTGCTTCGTCCTCAGGGTCTACCACGGCGGCCACGTAGGGCCAGCTGTGGCTGATGGAGAAGAAATATTTATCGGCATCTATACGGGGCTTATCGTGCACATCGGGCGCTATGGCGTGCAGCGGAAAATCTTCCTGTAGGTGCTTTAGCAAGTGACGACCTGCCAGCCTTTCCAGCCTGCGCTTTTCGTGCTTGATATCGGAGATGATGCCGGTGCTTTCTGTAAAAAAGCTTTCAGGCTCGGTCACGTCCCATATTGCGGCGAGGCCATAGTTGCCGGGATTCCATTCTTTGATGAGGGGCATAAGTTATAAAGGTAGTGAGGAATGTGGAAGAAATGTGGGCTTCGCCATGTGGAAGAAATGGCTAAGGGATATAAAATTACCGGTCTGTAAGAAAAAAGTAAATCGGTAATTTTTGAGGGGTTGGTTTGGTGGAATGTTTGGTGGTGGCTGATATGCGGTTTTAGGTTAATTTCTCGTTCTTTCCGGTTTTTACCGATGCAGGTAATTTTGTCTGAATCATGGATCTAAAGGATCTTTTGATTTGCATGATCGTTACGTTCTGCAATAAGTTGACAGTTTTCATTGGGTGCAATTTACGATCTGGGGAGGGGTGTTTCCAAATAAAGATGTCCACAAATTGCTTTGGTTTATGGTGTGATAGCTATTAAGGAATAATACGGGTATGACGTGAGGGTTGTTGGTAGAAACACCAACAACGGCGGTACGAGGTTGATGATACCTTGTATGCCTTCAGAATATCCTTGTGATCAATGACCCCGATAACGACCTTGTGCTCGTTGACCACAGGTAGCAGATCTA
>CBDIBP010000015.1:0-27798 GCA_965276955.1 Flavipsychrobacter sp.
TCCGTAAAGAGCTTGAAGTTGCCATTAAGGACAAGAACAACAAACCATTGGCCAATATTAATAGCCTGCCCCTTACCAAGCAGGCCGAAAAGGTGATACGCATCACCGTATTGGAAGCAAAAGCATTAAAAAGCGCAACGGTAGAGACCGAGCACCTGATGCTTTCCATACTTAAGAACAAAGAGAACGTAGCTACACAAATACTGCATCAGTACGAAGTAGATTACGAACGCTTTAAAAATGAACTGAGCATACTGCAAGGCGGCAATCCTAAAGCCGACTACAGCAATGATCCGGGATCGGAAGAGTTTGAGGATGATGATGAACGCCGTCAGTATCAGCAACAACGCCGCCAGGGAGCCAGCAATACTAAATCTAAAACGCCTGTACTCGACAATTTTGGCCGCGATATAACGAAGCTGGCAGAATTGGGTAATTTAGACCCCATAGTAGGCCGTGAAGAAGAGATAGAAAGGGTTTCCCAGATACTCTCCCGCAGGAAAAAGAACAACCCTATACTTATAGGCGAGCCAGGTGTGGGTAAAACTGCGATAGTAGAAGGCCTGGCATTGCGTATAGTGCAGCGCAAGGTATCGCGTGTGTTGTTCGACAAACGTGTGATCAGTCTTGACCTTGCTGCCCTGGTAGCAGGTACCAAGTACCGTGGCCAGTTTGAAGAGCGCATGAAGGCAATAATGAACGAGCTGGAAAAGAACAGGGATGTGATCCTCTTTATTGACGAGATACACACGATCGTTGGTGCAGGTGGCGCGTCAGGCTCCCTTGATGCCAGCAATATATTCAAGCCAGCTCTTGCCCGTGGCGATCTGCAATGCATAGGTGCATCTACGCTGGATGAGTACCGTATGTACATTGAAAAGGATGGTGCGCTCGACCGCAGGTTCCAGAAAGTAATGATCGACCCGCCAAGTGTAGAGGAAACCATCATTATACTTACCAACATTAAGTCTAAATACGAAGATTTTCACAATGTTATCTACGATAAAGAATCGATAGATGCTTGTGTGAAACTGAGCGACAGGTACATGACCGACCGCTTACTGCCCGACAAGGCTATAGATGTGATGGACGAGGTGGGCGCACGCGTGCACCTGAAAAATATAAACGTACCTCAGAATATCCTGGACCTTGAGAAGAAGATAGAGGAGATAAAACAGGAGAAGAACAAGGTAGTGAAGAGCCAGCGCTTTGAAGAAGCGGCTGCACTGCGCGACCGTGAAAAAAGGCTGGGCGAAGAACTGGACCGTGCGAAAGTAGAGTGGGAAGAAGAAGCCAAGAAACAAAAGGTACCCCATAAATGAAGAAGCCATAGCTGAAGTAGTGAGCATGATGACCGGCATACCGGTAATGCGTATGGTAGAGGCAGAGAGCGCTAAACTGCGCCGCATGGGTGAAGACCTGGCAGGGGCCGTAATAGGGCAGGAAGAAGCCATAAGCAAGGTAGTGAAGGCCATACAACGCAACCGTGTGGGTCTTAAAGATCCACGCAAGCCCATAGGTTCATTTATATTCCTGGGACCTACAGGGGTAGGTAAAACTGAACTTGCACGCTCCCTTGCACGCTACATGTTTGACAGTGATGATGCACTGATACGCATAGATATGAGTGAGTACATGGAGAAATTCTCCCTGAGCCGCCTCATAGGTGCGCCTCCCGGATATGTGGGCTATGAAGAAGGTGGACAGCTTACTGAAAAGATACGCAGGAAACCATACTCTGTTATCCTTCTTGATGAGATAGAAAAGGCACACCCGGATATCTTCAACATCATGTTGCAAGTGCTGGATGATGGTCAGCTTACCGATGGCCTGGGCCGTAAGGTAGACTTTAAGAATACCCTCATCATTATGACCTCTAACATTGGTGCACGCCAGTTGAAAGATTTCGGTACAGGTGTTGGTTTTGCTACAAGCGCAGTATCTGAATCATCTGAAGATACAAGCCGTGGGGTTATAGAAAAGGCACTTAAACGTACCTTCTCGCCAGAGTTCCTGAACCGTATAGATGATGTGATCATCTTCAATTCGCTTACTGAAGAGCATATTGGCAAGATCATAGACATCATTATGAAAGATGTTATGAAAAGGCTTAATGCACTTGGCTTTGCTTTATCGCTAACCGATGCTGCAAAGAAGTTCATTGCAGAGAAAGGGTACGACCAGCAGTTTGGTGCACGACCGCTGCACAGGGCCATACAAAAATACCTTGAAGATCCGCTGGCTGAAGAGATACTGAACCACAGGATAAAAGAAGGTGATAGTGTGACCGCCGACTACAACGAAGCGGAGAACAAGATCGTTTTCCAGATAGAGAATGCAGCTAAAAAAGAAGAAGCACAGGAAAACTGAATAACGTGACCTGATACATAAGAAAGGGCTGATGGATATTATTTCATCAGCCCTTCTGCTTTAATAGCATTTTTGTATTTGTTATAAGGGTAGCTGGATGGTAAAGGACGTGCCCATGTGCTCTACACTCTCTACTTCTATAGTACCGCCCAGCATTTCTACCTGCGTTTTCACCATAAATAATCCCAGGCCTTTGCCATCTACATGCATATGGAAGCGCTTGTATATACCGAATAGCTGATCTTTATTCTGCTTCATGTTTATGCCAACGCCATTATCAGCAAAGTGCAATACCAGTGTTTTGTTATTAATAAAACTTCTGATATCGATCTCTGGTACAGTATCAGGTTTACTGTACTTGATACTGTTGGAAATGAGGTTGTAAAATATACTGTAGATATAGCTCTTGATGCTATAGTAGTTGTCTATAGACGGGAAAATGGGTGCGGATGATGAACGGCTGCGCTTTGTAGTATTGTAATATATATGTTTCTACTTCGTCTGTGATACCGGTAAAAGACAGCAGCTCCTTATCACCTTTTACATTGTTCCTTATACGTAGTATCTCGTTTATATCTACTATTACCTCATCAAGTTTTTTTAGCCGATGTATCCAGCCCTATTATGGCTTCTGTTCTGTCTTGCTCGTTCAGTTCCATATCTGTAAGCAGGTTGGTAAGGCCAATGATACTGGCTACCGGTGCGCGCAGGTTGTGAGATACTATATAAGTGAACTGCTCCAGTGCGGTATTACGGTATATGAGGTCAGTAGTTATTTTTTCCCGCTCCTGTTCTTCTTTTTTCTTTTCCGTAATGTTCACTATCTCTACCACTAACCTCTGGGTATTGTCTTCGTTGTTTTTTTACAAGCAGCAAGCGCAGATTGTACCAATGCATGCTGCCATCAGCTTGTGCATAATTAAGCTCAAAAAAATGATCCTTACCATTTAGCACTTCTTGAGCAGCATGTATAAGAAATTCTTTTCGGTCTGGTGTAAAATAATTAGGCATGTATTCTCCTAAATAAGCCTGGTGGTGCAACTCATTGAGTGCAAAAGCTTCTGCAGTTTGGTTAAAAGATAGAAGGTTAAGGTTCTCATCTACAAGCACATAACCTATATGGGTATTCTCATAGATGGTATTAAGATTGGCCTCCGAGCGGGCAAGGGCTTCTTTATGATCGTTGCGTTGGGTAATATCAACCCTGATGGTAGTAAACTGCCATATTTTTACCATCTTTATCAATAAACGGAACGATGGTGGTATCTAACCAATATTTAGCGCCGTCCTTAGCTATATGCCGTATGTCGCCACGCCATATTTTACCTTCATTAATGGTTTTCCATAGCGCCCTGAATTCATCCGTATCATTCAGGTCGTTGCGTAGCATACTATGGTCTTTCCCTATCAATTCCTCTCTGCTGTATTTCGATATTTTGCAAAAATTATCGTTCACATGGATAATGCTACCATTAGGATCAGTAATGTCAACTATGAACGACCTGTCGAGTGCAAATTTGTATATCGAAAGCTCTTTTAAACTAAGTTGTAATAGTAGATCTGCCTTTTCTTTTTCTTCAATGGCACTTATACCCTTTAATGCAAAAACAAGGTTTCTCTGCAACTCTTTTAAGTATAGCCACTTCATGGCTGTCAAAGGCTTCTGCTTTGCTCGATGATATAGTAAGCACACCTATGTGCCCCTCATTTATTATTAGGGGCAAAGCTATAGTAGCGGTAATGCAATATTTTTTAACAGCTGGTGGTACCTGCGCTTCATACTTATTAGTAGCATTATTGTCTATTACAATGTTGTGAGATAGTAAGCTGCGCGATGTTGCACATTTATTCCGGCTTTCGTCAGCAAGGTTAATGCTGTACTCATTTAAAAAATCTTTTGATGTACCACTACTTACAGTAGCTATCACATCTTTATTGAAATTTTCTTCTAATGGAGCAAAGGATATGGATGCCAGATCATAGATACCATCGGCAGTAAGGAGATCGCATATAGACCCCATCAAATGGTAAGCATCTTTTGTTTGAATGATGCTATCATTGATCTGACTGAGTAAAGACAATTCTCTGTTTAATTTTTTTAGCTTTTGTTCAGATTCATGCGCTTCTGTATGGTCGGTAGTATAAGTATGTATGCCCGTTACGATACCATCGATAAGATAAGGGGTCATTTTTGTCTTTAGTATCAATTGTCTGCCGTTCGCACTCAGGTAAGATGTTTCATACTCTATGTACTCGTTCTGTAAAACACGGTCGAACATGATATCCCTTTTCTGTTTTTCTTCTTCAGGCAACAGAAAATGCAGTTTTTTGCCGACCTCCGGATAAACATTGAAAATACTATGGTAAAGATCTATATAGCGTTTGTTGAATACGATTGCTAATTTATTGGTATTGTAGAGACAAGTGGCACCGTCTATATTATCAATAAGTATTTGTAGAAGTGCTTCGTTCTCCGAAACTCTTTTGTGGTCGTTGGCTTGATGCATTTTTGTATTGCGCTCTTATACTACAGTAATAGTAACGATAAAGTATACACTGCAAACGTACTAATTTGTATCCCTATTGAAGTATAGAATATTATTAACGATATGCTTGTCTATATCATAAAATAAGCGCCTCGAAAGGGCGCTTATTTTATGATATTAGGTTCATTTAAGTTTACTATTGACCACACTGAAAACTAATGTTGCCGGACAAGGTCAACATGTTGGTAGCTGTATTATAATTGGCTTTGCCTTGTATGCTGTACTGGGCACCTGTAGGAAATGTAAGGTCGCTTTTCTTGAATGGGATACTTGTAGACTGCGGCGAATTATTATAAATAGTAGCTACAGTATATGTTGTATTGTCCTGCACTTGGAAATAACCTACAGAAGGAACAAGAACATTGCCATTTTTAATATAGACAGAGAACGCATCGGAGGGATCAGCAACGTTAATACAAGATATCCAACCAGTAACCGATGCGGCCACTTTTTTATCAGTACAATAACCTGTGAAATTTGCAAGAGTTACGTTTATAGCGCTTGATGCAGATGGTACAGGTACGGTCATGTTGACACTGGCAGTATTACAAATTGAGAATGGCGCTGATACGGTAACTATCTGCAGGTTGGCGTCAAAAATAACAATACTCATCATTTGGCCGCCGGGTACGCCGGTTAGGTCTAACTGTATTGTTTGCCCCTGGCTAAGAGATAATGTATTGCCATAAACAAATACCTGGTGCGGTACATTAGGGCTTACTAATGCTACTGAATATGCGCCACCTACAAACTTAGGGTCTGATAGGTTCATGGTCACGTTCAAGATGTTGGACTGTGGTGTACAGGTAGCCAAGCCATTACTGTTGGTCCAAGCCACTTGCCATACCGAAAGGTGAGCTGCAGAAAAGCTTGCAGAAAGCTTACCACCGTTAGATACTACTGTTGCTGTGCCATCACTTTTCCAAATGCCGGTAGCCTCGTCCATGCTCCAAACTGGTATCTGGTCGCCCAATTTCACTGGCTGGCCGGTAGCGTAGTTATTGATGCCGGAAGCAAGGTCTAAAGATATTTGTATAGGTTGGCTGAAATGTTTTACTGCCGTCTGGTCGGCCTGCATATTGAGGGCTAACGCGCCTGCTGAGATGAAATTGACACCGCCGTCAATAGCCTTGCCACTTGCATCCAGCACATTAGCCGGATGAGTACCACCAGGTATGGCAAGCAGCGAGTTAAGCGAGTCTGTACCATATTGCAGCATATTTACCTGCAATGAGCTTGATGGTATCAGGTTGCCATTGGCATCCTGGAATTGTGTTTGGGCAGGTATGGTAACAGTAGCTGTAACGTTAGTACCAGTGCCTTTTGCTACAATGGCATTGGCGGCTGTGCCCCCGGTAATGCTGAATACATCATTTGTGATAACAACATCTGCTGGCGGGTTAGCTATCTCTATTATAGGTATAGTAATGTTAACTGCAGAATCGCTGATAAGCTTTACAGAATAGTTGACATTAGAGAAACCAGCAACACTGCCCGTGATGGTGAACGTGATGGGGTTTTGAGGTGTAGGATGTATGGAACGGTCAAGAGCAAGGTTTATAAAACCATTAAAGACATTATACTTTGTACCGCCATCGCTGGTATATACATAGCTGGCACTGCTGCCGGTAAGTGCCAGTGAGAACTGAGCTGGGAAATTTGTCTTACTCTTGCCATTAGCATTTACAAAATGCACGGTCATAGGGCTGGTGTATATGTTAGTATTTATGTGCACTAACAGGCCATCTGTAGCCTTTTTACAACCTATGAACACACCCGTGAATGCTGCAAAGCAAAACAAGGTGGTGATACTAATAAGTGTGATATTCTTTTTCATCCTTTTATGTTTATAGATCTACTAATTAAGTTTGTATGTGAGGTTTATTTTTAGTTCAGGCATCCAGCGGTATCCAGACAGGTTATTGTCCAGCACAGCATCATTCGATGAATTGTCCTGCAACAGGTTGGTGCCGGTAAATGTGCTGCGTTCTTTTGATAAATAATAAACACCCAGGTCTATATTCACATTGAATTTCCTTTTAGGAAAGTCTGGAAGCAGGCCAATGCCCAGATATGGCGCTATACCGTTCCAATTAGTAGTAATATCCATTTGGCCAAGTTCATCCTTAGTTACTGTGGTCTGTCCAAATTTATAATTTTGTGTAGGCTTCAATACTACATGTGGCTTGGCGCTAAAATAATAACCAAGGCCACCTACCAGGCGAATGGAAGAATTGAAAGGTTTATATTCAGCCAGGAGGGATACTTTACTGAAGTTGCCTGATGCCTTAGCTGTGGTCTTTACCCCGTCCAGCGTTAATGGCCCGCTATAACTAAGTGGTAATGTACTTACTCCAAGCCTTACATTGAAATGCTTATTAAGACTCAGCTTACCCTCAGCACCAACGCCTGTTGTGCCCAGCCCCAGGCTGATGGTGGCTACATGCTTGATTGCAGGATCTGCATATATTTTTTCAGTGCTTTGTGCATGTGCAGAATGCATATACATAATACTGCTCAATAACATTACTGAGTACATCTTCTTTCCCATTATATTAATGTTTGTTATTTGATAGTTAATGCCGCAAAAGTAGAATTATATATCTGTATTTAATAATTTTTAAAAATAAATAATTTTTTTTTAGACCATTAAAGTGATATGTGCAAGGTAAAAGGAGCGGTTAGTGGAGGACCTGGAATATGTTACTGGAGATCTTATTTCCGCCACTTGAAGTAGTAACAACATAATAGCCGTTAGCATAGGCTGCTGTGTTTACAACAAAAGTGTTATGGGTATCGAATGGAAGGCTTTGCGTGAAAATACTGTTACCTAATGCATCGTATATCATAATGTCCAGGTTGGTAGTAAGCGGAATGTTGATCTTTATGTTCAATTCTTTATCAGCAGGATTAGGATATATTTTGGCCATGGGTTTAGTAAGGCTATCCTGCAGGTCTATGTTGGTGGCTGTTGGTTGTTGTTGTGTAGTAACAGTTCTAAAATAGTTACGGCTGGTCCATTCATAAAAAAGACCGCCCCATTCAGGCCATGCATTATAGTCCAGCAGGGCCATACAGTATACTGCGGTCATCCCTGCTTCGTTCTGCACATCGGGTTGGATATTGTTTTGCGGCATGTTTTGGCTGTTATAACCCATGAACAGAGATACGTTGTAAGTATTCCCTGTGCTCTTGCTCAGCATTTGTGCAGCTTCAAAACCAGCCCTGCCGGCCTGGTAATGCTCGCCGTGATCGTTAGGATTTATATCTGTATTGATATCGGGTATATTGAACTCAGGTGTTCTCTTGCAGGATATACTATCCATTTCGGCCCTATATATATAGTATATGGTAGTTACAAAGTCGCTCCAGTCCAGATATGTGGTTGAACTGTCTATAGCATTAACATCAGCATTTGTATCGTGAAACCAGTGGTCATACTCTATGGTATTGGTGCGCAAAAAGTAAGTGACCGTATTCTTAAAAACTGCTTTTGTGATTTTGTGGCCGTTTATAAGCACTCTTTCGTCTTTTTGGTAGGGCAGGTGAGGACCCCAGCCACCCTGCTTGCATGCTGCAAGGTGAATAGAGTTCTTTGCCCCGTTCTCCCGCACTTTCCAATATGCTATGTGCTTTATACTTGTATCATGTGCGTCTTTACAATCACAACTTTTACTATCGTCATTGTTCAGATTCCCGGCAGTAGTATGTATAATTACTACACGTTTGCCATTTGGGAATGGCCCTTTTTCATTATGATCCTGTATGTCGTTGAAGGCATTTGCACCCATAAATAGTTGCCAATCGTCCTGGTGTGCTACTACATAGAAAGAAATATCCTTCTGTTGTGCATTGATAGATACTGCCCTTAGCAGTAATAACAATATGATGAATGTCTTTTTGATACGCTTTGTGTAACTTTAGGTATAAATGAGCATCAAATATAGAAATATATTTTAAAAATAAAACCCTCATTAAATTAATTTTCAGTTAACTATAGATATAAATAATAGACCAGTTAACGTTTTGTTATTCATGAACATACAAGATATATATAGTTGGTTGGATGTAGTTACAGACCCGGAGGTACCTGTACTGACCATAAATGATCTGGGTATAGTGCGGGATGTACTTATAACGGATAAGAAGGACACACCCGCAGTGAAAGTTGTAATAACACCTACCTACAGCGGCTGCCCGGCTATGGATGTGATAGCCATAAACATACGTATGGCACTTGCCAGCCACGGCATACGCCATGTAGAGATAGAGAACCAGATAAGCCCGGCATGGACAACAGACTGGATGACCGAAGAAGGAAAGCAAAAACTGAAAGCCTACGGCATAGCCCCGCCCAACCGCAAAGCATACCAGGCGCTGGGCCTGTTTGAAGAGGACGAAGTGACTTGCCCCCGCTGCGGTAGTGAGCATACACTGTTGGTAAGCAATTTCGGCCCCACATCATGCAAAGCTCTTTATAAATGCCAGGATTGCTCAGAGCCATTTGAGCACTTTAAATGTCATTAGCTTACTGTAAGTCTGAAGGGGCATCTCATATATTGGTAACAGCAGAAGTATCTCATTAGGGATCGGTACTAATATTTATACTTGCCACTATCTTCCAACAGATCTGCTATTTTTGCCCCGTTATGGCAAACGAGAACAAGCTGCAAAATATAATAAGCCACTGCAAAGAGTATGGCTTCATCTTCCCTTCAAGCGAAATATATGACGGACTAAGCGCCGTGTATGATTATGGCCAGTATGGAGCAGAGCTTAAAAAGAACATACGCGACTACTGGTGGCGCAGTATGACCCAGATGAACGATAACATTGTGGGTATAGATGCAGCCATCTTTATGCACCCAACGGTATGGAAGGCAAGCGGACATGTAGACAACTTCAGCGACCCTATGATAGACAACAAGGATAGCCAGAAGCGCTACCGTGTGGATCACCTGATAGAAGGTTATGCCGAGACCCTGCCTGAAGATGAAGCAACAGCTGTACTTGCCGAAATGGATAAGCTGCTTGCTGAAAATGATCTTTTAGCCCTTGGCCAGTTTGTAGCAGATAAAAAGATAAAATGCGGTATCAGCGGCACTGGCAACTGGACCGATGTGCGCCAGTTCAACCTCATGTTCTCTACAGAGGTAGGTTCTGTAGCTGAGGATGCCAGCACCATATACCTGCGCCCCGAAACTGCGCAAGGTATATTTGTGAACTTCCTGAACGTGCAGAAGACCGCACGTATGAAGATACCGTTTGGTATAGCACAAACAGGTAAGGCTTTCCGTAACGAGATAGTGGCCCGCCAGTTCATATTCCGCATGCGGGAATTTGAACAAATGGAGATGCAGTTCTTCATAAAGCCAGGCACGCAGAAAGAGTGGTATGAGTACTGGAAAGAGACCCGCATGAAGTGGCACCTGAGCCTGGGAATAGGTGCAGACAAGTACCGCTTTCACGACCATGTGAAACTGGCACACTATGCCGATGCTGCCTGCGATATAGAATATGATTTTACTTTTGGTTTTAAGGAAGTAGAAGGTATACACAGCCGCACCGATTTTGACCTGAAACAGCACCAGCAATATAGCGGTAAGAAGCTTACCTACTTTGATACTGACATAAACCAGCACTATGTGCCGTATGTAATAGAAACATCGATAGGGCTGGACCGTACTGTGCTGATGGTATTAAGCGAAGCATACCAGGAGGAAGACCTGAGCACTGCTGATAAGCAGGACAGCCGCTCTGTGCTGAAGATACCAGCTATGCTGGCGCCAATAAAACTGGCCATACTGCCCCTGACCAAAAAAGATGGCCTGCCGGAAATAGCGCGCGAACTAATGGATGAGTGCAAACCTTACTTTAAGTGTTTCTTTGAAGAAAAAGACACCATAGGTAAGCGCTACCGCAGGCAAGATGCTATAGGCACACCGTTCTGTATTACCATAGATCACCAGACAAAAGAAGACCAGACCGTGACCATACGCCACCGCGATAGCATGCAGCAAGACCGTATGCCACTAAGCGAGGTAAGGCAATATATACAGGAGCAGACCAAGATGTTTTAAAAGATAATAGGGGCGGATGTAACCATAACTTTTCTTGCACAAGAACATTACTACATAGTTTGGAAAAAGTAAGCCCCGACATAAGGTCGGGGCTTACTTTTTCTCATGAATATAAGATGGACTACCAGTGTTCCAGTTTTATTATATCTCCTTTATCGTTCCCTGTCTTTAGCAAATAAAGGCCTGTAGCAAGGTTGTCGCCGGGGATATAAGTGAATGCGTTACTGCTGCTGCCACGCCACAATATTCGCCCACTGATATCGGTAAGCGTAAGGCTGGTATTTGAAGGCAGTCCTTGCACTTGCCATCTATCCTTAGTAGGGTTAGGGAAAACTTTTATATTGGCAAAAACTGGTCGCGGTGCAGATAAATATCTTAACGTAGTGTCCTGCCTTATCAATCCCAATTGTTTGCATATGGTCCAGGCATCGGGGTTCAGGTAAACGGTTGACATTGCAGGTGCCCAGTTAAAGGTGTACACCTGTGTATCAGCGTTATTATATACTTTCAACATGGTATCTGCTGCAGTAGCATGTAGCTGAAGCTCTACCATGGTGCTGAATGTGGTATCATAATTTGCACAGGAGCGTGTCTGCACTAATTTTACGGTAACCGCAGAGCCGTGCTGGTCCCAGGTGACCTTGTATTGCGGGTAGCCTTTCCCATATACCCATTCATTAAAGAACGTATCAAGAGAGAAGCCATATACGTTCTCCATTGTTGTTTTCAGGTCGGCGGTTGTTGCATTGCCCATACCGAACGTAGACTGGTAGTTCCTGACCCCTTTAAAGAACAAACTGTCTGTAGGGGCGAGATAACGAAGCATGTTCACTACACCCTCTCCTTTTGCGTATACGGTATATGGGTCAAAAAGGGTTGCAGAGCCTGTCGTATCCGTTACATATAGTTCGCCACAAGTTCTGCCCAGTGCTTGGTTAAGATAGTTTTTCCTGTGCGCAAGTCCTGCTGCAGCTCCCCAGAATTTGGTAAGGAACAACTGTTCTGAAAATGTAGCGAAGCCTTCGCTCAGCCACACATCGCCCCAGTCGGTGTAAGATACGTGGTCGCCAAACCATTGGTGGCACAACTCGTGCGCTATAATGTAGGTATTGGGCACGCCTATGGTGGTCATGGTTTGGTGCTCCATGCCACCCGCCAATGTTGTGTAGCACACACCGTATTTTTCTTTCCAGAACGGGTATCGGCCAAAGAGGGAGCTGTAATAATTAATGATCACATCAAGGCTATCGAAATTAGATTTATAAGCAGGGTAGAAGGTGCCAGTGTCAATAAAGAAGTTTTGTATCAGCATGGAGTCTATGCTGTTGGCAAAATGCATGTAGTGTTTGTCTTGCACAAAGGGCGCCACGGTCATGGAAATAAGATAGTAGGTGATGGGATAATGGGTTTGCCAGTGGTATGTGGCAAGTCCGGGAGTTGATGCTGTATCTACGCTGATAAGCACACCATTGCTGCCGTCCTGCTGGCCACGCGGCACGGTCACGAACATGTCCACAGAGTCTATCTTATCTGTTACATCCTGCTTGGTAGGCCACCAGTTAAGGGCTACCCACGGGTCGCTTACTGTATACAACATTTTGGTGCCGTGCGATGAAGTATCCTGTGTAACACCATTGAAGAAAGAGACACCACTTGATAGAGGTGTGCCATGATAAAAGACCTCTGCGGTAAATAATGTTCCGAAAGAAAGTGGCGTAGCCAGCGTTATAGTGCGTATCTGGCCTGCGGTAGTAACTACCTGCGAAATAGTACCGTTGAACTTTGCGGAGTCTATATGCATGCAGGTATCCAGCTCAAAAACATAGCTGGTCAAAGAGGGGGCGGTAACTTGAGCGGTAGTGGCCACATCACCTATAATGTAGGTAGAGCTATCCGTAACATGCATATGAAACACAACGTGCTTCATGTCGTAGTTCGTCTCGGCCGGGTCGGATGATGTGGTACGCGCTTGCGCTTTGTGCCTGCCGCCATATTTGCAGTAGGCTTTGGCACCAATTGAAACGGTCATCAACAAAGCGCATAAAAACAATTTTCTTAGTTTCATTTGGGGTATATTGAATGAAAGCAAATTAATCTAAATACAGCGGTGTTCAAATTTTTAGATGCAGAAGTCTAACTTTGCATTATATACTTATGCAAGATCTTGATCCCAAAATAGTTACCAATATCCTGCACGAAACGGGGTTAGATGTTTCCCAAACAGTTACTGAAGAAGACCTGTTGCAGGCACTGGCGATTAAAATTGCTGCTTTACTGGAGCGTAGTGCGGAGGAGTTTTTCCAACTTATGTACCGGCTGGATATACCGGAGCATAAACTATACGAGGCCATGAACACCGGCGATGCGCCGCACGCCATTGCACATCTTATTTACCTGCGGCAACTGCAGAAGATACAAAGCAGAAAGGAGAACAAGCCGGGGTATAGTGTAGAAGATAAAGACCTGGAGTGGTAACAATAAGAATCATACATACATCGTTCCTATAGCATGGACTTGCGCATACCCCTGCACTTTAATAAAAAAACCTTCGGTCTTCTTTTTATAGGGTTTATAATATTTACTGTAGCGGGTACCATACTGCATGAGTTAGGTCATCTTATTGCAGGCAGGCTGCTGGGATATAAAGGACAGCATATTTCTTACGCCTTCACAAGTATGGGGTATAAGACCAGCACAATAACGAATACTGATGAATGGAGCCATGACGAGCTACTTTTTATTATAGGTGGACCATTACAAACAATGGTCAGCGGCACAATAGGCTTTATTGTGCTGTGTTTGTTTTGCGCTGATTCAGTCCGTCAGCATGTGCTAAGACTTTGGCAATGGCTGCTGATATTTCTCTCGCTATTTTGGTTGCGTGAGTTATTCAATTTTGTGTGCGCTGTTGGGATAGCAATAGCAGGTACTTACAAGTATACAGGAGATGAATTTAAAATTGCCAGGCAACTGCACTGGGATGGATGGTGCTTTTCTGCACTGTTGGCGCTTGTTGCCTTTGTAATGCTGCTCACGATCACCTTCAGGTTTGTCCCTGTACAGCAACGGTATACCTTCTTACTTGCCGGTTTTATTGGTGGTATAGCCGGGGCAGTAGTATGGCTTGTATTGCTGGGACCGGTGGTGATGCCCTGAACAATGCAGCGTTATTTCGTAAACTTATACCCAATACCCCTCACTGAATGGAAATGCCTCGGGTTGCGGCTATCTTCTTCAAAATATTTGCGGAAATTGAGGATGAAATTGTCGATAGTACGGGTAGTTGGGTACACATTGTATCCCCAAACTATCTGCAGTATCTGCTCGCGCGATACTACATTGCCTTCATGCTCTACCAGTAGTTTCAACAACGCAGCTTCTTTTTTACTAAGCTCTTGCGTTGCGCCGTTTTTATCTACGCACTCATGTGCCGCGAAATCTATTTTACAGCCATCAAATTCGTAGCTATCTGCTACGGACTGTGGTTCTTTTATCTTCTTGTTCTTTACTATCAGTTTGTCTACACGCAGCAGTAGTTCTTCCAGGTTAAAGGGTTTGGTCAGGTAGTCGTCGCCACCTTTTTTCAATCCTTCTACCTTATCAGCACTGCTATTGCGGGCCGATAGGAACAGGATAGGGACATCATTGTGCTGCATACGTATGGTCTCGCATACGGTAACACCGTCCATTCCTGGCAGCATGATGTCTAAAATGATGAGGTCAAAGTATTCACTCTTCACCATTTTAAGTACAAGCGGACCGTTGTCGGCAGTAGTGATCTCGTAGCCTTCCAACTCCAGGTTCAGTTTCAGCGCTTCGCGCAGGCTTTCTTCATCTTCTACTACCAGTATGCTTGCTTTTTTTGCCGCCATTGTTTTGATCCTTTATTAAATAAAATTAACTACAAATTTCTTGCCACGGGATCTTATATATATCATATACGTATTGGCAGCTGAGAAATATTTTTCATCATAAAATAATTTTTTATTGACATGCTGTGTTGTGAATAGTAAAAAATATTACCTTTGCCGTCCCAAATATGCGGGCGTGGTGAAATTGGTAGACACGCTAGACTTAGGATCTAGTGCTGTGAGGCTTGGGGGTTCGAGTCCCTCCGCCCGCACTCGATGAAACATAATTTAGTCGGTCTTGGCCTAGCCGAGACCGACTATTTTACTTAACAGCAAAATATATATACAAACAATGAGTACAGTAACGCGCGAGAACATTGGTACCCTCCACGATAAGATAACCGTTAAACTTTCTAAACAAGATTATTACTACCCTTTTGAAAAAACGCTGAGACAGCAGACCCAATCTATTACTATGCCTGGTTTCCGTAAGGGCAAAGCACCTGCTGGTATGGTAAAAAAAATGTATGGTCAGTCTATTTTTACAGATATTATATTGCGCACAGCCAGCCGCAGGCTGGAGGAATATCTGGGCACTGAAAAGTTGGGCATATTTGCACAGCCTATGCCGTTGCCCATACATACTACCCTGAACATGGATTCTGAAGACGATGTGGATCTAGAATTTGAGGTAGGGTTGAAACCTGAATTTGAGATCACCGCATTAAAAGACAAGCCTAAGCTCACACACTACAATATCAATGTTAGTGATAAAATGATGGACGATGAGCTGGGCCGTATAGCGCAGCGTTTCGGCAAGACAGAGGACAAAGAGGTCATTGCTCATAAAGAAGATATCATTTCTGCTACTTTTGAAGAAGGGGATGCAACAGGCAAAATAGAAGAGTATGCGCATAAAGTAGAAGATGTAACGCCTCTTGAAAAATTCCCGGTAAAATTGCAGGAATTACTGATGGGCAAACATGTGAACGATTCGTTTGTTTTTGTACCAGGTGAAGTATGCACCGAAGAAGAACTTGCCGACCTGCTGAAGAACCGCCTAAAACGCGGCGAAGAAGTAACAAAGAGCCACTACAAGCTTACCATTACACATATAGGGCAGCTGGTACCGCATGAGATCGGTACAGAACTGTACCTGCAGGTATTCCCTAACGAGATAATAACTACAGAGGCTGATTTCAGAGAAAGAATAAGGAAGGAGCTCAACAAAGAATTTGCACGGATAGCCAACGACCGTATGAACAATGAGATATATGAGCTACTGGTGCACAACACACCGATGCAGCTACCGGTACCTTTCCTGAAACGGTGGATGAAAGAAGGTGGGGAAAAACCAAAGAGCGACAGGGAAGTAGAGCAGGAATTTGGCAGCTTTGACCACCAGTTGCGCTGGACGCTTATCAGCGATAAGCTGATAGTAGAAAACAATATACAAGTGAGCCGCGAAGAGATAATGGCGGATATAAAAGCTAAGGTGCTGGCTTACTTTGGTATGGATGCCGATGAAGATGCACCATGGATGGAAAGCTACATGACCAAGGTGATGAAAGAGGAAAAAACGGTTGACGAAACTTATCGCCGCCTGTTGTTCGATAAATTGTTCCTGTTCCTGCATGCGCAAATTCCAGATAGAAGAAAAAGAGGTGAGTGAAGAAGAGTTCTTCAAGACGCCTGATGCACATGCGCACCACCACCACTAAATAAAATATCTAAAATAGTAATGCCCGGCAATAACAACTGCCGGGCATTTTTATTTGTGTTTGAGGATACTAAAAAGCGCAATCGCTTTTAGGGTGTATTCCTTCTATATCTTTGGTCAGTATGGCCTTACCATCTTTGTAAGTAATGGTCCAAATGCTGTCATAGTCATCATCGCCCCAGGTCATGGTTTTGTCTACACCCAGCGCAGATACAATGCCTGCTATCGCCTTGTGCTCCCAAATTACGAGCACAGTACCAGTTTTGCTCTTAATATCTTGTGCTATCTGGTCAAATTCTTTTTCCTGGTGACTGCTGTTTATTTTCAGGTTGTACTTGATGGCGTATGGCAATACTGTTTGAAACATACGGGAGTGTTTGGTATGCTCTTCCTGAGCCATAGATGGTGTGTAGATATGGTCAGCGATACCTATCTTTTTGTATAACACTGCCGGTAATTGTACCGATCTGTTCCAGCCTTTGCAGGTCAGGTTGTCCCCTTTTTCGGGTTTCTCACCGTGCCTGATGAACACTACTTTGAGATTCGACGGCTGGCCGTAAACGGTAGCGGAACTGAATGATATGCAAAGCAAGGCAACTAACTGAAATATTTTCTTCATATTTTTTGTTGAATTCGAACAAAGATAAACTGCGGTATACATAAAAATGGGGTAAGTATTTTTGTTCATAATTCGTTAACGTTGGCAACTGTAGTGCTTATCCTGTTTTCCTCTTCAGCCTGTTTTGCTTTATATTTGAACATTCTTTCACCACAGTCTGTTATAGTCTGGAAAACCATAAAAAAACGATATGAGAACTTTACTAAGATCCATTTTTTTTGTATTTACCCTCATTGCAGGTTGTGCAATTACAGCCGTACACGGCCAGACAAAAAAAGCATCTAAAATTGTAGGCGAAGAGGTGACCTACACCGACAATGGGACCACTCTAAAGGGCTATGTAGCTTATGACGGCAATAAAAAGGGCACCCGCCCCGTAGTGATAGTAGTACCTGAGTGGTGGGGCGTGACAGAATATGCAAAACGCAGGGCACGTATGCTTGCAGAGCTGGGCTACATAGCTATTGCGGCCGATATGTATGGAGATGGCAAAATAGCTGCCGACCCTAAAACGGCGCAGGAATTTGCTACACCTTTTTACCAGGACCCTAATATGGGCAGGACCCGTATAGTAGCTGCTATATCAAAAGTACGTGAGTACCCGCAGGCCGATCAGCAAAAGATAGCAGCCATAGGGTATTGTTTTGGCGGCAGCATGGTGCTTAATGCAGCTAAACTGGGCACTAAGCTCAATGGTGTAGTTAGCTTCCATGGTGGGCTTAAGACGGTACCTACATCAAAAGGTATGGTAACAGGCAAGATACTGGTACTGAATGGTGGCGCAGATAAATTTGTACCGGCAGAAGACATTGCTAATTTTAAAAAGAACCTGGATACTGCGGGCGTTTCTTATAAGTTCATTAGTTATCCCGGCGCCGTGCATGCATTCACTAATCCTGAATCGACCGAAAATGGTAAGAAATTCAGCATGCCTATTGCTTACAACGCTTCAGCCGATAAAAAGTCCTGGGCTGAGATGCAGTCATTCCTCAAAAATATCTTTAAGTAGTCTAATTCTGCTTTTGATCATTCTAATTAAAGAGACCGCCTAAGGCGGTCTCTTTTCGTTTTATATGTTTGTGCAAAATACTACTTACCCATTTTCTGGTTATTCAGCAGTTCCAACACTCCTTCTTTTTGCAGTATGCGGTAGCCTATACGATCATCAGATATGCCTTCTTTAAGCTCATAGGTAAAGTAGAAAGTATCGTTCTCCAGCATCTTTGTAATAAAATACGCGAAGATGATCTCCTTGCGGTCTTTAAAATACTGTGCTACTTCGTATAAGTGCGTAGAAAGTATCATCAGGTGGTTGGGGCGGTGCAGCAGTCCGTCAACTACGGCACGGGTACATTCGTAGGCATCGTGTACATTGGTGCCTTTAAAGAGCTCGTCCATAAGTACCAGGTGCGGCTCGCTTTCCAGTAGCTTTTGTGCTGTTAGTTTCATGCGCTGCACTTCTGCAAAAAAATAGCTTTCGCCCCGCATCAGGTTATCTTCTACATGCATATTAGTGATAACACCATGCAGAAAACTGATGCGCAGGCTCCGCGCAGGCACGCCCATGCCCAAATGAGCCAGCAGTGCGGCCACGCCCAGCGAGCGCATGAATGTGGTCTTACCACTCATGTTAGCGCCGGTAAGCAGCAGAAAATTGCGGTTGTTATCAAAGTCAAGGTCGTAGGCTGTAGGGTTTTGCAATAATGGATGGTAGAGCGCCTCAGCCTCAAAATGTACGGGCCTTGCTTCCAGCAATTGTGGGAATACCCAGTTGTGCGCCAGGGTAGCATTGGCCATTGCCCGCCAGGCATCCAGCCGGGCGTAATGTGTGATGAGCCGGTACGTAAGGTTCTTCATTTGCCTGCGCGCATTGTAACTGAGGCGAGACAGGCCTGAATATGGGGTTTCTTTGGTAATATCTATAATGTCCCTGGTCAGCGGGTGCTTCAGCTCATCTTTCATCATTTCCAGCTCGCGGCGCAACAGTAGCGGCACATCGTCTTTGTCCAGCATTTCAGTAAGCTGCATACAGCCTTTCAGGAAATCTGACAGATGAGACAAGGAAAAACGAATAATGAAATACTTTTCCTTATTCAGAATTTTCTGAAAAAAATTATTCAAGAGCAGCGTAATACCTGTGGGTGGCGCTGTATCGTCGGCGCCCTCAAAGAATTTCTCCAGCATCACTATGGTGCCGTTCGATATGTGTTCTGTCCAGGCTTCAGGGTGCTCTGCCAGGTAGCGTATGGTATCCTGCATTTCCTGCAGGCTGCTCAGCTTGTCTGGCGGGTGCTGTATATGTTTCACCAGGGTAGCCTTCCCTTCGTGTGTCACTGTAAGGTTTATAAGGCTGAACACATCTTCACCGTCATTGCTGAAAATGGAAAGGTCCTTTAGGGTCGTTTTATCGTTATGCATTACCGGTCGAATAATATTCTTTGTCCCAAAACAGAATCGTTCACCACACCATTTTCAAAAACCACATTCCCGTTCACTATGGTATAACGGATACTTGCAGGAAAATCGTGCCCTTCAAAGGGAGACCACCCGCACTTATACAAGATATTTTCTTTGGTAACCTTTGTATGGCCATTGAGGTCGGCCAGTACCATATCCGCATGATAACCCTCGCGTATATAGCCCCTCTTTTGTATCTGGAAGCATATGGCCGGGGCATGGCACATTTTCTCTACCACTTTTTCTATGGTTATTTTCCCTTGCTGTGCGTATTGCAGCATCAGCAGTAAGGAGTGCTGTACCAGCGGCACGCCCGATGGCGCCTGTTGGTAGGGGAGTTGCTTTTCTTCCCATGTATGCGGGGCGTGGTCTGTAGCTATTATATCCAGCCGGTCGTCCAGCAATGCCTCCCATAATGCGGCTTTGTTCTCTGGCGCTTTTATGGCTGGATTGCATTTTATCAAGTTGCCATAGCGTGCATAATCATCGGCAGTAAAGTGCAAATGGTGCACACACACTTCCGATGTGATGCGCTTATCTGCAAGGGGCATCATGTTGGTAAACAATTGCAGCTCCCGCGCGGTAGATATATGCAGTATGTGCAGCCGGGTATTATTCTGCTTGGCCAGCTGTATGGCAGAGAACGAGCTCGAGAAGCAGGCCTCTGCATCACGTATCAGCGGGTGGTAAGATGCATTGTCGGCGTCAGGGTATTTCGCCTTATTGGCTTTTATCACATTCTCATCTTCACAGTGGG
The DNA here is from genome assembly GCA_965276955.1 of Flavipsychrobacter sp. Classification (GTDB taxonomy): domain Bacteria; phylum Bacteroidota; class Bacteroidia; order Chitinophagales; family Chitinophagaceae; genus JABDEZ01. The sequence continues at coordinate 20,401 of CBDIBP010000015.1, forward strand.
TGGCTATCAGCATTTCGGCACCTTCAAAAATGCGGCCAAGGGTCAGGTAGTTGTCCACGAGCATATCGCCCGTGCTCGACCCCATAAATATCTTTATACCGGCTATCTCCTTTTTATAGGCATTCATGCGCAGCACTTCATCTGCGTTGCTATTAGACACACCCATGAAAAAGGAGTAGTTGGCCACGGATATGGCGCGGGCTATGTCATATTTTTCCTCCAATATTTCGCGGGTGAGAGCAGGAGGGTTGGTATTGGGCATCTCCATAAATGTAGTAGTGCCACCTGCTACCGCTGCACGTGCTTCTGTGCCTATAGTAGCTTTGTGGGTAAGTCCTGGTTCGCGAAAGTGTACCTGATCATCTATCACACCAGGCAGCAGGTGCAGGCCTTCGGCGTTTATTTCCCTGCAGTTGCCGGTGGTCTGTATGGTTGGCGCGATTTTTTCTATAATGCCATCTACAACCAATACATCTGCGTTCATTACTGTGCCTTCATTTACGACCCAGGCATTCTTTATTATTAGTTTTGACATAGATCAACTAAGGTTAACTTGCAGTATTAATATAAATTTGAAGCAATTTACCATATCATATCCGTTCATGGAAACATCATTTTACATAAAAAAGCTTTGTTTATTGATCATATTGGTGTTGGGCATTACCCAGTGCACAGCACAAACCACTTACCTACCTCTGAATGATGAGGACTACCATTTGCTAGATCGCATGGAGACCCGTACCGGCAGGCTTTGTGATAGCCTCTGCCTTTCAACCCGGCCAGAATCGCGTAAACATGTGGTAGAATACCTGCAGTTTTTGCAACAAAATGAGTCATCCACGTATAGCGCCATAGACAGCATTAACATAGCACGTTTGATATCTAAGAACGGGGAATGGACACCTGATGGAGATGGCGCAGATGATTCACGCCACAGCTGGCTGCATACTTTTTACAAGAAAAAGGATGATTTTATCTATGTAAAAACAAAAGACTTCTTTGTAACAGTAAATCCTGTTTTGAGTGGAGAAGCCATATACCAGAGTACCAACGCCATAGGTGGTACGGTAAGCAAAAGTCCACTCTTGCTTAATAGTCATGGTTTTGAAGCACGAGGATGGATAAGTAAAAGAATAGGGTTCTACACCTTTTTGACAGACAACCAGGATACACCACCGGCGTTCGTGAACAACTACATATCTGGTAAGTCGCAAAAAGCAGTACCGGGTGCAGATTATTATCTGGTGAACAAGGGCATTACCCGGTACGATTACTTCCAGGCCAGCGGGTATATTGACCTTGCTGTGATCAAAGACCACATTAATTTGACCTTCGGCTCAGGTAAGCACTTTATAGGCGACGGTATAAATAGCCTTGAGCTCAGCGACTTCTCATCTAACATGCCTTTCCTTCAATTGACCACACGCATATGGAAGATAAATTACCAGAACCTTTATCTGCAACTCACGCCACAATATGACCGCGATCTGCTCGACTACCAGTTGCAGCATAAGTACGCTACTATGCACTACCTGAGCTACAATGCTACCCGCTGGCTCACCTTAGGCTTTTTTGAATCTACTGTTTTTTCTACTCCAAATACCTTCCAGATCAGCTACCTGAACCCAATAATACTCTATAAGACCGTAGAGCAGTTCAATGGCAACCCTGATAAAGAACTCATAGGTTTTAATTACAAGGCTATTGCCGCACGTCATCTTCAGTTCTACGGACAGTTCATACTCAATGAGTTCAAATCAAGCCATTTCTTTAGCAACAAAGGCTGGAGCGATAATAAGTGGGGGCTGCAGTTGGGTGCCAAATACTTTGATGCATTTACAGTGAAGAACCTGGACCTGCAGGCAGAGATGAACATGGTGCGCCCTTACACCTACGAGGCGCAACACGATACTATAGCCAACTACAGCAATTATAACCAGCCCCTTGCTCATCCATTAGGGTCGGGCTTTATACAGTTCACCGGTATCGCTAACTACCAGCCAATAAAAGACCTTACACTTACAGTGAAAGGCATGTACTATATACAGGGTACCGATACCGGTAATGCTAACTTTGGTAACGATATATTCAAGGAGTTTGGAGGCACCTCAAATGTTACAGGTGTTCGCATGATAAACGGGCCCAAAAGCACCTGCGCACTTGTAAATGTGAATATTGCCTACCAGCTATACCGCAATCTTTATATAGACCTTGGTGGCACGCACCGTAAATATATAAACAGTGCTGGTGTATATCCCGATTACTCTACCACAGGTTATAACCTGGCGCCCAATACTACCACCTACATGTACATTGGCATCAGGCTGAATGCATCAAGAAGGAACTACGATTTCTTTTAGGTGTTCGTCCGGCCCAAACCTTGCTAACTTTATATAAATAAGAAGCGCCATGAAGATAAGAGCTATAGTGACCGGTGCTACAGGAATGGTGGGCGAAGGGGTATTGCATGAATGCCTGTTGCATCCTGATGTGGAAGCTGTGTTGGTCATTAATCGAAGGCCTTGCGGTGTAATACACCCCAAACTAACGGAGATCATACACACCAATTTTTTCGACCTGTCGCCAATTGAGCAAGACCTTGGCGGCTATAATGCCTGCTTCTTCTGCCTGGGTGTTACCTCCGTGGGCAAGAAGGAAGAAGTGTATAATAAGCTTACCTACGTACTCACCATGCATGTAGCGGAAACACTTGTGCGCCATAACAGCGATATGACCTTTTGCTACGTGTCGGGAGTAGGCACAGATAGCACTGAGCAGGGAAAGATTATGTGGGCGCGGGTGAAAGGCAAGACAGAGAACCACCTGATGCGTTTGCCATTTAAAGCCGCTTACATGTTTCGCCCCGGCTACATGCAGCCCACACCAGGGTTAAAAAATGCACCCAAAGCCTATGCATTGTTCTCATGGATGTACCCAGCCCTGCGTAACATGTTCCCGCAGTACGCCTGCACGCTGAAAGAGGTGGGTATTGCTATGATAAACGCAGCTGCAAAAGGCTATAAAAAACCAGTACTGGAAGTACGCGATATAGTTGCCTTGGCAAAGCTATAGGCTGTGTACCGTCTGGTAAGACACAAAATTATTTTTTGGTCATTTTCATTGAGCATTGATAAGCGCCATTGCCCGTTGCTGTAGAATAGGAGAATTGCATATTAATAACTCCGCTATTATAGGTACCCCTTGCAGATATGCCATAACTGCCAGCTACAGGTATCACATCTATATTATGTAAGCTGTCTACAGTAGCATCCACCGCGAGGCCAGTACCACCAAAATCATTTATGGTAACAGTATAGCCGCCATTATTGGCCGATACCACTACTGAACTTTCCCAGCTTAGAGCGCCAACTACAGCCGGGGTGCAGGTTTTAGAACAGGTGTAAGTACCTATAAAATCGCTGGTCTCAGAGCTGGAGCAAGTGTTGCCAAAATACCCGGTGGGGCATACGCATACATTATTGGTACAGGTACCGCTATTCTGGCATACTACGCTGCCGCATTTGTTTTTGCAACTGGTATACAGTACGCAAGAAAATAGCGCCAAAGTAAATACGCCCGAAATAATTACTTCCCTGATAGCTCTCACATTAAAGATTTCAAAATGATAAAAAAATAGAAAAACGGCCTTGCCGGCAAATATAGAGTTATAATCGCTTATTGCGAAAGGCCCGGTCTATTGTTTAACAAACCTGTAAATGGCTTGCTGGCTGCCAGTTGCTACCTGTAGTATATATATGCCACTTGCCACCATGCTTACATCTACATGGTTGAGCCCGGGGGCCAGGTAGCCATTTATATGCATTTTGCCATCCATACTTGTAATGGTGTATGCTATGTTGGTACTGCCATTATATAATATATGCTCCTCGTTATTAGTAATCGTAGGATATACGGACAGGGTACTGGTGAGCTGTGTACCGCCAACGCCCGCGGTAGATGTGGTATTGGTAGGGCTGAACCTATATACTGTACCGGCAGGCGGGAAGGAGGATAAAGGTGTGCCACTATACCCCCTGCCGGGTACTACACTATCAATAGTGGGACTGGCGGGGTTGCCGGAAAGTATGTAGAAGGCTTGGTAAGCGAAAGAGTTGAAATTGTAATTCTTTACATACCCTACTTTGGGTTTGCGGTTAGGGAAGTACAAAGTATCGTGCGTAACTGATAATGGCCCATACCTGAGCTCTACAATATTGCTGCCTTCGTATAGCCACACCTGCATATTCACTGAATCCTTTACTGTACCGTAAAAACTATATTCATCGTGAAAGCCAGCGTTTCCTATCTGGGCTTTGAATATCCGGTTGGGAGCTACTCCCGATAACGTGTAGCGCAGTGGCGACCGGGAAACAGAGTCGTTAGCACCACCCTTGTCAAAAAGCGATGCATCTGTAAGCAGGAACTGGGAGGATATATTAATAGTATCAGCAGTAAATTCCCTGCCATTATATAGATTGAAATTACTGGTAGCATAACTATCTACCCGGAAGTAGAAACCTATGGGGATAATGAACGTCTGGTAATTCCAGATGATACCGTTATTGATACTGGAAGCAGACGTGAGTGGAGTATAAGGCTGGTTGCTTACCGATAGGGTATATGGCAGCTGTGCCGATGCCCGCAGGCTTACTAATGTAAGGATGCATAGTAGTGCTGCTTTCATAATTGCAGTTTTGGATTAGACGTTTATAGTATGTGTTGGTTTAAGTAGTGAGTTAAATCGTTATTACATTTTCGTTCTACAACATTAAATAACATGTAATAGTTTGGTATATAATTTTTTATTGTTTATTTTTATTAATGTCTTTTCTCAAATGCTGCCATAACCGACTAAAATGAAAAATTTGATATTGGTATTTTTTTTACTTGCATGGGTTACTGGGTTTGCCCAAGAACACGAACGTTGGGATGTAAAAACATTGACAGATGGGTTTTCTCCGGATATTTCATCAGCTAAGAGAATTACTGTAGCAAAAATCGAAAGTATAAGAAAGGTGCCAGTGCGTAATAACCAGCCACGGCTGAACATGGAAAAACAAGTCGTTACCATAACTGGAACGATAAGACGGGTACAGTTAGAAAGTGATGGAGACTATCATATTGAAGTTGGCGATGGAAGCATGCAAGACTCGACATTCGTTTGCGAAGCCGTGGACCCTACCAATTTGGTGGCAGCAACTTCTGGCAACTTAACTTATTTTACAGCGGTGAGGAGCGTTGCCTCAACACTGCACGTGGGCGATAAAGTTACATTCAGTGGTGTTATATTTCAGGATAAATATCATAGTCCAAGTCCCTACAGAACAAGGAATTTTGTGGAGATGCATCCAATACTGAGAGCGATAAAAAACTAGACGGCTTTATGTAAGACATAGCTTCTAATTATTTTTACGCTTTAAAGAGATATGCAACCGAAGAGGAGCATTGCTTATTGTGCACAAGAGTGCGACGCAACGATACCGAAGAGCGGTATGCAGCCGGTTGCAAAAACTATTTCAGCTTCTCATTCGCTTTATGCCGTTCCGCATCGCGTATGGTCTTCTTCTCCATATTCTTGTGCAGGGCATCAGTAAGGTCCACACCGGTCTGGTTGGCCAGGCACAGTAACACCCACAGCACATCGGCCATTTCATCGGCCATTTCATCGGCCATTTCTTTTTGCTTGTCGCTCTCCTTGCTGCTTTGTTCGCCATACTTGCGCACCATCAGGCGGGCCAGTTCACCGGTCTCTTCCATTAGTATACCCAGGTTAGTGAGCTCGCTGTAGTAGCGCACACCTATGGTCTTTATCCATTCATCTACCTGCTGCTGCGCTTCGCGTATCGTTACTTCCACCTTGTAAGTACTATTTGTTTGTTTACACAAAATAATGGAACTTCCACTATTAAAAATACGAGAACTACTGATGGAGGCTTACAAAACGGATATAGAAGCGGCAAATGCACTGAAAGAGCGTTATGAGACCATTCGCGCAGGGATAGGCAAGGTAATAGTAGGGCAGGATGATGTAGTAAGCAAACTGATCATTTCTATATTGTGCAATGGCCACAGCCTATTAGTAGGAGTGCCGGGCTTAGCCAAGACATTATTAGTAAAAACAGTTGCCGATGTGCTCGATCTTTCTTTTAAGCGCATACAGTTTACCCCCGACCTGATGCCCAGCGACATAACCGGCGCGGAGATACTGGATGAGCAAAGGGCCTTCAAGTTTTTAAAGGGCCCCATATTCGCCAACATCATACTGGCCGATGAGATAAACCGTACACCACCCAAAACACAGGCCGCATTACTGGAAGCCATGCAGGAACGTAATGTGACCGCTGCGGGGACAGTATATAAGCTACCCGCCACCATTCTTTGTGCCTGGCCACCCAAAACCCTATAGAGCAGGAAGGCACCTATCCACTACCTGAGGCACAGCTGGACAGGTTCATGTTCCAGATCATGCTCGACTATCCATCGTTCGCAGAGGAAATGACCATAGTACGTAATACAACGGGTGCAAGTACCGTAAACCTGCAGAAGGTAATAGATGGTGCAGGTATACTGCAGTTCCAGGACCTGGTGCGCAGGGTACCGGTGCCTGATAATGTGCTGGAGTACGCTGTGGGCCTGGTGCATAAAACACGCCCGGGGTCGGCACATGCACATGCGGCAGCTACACAAATATATAAGCTATGGTGCAGGACCACGTGCCAGCCAATACCTGGTGCTGGGTGCCAAGTGCCATGCACTGCTGCAAGGCAAGTATAGCCCTGATATAGAAGATGTGCGCGCTATGGCGCTACCCGTACTGCGCCATAGGGTGCTGCGCAACTACAAGGCCGAAGCAGAAGGTATAACCCAGGAAAGCCTGATAAAACAACTACTATAATGGAAACTATAGAACAAAAGGCCAATTTCTTAAGAACCGAACTGACCTGGCGCCTGGCATCTATAGATCCGGCAACTAAGCCGCAATGGGGCAAGATGAACGTGCATCAGATGATAGAGCACATGGGTGGCGCTATACAAATGGCCAGTGGGGCGCTGCCTGGTAAAGGCAATACTAACGCCAGCCGAGAACATACCACGCATGCAGGCTTTTGTGCAAAGCGACAAACCTTTTAAAGAGAATACACCCAATGCATTGCTGCCAGACGAACCTTTGCCTGCAAAGTATAGCAGCATACAAGTGGCCATAGCCGCACTGCAGGCCGATATAGACCAGTTCTTTGCACACTACAATAGCAACCAAGGTGCTACCGTTACCAATCCTTTCTTCGGTGAGCTCAACTACGATCTGCAAGTACAATTACTATATAAACATGCCATACACCACCTGAAACAGTTCGGTGCTGCATAAATATTTTATCTCCGCAAGCCCCTGTGGGCTTG
>CBDIBP010000016.1:0-18596 GCA_965276955.1 Flavipsychrobacter sp.
TTTCCTTGAACGTCCGAAGGTTCAGTTGGTTGCCTGCCAATAAAGCATCTGCTTTCTTTTCAGTGCTCAATATCTCATTGGTAAGGTCCAGTAGCGACTTACCACTTTTGTGGATCAGGTTGATAAATTCTAAAACTTCATCTATAGTGTTGCTCTGCCCTTTTTCATGAATGATCTCCGCAAGACCTATGATGCCAGACAGCGGCCCCCGGATGTCATGTGCTACCTTTTTATTAGTTTCTTTACCCTCGTTGATGGTACTTCTCAGCGATTCAATGACCTTGTACGTCTTAAGCCTGTTTACGATCTCTTCGCCTATTATCTTCAACAACTCTACCTTCTCCGGTGTAAGTGTTTGAGGTTGTTTATCCAGCACGCAAAGTGCGCCAATGTTCAAACCATCCGATACAAGGGGTATACCATAGTAGTACCGCAGATTAGGGTCGTCTGTAACATAGGACCTACCTTTGAAACGCTCGTCCTTAGACAGGTCTGACACCTCAAAATGGTCTTGCTCTGCAATGGTGTATTGGCAAACAGACTCATCACGGGGCATCTGCTCTATCTCAAGCCCATGGTTAGAGATGGTCCATTGTGTATAAGAGTCCAGCAAGTTGACCAGCGAAATATTGGTACCTGTTACCTTTGCAGCAAGGCGGGCAAGGTCGCTGAATTTATTCTCAAAACTGGAGTAGTCTAAATTATAGTCGGATAGATTTAACAGTCTATCCATCTCGTTCTTTGGAACAGGTGGGATGTGTGTCATAATTTATTTTTCTTCTTTCCTTTATACTATAAATATAAAAAAATAGGCTGACCTTATGGCCAGCCTCGTAAAAATTATCTAAATGATTATTTAATTCACAGTAGGTAAAAATGCATATTTCTTCCCGTACTCCATCATTTGCTTGTAAAAGCTTTCAGGATAAGTAACCTTTACGTCTGTAATATCATTGCCACTCATTACTGCCTCCAGTTTAGGCTGCACAAAGCCCCTGTATGGTTTCACGTTAAGCTTTGCGAAGCGTGCAAGTATTTCCTTGTGCAGTACAGGGTCTACCTTTACACCGTAATTTTCCACCAGATTCTTACCTGCATTATAATCACCTTCGCTTTTTATGCGCTGCATTTCTTTCAGCAAGTCGCCAAACAATGTGCGCAGTTTAGCATAGTCGTTCACTTGCACATACGTTTTACCATTTTTTGTTACAAAGGCTACTACGTTGTCTTTCTTGCCATGTTCATAGGCCCAGCGAGCTATGGTCTGGCGATTGCGCATATGTGCCTCCTCCAGTTGTTCTCCGGGCTTAAGGCGTGTAAGCTGGGTCATAAGGCCGTTCATCATATAGCTGTCATATTCGGCCTTTGCAACATCCATATTGGGCATCACACCTATGTCTATAAGTTTCTGGTCCATTATGAAGTAAAGACCTACCAGGTCGGCACGGGCCTCTTCCAGTGTTGATGCATAGTTCTTCAAGGTCTTGTCTGTTGTTTCTACACCAGGGTTTATTTGTCCCGATGCATGGCCTATGCACTCGTGCATATCAGTGTGCAGGTCTGAAGCTAATGGAGCATATTTCTTAAGGCGTGCCAGCACTTCAGGACTCACCGCAAACTCATCAAGTACACCACCTTTAGAGCTGGCTACATTGTAAGAGTGTATGATGTTGCTGAGCGATACCGATTTCGAGCCATGTTCCTTACGTACCCAATCCGCATTGGGCAGGTTAATGCCTATTGGTGTGCTTGGTGCAGCATCGCCACTTTCTACTATCACAGTAATAGCTTTTGCTGTAATGCCTTTTACCGACTTCTTTTTATGTGCATCCATAATGGGCGAATGGTATTCGAACCATTGTGCCTCGTTCGCTATTGCCTCTATACGCTTAGTTTCTTCCAGGTCTTTCAGTGAAAGTGTACTTTCAAAACTGCCCTTCTTGCCTATGGCATCCAGGTACACTTCTATAAAGCCATTCACCACATCTATACGAGACTTGGTATCCTGCACCCAGGCTATGCTATACTCGTCCCATACTTTCAGGTCGCCGGTCTTATAAAATTGTATCAGTAGTGTAAGCGCTTGTTTCTGGTCGTTATTCTCTGCTACTGTTGTTGCTTTCTCCAACCAACCAATTATCTTGTCTATAGCTGCGCCATACATACCGCCGCTTTTCCACACCTTTTCGGCTACCTGGCCATTTTCTTTTATTACCTTACTGTTAAGTCCCCAAGATGGCGCATCTTCTTTTTTATCGAACTTGTTGTAGAAAGTCTCTACTTCTTTCTGGGTCACCCCTTCATAAAAGTTATTAGATGAGTGCACTACGTTGTCTATATCCGGGCGCTGGTCCACTACCTTAGGTTCTACATTCAGGTCATAGACCAATGGTTTTATTTTTTCCAGGAAGGCGTCTACACTCATACCTTCAGTAGGTAGTTTTTTCACATCACTTTGCTTTACCACGTTGGCAAAGTATGCATAGCTGCACTCAGGTATGAACTTCTCATTGCTATAGTGGTGATGGTTACCATTACTGAACCAGAACCGGCCACAGTACACCTGAAATTTTTTCCAGTCAGCGCTTGTTTTATCACCTTTGTAGGTGCCATATACGGTTTCCAGGGTTTTGCGCAGCAATAGCCCGTTCTTGCTTTTTTGATCGTAAATAATGTCCCTGCCACATAGTGCAGCTTCGTACAGGTAGTAAGACAATTTTTTTTGTTGCAGGCTTAGGCTATTGAAACCCGGTACTTGGTAGCGCAGCAATTGCAGGTCTGCGAACGCTTCGGCTTCTACCTTAAACTTGCTGTCATATCCATCGCTTTTCATGGTCGTGTTTTTTACGGTCTTGGTTTGTGCTGTGGCAGGGATGGCAGTATAGAATAATTGTGCGCCCATTAATGCCATAAAAGGCAGTGCCCATTTTTTGCTGTAAGTATTCAATTTCATTAGGTATGTATGTTATGAAGAATAAATGTACGCGATCCATTTTACTACCCCTAACAGGGTTACTGCACATCTGAGCACTCATTTTTCCTATACACACTTATCGTACCATGGGTAACGTTCCTTATTTTTGCCGCGCAATGAAAAAAAATGCGTCGCTTTGTGCGTTATTCCTGCTGTTATCAGCTGCCTGTAAACAACCAATAAGTAATGGTGATATTAACTATGTGGCCCCCAAGCCAGGCACTGTTGTGGCAGCCGACAGCGCTAAGGCGTTATATGACAAGCTTAATGAATTTAGGTATATAGTAACGGTAACAGCCGACAGTAACGTAAATTATGGAGTGTATAATGTTATAGCAGAGTATGGGCCTAACATAGCGAATGGACAATTTACCATGCCGCATGGTGCAGAGCACGAAATGCCACTAATACGTAAAGGAAAAGAAGCCAACACATTTATTGTGGGTTTTCATTACGGTAATGATACTTCCTTTTACGATTACTACGAAGTAACATTCCTAAGGAAGGTAAATGAACAAGCGGTGAATACAATAGCAATGAAGTACTTGAAAAGTTATTCTTTTAAATAGCTTTCAGCAGCCTGCTCCATTCATTTCCTTCAGCATATTCTTTTATTACGTTATTCCTGTCTGCTAAAAGTTTCTTCATGTAGTTGCACAGTATCAGTTGATCGAACCACTTGCCAAGAACACCCATTGGTACTTCATAGGTGAATACGTCTTTCATTACAGTAACACCATCCTTACTTTCAAAAAGATGTTCATGACGCAAACTTTTAAAAGCGCCGCTTACCATTTCATCTACAAACCTTACTGGTCTGCGCATTTCTGTTATTTTGCTGCACAATTGCTGCCTGAAACCTAAATGTATTGCGGTCCAGGTAACACTTTCCCCTTCATTTATAAGACCGCTGGTAGTACCGGCAATAGCCCGTTCTTTAGTGCCGGGATTAGATATGGTATGTAGATCAATACTCCTTGAAAGGTCGAAACATCTTTCAATGGGAGCTTTGATATTTGTAATGAGTGTGATGGTAGGCATGAACTATGTTTAGTCGCAGCAATTTAAGTCCTTTTATCTATATGTAAGGACCCGCATGAATTTTTATGATACGCTTGGGATGTGAGCGGCATTTGCACTATGTTTTTAATAGCGCATATGCAGTTGTAGTTTTTAGATCATTAAGAATTCGCGTGAATTCTCATAAAAAAGATAACATTGGAAATCGATGGCTTTTTTCGTTTAAGATGTTTCTTCTTACTTACTTTGCAAAATGAGTATTCCAGTAGTTGATCTTTCAAATTTTATAAATGGTGATGCACAGCAAAAGCAGGATTTTGTAAATGACTTGGGCCGTGCTTATGAGCAAGTAGGCTTCGTAGCAGTAAAGAATCATGGCATTGCCGATACTTTGATAGCCGACCTATACAATTATGTACAGCAATTTTTTTCCTTGCCTACTGCAACAAAAAATGAGTATGAGATACCAGAACTTGCCGGGCAGCGTGGGTTCACTTCTTTTGGTCGGGAACATGCCAAGGGTTCCGATGCTCCAGACCTTAAGGAATTTTTCCAGTTTGGCCAGGAAGTAGAAGACAACGACCCTGTAAAGCAAGAATACCCGGACAATGTAGTAGTAAAAGAGATACCTGAATTTACACCAACCCTGCACAAAGCATATAAAGCATTTGAAAGGTCAGGCACAGCGCTGATGCAAGCCATCGCTCTTTTCCTGGAGCTGGATGAGCATTATTTTGACCATGATATACACAATGGCAATTCTATATTGCGCGCCATTCATTATCCGCCTATCACCCATGAACCGAAGTCGGCGATACGTGCAGAACAGCATGAGGACATCAATCTTATTACATTGCTGGTAGGTGCTTCGGCAGATGGGTTGGAGATAATGGACAAACAAGGTAACTGGGTGCCCGTTACATCTCTGCCCGAGCAAATAGTTGTGAACGTAGGCGATATGCTGCAGCGCCTCACCAACAATAGGCTGAAGTCTACTACACACAGGGTTGTGAACCCTCCGAAGGACAAATGGGCGACACCACGCTTCTCTATACCGTTCTTCCTGCATCCGCGCAGCGAAATGAGCCTTGCTTGCCTGGATAGCTGCATAGAGGAACAAACGCCCAAAGTATACGAAGACTATACAGCAGGTCAATACCTGGACGAAAGACTGCGTGAAATAGGATTGAAAAAGTAATTCTGTAATTACCAGTTCAATGTTTTACCAACATAGACAAAAAAAGCCCCGCATCATAAATGCGGGGCTTTTTTGAGATAATATCGAACAGAGCTAAGCGATCTTGAACGCAGCTTTTACTTTATCTACGTAATCCAGCTTTTCCCAAGTGAACAATTCCACGTCTATAGACTTTGTTTTACCATCTGCAGCCTTAAATGTTTTTGTTACAGTAGCAGGTGTGCGACCCATGTGGCCATATGCTGCGCATTCGCTGTACATAGGCTGGCGCAGTTTCAGACGGGTTTCTATAAAGTAGGGGCGCATGTTAAATACGGTCTCTACTATTTTAGCTATCTCTCCATCGTGCATACCTACCTTGCCTGTGCCATAAGTGTTGATGTAGATGCCCATAGGCTCTGCTACACCAATGGCGTATGATACCTGTACCAATATCTCGTCTGCAACACCTGCCGCTACTAAGTTCTTTGCAATGTGGCGTGTAGCGTATGCAGCAGAGCGATCTACCTTGCTTGGGTCTTTACCGCTGAAGGCGCCACCACCGTGTGCACCTTTACCACCGTAAGTATCCACAATTATCTTGCGGCCTGTAAGGCCAGTATCGCCATGCGGTCCACCTATCACGAACTTGCCGGTAGGGTTCACGTGATACTTGATAGCATCGTTGAACAGATGCCCGTGCTGCGGATAGCTCTTCAAAATGCGTGGTATCAATATGTTCTTTACATCCTCAGTTATAGCATTCTGCATAGCTTTCTCATCAGCAAAATCATCGTGCTGGGTAGATATCACTATGGCATCTATGCGTACTGGTTTGTTATCGTCGCTATATTCAAGTGTCACCTGGCTTTTGGCATCAGGGCGCAGGTATTTCATTTCTTTACCTTCGCGGCGTATCACTGCCAGCTCGCGCAGCAGGTTGTGGGCCAGGTCCAATGCCAGGGGCATGTAGTTGTCCGTTTCGTTGGTAGCATAACCGAACATCATTCCCTGGTCACCAGCGCCTTGTTCTTCCTTATTCTTTTTATCTACTCCTTGATTGATGTCTGCAGACTGCTCATGTATAGCAGATAGCACACCACATGAGTTAGCTTCAAACATATATTCGCTCTTGGTATAGCCTATTTTTGCTATTACCTCTCTTGCTATGGTCTGCACATCAAGGTAGCAGGTCGATTTTACCTCACCGGCAAGTATTACCTGTCCGGTAGTTACCAGTGTTTCGCAGGCTATTTTAGACTCCGGGTCCCATGCCAGGAAATTATCAACTAATGCATCTGAGATCTGATCCGCAACTTTATCCGGGTGGCCTTCTGATACTGATTCTGAAGTAAACAGGTATGACATTTTCTTAAGCTGATTTAATATTAATAGTTAATGGTAAAGATAATTATTCTACTGTTACAGATTTTGCAAGGTTACGTGGCTGATCCACATTGCAGCCACGCATAATAGCTATATGGTAAGCCAGTAATTGCAGCGGTACTATAGTTATTAATGGCGATAGTATCTCTTCAGTTTCAGGCACTTCTATCACATGGTCTGCCAGGTCGCGTATTTGTGTATCACCACGGTTCACAACTGCTATGATACGGCCTTTACGGGCTTTTACTTCCTGTATGTTCGATACTATTTTTTCGTAGGCGCTCTGGTTAGTGGCCAGGAACACTACAGGCATTTCTGCATCTATTAGGGCTATTGGCCCGTGTTTCATTTCCGCAGCTGGGTAGCCCTCTGCATGTATGTAAGATATTTCCTTCAGTTTCAATGCACCTTCAAGTGCTACCGGGTAGTTATAACCGCGGCCCAGGTACAAGAAGTTGCGTGCATCTTTATAAATAGCGGCGATCTCCTTTATCTGGCTATCCAGCTTCAGTACTTCTTCTATTTTCTTAGGTATGTTTTCCAGTTCATACAAGATAGCGCGCAGGCTGAAAGTGGATATCGTACCCTTTTTCATGCCCAGCTGCAGGGCTATGAGTGTAAGTATAGTTATTTGCGTAGAAAAAGCTTTTGTAGATGCTACTCCTATTTCCGGCCCTGCGTGCGTATAAGACCCGGCATGTGATGCGCGGGCTATAGACGAACCAATAACATTGCAGATACCATATATAAGCGCCTGGCGATCTTTTGCCAGCTCTATGGCAGCAAGCGTATCCGCAGTTTCGCCCGATTGCGATATGGCGATCACCACATCTTTTTCAGATATAATAGGATTGCGATACCTGAACTCAGATGCATACTCTACCTCAACCTGTACACGTGCAAGGTCTTCTATGAGATACTCGCCAATAAGACCTGAGTGATAAGATGTACCGCATGCAGTAACTACAAAACGCTCGGCATGGTTGATGCGGTTCATGTATTCATCCAGCCCACCCAGCTTTATCCAGCCATGTTGTGCACTCATGCGGCCACGCAGAGAATCTGCTATAACACTTGGCTGTTCAAATATCTCTTTCAGCATGAAATGCTCATAACCGCCTTTCTCTATATTTTCAAGAGACATTTCCAGCTTTATGATCGCATGCGACTTTTCAACATTGCCCAAGGTGCGGATAGTATATGTGCCATCCCTGTTGATGATAGCATATTCCTGGTCATCCAGGTACACCACATTCTTGGTATATTCTATGATAGGGGAAGCATCAGATGCTATATAGAACTCATCATCGCCAATGCCTATTACCAGCGGGCTCCCTTTACGGGCTGCTATCAGCTGGTCTGGGTTATCACGGTTCAGTATCACAATAGCATAGGCGCCTACTACTTCGTTAAGCGCTATACGTACTGCATCTTCCAGTGTTGTTTTTTCTTGTTTTTGTACCTCTTCTATCAGGTTTATCAGTACTTCAGTATCGGTATCTGAATGGAAAACATAGCCACGTTTCTTTAATTCTTCCTTGATAGTAGAGTAGTTCTCTATGATACCATTGTGTATCATGGCCAGGCTGCCCGACTGCGAAAGGTGAGGGTGTGCATTGGTATCATTAGGTTCGCCATGCGTAGCCCAGCGGGTGTGACCTATACCTATTGTTGCTGTTAGATGCTCACCATCTGTTACTTTTTCAAGTTCAGTGACCTTGCCTGCTTTCTTGTACACGCTGAGGCTACCATTAAGCAAGGCTATGCCTGCACTATCATATCCCCTGTATTCAAGTCTCTTCAATCCCTTAATAAGGATAGGAAACGCTTCTTTATTACCAATATAGCCTACTATGCCGCACATTGAAAAAAGGGGTTGATTTTATTTGAGCTTTGAATATACTACATTAAATTTCATTTTCACACTTGCATTGCTGTTGTTGCCACCGCCTATAATGGCCCGGTATGCGCCATAGAGGGTGCCGTATCCAGATAGCTGCAGGTGCAAGGTGTCCAAACTTTTTGTCATAGTATCAGTAACGGCCTTGGTAAGTGCTAATTGCAGTTCGCGCGGTACATTGATAGTATATTGGGTCATGCCCGAATTTGTTTTTGCATTACCATCTATAAAAGCAAATGCTGATGCGCTCGTTAGGGGATAGGCATCGGCAATGGTGGATAGGAAATTAGCACCTGTTGAGGTCTGGTATAGTACGCTGTTTGGAAATATAGTTGCAGGTGGTTGATAGGCGGTGCTGGGCTGGCTTACTGTAAGTACCAGCTGTGCCTGTGTTATGATAGGCGCCTTTGTTATGTGTGTATTAGGGTCCGCCTTTAACAAAGACCGGATACCGCCTATTTTTACATCAAGCACAGCACCTGGACCATTTTCCACCAACACATCAGCATCCGATACTGCTGTGGACTGGAAGTAAGACAGTGCAGTAGGACTATACACGTGTGTTATATTATTGAAATGCGCGCAGTATTGGGATGAAAAATAAAAAGTACGGGTTAGTGTATCGGTAATAGGGCCACCTACAACAGCTGGAGTAGTATGACAGTAAAGTAGCACATTGGCATAATCATAATTATCAGAGCCATCTAACTGAAAATAGGGCAGTGCTGTAGAGCGATTATTAGTATCGGTTGCCCTTACATACAATCCAGGGAAATTTTTAACAAATGTGGGATTATCTGTAACGCCACTTGCTGCCGCAACAAGGTCCTTCACCAATTGGCCATTCGCGCCAATATTCATACGCAAATGTGGGCGAACATTAACACCATATATGCTTATGGAATCCTGAAGATGATAAATATTTGTATTGCCAGTGTTGTACAACTTACTTAAGGCCAATGTATTATTCGCATAATAAAAAAAGGTATCTATAGAGAATGTATGATCTGCAACGCCATATACAGAAAAACTTTCTATTGCATTATGGTCGCTCATATCACCATAGGTGAAACCACTATAGGGAAGAATAAGAAATGCCGAGTCAATAGTAATAGTCGCATCATACTTTAGCCCTAATTGTCCGGGAATTACCTGGAAATAAAAACCAGCGTTTTTCTTCCCTAATACAGGATCTTGCACTACACCAGCTCCCATGTACACATTCTGCAATGCATTGTTGGTAATTACCGTATCGTAATATTTGGTTTTGGCCAACACTGTGAACGAGTCGGTGAATATAGCGACATTGTTTATGCCCGGCGCAAAGCCAGAGCTGATAACTGTATGCTCCTTGCAGCCAGATTGAGAAATAAGTATAATTAAACCGGCAAAATATATTGCCAGTATGCTTTTTATGTATTGCTTCAACTTTTTAATTTTACCGTGAAAGTGATAAAAGAATTACTAAGACTCTGTTAAGCTTTTATAAAGCTCCAGCAATGGTGTAATATCCTCTTTCCAGCTATCCTCGTATTTTATAACTTTTTTATATCTGCTTGGCTTTATCTCGTCTATTACATCCTTGTTTACCAGATCATCGCCAAATACTACTACATCAGCACATTTAGATGCACCTATAGTAAGTGCAGTATTGGTACCAGCTTTGTAATGCTCGAAATCTTTTTCCTTTATTTCATTATTAATGATCGCCTTTTTAATGAAATTCGGGTTCAGCTGCTCGGCAAACTGGTCGGACTGCGCAGTGTATACCACCTTCGAATAACTGAATACAGGTTCTTTTTTATATGCAGTTTTCAGGTATAGCGGCAGTAAAGAGGTCATCCAGCCATGGCAATGTATAACATGTGGTGGCCATCCAAATTTTTTCACGGTCTCCAAAGCGCTCTTGCAGAAAAATATCATCCGCTCTGCATTATCATCAAAGAAAGTATCCTGGTCGTCGCGGAAAACCGCTTTGCGTTTGAAATAATCTTCATTATCCATGAAATATACCTGCAGCCGCGCGCTGGGCAGCGAAGCTACTTTTATGATCAATGGATAATCATCTTTATCAATAATTACGTTGATGCCCGACAGGCGCACCACTTCGTGCAGCCGGTGCCGGCGCTCGTTTATCATACCAAACCGCGGCATGATGACACGTACTTCTATCCCTGCATCAAACGTCTTGATGGCAAGTTTGTTCAGTATCTGTGCAAAATCTGTAAACTCTATGTAAGGAGACAGCTCGTTGGCAATAATTAAAACACGTTTTTTAGTGTCTGCTGACATGCGTATGTGTTAGATTATAAACGAAATAAATGTAAGCGTGTACTGAAATTGTCTGCAAAATTACGAAAATATTAAATTCCAACCTTTACTTTGCAGTATTAACTGTAAAATAAGCTTATGGTCATTTTTAAAAAGACTGCTGATATGCAGCAATATATAGCTAAAAGAAGGGCAGCTGGTCAAACCATTGGCTTTGTGCCTACCATGGGTGCGCTGCATGCAGGTCATATATCATTGATCAAGGCCGGGAAGAAAAATAACGATCTGGTCGTATGTAGTATTTTTGTAAACCCTACTCAGTTCAATGATATTAGCGATTATAACAAATACCCAATAACCATATCCGAAGATATAAATATGCTTATTGATACCGGGTGCGATGTGCTCTTTCAGCCCGATGTGGCGGAGGTCTATCCAGACGGCGCTGCGAACTCCGCTACATACCATATAGGGTATCTCGACACTATACTGGAGGGCGCGCACCGGCCAGGCCATTTCAAAGGGGTAGGCCAGGTGGTTTCCCTGCTGCTCAAAGCCGTGCTGCCCCAAAACCTATATATGGGGCAAAAAGATTACCAGCAGTGTATGGTAGTGAAAAAATTATTGTCGCTAATGGGTATACAAGATGAGGTAAAGCTGGTGGTATGCCCTACAGTGCGCGAGGCAGATGGGCTGGCCATGAGCTCGCGCAACAGGCGGCTTACAGAACCCCAGCGCAATATAGCCGGGTGCATATACCAATGCCTTGTTTCTATAGAAAGTAAACAGTCATCAGCAAAGTTTTCTATAGTTATGAAGGAATGCTTCGACCTGCTCGCTGCAAAAGGCTTTGAGCCAGAATACATATCCCTGGCTAATGCGGAGGACCTGACCTTGATGGAAGATTATAATGCTGGTACACCTATGGTGGCGCTTATTGCCGCCAAGTTAGGTGGTGTGCGCCTCATAGACAATATGGTGTTGCATCATGGATAGCAGTGTACATTCAGTAAAATAAATGGGAGCCTGATACAGGCTCCCATTTTTATTTTTAGTTAAAAGTTTTCTTATTCCACCTTGGTTATTTTTATCATATTGGTAGGCAGGTGTTCATGCACTGGTGTGCTGCCGGTGTTCACTACCACATCGCCTGTTTTTATCAGTTCCTTTTCTTTTAGCCACGCTATCTGGTCGGTTATTATACCATCCACACTTTCCTCTTTATCATAGAAAAATGCTTTCACACCCCAGCTCAGGCTCATCTGGCTTACAAGGCTTTTACTCTTGGTAAATACATACAGTGGTGAATGCGGCCGGAAGCTCGAAAGCATGAAGCCCGTATAGCCCGATTGGGTCATGCCTATCAGTGCGTTGGCCTGCACATCCTTAGCTATCACACAGGCATTGTAGCACAGTGCATCGCTCAGGAAAGATGGGGAGTGTGGCTGCGGCACCAGGTTGCGGTTATATACTATACTTTCTTTTTCCACTTCTTCTATAATGCTCACCATGGTCTTTATCACCAGCTCGGGGTAGTGGCCCATAGCTGTTTCACCGCTTAGCATCACTGCATCTGCACCTTCCAGCACTGCATTGGCCACATCTGTTATCTCGCTCCTGTTAGGGCGGCTGCGGTCTATCATGCTCTCCATCATCTGGGTAGCTATTATCACCGGTTTGGCCCTGTGTATGCACTTGCGCACTATGTTCTTCTGTATCATGGGCACCTGCTGCAGCGGCAGCTCCACACCCAGGTCGCCACGCGCTACCATCACTGCGTCCGATGCCAGTATTATTTCGCGCAGGTGCACCAGCGCCTCTGGTTTTTCTATTTTGGCAATTATTTTCGCACTGCTGTTCTGTGCTTCTATGCGGCGCCTCAGGTCTGCTATATCCTCTGGTTTGCGCACGAAAGACAGACCTATCCAGTCTATGTTCTCTTTTATGATGAAGTCAAGATCTACCAGGTCTTTTTCAGACAGGGAGGGGAGTGATATATTTGTATCAGGCAGGTTCACACCCTTACGCGATGATAAGATGCCTGGCGCGGTAACAGTTACTTTTACTTTATTCTCACTGGTTATCTCTACTACCAGCACTTCTATTTTACCATCATCCAGTAATATCTTCTCTCCTATTTGCACATCTTTATGAAAATCGGGGTACGATATGTAAATATTGTCCAGGGTGCCTATTGTTTTCTCGTTAGAGAAGTAAAAAGTATCGCCCATCTTCAGGTCCAGCACATTGTCCTTTATTTCACCTACGCGCAGCTTAGGGCCCTGTAGGTCGGCAAGTATGGCTATAGTGTAGCTAAAAGTTTCATTTATTTTATGAATGTGGTCTATAACAAGCTTGTGCTGCTCATGGGTGCCATGCGAAAAGTTAAGCCGGAATACGTTCACCCCTTCCTGTATCAGCGCAAGCAATTTTTCATAACTGTTTGATGCCGGCCCTACTGTGGCGACTATCTTGGTCTTACGTGTCATAATATTATAATTCGATTTAGTGGATAAATATGTTTTTTTGACAAGAATGTCAGCAAAGAATTATACCACATATAACTGCAGAACGATAGCAACCTTATGATGCCCTGTACTAATTTGCCTCTAAACTAATCAATTAATAAATGTTTTTTGAGATCTTCAGCATTAAATTTTAACTTTGCGCCCGTTATAACATTTTACATTTTACTATGTCAGGTCAGTTAAAAGAAGTTCGTAACCGCATAAAATCAGTTACCTCCACGCAGCAGATAACTAAAGCAATGAAGATGGTGAGTGCTGCAAAACTTCGCCGTGCACAGGACGCTATAGTACAGATGCGTCCATACGCAATGAAATTGCAGGAGATGCTCAGCAATATAGTAAGCAGCGCATCTGCCGATGTACACCTGCCACTGGCTGAAGTAAGAACACCAGAGCGCATACTGATGATACCTATCACCAGCGATCGTGGTCTGTGTGGCGCTTATAATGCTAACATTATTAAGCTTACCCGCCAGGTAATAAGAGATAAATTTGCAGCACAGCAAAGCAAGGGTAATGTGACGATATTGCCAATAGGCAAAAAAGGGTACGAAGCTTTCCTACGTTCAGGCGATAAACTGGTAGATGATTTCTGGCAGATATTCTCAGACCTGAGCTTTGAGAATGTAAAGACCGCGGCAATATACGCACAGGATGCTTTTCTTAAAGGTGAGTACGACAAGATAGAGATCGTATACAGCCAGTTCAAAAATGCAGCTACGCAGGTATTCATCAGCGAGCCTTACCTGCCTATACCAAAAGTAGAGCCCACTGAAGGCAGCAAGAAGAACGCCGACTTTATATTTGAGCCGGATATGGAAACGCTGCTGCAGGAATTGATGCCTAAGATACTAAATACTCAGGTATACAAAGCAGTGCTCGATGCCAATGCAAGTGAGCACGGCGCCCGTATGACAGCTATGGACAAGGCCAGTGAGAACGCCAATGAAATGTTGCGCAACCTGAAGATAAGCTACAACCGCGCACGCCAGGCAGCCATCACTACCGAACTTACGGAGATTGTGAGTGGTGCAGCAGCATTGCAAGGATAATTTATCTTTTACACTTTATATTTTATACCGCAGTACCACCAAAAGTGCTGCGGTTTTCTTATATTTAATAAAAATTGCAGTATGAGTGTGCGTTATCTTTTTGTAGTTGTTCTTTTTCTTTTGGCAGGTAATGTTCAGGCACAAAATGCCCGGGTGAAACGGTACACTACACCACTTGCGGGCAGTGCTGTACTGCGCGATGCGGATGATAAATATAATGCTCACATATTGAACACAGAAGCACCAGACCCCGACAAAGACGAGCAAACAGGTGAACTGGACTCAGTAAAAAAATTAATTGAAAAAGCATTTCCTCGCAAAACATCAAATGTGCAAAGTAAAAGCACCGGTACGGCCGCACCACCAATTGTAGCTATCGGTTTTATAGCAGATAGTTTAGGCGGTGTACCTTCTGATAATTATATGGCCATAAACAATAACAACCAGGCCATATCTGTCATCAACCAGAATATATCTGTGCATAATGCCACCACCGGGCAAATGCAATATCGGAAATCGCTATATAGTTTTTCATTTGCTGTTGGGCTGAACACATCCATTACCAATCAAAACAACTATAGGTACGACCCTAAAGTTATTTATGATCCGGAAGCTGATAGGTTCATTTGCATCATGCTGAACGGTGTGAACCAGTACAACTATATTGTTGTAGGTTTTTCTCGGTCAAGCGACCCAACCGGAGCCTGGAGTTTTTACAAGTTCTATGGTGATTTTGCAAATGATACTACTGCTTTTGATTACCCTGCTATAGCCATCACACACAACGAATTCTTTTTTACCGGTAACCAGATCATAGATGGCGTAGGCTGGCAAACAGGTTTTAAAGAAAGTGTTATATACCAATTGCGCAAGCAGGACGGCTACAATGGTGATTCGTTGCTCACTTATCAAATATGGGACAGCGTAACGAGTAATGGCCAGTATATACGCAATCTTTACCCTGTAAAAGGTGGTGGCAGTATAAAAGGGCCAAGCCAGTACCTGCTGGGCAAAAAGATTCTTGAGGTACAAAACGACAGTTTCTTCCTGGTGAAGATACCTGACACTATAGGAAGCGCAAATAATAACCTGGTGGTTACGCCAATGGTAAGTCCCCTGTCGTATGGCGTGCCCCCTGATGGGCGCCAGCCAGATACGAGTGTGACACTTATGACCAACGACGACCGCATACTGGGCGCATATGCCGAAGGTAGCGAGATACAATTTGTACATGCCTGCGTAAACCCAAACAATGGCGGGTCTGCTGTGTACCACGGTATCGTAAGCAACTATACTACGACGCCTACAGTGCAGGGACATTTATTTACCATTGATTCTCTTGATTTTGGCTACCCCAATATCTCATTCGCTGGAAATAAGTACACCAGCGGCACAGGTAGCAACCCATCCATTATCTCGTTCAACTTTACTGGCCCAAGAACTTTCCCGGGCATGGGGGCCATTTACTTTGATGGAAGCAACTACTCGAATATGACGGTCGTGAAAAGCGGCGACAATAACATTAAAGTACTTGCTGGCAAGCAGCAGCGCTGGGGCGACTATAGTGGCAGCCAGCCGCAGTGGAATGCATTAGAAAGTGTATGGGTAGAAGGTATATTTGGTCACCACGACCTCAACTATGGCAACTATATGGCACGTTTGTTATCACCAAACTATACTAATGTTTCTGAGGCACGCAACGCTTTTCAGCCTGCGGTATTGTACCCCAATCCAAGCTGGCAGTTCGTGCAACTACGTTTTCAAATAGAGAGCGCACAAAAAGTGAATTTTGTTATTTACGACATCAGTGGCAGAGTAGTAGACAAGCTTTTGACGCACTATTGTGATGAAGGCACCAACGTGGTACAGTTCAACGTAGCACCACTGGCTACTGGTACCTATTTATTAAAGGCATTTGGTGCCAGCAATAACGAGTTGATCAGCGTGCAAAAATTTATTAAAGCCCCTAAATGAATTAGGTAAATGATTTAGCAGGACATGTATTGGTCTGCTAAATCATTTACTTTAGAGAGATATTGCATTTGTTCTCTAAGCAGCCTTACTCCTCCATCTGCGCAGCTATACCTTCCAGTTGGTCAATGATCTTTTGAGTACGTTCTCTTTGTTTGCGAATGCTTCTGGGCCGCAGGTATAGCCATGCCAATAATATCCAGCCCATGGTAGCAGAATAAATGATCACAGAGAACAGCAATCCTCCATAGGTAAATTCAAAGAGGTACAACATCATTCCTATTGAGAGGACGGCAAAGTATAGGGACAAGAACTTTGTTTGCACGTACTGCTCTTTTTGTTGCAGTTCTTTAATTGTTTTCAGGAAGGTTTTATTGTCAACAGTACTATTGGGTTTTAGCAGTAGCCATACCAGTTGGCTATTCATCAGCATACCGCTTACTATAGCTAATATCACCAGTGCTATACCGATCCTTGTTGTTACCAGGCGGAACTGGTAATGGAAAGCTACCAGGCTCACCACAACAAGTGCACCGGCAAGTGCCAGTATGCCTGCGGAGGTGCGCAATATTATTTTTGCCCTATACTTCCTGGCAGCGCGTATCACTATGCTTGCATCGGCAGCGTGCGGTGCCGCCTGTGCCCACAATGCTTTTATATCATTAAAGTCTTCCATTAGCTTTCATTTTTTTTGATAACCTTTCTTTTATCCTGTGGATCTTTACGCGCACATTCCCTTCTGTAAAACCAGTGACGGCAGCTATTTCAGCCTGTGGCAGGTCTTCCAGCACCAGCGATATGATGATCCTATCCGTTTCTTCCAGTTCTGAGATACAGCGATACAATGTTTGTATGCGCTCTTCTGTTTCGTGTGCAGCGTGTATTGTTTCAGGCAATGGTAATGCAGGCTTTTTTTTGCGTGTATTTTGCACGGTACGCAGGCATTGGTTACTGGCTATGCGAAATATCCATGTACCTGCATAGGCTTCGTTCTTTAGCGTGTGCAGGTTTTGCCATACGGTAATAAATATTTCCTGCACCAGGTCCTCCGCCTGCACCTCATCAGCTACGTAGCCCATGCACAACCGGTACACGCGCGGCCGATACTCGTTATATACCTGTTCAAAGTTCATTACTGGCAAAATTGTTTTACCTCGTTCATATACCATTCCTTGTCGTCATACATAATAAAGTGCAACCCTTTGCTGGCATACTTTATAGTAAGGGGAGCAAGGCCAGCATATTGTTGCTTTACGCTCTCATCATAACTGTGAAATGAAGGCTCTAATAACACAAGTGTAGGACACTTTATGCTTGCTAATTTAGCTCTTACATCGGTGTTTAGGAACTGGCAGAAAATATTGCCCAGTGTATAGCGGTCACTGTGCATGCCCCAGCTTACAACTAAATTTTGCATTGCTGTATCTGCGGTCAGTCCTTTTATGCTTTGCTGTTGCATGGCATAGAATTGCTGATCGGTCATGCTCGTGAATTGTTGCTCAAGCATACTACAGTCAGGGTTGTCCTTGGCCTTAAAAGTAGGGTCAAAGAAAGCAGAGTAGCAGGGTAGTGCGTCCACCACTATAATGCGGGATGGCAAAGCCGGATAGTTTGCTCCTATTGAAAGGGCTACAACCCCGCCCAGGCTATGGCCTATGATTATGGGCTTATCAATATGCTCTTCATTGATATAGTTAGCAACGTCCTTTATCCATAGCTGCAGGTCGGGGGCAGACTGCGCAGGCTGCCCTGCAAAACCTGGAAATGTAATGGTATAGCAAGTATGTGTTATTGCTAAGTTTTTTACTGTCTCATCCCACACATGCTCTGAGCATGAAAATCCAGGAATGAGTACCACAGTCTCTTTGCCTTTACCTGTAACAGAAACGTGAAATGAACGGTCTAACCGCTGCCCAAATACATTTGCGCATAGCAGCAGGAAAAGTGTAAATACAATAAATGCTTTTGTAAGGTGCATAACTTTTAGTTTTTATGCTCCTTTAGATACAAAGCTTTGCAAAATGTTACAGGTCCATCTATCTTTTCTAAAAATATAAAAATACTATGGACTTATGTAGGTTGTATCTCATGTTCAAAAAGCGGATGAATATGCAGAGCAGAAAATTACTCGTTGTGTGTTTGATAGATGTAGGTTTGCTACTTTTTTCCTGCAAAAGAAGCACTGATACCAATACTATGCAAGTGAATACGAGACTTCAAACAAACAGGTAATTAGGAATTGTTACGCGAAGCTCACACACTTCTCCGGAAACTCCGTAGCGTGTTTGTATATCAGGTTGCGTATGTAGTCATTGTC
>CBDIBP010000017.1:0-50791 GCA_965276955.1 Flavipsychrobacter sp.
TTTTTGGCGCGCCTGCCCAATGTGCTGGCCTTTATCCCATATTTATATTTCGGCTATCGCTGTTGCAGCAAGTTTGTTGGGGGTATGTTAGGCATCTGTGCCTTTTTGTTATTGCTTTTCGATCCTTTTCTGATCGATTTTTTTAGCCTTGCGCGCGGGTATGGCTTATTTCTTAGCGCTGAGATGGTCTCTTTGTATTACTTGCTTCTTTTCTTCAGAGATAAAAAAGCAAGCTATGCAGCACTGTCGCTTTCCCTGGGTGCTATAGCTGTGTTGTGCAATTTTTCGGTGCTTAATTATTGGCTCATCATTCTTTTTCTCATAAATGTGCTACCTCTTTTTTTTAGAAATGAGTTTGAACCGGTTAAAGTATTGCGAAGCAGTTTACTTATTACAGTTGGGCTTGCTATCATCATTTACGAGCCGTTGCGCAAGCTGAATGCGAATGGCAATATGAAATATTTCGGTGGTCATTTTGGTTTTTACCATGATACTATGCTATCGCTTATGCGCTGTAGCGTGTATACACCAAATTTGTATCAAGGTGCATATATCTTACTACATATTCTTACCATCATATTTTTTGCCACCGTTGTTTTGTCTTTTTCCAGGTCCGGTCTTATGCCTTTGTCTTCCAGGAATATTATGTTGTATGCGTTGGCGACAGGGATATTATCTGCCATAGTACAGCATTATTTGTTTGGTGCGCTATACCTTGTAGACCGTATAGCATTGTTCTTCTATCCTATTATCATTTTAGGTTTTTGCTTATCGCTAAAAGAGGTATTAGCACAGTGGTACGGAAAGGCCATAGCTGCTGTTATAACGGTAAGTTTTGGATGCAATTTTTTCGCGAATGTCAATTTTAATAAAACTGCACTTTGGGGTTTCAATGCCCACACCACAACCATCTTAGAACATATGAACGAAGAAGGCAGGAAGCAAAACAAAATAATGAAGCTCGATTTTTCCTGGCCCTTTAAAACTGCTATCAAATATTATACGACCATCAACAAATATCCCTACATCCAGGTCATAAATGATCCCGAAGAAAAAAACGAGGTGAACAAAACAGCTGACTACTATATTTTCGAAAGTGCCGAATTGTACGGCTCAGATTACAACGGCAGTCTTCAGCCCATCGATCATATGTTGAAAGATACGGTCATGGCGTATAAGAATGAGGATGTTTTCGTGTTCACCCACCTGCGGTAGTAGCTTACTCTTCCCAGTCATCTATCTCCACCACCTCATCATGCTCCGGCCTTACCAGTTCATACTTTCTGGCAAAGTTGCACCAGTAGCAGTCTTTGCGACCACATCCTTTATCAAATTCGTGGTTCATGATGCGGGCATAAGTATCTTTTAGCTGGGCGCGCACTATCTCTTCATCCTGTGGGAACATGGGTATGTAGTAGCGCTTGTACTCGCCCGTCTTGCTGTTCTTCTGTATGTAGTCGAACATGCCCATGTTCACCTTCAGCCTGCGGTCCTCATGATTTTCCAGCAGCAGTTTGTAGAACACCATTTGCCGCCAGTAGTCGCCGCCATTAGGGTCCTTATCATTGGGTGCAGCAGTAAGCGCGTTGCCCGATCGTTCAGGGTCGCCCGTCTTGTAGTCCACTATGGTGCAGCCATCGCCGCTTATCTCTATCTTATCTATCTTTCCGGTCACCGGCACACCGTCCAGGAAGTACCTGCCTACTTTCCACTCTATCTCTACATTGGTAGCAAATTCGTTGATGTACTTGTCGTAATATTCGCCGAGTATAGTGTGCCCCTGCTCCATGCGCCGCTCATACATGATAGCGGTGAACGATGCCGACTCGCGATACATCCAATAATCAAAATCTTTCAGCAATTGTTCCTTACCGGGGAATACGCCTTGTGCGGCCTTCATGTCTTTAAAGAATTTTTCAAGTGCATTGTGCACCGCGCTACCAAAGGCCAGCGCATCGTTCTTTAAATAAGGCACGCGCAGCAGGTGCTCGTAATAAAATGCCAACGGGCAGTACAGGTATTTAGAGAGGTTGGTATAGCTCATGATGAGGTTCTGCAATGCCCGCTCTATATACTGGCCATTAGCCAGGCGTATGCGCACGTCGGGTACGGGTTGCATGGCCCACTCCATGCGGCTCATGATGTCGGCCGTGTCTACCGTGTGCAGTATGCGGTCGGCAGCAGTGCTTACTTCTTCTATAAATACTGATGTCTCCTGGCTCTTGCCTACATTATCATTCAGCGCGTACGATACGTGCAGGTGTTTCTTGGCGCGCGTAAGCGCTACGTAGAACAAACGGCGTGCTACCTCTGTCTTGTATGTTTTCTCTGTATCATCGTTAGTGCGGGTTATGGTATCGGGCAGTTTATATTCAAAGTTATTTCCCCTGCGGCCCTCCCAGTAGTTCTTGGTCATGCCTATCAGAAAAACGTGTTCGAACTCGTTGCCTTTAGCTCCATGTGCGGTAAAGAAATGCACACCATTATCGTTCTGCACCACCTTTTGCAGCGGTATAGGGATGTGCTCATCATTCATGCGCTCCACCTGGGCCAGCAGGTCGGCAGTTTTTATGCGCGGGTTGCGGCTATGCAGTTCATTCAGATAGTCGAAGAAAGTGTGCAGTACCTGCATGTTCCATATATGGTCTGCACCTTGCAGCAGGTAGGGTACTATGCCACTTTCATACACTATTTTTTCTGCCAGCATCGGCAACGGTATGCCGCCCTGTGCACGCTCCCATGCCTCTATGTTGTGGCCCATACGTATCAGCGCCGGCGCCGATGGCAGCTCCAGCGACTCCAGCAGCAGTCCTTTGTTCAGCAGCATACGCCAGTAGCCCAGGCTCTTATCCTTAGCGCGGTTGGCCTGTATGTACAAACTCAAGTTAGCAATATCCGAAGGATTGATGCCATAGTAAGGCGCATGCAATATCTCGAACAGCAATGCCTCTGCACTAAAAGGTTCTTTGCGTTCCTGCTCTATGTAGCGCAGCACATTCAGTATCTGCTCTATCAGCGGCAGGGCCAGTATGTTCACCGGTTTTTTTACATTGTAGGGTATGCCTTTGCGTTCCAGCAGCGCTATTATATTATCGGCCTGCTTGTGCTGTGCATATAGCACGGCTACATGGTTCAGCGGCACTCCATTCTTTTGCAGTTGTTCTATTTGCAGTAGTATATCCGTCTCTTCCTGCAGCACATTGTTGTATACTTTTATTACAGGTGGTATCACGTCTGTTGCATTGCTAAAGCGTGCAGCCGCGGCCTTTATATCCTTGTTCAGGTTCAGCTGCTGCAACTGGTATATAAGGCGCTGCTTATTGTTGATGATGGTTTGCGTGGCCCTGTCCAAAATAGGCTGCGATGAACGGTAGTTGTGCGCCAGTATTATGATCTTGATAGTATCGCTATAGCGCTCATAAACGTCGATGATATTGCGTATGCGCGCCCCCTGAAATTCATAGATCGATTGGTCATCATCGCCTACCACAAATATGTTGGGGTCGTCCCAGAAACGGGTCAGCAGGTTCAGCAATTCATTCTGTGCGCCGTTCGTATCCTGGAATTCATCTACCAGTATGAACTGGTGACGCTCCTGGTAGCTTTGCAGCAGTGTAGTATTATTTTCAAAAGCATCCAGCACCCAGATGATCATGTCATTAAAGTCGTAGCGGCCCGCTTCTTTCATGCGCGATACATAGGTATCAAAAAGTTCAGCTGCTGCAGCCGTTGCTTCCATTCGTTTGGCCTCTTCATCTATATCCTTTTGTTTCAGGTCGCCCTTCACATAGCCGTTGCCTTTTCTTTTATAAATGTATTCTTCCCGGTTGGGCAGGTCGTTTATATATTCCGCTATTGCGGCCACTATATCTGCATGGCGCATGTTCTCCCGCTTCATGTATTCGAACAGGCGATTCAGCTTTCCGGCATCGTAATATATATTGCCACTTAGCTTGCGCAGCACATGGCCCGATTGTAAGTTCTCCAAAATATCATACAGCAGGTCAGTACGCTCCAGATCGGTAATAGGTTGTAAGGCACGCTGGCTAAAAAGCTCCCCATTACTTTGTATCACATTGTTGCAAAAAGCATGAAATGTGGCAATGTTCACTTTGTGTGCAGCAGGGCCCACCACCTGCACCAGGCGGCGGCGCATGGCATTAGTAGCTTCTTCGGTATAGGTAAGGCATAATATCTCTGATGGCTGCACCTGGGCCTCACTGCGCAGCAGGTTGGCTATGCGCAGCGCCAGTACCTCGGTCTTGCCGGTACCTGGGCCTGCTATCACCATCACGGGTCCATATATGGTATCTACAGCGTCTTTTTGTTGTTCGTTCAGGCCGTCGTATCGCTGCAAAAAAAGATCTTCGTTAATGACCATTTCAGAATTTTAAGGGATATTTATGAAGTTAGGAAAGGTAGCATATTTAGAAAAAGAAACCATTACCTTACATTTGTAACATATACAAGCACAAAAAAATTATTTAAAATGAAAAAAATATTACTCCTTACCGTCCTCCTTTTTGGCATGCTGCAAGTGACCACGGTAAGCGCCCAGGTGCAAACCCCGGACAAACCTGGAAATAAAACCGCTGAAGCTAAAAAAGATACTTTATTGCCCTACCAGAAACATCCGGCATTGCCTGCATTTAAAATATTGGAAATGGACAGTACCACCACCTTCAATACCTACGATATAAAAACTGGCAAGCCTATCTTGCTCATGTTCTTTGGCCCGGATTGCGGGCATTGCAAGCACCAGATGGAGAAGATGATAGCCGGCATGGATTCACTGAAACAACTGCAGATATACATGGTGAGCTTTGCCAACCCCACACCCATCAAGAACTTTTACGAAGAGTATCACCTTGCCAACTATCCTAATATAAAAGTAGTGGGTAAGGATGCAGAATTTTTCTTCAGTTCCTGGTTCGGGGCACGCTCTGTACCCTACATGGCTGTGTACGACAAGCATAAGAAATTCGTGAAGAAATTTGAAAGCAGCGCTACAGTTGAAGAGCTGTATCAGGCATCTAAAAAATAAGGACGTTAGAAATAATATTAGTGTATAACCCCGGCTTATGGCTGGGGTTACTTTTTTAGTGAACAACGTAATGGTTTTTTATGTTGCTGATCTATAACGAAACACAATTATGATCAACATAAATAGTTTATTTTTGTAGTAAAGGGAATTATATGAAAGGAGTAAGTTTTGTGACAGATGAGACCCGCAACAGGCGTTATGCACAAATAGACCTTAAAGGTATTGCCGAATACGATAATGAAGCCTTAGAAGACCTGATGGACCTTATTGTATCTGAAGCAAGAAAAAATGAAAAAAGCATTCCATGGGAAAGCGTAAAAGCAGAATTAATAAATAAGCCAATTGTATCAGATCGTCGTAAAGCCAACAGCAAAAAAGGATCTTAAAAAGGTACCTGCACGCATGCTGGGTGCAATTATTAAAAAGATAGATGGATTGGCTTCAATACCGCGACCTGAAGGCTGCAAAAAATTGGTTAATGACAAACAAGAGCTTTGGCGCGTAAGGGTTGGTGATTATCGGATACTATATGCTATAGATGACATTATACAGATCATTGATATCCACTACGTAGGACATAGGCGCGATATTTACCGATAACCCTCAACGATACTCGACAGCCCGCTAATTGCGGGCTATTTTTTTCCAAGTCTTTCTTATAATTTGACGACTGTGCATTTGTAAAATGCCAGTATACTGCCCAAGTAGGTGATCAACTAATACTAACCCTCCTTCTCCATATCCGTCTGGTCCACTACATACAGTGGCCTGTTGCGCACATTGTTGATGATACGACTGATATACTCTCCCAGTATACCCAGCGATAATAACTGCACCCCACCCAAAAAGGTGATACTGATAATGGTAGAGGCCCAACCCGGCACCGTGGCATGGTTGAAGAAATAAGAGTATACGGCGAATACCCCAATGAAAAAGGAAATGATACACACTATAAAGCCCAGGCTGGTAGCCAGCTTCAGCGGGGCATCAGAGAACGCGGTGATACCATTGAAGGCAAGCCGAAGCATTTTCTTAAAAGGATAATTGGTCTTGCCGAACCTGCGCTCATCGCGCTCGAACATGACATAGGTATTTTTAAAGCCCAGCCACGCTATTTGCCCGCGCAGGTACTTGTCGTACTCCTTCATTTTTTGCAGGTACTCCAGCACATCTCGACTAATGAGGCGATAGTCGCCCACATCCAGCGGAATATCGAAAGATACCAGCCACGCCATGAGCCGGTAAAAAGCCCGGGCCGTTACTTTTTTAAAGAAGGTCTCGCCCTTGCGCGCGCTGCGTTTGGCATATACTACCTTGTAGCCGTTCTGGTACTCGGCATACATTTGGGTTATCAGTTCGGGTGGGTCTTGCAGGTCGCCGTCTATGGTCACTACAGCAGCGCCGCTGGTATAGTCCATGCCGGCGGTTATGGCTATCTGGTGGCCAAAATTGCGGCTGAAACTTATATAGTGCAGGCGCGCATCGTCCTCGCAAAGCAGTTTCAGCTTCAGCAAGGTTCCATCGCGGCTGCCATCGTTCACGAACACTATTTCGTACCGGGGGGTAATGCTGGCTGCCGTGGCTACAAGCCGCCGCACCAGCTCTTCAATAATGAGCTCTTCATTAAAAACAGGTACTACTATAGATAGATCTATATTACTGCCGTGTGCCATTTAGCTGATAAACAGTTACGTTATAATAAGTTTGCAAGATAGTGGTTTGGTAATGCGTTTCCATATACTTTTTTAAACTGTCCTGAAAAACAATAACATTTCCAGGCCCGCATTTATCCGGCGCACAATAATATACAGGCTGCCTCTTCGCTTGCAGTGCATTCAGGTACCACACCACATTAGCATGATACCCGGTATATGTTATAGCCATCTTGCCTGCCGGGGTTGGGTCGTGCAGTATGGGCTGCAGGTATGCGGCCATGTGTTCGTTGTCCCAGCCTTCCTTGCCCATTTTAGGTACGTCAGCAGATATTTCAAGTACATTCTTGTACGGCCATATAAAAACTACTGGCAATAGCAGCCACAGTATTACCCCCGGCACGCGCAGCATGCGCAGCCACTGCCACACACCGGCAATGAAGAATGCCACAAGTATCGCCATAAAAGGGTACATAGGCATAGCATACCAAAATAGCTTGGTCTGTGCGGTGGATATAATAAGGAAGAAAGTAACTGCCAGCAGCGTCAGGTAAACGGTAAGGTCTCTGTACCGGCCGTCATCAAAAAATACCCCGGCTATAGCCCCCGGCAGCAGTAGCCATATCCATATGCTGAACTGGTAATACAGCATATTATTGTAGTAGTAGAGGAACACACCTTTATTATGCTCCAGCGCCTGGGTGTATCGGCCACCCAGTTCATTCTGCTGCACGGCCTGCAGGTAGCCGGGGTTGTAGTGCTCGCGCAGCAGGTAGTATCCCGCTACCAGAAGAACAAAGCAGGCCGCACCTACATAAAAGTGCTTGTTCTTTAATAAGGTCAGCAACTGTTTTTTATACAAGGTGAATAATAACAGTGCAGGCATCAGCAACAGCGCTGCTACACCCTTGGTAAGTGCGGCCAGTATCAGGAACAGGAATGTGAGGTACAGATACCGGGCCTTCCCCTGTTCCGTATATGTATAGTAGCACAGGCAGTAAGTGGTGGTGAAGCAGGTAAGCAGCGCGTCATAGTCGCCGGTGCGGCTGCAATGCAGCGTCACAAAGCCAACAGAGGTAATAAGCACGCACACGGATAATAGACCGATAAGTGGCGCTTTGCGCTGTGCAAAGAACAGATAAACCACCAGGCAAGTACAGGTACTCGCCAGTGCACCCGGTAGTCGTGTGGCCCATTCGCGCATACCGAACAAGTGTATGCTCATTGCCTGCAGCCATACCATCAGTGGGGGTTTCACGCTCCACATGTCGGGGTGGCCGCCATACTGCACCACCAGCCAGTTGTGCGTTCGCAGCATTTCCTGTGCGCTTACTGCTATGCGCGCTTCATCATACAGCTGCATGGGCAGTGCGCCAAGGTGTAGGAACAGCGGTACGACAGCTATAACTATAACTAACGGCAGCAGGAGAAAAGAAATGTGTTTTACAGTAAGCTGCAATTGTTGAGGGCGTTTCCAGTAAAAATAAACAGCCAAGGTGGTTATTCTTCTATTTAACGGGAAGAAGTTCCCCTTTTTCCCACTTATCCCAACACTATAGCACTTGCCCTATTATTCATAACAAAGTGCCTCACGATGCAAATTCCTGCTTTATTGCTTTAGGCATAACTGTTTATCTGTTACGTTTAAAATAATACATGACCACACAATTACTTACGACAATTGTTGTATGTATAAATATAATGTATGGCATAGTATTTAAATAGAGTATGAAAACTCAATTAACATGGAAAACCAGACAACGACCACCACAACAACTAAAGGCCCATTAGTAACGGGTATGTTCTCAGACAGGGATAGCGCAGAGCGTGCTTACCAGGAGCTGCACAGCAAGGGCTACACTAAAGATGACGTTAACCTCATCATGTCTGACGATACAAGAAAGAAACATTTTGATGGCCAGGTTGGCGAAACAGAACTGGGCACTAAAGCTATGGAAGGCGCAGGCACAGGTTCTGCTATTGGCGGTACGGTTGGTGCCATTGCAGGTGCAATAGCTGCTATCGGCACATCGTTGCTTATACCAGGTTTGGGTATTGTAGTAGCAGGCCCTATTGCAGCAGCATTGGCTGGTGCAGGTGCAGGTGGTCTTACCGGCGGTATCATAGGTGGCTTGGTAGGCTCCGGCATGCCTGAAGAAAGAGCGCGCATCTACGAAAAAGGCATAAAGGATGGTCACATTGTAATGGGTGTACACGCCCGTAACAATGAAGATGCTGACTACGTGGCCAGCAACTGGCGCAGTAATAATGTTTCAGAAGTTTATCGTTAATATTAAAAGCAATTTTTTATGAAAGCTATCAAAATTTGCTTTGGTGTACTGTTGGTTGCGGCCACAATGTCTTGCGGGCATACTACCAAGCAGGATAACGCTACAGGTAACGCCGATACTATGGTGATGAAACAGGACAGAACAGACTCTGCCACTAACACTGTAAGTACCGATACCACCAAACGATAATACGACAGTATTATTTTTAAGGGCTGCAGGCATTCACGTCTGCAGCCTTTTCTTTTTTAGCCACAAACCTTCTATCCCTTTCCTGTACTGCTTTTCTCTCGGCATGCTACTGTGTATCTTAGGTGGCATACTGTATTGCGTGGGTAGCATACTTTTTCACCACTTCCGCTGCCATTTTTCTGCGCCACCTTTGGGGCATGGATCAAAGCCCTGATACGGATAATGCTTACCAATTGGCCAAGCTGTTGTATACCCAACACGACCTTACTGAAGACGAGATAGCCGGGCGCACAGGTACATCAGTAGCGCAGGTGCGCTACTGGGCCACAGAGTACAACTGGCCTGGCGTGCGCCGCAGCCTGGTCATATCCCGGCACACGCAGCTGGGTATACTCTACGACATACTGGATGCCCACACCCAGTACATGAAAGCTCAGGAAACTGCCAACACTACCAAAGATGCCGACCTGCTGCTGAAGTATACCGCAGCCATCAGCAACCTGGAGGGCGAGACCAGCGTTTCAGAGATCATTGATGTGGCCACGCTCTTTACTACGTGGCTGCTGAAAATAGATATAGACCTGTGCAAAACAGTGACCCGGCAATTTGATGCTTTTATAAAAGAAAGGCTGAGAACCAACTAATACCTGCAAACCCATAACATTGGCCACAGAAAAACAAAAGATAGATACCTGGGAGCACTACACTAAGTGGATAGCGGATGCTACTCCTGCCGATGCATCAGAAACACCGGCAGCGCAGGCCCACCGTATACACTGCCAGGAGCAGGACACCGAAGCGTGGTTCCGGTGGTACTTTCCACATTACATGCCCGTGAACGCTGCGCCTTTTCATATAGCTGCATCGCAAAGGGTAATAGACAACCCAGAGTGGTACGAGGTGCGCATGTGGAGCCGCGAGCTGGCCAAAAGTACCCGCACCATGATGGAGGTACTGTACCTGTGCCTTACCAGCCGCAAAAAATATGTGCTCATGATAAGCAACAGCCTGGACAATGCGGTGCGCTTACTAATGCCCTACCGTGCCAACCTGGAGTATAACCGCCGCATAATAAAAGATTATGGCCTGCAGGAGCAGGCAGGTAGCTGGAAGGCCGAAGAGTTTACCACCAGGGGCAAGGTCACCTTTAGGGCCATAGGTGCCGGACAAAGCCCGCGCGGCACCCGCAAAGAAGAGGTGCGGCCCGATGTGCTGCTGTTCGATGATATAGATACCGATATCAACTGCCGCAACCCCACCCTCATAGCCAACAAGTGGCGATGGATAGAGGAAGCGGCCATAGGCACACGCTCGGTATCGCAGCCCACGCTTATTTTGTTTTGCGGCAACCGCATAGCAGAAGATTGCTGTGTAGCGCGCGCCGCCCTGATGGCCGATCACGCTGAGGTCATCAACATTCGCGACGACAGTGGCCGCTCTACCTGGCCACAGAAGAATAGTGAGGTGGACATAGACCGTGTACTCAGCCAGAAAAGCTACGCCAGCGTGCAGAAAGAATATTTTAATAATCCTATTACCGAAGGCGCCGTGTTCAAAGAAATAGCATACAAGCCCGCACTGCCGCTGGGCCAGTACAGTATGCTGGTCTGCTATACTGACCCATCTTATAAAGACAGTAAGCGCAACGACTTTAAAGCTACTGTGCTGGTGGGTCGCTGGCAAGACGAGTTTCATGTGCTCAAGTGCTACCTGGAACAAACTACTATTGCTGACATGATAGCCTGGCACCTGGCAATAATGCGCACGGTAGGGCAGCACACCTGCTACTACTTTATGGAAGAGGTGTTCCTGCAAGGTATATTGCTCAAGGAGTTTTACGATGCAGGTAAGACCAACGACCGCGTTATACCCATAAAGGGGGACAGGCGCAGCAAGGGCGATAAATTTACCCGTATAGAAAGCCTGCTGCAACCCCTGCACAGCAACGGCAAACTATACTTGGCAAAGCAGGAACAACATAACCCCCACATGCAGCGGTTGGCCCAGCAGTTCCTGGCCATTGCGCCCGGCAGCCGCGCGCACGATGATGGCCCCGATGCTGTGGAAGGTGCCGTCTGGATAATAAATAATAAGGAGATGGTAAGAAGCGCAATGACCGGTACAGTAACAACCCATTCACATAGAAATGACAAAAGGTTCTGATCTTACTCTCTATATTTGACCCACCAATAAATAAGGATGCAGAAATATATATTTATTATGCTTATTGCTTTGTTGTCTTCGTGTAGCGAAGGAGGTAACTTTCCTGAGGTAATAAAGAACACGGCCACAGCAAAGCACACCAATATACCTGGCACCCGGCTTTCAGTTATCATACCACCGGGCTTTAGCATAGCTGGCGGCTACATGGGCCTGCGCAAAAGCAGTGCAGTATTGCAGGTATACGACCTTACTGATGGCAATTTTTTTAATAGTGGCGCTATCTATAATAAAGATAAGTTCGAGCGCGAAGGTGCACAGATCCTGGAATATAAAGATGTAGTGGTAGATGGCTTCAAGGGCAAGTATATCCACATGAAGAACAACGACAACACGCTTGTATATACCCTGGCCTTTGGCGATAGCACATTTTGCACCACCGTACTGGGTATATATCATGAAGATGAGCAAGCCGAAGGCAAGGAACTGAAGGGCATACTCGAATCTATTGCGTATGATGTGAACAAGAAAATAGATCCTTTTTCCCGCGCCGTCTTTAAGATAGATGACACCGCTTCGGCTTTTAAATTTTCAAAACTTACTGGCAGCGCTTATATATATACCTGGGGTGGTAAAGATCTGAAGTTCAATGACGATGAGCCCTACGTTATTATCACCGCGGTCAACTACAACGCTGTTACACCTCTCCCTGCCATAGCAGACAGCGTGTTCAAGACCGTAGAGGACGAGCATGGCATGACAGAGCGCGATATTAAGAATGCACAGCAGCTAAACACATATAATTATCCCGCCTACGAGCGTGAGGTATATGGAATGTCTAACGGTAAGCTTACCCTGCTCTACGAGCTGGCCCTGGTAAAAGACAAGAACATGGTGGTGTATGCGGGCCATAGCAAAACAGACTTCACTACCAACCTCGCGCTCTTCAAAGAGCTGTCGCGTACCATCACCTTTAAATGAAAATAATGAAACAGTTTTTCTGTTCACTGGCTATTATCCTTTTCTTATGCACCAATGCTGATGCACAGGATAAAAAAGCAAAGACCACCCTCAAGACCGATGTACTCAATTTTCGCAACCAGGTAGTGCGCTCAAAAGAATACCTCGATGAGAAAAAGAAGATACCTGCACGCTCCAAACAATATGGTGCACCGGTAAAGATAACAGTAGAGATAGATGTGGACACCACTGGCGAGGACGATGAAGTAACGGACCCAGCCGATAATATTTTAACTGGCTACATTATGATCGCCGTGTCAGGCGCTAATGCCGAGACCATACCCGCCTACACCCTGCATTTCGACCGTGCCACAAGAAGAATAATTGACATGAAGAATGAACTGGAAAATACCGACCAGGATGCGAAGAGCAAAGACCTGGAGAAGTAGTAAGCCTACCCTGTAACCTCTAAACCCCTATATACTTTATGCCTATCATCACCCAGGCCGATCTCGGCACTCATCTCTATGCCGATGTGCTGAATGAGATAATAAGGAACGACAGCACCATTGCCGATAAAGCCATAAACGCTGCCATACAGGAGACCAAACTATACATGGGCCGCTATGATCTGGTGCAGCTTTTTGGCAGTGCCAATACCCAGCCCACCGTGCAAGACGAGTACCTGTCCAGCCTGGTAAAAGACATAGCCTGCTGGCACCTGCTGCGCCTCTCTAATGCCGGGGTAGATTACGCTGCCGCCCGCCGCGTGTACGAAGATGCTGTAAAAGCGCTCACTGCCATCAACCACGGCGATCTGCAACCACAGGGGTGGCCCTATGCTGACACTACGGGCGAGACCGTCCCGCCGGGCGATGACGTGGCCTGGAGCAGCAGCGCAAAAAGAGAGAACTATTTCTAACCACATATGCTGCCATAGCCGGCCAATATTGTAACTTGTGGTGTGCATATGAAGTACATTTTATCCATACTATTATTTATTTGCGGCAGTGCAGGCACCCATGCCCAAACACTGGCTATAGATATACGTAAAGACTGGTATGGCGTAGTGCCCACTGTGGATATGACGGTGCTCGATACTATAGTGCTGCACCCGGTGCACGGCAATTTTGAGCAGGTGAAAGATGTTTTTTTATGGCGCTACCTGGGTGGTACCAGCTACCAGTTGCAGATATACAACAACACAATGCCCGGTGCCTTTGGCAACTATGAGCTGGCCCCCGACAAGTGGAGGCTGAAGCAGAACAAAGAAGGCTACTACCTAGTGGTAAAAGAACACAAAGACCCCCGGCCATTCCATAAAAAAGTAGCAGGCTACAGGTTATTGCCCCAGTACGATAGTTACCATATACTTCAAAGCATAGTGCTCATCAAAATATACAGCCATCGCTATACAGAGCAGATAAGCACACCGGCACTCAGGAACTGAATACTATGCTGTAGGGCGGAAAAGATAGGCTACTACGCCTAATATAAGCGATACCGCTATGTAGCCAAATGCACGGTTATTAAAATCTTTTGCACGCTCGCCCCGGCGCCATATACCACTAAGGAAAAAGTAATTACCAGCCAGAACTATCAGTAAAAATATAGCGATAGATACTTTTTGTGTTAAAAGGAATTCTATAAGGGCTATGCTCAGCAGCTTCTGTGTGAAAATGATAAGGCAAAGGATATTGAGCAACTCCAAAAACACCATCACCAGGTAAGACAATCCAAAAGACAGAAGGTCAACGTCGGTAGAGTAAAGGAACCAGGCATAAAGTTCTTGGTAAATGTTCTTAAAAAATTTAAACATATATATACTGAAACTATGGGATTAGACTTTTCAAACACGCAAAATTAATGCCAATAGAATAAAAAAATTCAAAAAGTCTTCACAAAATCTTTATAAACAACACATTATGTCTATAAACATAAAACAAAAAAGCCAGCAAAAGGTGGAAATGATAGTAAATGAGGCTCCATATTCGCTCTGTCGACCGTACCCGGAAGGATATTGCCACCTGGCGGCAGGCCCACAGGGTAGCAGAGTCCGTCTATAACCCTAACCGTTCCCGCCTGTACGATCTGTATGCCGATGTACTGCTCGATGGTCACCTCGAGGGCATCATCAGTAAGCGTATAGATGCTATACTGAACAAAGACCTCTACTTCGAGAAAAATGGAGTAAAGGAGCCTGCAATGGATAAGATCATAAATTCATCTGCGTTCAGGAATATCGTGAGCACCGTCATGCAAACCTTGTTTTGGGGTTTATCGGGTCTGGAGTTCATACCGGGAAGTTGCCTTAATGCCCGCCCCATACCCCGCAAGCACATAAGGCCCGATCTGGGTATCATAGCCATAGAGCAAACGGGCAACGAAGGCATAGCCTATGCCTCGCTGGAGAATGTATGGATAATGGGCGAGCCTGATGACCTGGGCCTGTTGCTGAAATGCGCACCGTATACATTGTACAAACGCGGTGGCCTTGCCGACTGGGCGCAATTTATAGAGATATTTGGCCAGCCGGTACGGGTGATGAAGTATGATGGCTACGATGAGCAGACCAGGCAGGAACTGAAAAAACTGCTCGATGAGAGTGGTAGCAGCCTTTCTATAATGATACCCCGCCAGGCCGATTTTGAGATAAAGGACGGCAAGCAGGCCAACGGCGATGGAAAGCTGCAGCTGGAATTTATAAAAGCGCTGAACGAGGAATTGTCCGTAATAGTGCTGGGCAATACAGAGACCAGCACCAGCAGCAACTACAGCGGCTATGCCCAGGCACGCATACACCAGGAAGAGCAGCACGAGATCACGCGCAGCGATATGGCCTACGTGGCCAATATGCTCAACAGCCCTAAATTTCTGAACGTACTGGCCAGCTATGGCTACCCGGTGGCAGGCGGCAATTTTGCCTTTGTAAGGAACCTAGACCTCAAGTACCTGAAAGACCGTATGGAGATAGACAAAGAGATAGCCAAAATAGTACCCGTGCCCAGCCAATACTGGTACGATACCTATAGCATACCCACCCCACCTGAGGCACAATAATGATCACTACATTCAATAACTACCTATGAATTCTCCCTTCGCTAATATTTTCCTCAGCCTGCAGCAGCAGGTGCAGGCCCAGGTGCCCGCTATCGTATATATAGATCAGGATATGGGCCAGCTCTATACCGATAGAAGCAATACCCGCCCCCAGGTAGCATGGCCCTGCCTGCTTATAGACTTTGAAAATTTTAAATTCGGCAACATGGGCACCGATGTGCAAACTGCTGAGGGTACCATACTGCTGCGGCTGGGGTTTGCGCCCAGCAGCAGCAGCACCGCCACCACACCGGGTGCCTACACGCAAAAGGCCATTAGCTACTACGATATAGAGTGGGCGCTGCACAAAGCGCTGCAGGGCTATAGCCCGGGCACTGATGTCGGCAGCCTCACCCGCACCAGCACCATTACCCAAAGGCGCACCGACACCATACGTGTACGCGAACTGCGCTACAGCATAGCCTTCCAGGACTATAGCGCCAAGCCTGCCCTGCAAACAGTAGCTGCCACCATTATAGCCCATGCCGAAATAGACTTGATCCAGTAATTAAAATAGAATTGTCATACAGGGCTTGACCCCGGTATCTCATGACCATAGTTGCGATGTCGAATAAGATCCGACAGCTGTATTGTGCTGTTCCGCAGATCAATGACAATATTGGCACGCTACTGCCACTTCATAAAAGGCCACTTGCGTGCAAAATAAGAGATGTGGGGGTTCTGCTGCCGCAGCTCGGCCAGGTAGTCCAGCTGGCCATCAATGATGTCGGGTATCGTCAGCTCGCTGAGGAAGAACTCGTTGCTCAGTACCTTGATGACCGTCTCGTACCGCTTTTGTGTGAACTGCCCGTAGTAGTAATACCTGTCTGCAATGCAGGCATTGCGCTGCGCCAGCAGTTTCACATTGCGGCCCTTGGTCTTGCCGCCGTCTTCCGGTCCTTTAAAGACCGCATTAAAAGTGTTCTTTCCACGCATAAAAAAAGTGATAGGGGGCACAAATGTAAAGCAGGTCTTTATACCGGAAAGAAGAAGAGATTCACAGGAAGTCTGTGGATATCGCAGGAGATCTTGCGTGGATGTGTATTTGTGGCGAGTAAGATGATGTGGGTATGTTTTTATATGATTTACGGTCTTATTTTTGTTAATACATTAGTAGACACTATAATTATGAAACAAGATTTTTTACCCAAGGTAAATACGAGTAACCTGCAATCGCAGAAGGCTAATAAATTTGTATCAGAACCGAATATCCCTGAAGTATCTAATAACAATGAATCTATAGTTTCTTTCAATTTTGAAGTGATTACTCCTCTCATGCAAATGCAAGAGCGAAATAGTGCATACAAATTCTTTAGTATATAAATTATTACTAAACTCAATTTCTCTTCAAGTACCAACCGCTAAAACCATCACCTAAAAATATTCCCCCACCTTTGTCCAATTACTCCCTCCCCGATCGTCATTTGTTTTTAACCTCCAAAACTTTAAAACAATGAAAGAATTTTCAATGATCTACAGAAGCGCCGTGGGCGACGGCACACCACCATCACCAGAGCAAATGCAGGAAATGTTGCAGCAGTGGCGCACATGGTATGGCCAAATGGCCAGCGCAGGCCAGCTCACCAATCCCGGCAACCGCCTCTCATCACAAGGCAGCAAGACCATCAAGGCAGGCCACGTAATAACCGATGGCCCCTATGTGGAGATCAAAGAATTCATCAGCGGCTACGGTGTTATAAAAGCAGCTGATATTGATGAGGCAGTAAAGATAGCATCAGGCTGCCCCGCCATCAACATGGGCGGCAGCGTAGAAGTGCGCGAAGTGATACCTATGGAAATGAAATAAAGCACTTTAGCCTGCTAATTGGAGCACGCTATATGGTCTGCCCTGTAGGGGCACAGGGTCTGTAGATAAGTATAAGCTAACGTTCAAGTGCTTCGTAGATGCACTGCGTACCCGAGATGTCTGAAAAGTATAATGCTCTATAAATTGAAACAGCCGCCCAACTAAAAGCTGGGCGGCTGTTCTTATCTGTTCCTCTATCTTAGTTCTTTTTCAGTTCCATATGCACGCGGCGGTTCTTGGCGCGGCCCACAGCAGTTTTGTTGCTGGCAGCAGGGTGCGTTTGTCCGTGGCCGTCGGCATGTAGCTTCTCAGCAGGCACGCCTTCCTTCACAAAGTATGCTTTCACCGCTTCAGCACGCCCTTTCGATAGTTTCAGGTTCATGGCCGGCTTGCCTACATTGTCTGTATAGCCGTCTATGTTCATGTCATATTCTGGGTAGTCCTTTAGTATTTTCACTATCTCGTTCAGCAGTGGGTAAGATGTGTTCTTTATCACATCCTTACCGGTCTCAAATTCTATGGCAGTAGCTGCAAATTCCAGCTTTTTCTTCACCTCTTTAGGTATTTCCTGCTTCACAGCTACAGGGCACCCGTTATTGCTTTTGGGTCCTGCCTGTGTAGGGCATTTGTCCTCATT
Organism: Flavipsychrobacter sp.; assembly: GCA_965276955.1. GTDB lineage: Bacteria > Bacteroidota > Bacteroidia > Chitinophagales > Chitinophagaceae > JABDEZ01. The sequence goes on from CBDIBP010000017.1 coordinate 17,840, forward strand.
ATCGGGTATGCCGTCGTTGTCGGTATCCGGACATCCGTGGAACTGTGCAAGTCCTGGTTGTGTAGGGCATGCGTCCTCGTTGTCCGGTATGCCATCACCATCTGTATCCGGGCATCCGTGAAACTGTGGAAGGCCAGCTTTGTACGGGCAGGCATCCTCATTATCAGGTATGCCATCGCCATCGCTATCAGGGCAGCCATGCAGCTCGGCAATGCCGGCTTGTGTAGGGCACTTGTCATCTATGTCTGGTACACCATCGCCATCCATATCAGGGCAGCCTTGCAGCGCTACGGCGCCACTGTCATCCGGGCACCTGTCGTCAGCATCTGCTACGCTATCCCTGTCCCTGTCGGGGCAGCCATGTGCTGTTATAGAGCCTGCTACCAGCGGGCACTTGTCCAGCTTGTCCGATACGTGGTCGTGGTCCCGGTCGCGCAGCTTCCTGCGGTTGATAGGCACAAAGCCACCCACATGCAGGTTAAAACCATATTGCTGATCGCTGAAAAGAGCCAGCATATTGTCGCTGCCTATAAAGAACCCCGATACGCGGAAGCCCAATCCCACATTCACATGGTCATTCAGCGTGCTGTAGGTAACTGGTACCGATACGCTCACCAGGCGGGTATCGTAGCGTGGGCTTATGGTCACCTGGTCGTAGTAAGAGTTGCCTACCGCATGGCGGTCAGCAAGGTTGGCCAGGTAAGTAGCGTTCACGTAAAATTTTGTGGCTATATGATAGTCAGCGCTTACTATAAGTGCTGTAGGCAGGTGCACTGTGGTTGAGTGCTTGCTGGTGCTGTCTATATTAAAGCCATGCGCTGTGGCATAGTCGCGAAAGTTATCGTAGCTCTTAAAGTTCGTGATGATGTCGTTACCGCCCAGGTAACCATTGCCGGTAAAGTTGGCAGTAAAGTTGCTGCCTTTATAAACAATGGCGCCTATATCGGTAACTGCTGCAGATATCTTTAGTTTGTAGCTGCTTTTGTTAGGGTCTTTGTAGTGCTTGCCGTCCATTTCATAATGGTTGTGCTCCGATGCCGGGCTCCACTCGTATATGAAACCTATATCACCACCTGCACCAGCGCCGCCCAGCTGGCCGCCAAAAAAGCTGTTCATGATGTCAGACAACTGTATACCGGCCGATATATCGCGCGTAGGGTTTATAACATTACTGCCATATTCCAGGTCCGTATTGTTCACGGCCATCGAGTCGTTCTTGGCGTAGAAGTGTGCGTCCAGGTTCTTGCCTTTTATGCTGGCATAGCCTATGCCACCCAGGTAGCGCACGGTAAGGCCACCTTTTATCTCGTGGTGCTCGTTCTGGTACAGTACGGTGCTGTAGCTAAGGCCTACTTCGCTCCACATCTGTGCGGTCCAGTTGTAGTTCTTAGAGCTAAAGGTATAGTCGGTATTACTGTTGAAAGAAGGGTCGGTAATGGTGCGGTACACGCTCTGGTCAAAATTAGAGAACTGGTTGAAGGCCCGTACCCGTGTAGTGATGGCTATAGTATTCTTATCGTTGATGGCGTACATGATGCCCGGCCCGCGTACCTCACCATACGGCGCCAGCATGTTGAAAGAGCCCTGCCCGTTAAAATTGAATATCTGGTTGGTGGTCAGCGGCTGGTTGTTCCTGTAGCGGGAGAGTATGTTGCTGGACTGTAAAGTACCCAGGCTGTTATCCACCCCGGCGTTGAAAGACAGGATGTCTACCGATATCTTTACGTGGTTGTCTGCGCCATTCGCTGGGTTCAGGTACAGGCTGTTGGTACCGGCCCACTGGCTGTTGGCCTCTGTAAATAATAGCTGTGCATTCGCGTGGGCGGCACATGCAACAATAAAAAATGCGATTACAAGTTTCTTCATAATTCAGTTAGTAATGGTGGCCAAAAATAGCCTACTTGTGAAACTTTTGGTAAAATGGATGGAAAAATAATAATTTATTGTCAATTATTATAGTAAACGTATATAGAATGCGGCCCAGCTATGGTTCAAAAAAAAGAACAGTTTTTGCCATTTGATATTTTGCCGTATTATCGCACCGCATGAGCAATAAAGGCTTGGAAGAATATGATGTGATAATAGCAGGCGCTGGCCCTGCCGGCTGTGCCTGTGCATTGGCGCTCAAAGATGCCGGGCTCAAGGTGGCCCTGCTCGATAAAGAAACTTTCCCGCGCGATAAGGTGTGTGGCGATGCCATACCCGGTAGGGCGGTAAAGGTGCTCAAAAGCATATCCCCGGCCTTCGCAAATGCCTTTGCTGATTTCCCGGCAAAGTGCGCTACCCGCAAAACACAGCTCCATTTCAAAGGCAAGCGGTCTGAGTTTACGTGGGTGTTGGAAGCCTACACTTGTGCACGTATGGAGTTCGACAATTTCCTGTTCACACTGGTGAAAGAGAACACAGCTACGCATATATTTACTGATACCCAGGTTGCCGCTATAGACATTTATGATAGCGGTGCTACCGCCACGCTGAAAGATGGCCGCCAGTTGAAGGCTGCAATAGTAGTAGGTGCAGACGGTGCCCACTCCATAATAGCAAAACAACTTACGGCAAGAACGCTGGACCGCGAGCATCATATAGGCTCGGTAAGAGCATACTATAAGAATGTGGCAGGCCTGCAAAGCGATACCACCGAGCTATACTTTGATAAGCGCTACCTGCCCAGCTACCTGTGGGTATTCCCCCTGCCCAACAACACCTGCAACGTAGGCTTCGGCATGCTCTCCAGCGAGATAGTAAAACAAAAGATAAACATTAAAAAGACCTTTTACGATTTCATAAACGGCACTCCAGGCCTTGCAGCGCGCTTCAAGAATGCTGAGCAGGTAAGTGCGCTCGAAGGGTTTGGCTTACCGCTCGGTTCTAAGCGGGTACCTATGTCGGGCAGCCGCTTCATGCTGGCTGGCGATGCCGCCTCACTCATCGATCCTTTTAGTGGGGATGGCATTGGCAATGCTATGGTCAGTGGCCAGGCAGCAGCTATGCAAGCCATAAAATGTTTTCAGCAAAACAACTTCAGTGCCGCGCACATGCTGCAGTACGATGCCGCAGTACACAGCAAACTGGGTAAGGAACTAAAGACCCATACCACCGCACAGCGTGCACTATCGCGCATGCCTATACTGCTCGATATTTTGTTTGCGGCCACCCGCCACCCGGTACTGAAAAAAAGATTGCAAAAATACCTTTGATGTTTTGCTTGTGCGTTAATATTGTTTTGTAATATCGTTCGTCACCATCCAAATATACTTTTTATGACAACAGCAAAAATACCTGCCGGCTACCAACAGGTAATGCCATACCTGATAGTAAAAGATGCACCAGCATTCATAGCGTTCATGCAGGATGTTTTTGATGCTGTAGAGGTAATGCGGCACAACCGCGAAGATGGCCACACCATCATGCACGCAGAGATAAAATTGGGCGAAAGCATCATCATGGCGGCCGATAGCACAGACAAATATGAGCCACGCACATCAGGGCTGTTCATATACGTGCCAGATGCCGATGCGGCATATGCAAAGGCGCTGGCTGCAGGTGCTACATCAATAGCCCCACCCGCCGACCAGACCTATGGCCGCAGTGCCGGCATCACCGATCCTTTTGGGAATACGTGGTGGATCACTACCAGTAAATAGGTTGCGCTTTTATTGGTATCACCCCTTTGTAGCGTGTACATCCAGGTTAATGACCACTTGCTCTTCTATCTTGCCTTTTTCGCCCACACCATAGTCCAGGCGGTTGAGGCTAAAACTGCCTTTGAATATATAGCCATTAGCAGCAGGTGTGGCCTTAAACCCTAAGACAATAGGTCTTTGTAGTGCCTTTCATGGTAAGATTGCCATGCAGTACATAGGTGGCGGCCACCTTCCCCTTTTCTACACGTGTGGAAACGATATGGATTGTCGGATACTTATCAGCATTGAAGAACGCTTCTTTTTTCAGGTCAGCATCGCGCTTGCCTATTCCTGTTTTTATAGTGCCTGTACTTACCGTCACATCAAATGTGGCCTTATCAGGCGCCTCTGGGCTAAAGGTAATATTACCCTTCAAACCACTGAGTGTACCGTTCACCGTACTTTTTACTATCAGGTGGTTCACAATAGTAAAGCCCACTTTCGAGTTTTCGTCGCGGGGTATGTACCGCTGTGCCTGTGCAGTGGCAGCAAGCGCCATAAATAATAAAGAACTGACGAGCTGTTTCATAAGATGACATTTATTACGCTACTGCAAATATTCATAACAACACTATATAATTATGATCTTATTGGTTCGCTTCCTGGCATATAGCCATGCCCACCTTATCAGCACCAGTTGCAGTGGCAACCGGGCCACGCTTATCCAAAAACGAAGGTCGTGCGTATTGCTGTTATTGATACAGGTTTGCACATTCGCCGGGAATACCGCTATCAGCAATAGTATGATACCCCATGCGGCAATGCGCCGGGTAGCCAGCGGCAGCAGCAGTAAGCCCAGCACTATTTCACAAACACCACTTATGTATACCATAGGCAGGTGGTAGGGCACCCAGGGTGGCATTATGTCCATATAAATGGATGTATTTGCAAAATGGTTGATGCCGGCAGCCACATAAAGCGCCACCATCAGGTACAACCATATCTTCCATTTCGGGAGCGCCATAAGTAATGTATTTTATAATATACGCAAATAAGAGGCGTGCGGATGAACATTAACGCGTATATAATTTGCCCTTTGTGTGCAGGGCATTAACTTTGTTAGTATGAACAATAGGTTTGAAGAAGTAAGTAAAGTAATAAAAGAAAGGCGCAGCGCCAAACTGGCCACCATGAATGGCAATACCATACCCGATGAGCAGGTAAAAGAATTGCTGGAGCTGGCACACTGGGCCCCTACCCACGGCCGCACAGAGCCTTGGAACTTTTTTGTGTATACCGGCGAGTCTTTAAAGCAATTTGGTAAAGACCATGCAGACCTGCACTGGGGCATAACACCCGAAGAAAAAAGGCTGGAAGCCACCTACGAAAAACTGAAGCACAATGGCGACAATGCATCGCACCTCATTATAGCGGTGATGAAACGTGGTGCCAACGAAAAGATACCACAGGTAGAAGAGATAGCAGCCGCATCGGCAGCTATACAAAACATACTGCTGGGTGCTACAGCTATGGGCATAGCAAGTTTCTGGAGCAGCGGTGGCCTTACCCACAAACCTGAACTGAAAGAATACCTGAAACTGGGTGCTGATGATATAATACTGGGTCTTATATATCTCGGCTATACAGACGAAGCAGTAGCAGAAGGTATGCGCAAAGCAACTGCCACAGAAAAAGGTTTTTGGATGTAATTACTTACCGGCGGGGTAGCTCGCCGGTTATTTTTTCTCCTGGGGGGCGTCCACACACTTCATCATACTCTCCCACAGCTGCATAGCGCAGTTGTCCCAGGTAAATTGCTCTACCTGTGCAGGCGCGGCAGCTATCAGTTTCTTCCGCAGCACCTCATCTTTGTACAGCATTTCCATTTTGTTGGCTATGTCCTGCACATCGGTAGGGTCTACCAGCAGCCCGGCATCGCCTGCCACTTCCGGCATGCTCGATGTGTTGCTTACTATAGCAGGCACATTGCACTTCAGCGCTTCCAGTATCGGTATCCCAAAACCCTCGAACAGCGAGGCATATACCATGGCGTATGCGCCACCTATCACCCGGCTCAGCTCATCCACATTCATGTAGCCTACCCAGTTCACATCATCTTTAAAGGGCATGGTGGCCTGCATCTCCTGCACCTCTTCATACTTCCAGGCCATGCGGCCCACTATCACCAGCTTCATATTGCTGCGCTGGCGTTTTTTAAACGCTATAAAGGCTTTCAGCAATCCCACAATATTCTTACGCGGGTGCAGTGCCCCGGCAAACACAAAATATTCTTTGCCATCGGCATACTTTTGCTTGGCTGCTTCCCGTTCATCCCAGGTCAGGGGGCGGTATTCGCCGTGGGCGCCGTTGTGTGCCACGGTAATATGTGCAGGGTCTATACCATACCGGGTGCTTATATCGTCTTTAGAAAAGTTGGATACCGTTACTATCTCTTTCGCTTTGCGGGCAAACAAGGGCGAGTAGTGCCGCCAGTACAGCCGGTGACTCATCACAAAATGCTCAGGGTAGTGCTCAAACGCCAGGTCGTGTATCACCAGGCAGGTAGGCACCTTAGTGCTCAGCGATGTATATCCATCGGGCGATAAAAAAAGGTCGGCCTTATATTTGCGTAGCATATAAGGTATGCTCCACTCGAACCATAAGTAGAACAATATGGGATGGCGGGCCTGCGGTGCTACCACTACAGGGGTTACATTAGGTGCAAAAACAAAGGAAGGGTCGTATGGGCGGTCAAAAAAGAAAATGAAATCGTGTTCGGGGTGCCAGCGCACTATTCGCTCCAGCGTCTGATACGTGAACCACCCGATACCCTCCAGTTTTCCCTTTAATAAAAGCCTTGTATTTACAGCTATCCGCATATAGTGGCGGCAAAAATATAATTTTACTGCTTCAAAGAGTGTCAAATATCCGGGATGCGCCGATTTTTTGTTAAAAACCTTGCTTTCGTAGTTGCCGTAAACCTGCTCATAAGGCCGGTATATGTGTTTTTAATAGATAGGGTGGTGCAAAATAAGGTGGGCCCCACATCGTATGGTAGTTATTCTGCGTTGCTCAATCTGGCCCTCATATTCAGTATAGTGCTCGATTTTGGTATCACCAACTACAATAGCCGCACCATATCCCAAAACCCTGATAGGCTGGCAGAACTTTTCCCTACCATGCTTTCGGCAAGGCTCATACTCATACTGGTCTACACTGCCATAGTGTGCGCCACGGGTATCATTATTGGCTACAGCACTTACCAGATGCTGCTGCTCGTGAGCATACTTGCGTTCCAGTCGCTCAACTATACACTGCAGTTCCTGCGGAGCAACGTGGCGGCGCTCCACAAGTTCAAAGTAGATGGCGTGCTGTCAGTAACAGACCGGCTGCTGATGATAGTGATATGCGGGTCACTGCTTATATACCCGTTTACCGCCCAGCATTTTAAAATAGAGTGGTTCATACTGGCGCAGGTAGGGTGTTATGGCGTGGGCTGTGTCATAGCTTTTTTTACACTCAGGTGGCTGCACCCGGTGCACTTTCGCTTTTCATTTCATGGGCAAACTATATTGCGCATCATTAAAGATACCATACCCTATGCCACCCTTATCTTCCTCATGTCCATCTACACCCGGCTCGATCTTACCATGCTGGAAAGGCTGGGTGGTACCGATGGTAAGATGCAGGCAGGCATATCAGCCGCAGCCTACCGCTGGCTGGATTTCTGTAACAATTTCGCACTCATGTTCGCTGCCATATTGCTGCCCATGTTTGGCAGGATGCTGAAAGAACAGCAGGCGGTGAACCAGATAGTGCGCCTGTGCGTGCAAACATTGTTGCCCATATCTTTTGTGATAGCGGTTGCCGCCGTATTTTTTGGTACACCCATTATGCAGCTGCTGTACAAAGCCGCGAAAGACTACCCCGATCCCAACTACTACGGCCACGTATTCCGCTGGATAATGGGCGAGTTTCCCGCGTTCTGTATCATGTACGTTTATTCCACACTACTCACTGCCAACGGCAGCCTGAAGACGCTGAACAAGCTGGCGCTCGCAGGCGTTATCTTCAACCTGGGGCTAAACCTGTATGTGATACCGCACTTTAAAGCAGAGGGCGCGGCAGTAATAGGTTTCCTTACCCAATGGCTTATGGCCACCGGGTTTATATTTTATTGCATCAAAGAGATAAAGCTGGCTACCGATGTTCGGCTTGCAGTTACATTAGCAGGTTATCTGCTGCTGCTTATAGCTCTGGGGTTTGGTGTGGGCTACATACCGGTAGCATGGCTGGTGCAGCTCTCCATTTTTGGTACAGCTGCGGCTATCCTCATGTTCCCGTTCCGGTTCATATCCGTACGGGCGGTAAAACAATTACTTAGTAAAAAGTAACGACCAGCTTGTAAGGTCTATCTGTTGCGGTCTTTTTTAGGTGTATAGTTGGGGCCTCTTTTGCTGATATAGCGGTGGCGAAAACCAAAGAACACAAAAACTAAAAGTACCAGAAACGCGAGTAGAGACCACATGCCCATAAATATGATGTTGAAATGAATTAGTAACGCTGTATATGCAATAGTCATTCCACTACAGCATTTTGCTAATATGAACACTCGCCAACCTACATACCTGGATATAAAATATAAGGAGTGCAGTTTGGTCACTCTTTACGCTCTTGGTCATCCACAGCATCATTAACATGCCGTATGAGCAGGATAGGAATGACACAGCGGTTTTTTAAAATGGATATTTATACAAATATTTCACCCGAATTGTCCATTTAAAAGATGGCAACGATCATCGGTCTATGAATTTAGATCCGATTACATTTGGCGCATTAGCAATTTTGCTACGGTAAGATCTCCTGTTTGCGGGCGAAATTCCCCCACCACCCATTACGATCATTGTCAGATCATGAATAAACTGCTTATTATTTTTCCGGCCCATAATTCGCATTTTTCCATTAATTTTGCGCCTCGGGCGTTGAGCCCGTTTTTTGTGTGCTCATCCCGCCTGCATTCATTGCTTTTGTAACTCCTTTTAAGAAAATTTAGAAAATGCCATTAGACCACTCCATTAAAAGTGTGCTTATCATCGGGTCGGGCCCCATCGTTATCGGCCAGGCTTGCGAATTCGATTATTCTGGTTCCCAGGCTGCACGCAGCTTGCGCGAAGAAGGGATAAAAGTAACGCTCATCAACAGCAACCCTGCTACCATCATGACCGACCCCATTGTGGCCGACAAGGTGTACCTGTGGCCGCTGACCGTGGAAAGCATAGAAAAGATACTGGAGGAGAATCAGATAGATGCCGTACTGCCTACCATGGGCGGACAAACAGCGCTGAACCTTGCAAAGGAAGCAGACGAGCTGGGCATTTGGGAAAAATTCAACGTGCGCCTGATAGGTGTAGATATAAAAGCGATAGACAAAGCAGAGGACCGCGAACTGTTCCGCAAATGGATGATACAGCTGGGCGTACCCGTGGCACAGGCCATGACCGCCAATAGCCAGCTGGAAGGTAAAGAGTTCGCACAGATCATTGGGTTGCCCATCGTTATACGCCCGTCGTTCACGCTGGGTGGCAGCGGTGGTGGTATAGTAATGAAGCAGGAAGAGCTGGATGGCGCGCTGGAGCGTGGCCTCACAGCATCGCCCATGCACGAGGTACTGGTAGAAAAAGCCATGCTGGGCTGGAAGGAGTTTGAGCTGGAACTGCTGCGCGATGTCAACGACAACGTAGTAATTATATGTACGGTAGAGAACCTGGACCCTATGGGTATCCACACCGGCGATAGCATCACCGTGGCACCTGCCATGACGCTGAGCGATACCGGTTTCCAGCTAATGCGCAATACTGCGCTCATGATGATGCGCGACCTGGGCAACTTTGCCGGTGGTTGCAACGTACAGTTCGCCCTCAACCCCGAAACCGAAGAAATAATAGCAATAGAAATAAATCCACGCGTCAGCCGCTCCTCGGCGCTGGCATCAAAAGCTACTGGTTACCCAATAGCCAAGATAGCGGCCAAGCTGGCGGTAGGTTATGCGCTCGATGAACTGAAGAACCAGATCACCCAGACCACAAGCGCTTACTTTGAGCCTGCGCTCGACTACGTGATCGTAAAAATGCCACGCTGGAACTTCGATAAGTTTAAGGGTGCTGACGATACACTGGGCCTGCAAATGAAATCGGTAGGTGAGGTAATGGCCATCGGCCGCACCTTCCCCGAGGCATTGCAGAAAGCCTGCCAGAGCCTGGAGAACAACGCCACCGGCCTCAGCGACATCAGCCGCGGCAAGCTGAAACCAGAAGAAATGGTAGATGCACTCCGCCGCCCCACATGGGATCGTATCTTCCGCATCAAGGAAGCTATGGCCGCCGGCGTATCTATAAAGACCATCCGCGAGATCACCCAGATAGATCGTTGGTTCCTGTACCAGATACAAGACATCATAAACGTAGAGAACGAAATAAAGAAATACAAGCACCTGGAAAAACTGCCTGATGAGCTGCTATGCCCAAGCCAAGCAAATGGGCTTTAGCGATGATCAGCTGGCCGAGCTTATAAAGGATTGCACTTCCGACGAAGTGTACGAGCACCGCAAAAAGCTGGGCATCACGCGTGTATTTAAAATGGTAGATACCTGCAGCGCAGAGTTCGAAGCAAAGACGCCCATACTACTACAGCACCTTTGAGCCTACATCTTATAACACGGACACCAAGGGCGACCTGGTATTCAACGAAAGCGTGCTCACCAACAAGAAAAAGATAATAGTGCTCGGCTCAGGCCCCAACCGCATAGGCCAGGGTATAGAGTTCGACTACTGCTGCACGCACGGCCTGCTGGCTATAAAGGATTGCGGTTACGAGGCCATCATGGTGAACTGCAACCCCGAGACCGTATCTACCGATTTCGACATAGCCGACAAGCTATACTTTGAGCCGGTATACTGGGAGCACCTGTGGGAAATAATAGAGCACGAACAGCCCGAGGGCGTAATTGTGCAGCTGGGCGGCCAGACAGCCCTGAAGCTGGCCAAGCGCCTGCACGAGAAAGGCATAAAAATAATAGGCACCAGCTTTCGACAATATGGATATTGCCGAAGACCGTGGCCGCTTCAGCGATATGCTGAAAGAAATGGGCATCCTCTTCCCGCGCTATGGCACCGCCTACAATACTGATGATGCTATAGAAGTGGCCAACCAGGTAGGCTACCCTGTGCTGGTGCGCCCAAGTCTACGTGCTGGGTGGCCAGCGCATGCGCATAGTCATCAACGATGACCGAGCTTGAAAAAAGCGTACTCAGCCTGCTGAAACACCTGCCGGGCAACAAAATACTCATAGACCACTTTCCTGGACCGCTGCCAGGAGGCCGAGATAGATGCCATATGCGATGGTGAGGAGGTACACATCATGGGCATTATGGAGCACATAGAGCCGGCAGGTATACACAGCGGCGACAGCCACGCACTGCTCCCATCCTTTAACCTGGGCCAGCTGGAGCTCACCGAAATGAAGGACATAGCCAAGAAGATAGCCCTGCGCCTCAATATACGCGGCCTTATCAACATACAGTTTGCCATCAAGGACGGCAAAGTGTTCGTGATAGAAGCCAACCCGCGCGCCAGCCGCACCACACCATTCATAGCCAAGGCATATGGTATCCCCTACCTCAACATTGCTACCAAGGTAATGCTGGGCGAGGCCAAGCTGAAGGACTTTAAAATGGAGAACAAACTGGAAGGTTACGCAGTAAAAGAACCGATCTTCAGCTTCAACAAGTTCCCGAATGTGAACAAGGAACTGGGCCCCGAAATGAAGAGCACCGGCGAGGCTATCCGCTTCATCAAGAACCTGAAAGACCCATGGTTCAGGCAGTTGTATAAAGAAAGAAGCATGCACCTGAGTAAGTAACCTTGTTAGATATATTTTAAAAAGACCCGGCATTTGCCGGGTCTTTTTGTTTAATGTTTGGAGAGACGAGTAGAAATGTCGTTTTGCTATGGGTTAGCTGCGTGGTTCCAATACCAAGAGGTTCACTGAAAATGAAAGCCGCTCTTAGAGGGGCTTTTGTGTTATAACCTTTTGGTACATTCGAACGAATAATTTATTTTAGTAAAGTTCTTTAGAGGCATAAAAACCAATTTATCATGATTAGTGGAGGCCAATTCAAACCCAAAATAATATTGACACTTAGTCGTCCTATAAGTGAAAAACTAAAAATTTTCATGTGCCATGCTTCGGAAGATAAGGTGCTTGTTAGAAGAGTTTATGAAATGTTGAATAATTTTGGATATGCACCTTGGCTAGATGAACAATTTATTCTACCTGGACAAGAATGGGATGAAGTTATCAGAAATGAAATAGTTCATACCGACGTGATAATGATATTTCTTTCATCAAATTCTGTCTCTAAAGTTGGGTATGTACAAAAAGAAATAAAACAAGCAATAGATATATCTGAATACCAACCTGAAGGACGAATATTTATTATACCGATCAAATTAAATGCATGTATTATTCCTCAAAAATTGACGAAATATCAATTTCTTGACTACGATACTGCAAATGCAAAGGAGAAACTAATAAGTACATTAGAGCAAATACAAAAACAGTCACTGTCTTTAAAAAAAGAGAATGAAGAAATCATAGAGGAAGTTGATTTGTTTCTCGGACATATAGAGGACTTAGATTTAGTTTTAGAAAAATCATTTTCAAGGCCTGTGTTAATGGTCGTATATAATGCAGAGGAAGGCAGTACAGGGTATAAATTATTTCTTAAGGAGTTATTCCCTATATATAAGGATGCTGTTTTAGAAGATGAAATATTTTTTGCTTTTGGTAATAAAACTTACTTCTTTAGCAAATCTCTACTTGGGAACCAGTTAAATCATGCCTTTAAAATTTCTTCTGCTGGTGCATATTTGTTTTATAAAAGAGATTTAATTGCACATCAGTCAGTTGGCTTCTTTTCAGATAAATATGATTATGGTAAGGCTATTACAGAACTTTTTCAGTCACTACGATAATTGGATAATTTATTCTTCCTCTCTGGCGCGGATGTTCCGCAGGCCATCCGTGTCTAACCAAAGCTGCCGGTCTCTCTGACCGGAACAAGGGTTAACACAGTTCTATCTATATGAAGCTTTCGATTTCAAAATTTTCACGTTTTCAATTCCAGAAGTTCCCCCTCGCTCGCACCCTCACGATGGATACTCGCAATAGAAATACATATCACGCCCATCGCATTCACGTAATACCTGAACGCTTCACAAAGCTTAATAAATAAATTTTCCTCCTCCACCATACTATTATCAACACCGTGCCGTTTACTTTTCATTAACTTATCAATAAAAAATACGGAAGCATTTGTATGGATGCTATTATTGACATATTTTCAACATTAAAAATAACAAACATGAAAAAAGTTTTGTTCTCTATTACCCTATTAGCGAGTACTATAGCTGCCAATGCGCAGATCACCCTCAATCAGAGCAGCTTCGCTACCGCACACCTCAGCGGGCCAGACACAGTGCTCACATCGCCAACACCACTGCTGGCCCCGCCTCTATTGCCTGGTTCGGCCGCTTTTGCTAAAGACATGTCGTCTTACACCACAAACACCAATATGTCCATCATATATCGTGTAGCAGGTACAGGCAGCAATCAGTGGGCCGATAGTACTTACCTTTCATTCGCAACTGGTTTTGGCTACAAAGCAAACTATGGATCTTCCATCACGTCCACTGGTTACATACAGTCTGGCATACACATAGGTCGTTCGGCATTAGGTCTTGCCACCACCACCCTTAGTGGTGCCTTACCAACGGATAGCGTTGTCATAAACACCCAGGATATAGCATTTACAGCACCACGCACCCGGTTGATGTTCCCGGCCACCTTTCGTTCTTCATGGACATCCAGTTACCATTTCGATTTTAATTTCAAGCTTACCGTCACCAATTTATTTTACAATAATACCCCCGGTATCGTCCGCTCTTACGTAACTGAGAAAGATTCCGTTATCGGCTACGGCACCATACAGGTACGCACCAAAGATGGCAGTAACTCCAACTATATAAACGTGCTGCAGGTACAGTCTACAGTAAGTACAAGAGATAGCTTTTTCCTGAATGGTACATTGATGACTCCTTCTCAGTTGGCTTTATTTGTAGCAGCAGGTACACAATTCACCCACCAGGGGCAAACCACAGTGAGCAACGAAGTGTACTACTACCGCACAGGTGAGCTTACACCAGCCCTGCACGTCACCTTCGATAGTGCCAACACCCACCCGGTAAGCGCTGAGAGCCAGGCCAGTCGTATGGCAGAGGCTGTACCAGAAACAGAGATAGCACATGCGCTTAATGTATATCCTAACCCTGTTACCGGCCACACTATAATGATAAGCGGCACAACCGCTACCTATGGCGCATGGAGCTACGAGCTGCAGAACATTGCTGGCCAGGTTGTGAACAAAGGCGCACTACAGCTAAATGCCAACAATGCTAAGAGCAGCATAGCAGTACCAGGTACTGTGGCCCCGGGCACATACTTCCTGCACCTGTACAACAATACCAACCAGCAGACAGTGCGCAAGCTCACTATTCAATAAATAGCAGCTTACTTTTCCTAAATAAGGCATAATTTTTGCAGCAGGTGTTACACTAATATTGTAACACCTGTTTTATTTTTGACCACTTATTTATTATAATACAGTATAAAACATTATTTTTATATTTATAAAACCAACTGATATGAAAAAACTATTACTCCCACTGTCATTAGGCGTCTTGGTAGCAGCCAGTGCTAATGCGCAAATTACGCTTTCACAGTCCAGCTTTGCATCTGCCAGCATGAGGGGTGCCGATACTATTTTGACCACGGCCAGCAACCCCGTTTACCCGGCCCTCACTGCCGATGCAGGCAGCAATCTTGACTTTACAACAACTACATCAAGCAACAACCGTACTTACCTGTACCGTGTAGCGGGCACCGGCAGCAACCAGTGGGCCGATAGTATGGTCCTCAACTTTTCCGGCTTCAACTACAACGCAAAACTGGAATCAACACTTTCTTCAAGTGGCTATTTTATGAATGGCGAACATATAGATCGCGTAGCGTATTCCCTGGGAGCATTGGATTTTGTTCCAACAGATACCCTTGCTATTAACGGGCAAGACATCTCGTTTTCTGCACCACGCACCCGCATAGCATTTCCTGCCACTAATCAGTCTACCTGGTCGTCTACTTATAAATTCGATTTTGGTTTTACACTTACGTTCACACCACTTGGTCTCACCAACGCTGCAGGTGTGGTTCGCGCTTATGTATCTGCTAAGGATACTGTTATAGGCTATGGTAAGGTTCGTGTACAAGACAAGAACGGCAATGGTTCAGCCTACATGGATGTACTGCAGATAGATGAGTACACAACTACTGTCGATAGCTTCTTCATCAACGGTTCGCTGGCCAGCCCTACATTACTTGGGTTGTTCCATCTTTCTCAAGGCCAGGCAACAAGGACCAAGGAACAGTTTTACTTCAGGGCAGGTGAGCTTACACCGCTTGTAGATGTCACTTTCGATAGCTCTAACACACCTACCAGCGCCAAAACACAAAGCGCACGTGTTGCAGAAACTTTCATCCCCGAAACACAACTTACCCGCACCATAAATGTGTACCCTAACCCGGTTACCAACCACACCATAATGATAAGCGGTGCACCTGCCAACTACGGCAAATGGAGCTACGAAGTAGAGAACACCATAGGCCAGGTAGTAAGCAAGGGTGCATTGCAGCTGAGCGGTAGCCAGTCAGGCACTGCCATCAACCTCAACAGCAACATAGCACCAGGCACATACTTCCTGCACCTGTACAACGATGCTGCACAGCAGACCGTGCGCACCATCACCGTGCAATAGATATACACAGAATAGAGTTATTTACAAAGGGCGCCCATTGGCGCCCTTTGTGTTTTCTAAAGTTCGTTTACATACTTCTGCTACCATATCACTTCCCGCATCAAAAGCAATTCCGTTGCCTCATGGCGCGCTATTTATGGCATCCATTAAAAAGAATACTCCCAATGCCAGCATATAGCATACAAGTACTATGGTTATTCCTGCTTGCCATACCTATAGCATGCATAGCATGGACGGTAACGCACGAAGAAGTATTTAGGGAGCCACGCGAGTATTGTGTGCACAGGAGCAAAGCGGGTAAGACCATATTAGAACGGAAGTTCTTTTACCTCTTCACTTGCGAGTATTGCTTTAGCCATTACGTCACTGCCTTGTTCCTCATCATCACCGGTTTCCAATTGCTGTTTGCCGATTGGCGGGGATACCTCATAGCTGGCTTCTCGCTGGTGTGGATAGCTAATATATACATGAGCCTGTTCGGCTTCCTCAAGGTGGGTATAAAAGTAGAACGTATAGAGGCCGATATAAAGCAGGAAACCCTCAATAGCGACGAGCATAAAGCACCATAAAAGGGCTGGCACAACTTTTGTAATTACCTATGTACAAAACAACACCACTATGAAACGTAGAACAGTTAACTACCTGACCAAGTGCAAAGCAAGAAAGATATTTCAGCGCCCTACACAGGCCGACCTCACCACCTTCCTGAAGGCTACAATAGAGCTCAGCCGCAGCAGGATCGTAAGAAGGGATATCATGGTTACATTACAACAATTGCAGGCTGTAGCATAAGCTTGCAATTGTTTTTTACCCTGCGCTAATAAGCTTCGTGGCTGTTGCCACCATAGTTAAATGCAGCCAGGGCTTTAAAGGCCTTATACATCCTGTAGTATAGGTCGGGTTCGGCCTTCCAGTTCAGCCGTAGTACTACAGTACCAAAATGCATGTTGGGGATAGTGGAGCTTTCTGCGGTGCGTGCATGCACGTGCAGCCCGTAGGGTATAACGTTCGTAGCATCGTATACCGTATCTACAATATCTACCTCATCAAGGTGCACATAATCTTCCTCGTAGTCCCTGCTGTATTCTATACGGTCCACTAATACCGGGTGCCGCTTATCGCCGGTCACCCTCAGGTAGGCATACGCCTTATCTTTATTGTCCGTTTCTTCTACCCGTAGTCCGTAGCGGTTTATCTTATCTGTTATCCACTTTATCGTTTCTTCCCTGGTAGCTTTCGTTTGTGCACATGCAGGTACATACCACATATAAGCGCACAATAACAGGCACGCAAATTTTATTGATATCCGGGAATGCTTTTTCAAGTTGTAAATATGTTACGCAATATTAATGGTTGTTATTAAGTTTTACAAGCAATTGTGATCGAAGCTGCATCATACTACGTATGATGTACTACGCGTTCAGGACTTTTTATTTATAACCCCTATCTTAGCAACGGCAATGATGAACATGAGAAAATATGTATTTGCGCTTCTAATAGCTGTTGCGTCCTTTGCGGCTTGTAGCAAAAAGAAGAGCGCACCACCAGTACCAGCCCCACCGCCTGCTACCGATAGCACCTACTTGTCTATGTCTGTAGGCAGCAATTTTCACTTTACTACCGATAGCGCTACCATATCCATCATCTCTTTCCCCAACGATAGTGGAAGGGCCAATGCAACCATATCTGCCAGCCAAACTATTGCAGGTATCGGGTATAGTATATCGCTCTATATCACCAATTTTACAGGTATCAATTCATATGTAATAGCGCCGCCCCAGGTCTCAGCGACCTATTATGCTAACGGTGTGCGGCACTTTGCCCAAAGCGGACAAATAATTATAGCTACAGATTCTAACAATGTGCTAATCGGTTCATTCAACTTCATGGCCGATAGCCTTACGGTGACCAATGGGGTGTTCAATGTGCAGTTGTAGGTACCGCAGTACAATTGACGTAAAGCAGATATTTCGTAACTTCATGTAAGTAATTTTATTGATCATGAGCACGCTAAGCTTATATACAAAACTGGAAACACTGCCTAATAACCTAAAGCAAGAGGTATCTGACTTCATTGACTTTTTGGTTGATAAGGCATCAAAGGACCATAAGAAAGTTATTCCTCAATTTGGCAGTGCGAAAGGGAAAATAAAAATGTCTGCGGATTTTGATGAGCCTTTGGATGATCTTAAAGACTACATGTAATGGAGTATTTATTAGATACTCACTCCTTTTTATGGTTCATTAATGGCGATGAACAACTATCGTTCAAGGCACAGCAAGCTATTACTGAGCCTTCAGCTACAAAGTATATTAGTATAGCTTCATTCTGGGAGATCGCTATAAAGTTAAGCTTGGGTAAATTACAATTAGACTTTACATTCCGTGATTTGGAAAGACAGGTGGACATCAATGGATTTGAACTTCTTCCAATAACTTTCAAACATGCTTACCAAGTGAGCTTGCTCGACTATCATCACCGCGACCCATTCGACAGAATGATCATTGCACAAGCGCTTACAGAAGATCTCACAGTAATTAGCAGGGACGGACATTTCGATAAGTATTCAAAATTGCAGTTGCTCTGGTAGCAATTCAATACTCCGCTCGTGCAAGCGTCTTCGCTTGCACCGACAAAGCGATCTCCATATCGCCATCTTTAAATTGCACGTTTAGCACCGCTCAAAAACATATCCACACACCACGCGCACACTGCAACCCCCTCCCACAAAGACATCCGTCCAACTCATTCGCACCATCTGTGGATATGATGCCTGCCCACGTACAACTCCGCTTCGTAACTTGCAAGAGGATGATATTGTCATAGTAAGAACATGTCACACATTCGTGTCATTACGAGGAAGATCACACAACAAAAATGGAGACCGAATATCATACAGATAACCCGCGTATAACTTTTCCGGTGCCGGTAAAAACCGGAAATTTTTCGGTAATAACAGAAATTAATTATTTACACATAACTATTGCCCAGCCTGCATTCCATCATCTATGACCCTCAAAATTTACCACTTTTATTTTTTTCTTACCGACCGGAAATTTTACTGACAGCACCAGCGCAAAATGCGTCTTTCCCGATAGTCGTACCTTTGTGAATTAAAACAGACAAACAACAATGACCCATACATATAACATCACCGGCATGACCTGCAATGGTTGCGTGAACGGTGTGAAAAATAAATTACAAGCCGTACCCGGCATAGAAAATGCCGATGTGCAGCTAACGGAGCAGCAAGCTGTTGTTACTATGCACCACCACATACCCACAGCTACTTTACAAGCTGCACTGGGTACCGGCAAGTACACTATCATAGAAGCGACTACCCCCGCTCCTGCAATGGCTGCAACAGCGGCAATTGAGGAGGAAAAGAAGTCATACTATCCTATCTTCCTCATCTTTGGCTACATAGCGGGCGCTACACTGCTCATACAGTTGGTACAAGGCAGCTTCAACCTCATGCAGTGGATGACCCACTTCATGGCCGGGTTCTTCCTGGTTTTCTCGTTCTTCAAACTGCTGAATATAAATGGCTTCGTAATGGGCTATAGCACCTACGATATCATAGCCCGTAAAGTGCCTGCATACGGCTATGTATATCCGTTCATAGAGCTGGCGTTGGGCATTGCATTGATAACGGGTTACAAACCGGTCGTAGTGGCTGCTGTTACACTGGTAGTAATGGGTATCAGTTCCATAGGGGTAATAGAAAGTTTGCTGAAAAAGCGCCAGTTCGAGTGTGCGTGCCTGGGTACTATCATACAACTGCCGCTCAGCAAGGTCACCCTGTTCGAAGACCTGCTGATGGTGACCATGAGCGCCGGTATGCTGGTAGCATTACTGCAATAAGCGGTTGCTGTACTTTACCAGGCTTAGCCCCTGCACCGCTATAGAGAATACCACCACAATATAGGCGATGGCCAACAGCGGGCCATGGTATTCATTCTGAGGAAGCGATAGTGCAAGGGCTATAGATAAGCCACCGCGCAGGCCGCCCCAGGTAAGTATGGTCACCACATTCTTCTCGAACTTCATGCCCAGGCTTAGTAGGGAGATAGGTAACCAAACAGATAGCCAGCGCGCCAGCAGTACTATAAGTATCACCACACAACCCGCAACAAGCAATGTGCCATTCATCTGTATCACTAGCATTTCAAAGCCCACCAGCAGAAACAATATGGCATTCAGCATTTCATCCATCAGCTCCCAGAATTTGCCGGTATAGTCCCTCGATATCTCAGACATGGCAGACTTGCGTGCTTTGTTGCCCAGTATAATGCCGGCCACTACCATAGCCAGCGGCCCTGATACATGTATGAGGTCGGCAATGAAGTAGCCACCCATTACAGTGCCTATGGTTATCAGCACTTCTACCTGGTAGTTGTCTATGGTGCTTATGGCCCAGTAGCCCAGGTACCCCAGTGCAGCACCATACAAGAGGCCCCCACCGGCTTCGCGTAGGAAGGAAAGGGCAATGGTGCCAGCACTCACATTATCGTACCCTATTTGCGCTATCTCTAAAATGCTTACAAATATCACCACAGCCACACCGTCATTAAATAAAGACTCTCCGGCTATTTTCAGTCCCAGGGATGGCGGCAAATTGGCTTTCTTCAGAATGGCCAGCACAGCCACAGGGTCTGTAGGCGATATAAGGGCAGCAAAAAGAAAACAATAAATAAGCGGCACCGCTAAGTGGAACACAGGTAACAAGTAGTACAGCGCGCACGCTATGATAGCGGTAGATAGTACCGTGCTTATGGTAGATAAGGCAATGATGGCCAGCATTTGTTTTCGCAAGGCAGCGGCATCTATATGTATAGCCCCTGCAAAGAGAAGGAAGCCCAGCATCACTTTCATCAGCACCTTGCCAAAGTCTATATTGCCTACCAAAGTAACAATGAAGTGGGAGAACCACGGAAAAGAACTGCCCGCCACCAGTATCAGCAGCGACAATGCAAAAGACAACAGCATGACACCTATGGTAGGTGGCAGCTTTAAGAACCGCACATTGATGTATGAAAAAACACCGCAAATGCATACCAGTATCACTAAAGTTTCGTACGCCATTTGCGGTGTTTAAATTATCCTTTCTTCATCTCCTTCACAAAGGTATCTTTCAGCGTCACCGTGCGGTTGAACACCAGGTGCTCTGGAGTGCTGTCCTTATCTGCACAGAAATACCCCTTGCGCAGGAACTGGAAATGCATACCTGCTTTTGCACTGGCAAGCGCAGGCTCTATGTACACATTGGGCAATACCTGCATGGAGTTGGGGTTGATGTGGTCTTTAAAATCACCTTCCGCACTGGATGGGTCCTCCACGCTGAACAGCCTGTCGTACAGCCTTACTTCGGCCGTAAGTGCGTGCTGCACGCTTACCCAGTGTATAGTGCCTTTCACGCTAAGGCCGCTGGTGTCGTTGCCGCTTTTGCTTTCGGGCAGGTAGGTACAGTGTATCTCGGTTATTTTACCGCTGGCATCTTTTTCTACGCCTTCGCATTTTATAATGTAGGCACCCTTCAGCCTTACCATTTGGCCAGGCGCCAGTCGGAAGAATTTCTTAGGGGCTACTTCCATAAAGTCTTCGTTCTCTATCCACACTTCCCTGCTAAAAGGCACTTTGCGCGTAGCGCCCAGCCCGTCTTCCGGGTTGTTCTCCACATCAAACAGGTCTTCCTGCCCTTCAGGGTAGTTGGTTATCACCAGCTTCACAGGGTCGAGCACGGCCATAACTCGGTCAGTGCTTTTGTTCAGTTGCTCACGCACGCAAAATTCCAGCAGGCTCAGATCCACCATGTTCTCCCGTTTTGCCACACCTATAGTATCGCAAAACTGGCGCAGGGCTTCCGGGGTATAACCACGGCGGCGCATACCACTTATGGTGGGCATACGTGCATCGTCCCATCCGGCCACATGTCCTTCTTCCACCAGTTGTTTCAGTTTGCGCTTGCTCATCACCGTATAAGACAGGTTGCGGCGAGCAAACTCATACTGGCGGCTCGGGAAGATACCCAGCTGCTCTATGAACCAGTTGTACAGCGGGCGGTGGTGTATGAACTCAAGCGTGCATATACTATGCGTGATGTGCTCTATGCTATCGCTTTGCCCATGTGCAAAGTCGTACATGGGGTATATGCACCAGGCATCGCCGGTGCGGTGGTGGTGGGCATGTTTTATGCGGTATATCACAGGGTCGCGCAGCAGCAGGTTAGGGTGCGCCATGTCTATTTTGGCACGCAGCACTTTCTCTCCATCGGCATACTTGCCAGCACGCATAGCGGCAAACAGTTGCAGGTTCTCTTCAATGCTCCTGTCGCGGCAGGGGCTATTAGTACCCGGCGCCATTGTAGATCCCTTTGTGGCGGCTATCTCTTCAGCGCTGCTGTCATCTATATAGGCCAGGCCTTTTACTATAAGGTCAGTAGCGAAGGTGTATATCTGTTCGAAATAGTCGGATGCATACAGTTCATTGCTCCACTGCATGCCGGTGCCCTTCAGCAGCCATTGTATATCTTCCTTTATACTTTCTACGAACTCGGTCTCTTCTGTTACCGGGTTGGTATCATCAAAGCGCAGGTTACACTTGCCATTGTACTTTTGGGCCAGCCCAAAGTTGAGTATGATAGATGATGCATGACCTATATGCAGGTACCCATTAGGCTCTGGCGGGAAACGGGTATGCACACGCCCCTCGTTCTTCCCTTCGGCCAGGTCGGCTTCTATTATTTCCTCTAAAAAATTAAGTGATCTTTCTTCGCTCATAGCGGCGTAAAGGTAAGAAATTGGTTTTTCAAATACTTTTCAAATACTTGTCAAATACTTTTTAAAAGTATGAGAATAGCGTATTACCACCAATGAGTTACCAGTAATGTGTTGTTTGCATCTTAGCGTCTATTTATGATGTAGGCTCCAGGTTATCCCGGCATCTATCATGTACGTATACAGTCGTTGTGAAGGCTTAAATGTTGCAGATGCGGGCGGATTTATCATATTGCTCAACATAACCTGTGTAGCCGGGCCTGCAAAAACGAACAGGCGGTCGCTAATTTTATATTGAACGTCTACCTTCCCAATAACCCAGATATTGACTTTATGATAATTTTCGTCAGAAATAGTGTAGGTGTGGGTACTGCCATTTTCGGTCTCTTTTTCTTTACCGCCTGCATAATAGGACAGTTGTACTCCAAGAGCAGGTACCAAGGCAAATTTTGGCGATAAGTGAAATTGGTACCCAACACTTAGCGGTAAGGTTATGAACTGATAGTAGGTTGTTGCTTTTATTTGTTGTGGGTTGTAAGCAGTGCCTGTGAGCGGATCAAATGTAGCTGCTGTAAATGTTTGCTCATAACCCGTGCGCAAATATCCCAGGCCCGCTGTAAATATCCAATTGTGGCGCCCGTAACCAGCAGCTACAGAGGCACCAACGCTAAGTGCATTATTGCTCGCTATACTGCCAGGTAGCTCTTTCACTACAGCATTCCCTGTACCTATAGCAATGGCTGGTTGTAAAAAGAAGCCAGACTAGGCGGAGGCGTAAAAAGACGCTATGGTCAAAATGCAACACAAAAAGTATTTTTTCATTAGTGTACTGTTTTATAGTGCTCTAAACTTAAAAATGTCGTGTTTTATTATCTACTATCAAATATTTACCCAAGGTCTATCTCCGTATTATCGCCAATGTTCAGGCTTTGGCTGAGGCCGCGCACATAGGCATCATTACCTATGATTGAGGCTTTGAGCACCACCTCTTCCAGCTCGGCATAAGAGCCTATGATGGAATCTTTGATGATGGAGAACTCTACCGTAGTGCATTCGCCAATGGTAACATTAGGGCCAATGATGGAGTTCTTTATGTGGCAACCCTCGGCTATGCTTACCGGTGGTATGATGACCGTATTGTTGTAGCTGTGCTGCACTATATTGTGCGCATCGTCCATAGCTTTTAGGAGGATGGCATTTGTAGAGAGTAGTGTTTCTTTCTTACCACAGTCGAACCAGTTATTGACCCGGAAAGCCTTGAAGCTGATACCGGTCTCTATCATGTACTGCAGGGCATTGGTAAGGTGGTATTCTCCTTCATTGGTTGCGCGGTTCAGCAAGTGGTGGTCCAGCGCAGCGAACAGTTCTTTATTTTCCTTTATGTAGTAGATGCCTACCATGGCCATATTGCTCTTGGGTATAAGCGGCTTTTCTACCGCTTTCATCACTATATCTTTATCGTTCAGCTCTGCCACTCCAAAGCTGCGCGGGTCGTCCACTTTTTTTACGCCTATCTGAGACATGTTGCTTTTCAATATCTCATGTACATTATAGTCGCAAACGGTATCGCCCAGTACTATCATTATTTCATCATCGCCTACAGCGTCCTTGGTCAGCCATATAGCATGGCCGGTACCGCGGCGGTCTGTCTGGTTCACAAAAGTGCTGTTCAGGTCGGGGTAGGTCTTTTCTATGTAGCGCTGTATCTTCTCGCCCAGGTAGCCAATAACAAAAATAAAGTCTGTTACACCTGCATCCAGCAGCTGGTCTACTATCACACTCAGTATGGTCTTGCCTGCCAGTGGTATCAATGCTTTTGGCTGGGTGTAGGTAAGTGGTCTTAATTTGGTACCGGCGCCGGCAACAGGTATTATGGCTTTCACGAAATATTATTTTACGCAGTGAAAATACTATAAAACGGCATGAAGTCACCAATTTTATTATGAAAAATATTAATTTATTAATACTTTTCTTTCATTTATACCCAACGTTTTGAATAATAAGAGTTTCTTAATGGGTAGGGATAGTGCGTGAGTAATGTATAATAATATAGAACTATAAAGAAATTTGGTTAAATTTATGTTTCTTATAGTGAAAAAATATCTTAACATAATCTCCCGCTTTGGGATGTTTTCAACGAAAAAATTACAAGCTCATATCGTTATGCGCAAATATTTACTTCTAATAGCTATCCTGTTCCTATCACAGGTGAATACAGCAATAGCACAGGTGATCACCAATGCAACTGAGCAAAACTGCCCCGGTGCTATACCGGTATGCCATGGCGATTACCAGCAGAATAATTCTTATTCAGGCAGCGGAACCATTACCGAACTTACGACACAAGCATGTAACCCAACTGGTAATAGCGGCGCATTGCTGTCGGGCGAAAAAAATGGTGTATGGTATGTGATCAACGTGGTATGCCCCGGTTATTTTTGTTTTACCCTGATGCCCAATGACCCGAACGATGACTATGACTGGGCCGTATGGGATGTGACCGGCGGGGGCTGCAGTCTTATTTATAATTATAACACTGGTGTACCTAACGCGTACCCGCCCTATGGCAGCACCTGTAACCCATACAACCAGGGTGCCAGCAACTACCAGCCAAACCTTGGCTTTTCTGGCTGGACAGGTCTATCTATAAATGCTACGCAACTATCTACCAATGCTATGTTCAACCCTGGCTTTTTTGTAACAGGTGGACAAACATTTGCGCTTTTGGTAAGCAATTTTTCCAGTACCCAACATGGCTACCACCTTACATTCGATTCTTCAACTGCCTGCCTTTTCGATACCGTGAAGCCTAAGTTCGTTTCTGCCGGATCGAAATGCGGATTCGTGTCAGACAATATTGATGTGACCATGAGTGTGCCCGTGTTGTGCACTTCTATAGCTCCTAATGGTTCTGATTTTTACATTACATCAGCTGTTACCAACGCTCCTGTACCTGGTATCACGGTTACCGGAGCATCCAGCACCAATTGCAGCGGTCTTGGCTTCACTACTACCAACACATTCAATGTTCAGTTCTCTAATGTGCTGCCTGTGGGCACATATTGGTTGCACCCACAGACGGGTACAGATGCTAATACAACGGTAGACCTTTGCGGCAACGAACAATCGCCTATTGCTGATTCTGTACAATTTATTATGGCAGATGCTGTGCCGCCGCATATCACAAGAATAGATACACCTGCATGTTACAAAGCAAGGTTGATCTTTGACCGCAGTGTAAAATGCTCCACAATATCAGGTGACGGATCGGACTTTAGTATAACAGGCCCTGGCGCGGTAGGTGTTGTGAAGGCGCTACCTGTATCATGCACCGATGGGGGGCTTGTAAGTGTTATTGATATCTTCTTTGACGGACCGATAAAGGTGCCGGGCAAGTACACAATAAACTTTGTAAAGGGCAGCAACGGACAATTTATTTCTGATACTTGTGGCCTTGTGGTGGTCAACACTTTTTCCTTCTTTGTTTCAGATGCGGGGGTAACTGCCACCGCATATACCAATACGAACCCTCAGGTCAATTATCTTTGCTACCCAGGATATTTTAACCTGGGCGCAGCTACTACAATGCTGCCACCACCACCGCCTATAGTGAACTGCGGGGCAAATGGCACCGTATGCTCTGGGACTACCACCACTTACCAGGCAGGCGATAGCACCAGGAACATGAGTGCCGCACACACACCATTTGGCGGCAATAATACACAGCGCCGCATCCGTATGCTGTACAAGGCTTCTGAACTTACAGCACTCGGCATGACCTCTGGTACCATAAGCCAGGTAGCATTCAATATCACCAGGAAGAACAGTACCGCACCATTCAATAATTTTACGATAAAGATGGGCTGTACCGCTGATACCTTACTGGACACAACATCGGGTTTCGCTGGTACATTCAGTCCCGCGCTTGAGGTGGTGTACGGAGGTAAGAACTATACGACCTCTTTGGGCTGGAATTATTTTACCCTGGACAATACTTACGACTGGAATGCCACGCAGAGCCTGCTGATAGAGATGTGCTACTCTGATAGCGTTGCTATTGGCGACGATATTGTGCAAGGCACGCCCATACCCAACCAATCATTTTCTGACTATACCACAAGCAATTTGGTACAGGGTTGCGCACTCAGCAGCTCCACTGGTGTGTTTGATGCGAACCGGCCCAACACGCAATTCGTGTTTTGCCCGCCGCCGCCTGCTAAGTACAACTGGGTATGGAACCCAAGTGACTACCTTTATAATGGCCTTTCAGATACTACTACTGCCTATGCCTACAATACCACAATATATACGGCAACTGTTGTGGACCAGAACTACTGCTACCGCAGAGATACTGCATTGCTTATTGTGTCGCAGAGGCATCCATACTTCGAAAGTACATCTGATACCAGTGTGTGCTTAGGTAACAGTGTGATATTGCAGGTAACTGGCGGTACATCTTATATCTGGTACCCTGCCAAAGGCCTTAGCTGCGATAGCTGCCCTAACCCTACGGTAAGTATAGATACCACACAGATCTTCCATGTAGGTGTGTACGACCAGTACAACTGCGGCGATACACTGCAGGCTGCTATCACTATTAACTATCCACCGTTGATAACAGTATCGCCAAAGGATACACTGACCATGTATAATGCGCCTGTG
The DNA here is from genome assembly GCA_965276955.1 of Flavipsychrobacter sp. Lineage (GTDB taxonomy): Bacteria > Bacteroidota > Bacteroidia > Chitinophagales > Chitinophagaceae > JABDEZ01. The sequence continues at coordinate 44,830 of CBDIBP010000017.1, forward strand.
CAACTGAACGCCTATGCACCAGGGGCCCGCTACTTCCTGTGGACACCTGCTGCAGGGCTTGATAACCCTACCGTGCCAGACCCTATAGCCATACCAGATAGCAGTATGCTATACATTGTGCAAGTGATAGACACTAACAATTGCAGCAGCACTGATACAGTTTCGGTACGTATATATGAACGTGGTGTGGAGATACCATCGGCCTTTACACCAAATGGTGATGGGAAGAACGATGTTTTCCGCATAGCTAACCTTACTACGCAGCATGTTATTGAGTTCCGCGTATTTAACCGGTGGGGACAGCAGGTGTACAGCGCAGAGAACAATGCAGGATGGAACGGTACATTCAATAACGTAGAGCAGCCTATAGGTACTTATAACTATGTGATAAAGGTCACCTTCCACGATGGCAGTCTGAAGACCTTTACAGGGGCTGTTACACTGATAAGATAACGATAACGCATAAGTTGAGATAACTTTTAAAATGCCGGGAACTTCCCGGCATTTATATTTAGTTACATTAAGGCGTAAAAACTTGCAGATATGGGGATCATGATGCTTGCATAATTACATTTATCTTGTATCAAAGAAGCATAGCTCAAAAGTATTAGTGCCGGGCATAAAAAAAGGAGGCCCAGAGCGCCTCCTTTTTTGTTACAGATGTTTATCTAATTGCCAGGTGTGTATGCTGCAATATCCTTAGCAGTTACCACCTTGTCTGACAGGATAATGAGGCGCTCTATCACATTGCGCAGCTCACGTATGTTGCCGGTCCAGTTATATTTTTTAAGGGCTGCTATTGCGGCGGGCTCTATCTCTTTTACAGGCTGCTTGTATTCTTCACTTATCTCTTTCATAAAATGCTCTGCAAGCAGCGGTATATCATCCTGGCGCTCATTGAGCGAGGGTACATGTATCAGTATCACACTCAGGCGGTGATACAGATCGAGACGGAAATGTTTCTCTTCTACTTCTTTCAGCAGGTCTTTATTGGTAGCTGCAATAACCCGTACATCTACCTTTATCTCTTTTTCGCCGCCTACGCGGGTTATCTTACCTTCCTGTAGCGCGCGCAGCATTTTGGCCTGCGCATCGTGGCTCATGTCTCCTATCTCATCAAGGAACAATGTACCGCCCGATGCCTGCTCGAACTTGCCTATGCGTTGCTTTATGGCAGATGTGAATGACCCCTTCTCGTGCCCAAATAGTTCGCTTTCTATCAGTTCAGATGGTATGGCGGCACAGTTCACCTCTACCATAGGGCCGGCAGCACGGCTGCTGAGGTCGTGTATGCGACGGGCCACCAGTTCTTTGCCCACACCATTCTGCCCGGTTATCAGTACCCGCGCATCGGTAGGTGCTACTTTTTCAATGGTCTCTTTTATTTTCTGTATGCCAGCGCTGTTGCCTATCATCTCGTAGCCACGGGTAATGCGCTTGCGCAATTGCTTGGTCTCTGCTACCAGACATTTTTTGTCCATGGCATTGCGTATGGTTATCAGCAGCCGGTTGAGGTCTGGTGGTTTCGATATATAGTCGAATGCCCCTTTTTTTACCGCATCTACCGCCGTTTCTATATTACCATGGCCAGAGATGACAATGAAAGGTATATCGGGCTTTTCTTCGTGCGCTACTTCCAGCACCTCAATGCCGTCCATCTTGGGCATCTTGATATCGCACAATATGCAATCGTAGTTGTTCTCTTTTATTTTCTTCACCGCTTCTGCACCATCCATAGCTTCGTCAACTATAAATCCTTCAAAAGTAAGGATCTCATTCAGCGCCTTACGTATTGCCTTCTCATCATCTACTACCAGTATGCTTTGTGCCATATTATTTGCTTTGTGCTGCTCCCTTTTTATAAGTTACTTTTTTTACGAACTTACCTTGTTCGTCATATAGTTTCCATGTGCCTGTTTTCACGTCGTCCTTATATTCCCCTTCGGCCTTTAGGGTGCCATTGTCATAGTACTCTTTTGCGGGTCCGGTGTGTACACCTTTCACGTAGGTATCCATAGCTGTTGGCTTACCGCTTTCGTTGTAGGTGTTGGTAGCTCCGTTCATCTCGCCATTCGTATAGTTATACTCCGCAGCCATTTTCTGGTTCTCGTAGTACCAGGTGGCCTTGCCTTCGCGCTTGCCATCTACATAAAAGCACTTTTCCTTCACATTGTGTATCAGGTACCAGCTGGTATAAGGGCCGTTCTTTGCCCCGTTTTTATAATAGGTCTCGTCCGCTATGAATGCACCCTTTGTGAATACCCTGCGTGGGCCATCCAGCACACCGTCCTTGTAGGTTTCCATAAGGTCGGTATAGCCAGTAGCATCGGTGTTAGAAACCGTGCCATTCAGCTTGCCGTTATAATAGATCTCAATATGCCTGGGGTAGCCGGTCTCTACCCAGTAGGTGGTCCATGCGCCTTCTTTTACTCCATTTTTGTAACTGCTGGTAAACAACAAAGCACCCTTAGGGTCATTTACCTGCATATATTCCAGGCCATTGGTTCCCATTTGCCGTGTAGTGTCATTGTGTTGTGCCCATACTTGGGTAACTGTGCAGGATAGGAGTATAGTAAGCAAGAGCTTCATAGCATTGTATTTTACAGCCCGAATTTAGCGAATAGTAATTGTAATGAAAAAGTATAGTAGCCATCTTATGCTGCTGTTAACTGTAATTGTGTCAGTAAATACTTTAGGCATTACATTTGTTATATAATCAATGTACCTACATCAATTGGTATCTTAAACTTAAATTTTATGGCAAAAACAGTATTTCACGCAGCAAGCTCAAGAGGACACGCAAACCATGGATGGCTGAACGCACACCATACCTTTAGCTTTGCAGGCTACCAGGACCCCGCAAGAATGCACTTTGGTGCCATGCGTGTAATGAACGATGATATAGTAAAGGGAGGTTTTGGCTTTGGCAAGCACCCGCACGACAATATGGAGATAATAACCGTAGTGCTGGATGGTGCGCTGGAGCACCAGGACAACATGGGCCATACCGAAGCTATACAGGAGAACGAAGTGCAGGTAATGAGCGCAGGTACCGGTGTAGTGCATAGCGAATACAACCACAATAAGGACAAAGATGTGAACCTGATGCAGATATGGATATTTCCCAATAAAGAAGATGTAGTGCCCCGTTATGATCAGCGTAAGTTTGAACCTGCAGAACGCATCAATAAACTGCAAACACAGGTATCGCCTATAGACAATACAGATGATGGACTGAAAATAACACAGGATGCATGGATATATCGCACAACGCTGGAAGAAGGTAAGACGGTAACCCACCAACTGCGCAACGCAAAAAATGGTCTATACGTTTTTATGATAGATGGCAGTGTGCAAACCGAAGGAACCACACTGAACAAACGCGATGGGCTGGGTATATATGACACTACAGAAGTAACGCTTACTGCCAGCAAGAACAGCGATGTATTGCTGATAGAGGTGCCTATGGAATTTTAAGTGCAGTGTTTACCAATATCTTAGTAGTAGTTTATATTTGCTGCTAAACGGAGGGACAATATTTTTTGAATAACAAAGAACAGATAGCATATATAAGGCAGCGGCTCTTGCAGCCGCTGCCTGGTGTAAAGGCACAGGAGCTGATGGCGGCAAGGGTAGTGCCTATGCCACTTACAGTGCCAGAAAATGCCCGGCTGAGCGCAGTAACTTGCCTGCTCTTCCACAAGAATACGGTGCCGCATGTACTGCTCATAAAACGAATGGCAGACAAAGGTGCGCACAGCGGGCAAGTAAGTTTTCCCGGTGGTGGTAAAGACCCTGAAGATGACACCTTGCAAGACACCGCACTAAGAGAAATGTATGAAGAGACGGGTGTACCGGCTACCGCAGTTGATGTACTGGGCGCGCTTACACCTTTGTACATACCTGTAAGTAATTTTATGGTGTATCCTTATGTATGCTACACTACACAGCCACCAGAATATAACCTGAGCCAGGCAGAAGTTGCATATATACTTGAGGTGCCCATACCTATCCTGTTCTCGCCTGAAAGAAAAACAACTGCCGATGTTACTTCTCCTGCCATACCAGGCATCTTAAGGCAGGTAAAAGCATATCGTCTTGATGATGGTACCATTATATGGGGTGCCACTGCTATGATATTATCAGAACTGGAAGTATTACTTACAGAACTGGATGATAAAAGGCCAATTTAAAGGCTAAGGATCTTTCCTGCTTTTCGATCTCTTTTTTGTTCCTACTAACTTTTATTAAAAGTATCTCGTCATCATAGTACAGCTGAGGATGTAATGCTCTTATACATAGCTACGACCAAAGGCAAACCGAAAAAATATTTGTAAAATATTTTAACCCCTATCAACATGATCACCACATGCATCTGTACAGCTATGTACATACCACTATTGCTATGCACGTATAGTGGACTTCCAGAGTCCCTCTGTTCTTCCGTTTCTCCATTACATACATACCAAACGCTATCTATTTTTTAACTGTACCCAGATCTGGAATTTTATGAGAACTCTATCACCGATCAAAATGTTTTTATTGCTTGCGCTGGCCGGGCTATTGAGCAACAAAGGGCTTGCGCAAACTTATTGTTATCCCTATGGTGAAGACTATGGCTGGCAGTTCATGCCACTGAACCTCACTATAGGCACCGTTACCCCAACGCACATTTTCACTAATCCTTACACGTCATACAGCGGAACTAATGTTTTCGGCAAAGACTCTACAGGTACTATATCTTTTGCAGTAACGGCGGGTACTACCGTGCCGGTCACTGTCAACTTGTTTTATGAGTCTTTCTTTGGTATATATGTAGACTGGGACAGAAGCTCTTCGTTCGATGCAAGCGAGTATATAGCCAGCTGTGAATTTAATACCGGTACCAACTGCTGTGTTACTACAGGCTACCCGTTTTCTGGCTCTATGTTCATACCCGCCAATATACCTTCAGGTAATTATCGGGCACGTATCGCATTTGGTCTGCAGTTTGGATCTACAGGGTTGCCGGGAGCGCTGAATTCCTGCAGGAACTGGACGGTATCACCATATAATACTTCATATCCCGACCAGGAGGCCAGCTCAATAGATGTGAACCTGGCAGTTACTAACCCGGCAACTTGCTGGCCACCATCAAGCCCATCCGTTATAGCTTTGTCATCCAGCTCGGCCACTTTTAGCTGGAACGCGCCCAATAACCTCAACAATGGGTATCAATGGGTAGTAGTGCCGGGTGGGTCGCCTATTACTACCACACCTATTGTCTCCGGATTTGTTACCGGAACAACCGTTACCGTAGGTGGCCTTACGCCTAATACTACATATACTGTATTCGTACGTTCTAGCTGCAGCGCTACAGACTCCAGTTCATGGACGCAGCCTGTAAGTTTTACTACTCTTGCACCACAATGTACCACTACACCTAACACGCCTACCATCAACGGGTCGTCGCCCATAACAGTATGCGCAGGAAATACCGCTACGATAATTGCTAATAACGTGAACAGCAGCGTATCCGGTGTAACATACACCTGGCAGCAGAGTACTTCTGGCCCTACCAGTGGTTTTGGTACGGGTGCAGCTACGGGTACCGGTGCCACTACACTATCATTTACACCGCCGCCGCCGTTGGTGGGCACTCCGCCCATATGGTACCGCTTGCAGGCTACATGTGTGAATGGTGCCAGCGTCTATCCTGCTGCACCAACAACAGCTTACCAGTTCGTAACACAGTCATACAGTATACCATACTACCAGGATTTTAGTACCACGCCAAACGGTAGTATACCGCAATGCTACGAGACCAACCTTGCTGCACCACAAGGCCCCTTCACCGTACAAAGTGGCTATACAGCGGCCGATGGCACCCCTATCAATTCTATTGTAGCACCGTTCCCCACATCATCGACCAGTGCACGCAAGAACGCTTTCTTTAACGTACCGCCATTATCGCTTGTTGGGG
>CBDIBP010000018.1:0-37517 GCA_965276955.1 Flavipsychrobacter sp.
TCTTCGCTCAGGCCATCTTTTTGCAATTTCTTTATTTGCTCTATGCTGTCCCTGCGTATGCTGCGTATGGCTATTTTGCCCTGCTCACCTTCCCCGTTCACTCTTTTTACCAGTTCACGGCGGCGCTCTTCAGTAAGCGGCGGTAAGAACAGGCGTATGGTCTGGCCATCATTCTGTGGGTTCAGCCCTATGTTCGATCCTATTATTGCCTTTTCTATAGGGCCTATCATGTTCTTTTCCCAAGGTTGCAGCGTTATTGTGCGTGCATCGGTCACGGTCACGTTGGCTACCTGGTTTATAAGGGTAGGTGTACCGTAATACAGTACCGTTATGCCATCTACTATATTTGGGGTGGCCTTGCCGGCGCGTATCTTTGTAAGTTCTACTTCCAGGTGTGTTATAGCTTTTTTCATTAGGGCAGCCATATCATCAATTATTGTATCCATTGCCTCAGTCATAGCGTTATTTATTTACAGTGTGCAAATGTAAAAAATGTTCTGAAACATAATGGATAAGACCGCTGTCTATTTGCAGATTGATAATAGTAATACTTTATGGTTTCATATTTGGATAGGCCTGTATAGTGTGGTAAATTTGTAGTGATTAATAATGTAGCAATGGAAACAGTAGTAGCAAGCAGCCCGGTAACGTTATCTCCTAATGCAGTAAATGAGGTTAAGAGGCTAATGAGTGAGCCAGGTTTTGAGCAAGGACAATATTTAAGGATAGGTGTTAAAGGAGGTGGATGCTCCGGCATGAGTTACGTTCTGGGTTTCGATCAGCAACTGGCCGATGATGAGATGCATAACATAGCTGGTGTCGATGTTATTATGAATAAAGCACACGGCATATATCTGTTCGGCATGGAGGTCGATTATCAGGATGGGCTTAATGCACGTGGCTTTGTATTCAAAAATCCTAATGCCAGCAGCACCTGTGGCTGTGGCAGTTCTTTCGCTGTATAATTCTGTACTGTTCCAAATTGTTTGGATATTAAATAGTTGGTTTCTATATTGGTACGGAGTTGAGGGTTAGTGTGTAGACGGCTATTATAATATCCCAATATGAAGTTAACGGTGTGCATATTGTTTTTATGTATCATGGTGGTTTCCGCCCCTGCACAGGTAAAAACTACCCAGTCAAAGGCTGTTAAGCCTGCGGTCACCAATCAGGTCGATGGTAAAGGCGTCCGTACAGGCTTTTGGTGGATAACCAATAATGAACGAATGGGCGAAGGTGCCTACACCGAGTTTGGCCACTATGACCATGGCAATAAAACGGGCCGCTGGTACAAAATGGATGGCGAGAACAACCTTATATCTATAGAAAGCTATAAAGACGATGTACTGAATGGCGAGGTGCGCTATTTCGAAAAAGGTAAGCTCACATCTATAGGCCATTATAGAGGTATCAACCACAGGTCGCTTTACGATACTATAGTTGTTGTAGACCCTGGTACGGGCAGCGAGCGCCAAAGGGCTTTACTGGCGGAAAAAGGCTCACTAAGGCATGGCACATGGCGCTATTACGATTCGCAGACGGGAAAGCTGTTACGCGAAGAAGAATACCAGGTCGACAACCTGATCTATAAAAAAGAATACGTTACCGCAGTATCAGACAGCGTTGCTTATTTGCGCCAACTGAAGAAAATGCAACAGGCCAAACATATAAAGACCCGCGCACCCAAAGACCATAGCTACATAAGCTATTAACCAGCTTCGGCTTAGGATATCCATTATCTATGCTTTCTATCAAAAATGCCACCACCATCAACATTGATGCTATAATAGCCTTGAACTTGCAGGTATGGCCCCACACCTACTCCGCCATATTACCGCAAGAGCAGATAGCATACATGCTGCAGGCTATGTATAGCCCACAGGTACTTCAGGAGCAAATGAGTACCGGCCACACTTTCATACTCTGTTATAACGATGATGAACTGGTTGGCTTTGCTGCCTTCTCAAGAATAAAAGAGGAAATACATAAACTTCATAAGATATACATCTTGCCTGGTAAGCAAGGCTTGGGTATCGGCACTTTTATGCTCAACCACATCACCAATATTGTTGCCGGCCTTGGAGCAAAGTTCTTAGAGTTGAATGTAAATCGCTACAACCACAACGCAAAAGCTTTTTACGATAAAGCAGGCTTCACTACTTACCGGGAAGAAGATATCGATATTGGCGGTGGCTACTATATGAACGACTATGTTCTCCGGTTACCCTTATAGCCCGAAAGCTATCTCTATACCGCCCCATCTATGGTCTTCCCCACCTTTGAACTCGCTGGTCAGGAACGTTTGAAAATATTCAAGATACAACCTGTGATAATTGAACACGAACCCAAACCGGTTTTCAAAAACAGCGCGCTGTATATTGTTTGCTGATATGGTGTAAGGGGCTGGTATGGTCGAACACCCCACCCTGCATGGTAGCATCATAGCCTATAGCTGCAATATCGGCATGATCATAAGCATATATTCTGGCACCCTTCACTATTATGTCAGTAACAAACGGGTCATTAAAATACCCTCCCATTACGGTGGCACCTATGGCTGCTTTATCACTTAAAGTTCCTGCACGTGCCCTGCCATCTCCATTTACTGAGAAGAACTTGGGTACCGATACCAGCTGCTTTTCATACTCAACCTCGTAGTCTATAGCTGCGTCATTATGTATCTGATTGGGCCAGCCGTGTGGCGTTATATCGTGTAGTGCGCGGTGTATGCCGGTTTGCATTTCGGCGCCAAATGCGGCCTGCCCTACTACACCGGTTATCAATGTGGTCGAGAACCTTTGTTTGCGCTCGGCATCTGTAGCTATCAGGAAGGTTTTCAGGAAAAGTGCAGCAGCAAATGGGCGGTCGCCATATAATATGTTGGCAGGGCCTATCGAGGTAGGTGTGTAGGCATCATGCTCTACACCTATCCCATAACGTATATGGTCATATTTTGGACGTACTAATAGCCACGATAATGGAAAATGTTTTAATGACGGTGCTACCAGTTCAAAACTTACACCTTGTGTATAGTATATATCGGCAGCGCTAAAGAAATCGTTCTCGTAGTTGATGCGAAAGTAATTGTCGGTATTTATGTTTTTATAGGTAGACACGTTATCAATAGCCTGTGCAAAGAGGCTGTTTGAAAAAATGATCAGGCACAATGTCACGTAGCATATTCTATTCATCATTCTCTTATTATTATAGTTCACTCGTTAAAAATAAATTGTTTAAAAAATGTTGCCAACTTCAAAAATGTTATTACCTTTGCCGCCCTGGCAAGTCTTATACGGCCAGCTCCTGCTGAATCCCCCAGGACAGGAATGTAGCAAGGGCGAGCGGTTGTAGCGGTGCGATGTAAGTAACTTGCCAGTTTTTTTCTTTTTTGTGCAAGTTACTTTTCGCCTTACATCATATACGTTTCCATTCGCTTTATAGCTCTCTGTTTATTTATTTAAATCATTGCTATACCTTTTACTCTACAATACCTTTTTTATCTTCGCCCTGCAGTTGCATTTATGCAACAACTACTTTATTAAATTCCTTTAAAACAATAAATACCAGCATATGAAGTTTTTTATCGACACAGCCAACCTTTCGCAAATAAAAGAGGCCAATGATCTTGGCATATTAGATGGTGTAACTACCAACCCCACCCTTATGGCAAAAGAAGGCATAAAAGGGCATGAAGCTATCACCAACCATTACAAGACCATTTGTGAAATGGTTGATGGACCCGTAAGTGCAGAGGTATTAGGTATAGACTTTGAGGGTATGGTGGAGGAAGGCAAAAAACTTGCAGCTATCCATAAAAATATTGTTGTGAAGATACCTATGATAAAGGATGGTATCAAAGCTATCAAATGGTTTACAGACAATGGCATCAAAACAAACTGTACTCTTGTATTCTCTGCCGGGCAGGCTATACTTGCCGCTAAGGCTGGTGCTACCTTCGTGTCGCCATTCATAGGCCGCATAGATGATGGTAGCTGGGATGGTGTGCAACTGGTAGAGCAAATAGTGAACATATACAACAACCAGGGTTTTATGACCGAAGTTTTAGCTGCATCTATACGCACTCCTTTGCATATAGTACGTTGTGCTGAAGCTGGTGCCGATGTCTGCACTTGTCCTTTATCTTCTATATTAGGTTTGCTGAAACATCCATTAACTGATCTGGGTCTCCAGCAGTTCCTTACAGATGCTAAGTCAATGCAATAACCTCTTTTATTTATCCCGCACTGATCGCGGGATAAATTTTGAAAAGAAAAAAGACAATTGTCTTAAAATTAAAGACAATTTGCGTATCTTTGAAAGAGAAAAAGGTTGATGATGGCAAAGAAAGAATATAAAATAGAAGAAGAAGCGCCGAAGCTATTAAAGGAACCAGATGCTGTATACCTTATAGATACTATGCGCAAAGGCATAGCTTTTAATACTTTTAATAAAATTGCAGAGGCAAGCCCTTTCAACCTCGATGAATGGTCTGGTTTCCTGCATCTTTCAGAGCGTACTATACAGCGATATAAAAAAGAAAAGAAAGCTTTTGACCCTATTCATTCAGAAAAAATACTTGAAATAACTATGTTATTTAATAAAGGGCATGCAGTATTTGGCGATGAAACAAAGTTCAATACCTGGATGAGCAGCAATAATGTGGCTTTGGGCAATATAAAACCTAAAGAATTATTAGACAGCACCTTTGGTATAACCCTGCTTCGCGACGAGCTTACACGCATAGAACATGGCATTTTAGCATGATAGTATACCGTTTATGCAAGGCTCAGTATAAAAGTGACCTTTCGGGTAAAGGTGCAGAAATTGCGGGCGGGCGGTGGAATAATGCGGGCAGACCTATGCTGTATACATCATCATCTCGCGCTTTGTGTACGGCAGAAGTTGCTGTTCACTTACCTTTGGGTATCACACCTACTGACTATTACCTAGTGACCATACAGTTACCTGAAAAAATTCCGGTCTTTGAGGTCCATATGCAAGATATGCCTGCTAACTGGAAAAGCTTTTCTGCACAACAGTTCACAAGGAAGATCGGTGATGTTTTTTTGCAGGCCAATATAGATCTGGTACTAAAGGCCCCATCAGCTGTGGTGCAAGGCGACCATAATTACCTTGTGAACCCATTACATAAAGATGCTAAAAAGATAAAGATCATTTCTGCTGAACCATTTGAATTTGATGAGCGATTATTTAACAGACACTAAAATGTTACTACATGCAAAACAATAAAGAAATCAGGTTCGCAGTATTAATAGATGCCGATAATGTACCGTATGCAAATGTAAAAAGCATGATGGGCGAAATAGCAAAGTATGGCACTCCAACTTTCAAACGCATATATGGCGACTGGACAAAGCCTACGGTAAGCGGGTGGAAATCGGTGCTGCTCGAAAATGCCATAACGCCCATACAGCAGTACAGCTATACTACCGGTAAAAATGCTACTGACTCTGCAATGATCATTGATGCTATGGATATACTCTATTCTGAAAAGGTGGGCGGCTTTTGCATCATATCCAGCGATAGCGATTTTACAAGGCTGGCGTTGCGCCTTCGCGAAGCGGGTATGAAGGTAATAGGTATGGGGCAGAAAAAAACGCCATCACCTTTTATTGCTGCATGCGATAAATTTATCTATATAGAGATCCTTGGCCAGCACACTACGGAAACTGCTGTCGATGATATAAAAGAGGAAACTACACCCGAAAATAACGTCCAGACCATAGATCAAACCTTGGTCAAACTCATTTCATCATCCATAACCGATCTGGCTGATGAATCTGGCTGGGCTTTCCTGGGTGAGGTGGGCAACCTGGTACTAAAAAAGCAACCTGATTTTGACCCCAGGAATTATGGTTATAAAAAGCTGGGACAGCTTATAAAATCTATAAAAGACTTTGAAATAGACGAACGGCAGACGGATAGATCGAACATAAAACTTGTTTATATAAGGATCAATCCTCTTACGTCCCTTGTTCAAAAGAATAAGAGATCAGGCAGAAAAAGCAGTAAATAATGCATCTATAGAAAGTAATATTTTATTGTTTTAGAGATGACTTAATAATTATAACTTTGCAAAAATTTTTTTATGAACTGGAACATGGCTGGTATGATGGAAGAACTGATATCTACTACTCAAAAGCTTGCAAAGGGTTATGAAACTCTTGAAGAAATAGATGAAGTGGATGTGGCGACCACACCTAAAGAGCTGGTATGGCAGCGCGATAAGGTGAAACTCTATCACTATAAAAGAGATACCCCTGCCAAGTCTGCCACGCCGGTACTTGTTTCTTTTGCTATGCTCAACAGGCACGATGTGCTGGACCTGCAACAAGACCGCAGCCTGATGAAAAAACTACTGGACGAAGGACTGGATATATATATAATGGACTGGGGCTACCCTACCCAGGCAGACAAGTACCTGACCATGGAAGACTACATAGACGGCTACATGAACGATGCTGTAGACTTTGTAAGGAAGGCGAATAAGGTAGATAAGATACACAAAATGGGTATTTGCCAGGCTGGTACATACTCTATGATATATGCATCTCTATATCCGCAGAAATTAAAGTCTTTAACAACGTTTGTAGCTCCTTATGATTTTTCATCAAACAGCTGCATGGTGTTCAGGTGGACAAAATATATTGATGTGGACGCTATGGTAGACAGTATGGGTACCATTTCAGGCGAAACTATCGACAGTTCATTCGGTATGATGAAACCAAGCATGAATATTACCAAGTACCTGAACATTATCGATTCTCTGGAAGACAAAGCCAAGGTGATGAACTTCCTGCGCATGGAGCATTGGAAGAGCGACCTCCCTGCTATGCCCGGTGAAATGTACCGTAAGTATATAAAAGATCTATTTAGGGACAATAAACTGATAAAAGGTGAGATGCAGCTTGGCGGTCGTACTATAGACCTGAAGAAAATGACCGTTCCTTTTCTTAATATATACGCTACAGAAGATAATATAATACCTAATGAAAGCACCCGTGCAGTAATGAGCGCTATCGGCTCAAAAGACAAGCAAGAATATGCTTTTCCTGGTGGCCATATTGGTGTGTTCGTGGGTGGTAAATCGCAAAAAGAACTTGGACCCGCAGTTGCAAAGTGGGTAATAGAAAGAGGCTAAAGTGAAAATACGAAAGGTGCACAAAAGTGCACCTTATCGTAATCACACACACAACTTAAATTTTCATAGTGAAAGGTGAAATATCTTAAATATTTTACCTCATTGTTTTCATTTACATTCTTGCGAATGCATATTGTTCATGGTATAGGGTAAACTCCCACTCTATTTATTAATAAAGTCGTACCCATGAGAAAAGAATCTGCACAGATAACTGCGGTAATTTGATAACCACCTAATTATCAATACATTAAGATATTATTTAAATGCGTTGTCCTAACATTACTCCTACTAAATGTAGAATTTGGTACCCAGTGATGCACACTTTGTCATTTATAAATGTAAATGTGGCAGGGAAGTTCAAAAAGCTATGGTTGCGACGCTTCCTTAACTCAGAATTTGGTTACACAGTGCTTTATCTCATTTTAAAGAAGGTACCTTTGCCAGAGTATGATAAATGCAGTTACTTCTTACCCCGTTCATTATCAAAAATTATCTAACGGGTGCGATATAGCCTATATAGACGAGGGCACTGGCGATAAAACACTTCTTTTTGTACATGGATTGGCCACTTATGGTGCAAGCTGGACCAAGAATATCGATTTTCTAAAGAAATATTACCGTTGCATAGCTATAGACCTTCCTGGGAATGGAATGTCTTCAAGGGGCAATTTCCCTTATAGTATGAATTTTTTTGCAGGCGTTATCTATGACTTTATACAGAAGGTAGAGCTAAAAAATGTAGTGTTGGTTGGGCACTCAATGGGAGCACAAATAGTGCTTACTACCCTCATAAATATGCCTTCCTGTGCAGAAAGTGTCGTGCTGTGTGCACCAGCTGGTTTTGAGCAGTTCACAAGTATAGAGCGTTCCATTTACCATGGTACCGTGCAGTTTTTCGACTTTTTTTCTACTGAAGAGAACAGCTTGCGCAAAACAATAAGGAGCAGTTTTTATCAATATCCCTCACAGGGCGATGACATGATAGATGACCTTGTAGCTATCATGAAAAAACATCCTTCCAGTCAGTACAGGCCTATGATAGAGGCATGTATCGCTGGCATGCTGAACGAACCTGTTTTTGATAAACTGCACCAGATACAGCAACGTACATTAGTATTGTTTGGTGAGCGCGATGCCCTTATACCCAACAAGTTGATACATCCTTTCACTACTCGCCAGGTAGGCGAAAAAGGCGCTAAGGAAATGGCACACGCTACCCTTATCATGCTGCCGCAATGCGGGCACTTCCTGCAAATAGAAAAAGCTAATGAAGTGAACCACTATATGCGTAGTTTCATTGATTAACTACTTGCTTTTCTTCATGCCTGGGAATTTCATATTGAAACCTTGCAGAGTGTTGCGTAAGTAAGAAGCTACTAAGAAAGACTTATACCAGTTTTGGTCAGCAGGTATTATGTGCCATGGTGTTTCGCTGCAATGCTTAAATACATCCTCATAGCAATGCATATACTTCTTCCAGAGCTTCGATTCTTTAAAATCCTCGTCATTGTATTTCCACATTTTCTGTGGCTTTTGCATCCTTTCTTTCAGGCGTTTCTCCTGCTCCTCGTGCGATATGTGCAGGTAAAATTTAAGAACGGTAGTATTATTGTGTTCCTTCAATAGTCGTTCAAAATCATTGATGGCCTTCATCCGTTTCATGGCGGTATCATCATCTATCATACCGTGCACCCTGGTTATGAGTACATCTTCGTAGTGCGATCGGTTGAATATTTGGATCTTGCCTTTTGCTGGGGTATGTTGGTGCACACGCCACAAAAAATCGTGCGCAAGTTCTTCTGGTACCGGCTCTTTAAAGGGCTGCACGTTTACCCCCTGCGGGTTCATACTGGTAAACACGTCCCTTGTCAGTCCGTCCTTACCGCTGGCATCCATACCTTGTATCACAATAAGTATAGAATGCTTACTTTCAGCATACATGAGATTTTGCAGGTCATCAAGATCTTTAAGTATCTCTTTAAGCTGCCCTTTTATTTGCTCCTTATCAGTAGTATGGGGCGCAGTAGTGTCTATGCTTTTCAGTTTTACATTCATATACCTATAGTTTTACATTCCTGCTTCTTCAGTATTTAGCATATGCCGATAAGCCTTTATGAAAATAGCCCCAAGATTTTTATAAGGGGGTACGTAATCAGAGAATTTTTCACGCACGTCAGCTTTATGGGCAAAGTATTCGTCCAGTTTGCCCCATATTTTTATCCAGTTAACATCCTTACCTTCCAGCAGGTCATCGTTTATCATTTTTATGATAGGTTCATTCACTGCCATAGTGCCGGTTTGCTTAGATGATATGATATGTGCGTTGGGTGAATGATCTAATACTACTGATAGATTGTGGTATCCACCACATGACCCCAGTATCACTATGCGGGCCTGTCTATCCAAGCGATCCAATGTGAGGGGAAGGTGATAGCTATGTCCTCTGTGCACCATTATGGTGGGGTGTATATTATGCGCTGCCAGGTATTTACAAAGTGTATCCTGCGCTTCTTCATCCTTTGGCTCTGGTACTGGCAGGTTCGCATAGATAACAACATGTTTTCCTGTTACCGATGTTATCATACTCCAGTATTTTTCAGTAACTATCTTCCACTTGCCGTCTCTAAAGTTGCCCAGGAAACTGCCATAGGAATTTTTGCCATCCTCATCTCCAAAAAAGAAGAATTGCTCATACACTACATTCGTATCTCCTGTAAGGCTCTTATAGGTCACTTCATTGATAGGAGGCAAGCCTAACTTTTTAGATTCATTAAGCGCTGCAGTATCAGTGGTGCCGGCATTTTCACTGTTGAAGAGCATAGACAGCAGGCTATAGATATATAGGCCTTTTTTGCGCTTTTCTTTAAACGATAGCTCAAAGTTCTTTTTCACCTCCCCTTTCAGGAATATAGCAAGTGTTGAGTCTTTAATACTGCCATAGGCATCGGCTACATCCACAGCATCTTCAAGATCATCTTCCTTACCGTTTTGCAATCCGGCTATAAAATCACTCATTAGCTGCGTGCGCTTTTCTTCTGGCATAGTGCCTAAAAAGTTGCTGAGTGTATTATAACCGGCACACATACGCAGGAAAGTACGGAAATGGTCGCGGTGCAGGGAGTCTAAGAACTTATCGCCGGTGAGTGGTTTCATTATTTCCTGCATACGTTTGTATGTGCCTAAGAAACTGCTGGTATATATTTCATCCTGCCCGTATACCATGATATAGTATAAAGCCTCTGGACCAAACTTTTCTATGCATTTGAATCGTACCGCGTCGGGCGATTCATGCAGGTCATCCATTTCCCGCACATATTTGAGCGACCGGTATGCAAGCTCATCGCTATAGGTATCTGAGGCCAGTGTATTGTTCTCGATCTTCAAGCGTACAAGGTTTTGAAAGAAAAGGTCTTGGTTCTCTGTTATTGCATCTATTTCTGCAATTGTTTTTTTGCCGGTGTAAATGTCATTAAGGAAAGGCATGGCCTTTAGTGGCGACTTGGAACGGTCTGCAATAAGTACTATAGCTTTTACCAGCGGGTCGTCGCTCCTGCGCACTGCATTCCTGAGCGGATAATTAGTAGACGATGCATAATTGAACACCTCGTTAGGTACCAGTTTTGCCGCATCGGCAACAATATAAACAGCAAAGGTATCATTGGCAAATTCACTCAGATGCTTTATCATCATCTTTGGGTCTTGCCTGCCCAGTTGTATGTATAAGTAAGACCGTACCTCCGGGTGCTCCTCATAGAACTGCTGTCCATTCTCAAGTGTCAGCATATTTACATTTGCAGCAGCAAACAGCGGGAATCGATTCTCATGATCCGCAATGATCACCTGCCGCAGGTTGGTTACCAACTTTTTATAGTAGAAGGGGTCTATTTTAGTGTTGTTATTATACTTGCGCAGCATTTCCCATACTGCGGTCAGGTATCTTATTTTGGTTTGGTTATCGGTCACTGCATCCCGGCCGTCTGCGGGTAGGTTCTCTATCATCACCTGCATGTGGTTCACATCGGTAAGTATAGCTTTGGTAAGTACACCAGTATAAGTAGTGTCTTCTGAATAGTATATTATACCATCTATAGCGCCGTCAGATACATCGGCACGCCGCTGTTCTTTATCTATCCTATCATGAAATATCTGGCGATTGCGCGGTATGGTATGCTGCAGGGTATCTATATCATAGATGCTTAAATGGGGCGCCTCTTCTTTTACTCTTTTTCTTCTTTGTGCACTTGCGTCTTTATTTACAAACAAAAACAAGAACAAAAACAATGAACAGTAACAAATGGTCTTTTTACTCATGCAGGTTCTGTTGGATGTACAAAATTAGTCTTGTTTTCATTTTCAAAGCGTTAAAAGACCTTAACGAATAGCAGCAAAAAAATGTGCCATTAAAGCATTTAAACTCTAATGGCACATAACCTATAGATATCATTTTATTGCCATTCCGGGTACATAGGGAACTGCTGCATAAAAGCGTTCACTTCATGGCGCACATCAAGCGCCAATTTTTCATTTTCAGCATCCAGCACAATTTTGTCTATCCAGCTGGCCACTTGTTCCATATGCTCTTCTTTCAGCCCTCTGGTAGTTATAGCAGGTACACCCACTCTGATGCCAGATGTAACGAATGGCGACTTATCATCGAACGGTACCATATTCTTATTGATAGTAATATCGGCCCTCACCAAAGCATTTTCTGCCTTCTTACCACTTATGTTCTTGTTGCGCAGATCTATAAGTAGCAGGTGGTTATCTGTGCCACCCGACACTATATCGTACCCTTTGGCATTGAATGATGTAGCCAGGGCTTGCGCGTTCTTAATGACCTGCTTGGCATAAACTGTGAATTCGTCCTGCATTATCTCGAAGAACGATACTGCTTTGGCGGCTATCACGTGCTCCAGTGGCCCGCCTTGTGCCCCAGGGAACACGGCAAGATCTATTAGTTGGCTCATCAGGCGTATCTCACCTTTAGGGCCTTTTAAACCCATAGGGTTCTCAAAGTCGGTCTTCATCAGTATAAGCCCGCCGCGTGGGCCGCGCAATGTTTTGTGTGTGGTTGTTGTCACCACATGGCAATGTTCAAAAGGGCTATTCAGCAAGCCCTTGGCTATAAGACCAGCGGGGTGTGCTATATCTGCCAGTACCAGTGCCCCTACTTCATCGGCTATGGCACGTATACGTGCGTAGTCCCAATCGCGGCTGTATGCTGATGCACCGCAAACGATCATCTTTGGTTTGTGTTCCTTCGCTTGGCTGTGCATCATATCATAATCGACCAAACCGGTCTCTTTGATAACGCCATAAAACACAGGCTTGTAGTATTTGCCCGAAAAGTTGACCGGCGAGCCGTGTGTAAGGTGTCCACCCATACTCAGGTCAAGACCAAGTATAGTATCACCAGGTTGCAGTAACGCCATCATTACGGCAAAGTTGGCTTGCGCACCACTATGCGGCTGCACATTGGCATATGCTACGTTAAATATTTCTTTGGCGCGGTCTATGGCCAGTTGTTCGCTTTTGTCCACCACTTCGCAACCACCATAGTAGCGGCGACCGGGGTATCCTTCGGCATATTTATTGGTCATTACATTACCCATAGCCTGCATCACCTGCATGCTGGTAAAGTTCTCAGATGCTATTAGTTCCAGTCCGCGGCGCTGGCGCTCCAGCTCTTCATGTATGAGGTCAAAAATGGCGGTATCGCGTTGCATGTATGCTGTTTGGATGCAAATATAGCGCACACAACGCGTAGTACATAGTTGTATTTAGTTCATTGCCCAATGCTGTTAGTAGTATCGTTTACTGGTCTTTTCAAATACTATGTAGTAATGATCGCGCCAGGTGGTACATATTATTGTGTCGCGCAGCCGGGCAAAGCTTTTAAATAAGAGTAACCGGGAAAGACCAGACCTGAACGGGCTATTAGGATTCGCGAACCGCCATATGAGCAGCCATGCCAGTTCTTTCAGGTGTTTTTTAAGATGGAAGGGGTAATGAGTAACAGCTGTGGCTTTAACGGACCTCAGTCCGAGACGTTCTTTCAATTTAGTTACAAATCGCTTATTCAGAAATACGATATGGTCTGGTACTATAGAGAAATACCAGTAAGTAGATCGTACAAGTTTTACAGGAAAAGAATCGGTACGTCCCGTTACTATTATCAGCCTGCCGTTGGGCCTTAGCTGCCGTACCAATAATTTTATGGTCTCTGTAGGTGAGCTTAAGTGTTCGAACACATCTATCATGGTAATAACGTCAAATGTATTGCTGCGCAAGGTCTCTTCTGTGGCAGAGGTACCCAGTATATTTATACCTTTTTGGGCAGCTACCGCTGCGCTCTCTGGGTTAGGTTCTATACCGCATCGTTCCAGGTGAGTGTGCACTTCCAGCAGTCTTCCTGTCCAGCAGCCTACGTCCAGTACCTTTGCACGTTTAGGCAGTTCTCTCAGTACTTTATCAAGCTTTTTTTCGTGTGGTAGGCGTTGCTTATAATCCCACAGGTCTTCTGCAAGCTCCAGTTTATCATAGTGTTGTTGTATGGCCTCATTATCCGGGAAACGGTCCTTGAACCAGAGGCTGCACTTGTTGCAGGAAAACACTTGGTATTCACTTGGGAATATGCCATCGCTTACCTGCTGTACAGGGAAGGGGTCAACGGGAGCAATGTTATACGAACGACAGGATGGGCACCTGTAGTTAACTATTAAGTTTGGGATCATTACATTCTATTAAGATCTTCTCCTATCCTTTAATAAAATGCATTGTGACGACCAACATTAAGCAATTATCATACCTGCCGTATCATAGCAAAGTTATTTTAAAGTAACATTTTTTTTCATGAGAAGATCTGTTTGTATATCGCTGCCCAGTTTAAAGATATGGTCGCCAAATAAAGTAAATCCCCATTTTTCATAGAAGCGGATAGCATTATGGTTATGCTCCCATACACCCAGCCACAATACTCGGTAGCCATTTGCTGATGCATGGTCTATGCAATGCTGCATCAGCGCACCACCTACATTCTTTTTCTGGTGGACCTGCAATATATACAGGCGTTCCAGCTCTATAGCCCTCATACCTTCCAAATGCTGCGGCGGCAGGCTTTTTCTTAATTTACAATACCCGGCCACGTCATTGTTCACGTACACAAAAAAGAACATATTTTGTTCTTCCTTCAACTCTTGCTCCAGTTGTTTCTTGTTGAAATTATGTGCTATGAATGCCTCAATATCTTCCGTGGTATTATATGCTGCATAGGCCACCTGGAAGGTCTCTATACTTACTTTCATTAGCAGTTCTGCATCTGCCACATCAATACGCCGTATTTTTATTAATTCTTTCATAAACTGTACCGTATTGTCTGCAATGGCATGGTTTTATAAACATGTCTCCTGAAACTATTGCTAAAAATAAAACTAAAAAAACATGAAAACCTCACGATTCCTGATTCTCGGTGCGCTCGCTGCAGCTGCTATTTTACTGCTTACATCTGATAAAGCAGAAGGTTTTAGAAACGACCTGGCTGATAATGCCGGCAAGTGGAAAGATAAGCTGAGCGACCTTGCAGACAGCACAGGCGACAAGCTGAGCAGCCTGAAAGATACTCTTGGTAAAGAAGTGAATGGCCTTACTAAAGACGCGCGTAAAAGAATGATGGCTATACTGGATGAAGGCACTAAAACTGCTAAAAGTCTTAAAGAAAAGACTGAAGAACTTGCTTAGTATTCTTCGCATACCTAAAGACGCCCTATATGATAAATATAGGGCGTCTTTGTGTATATAAGTTTGTTCGCTTGACCTACTCTTTCTCCTGCATCCATTTCTCACGGCCTTCACCACGATATACATGGCGCTCACTATGGTAAGAAGACCGTACTAACGGGCCGCTTTCTACATAGTCAAAACCCATTTTATAGCCTTCCTCGCGGTAGAATGCAAACTCATCAGGATGCACAAAACGCACTACCGGCAGGTGTTTCTGGGTAGGTTGCAGGTACTGGCCGAGTGTTAGTACATCGCAGCCATTCTCTACCAGGTCTTGCATGGTCTGTAATACTTCATCTTTTTCTTCTCCAAGGCCCAGCATTACCCCACTCTTGGTGCGCATGCCACCATCTTTTAGCCGGCGCTGCACTTCAAGGCTGCGGTGATATTTTGCTTGTATGCGCACCTTGCGTGTCAGCCTTTCCACTGTTTCCAGGTTGTGCGATACCACATCGGGCGCCACATCTATTATACGTTGCAGGTTCTCCCACTGCCCTCTAAAGTCGGGTATCAGGGTTTCCAGCGTAGTATCTGGGTTCAGCGCGCGCACTGCTTTTATGGTATTGGCCCATATTATAGACCCGCCATCTTTCAGTTCATCGCGATCTACAGATGTGATAACTGCGTGCTTCACACTCATTAGGTGCATGGCCTCGGCTACCCGCTGTGGCTCGTCCCAGTCCACTGGGTCAGGCCTACCGGTAGCAACAGCACAAAATCCGCAGCTGCGTGTGCAAATATTACCCAATATCATAAATGTGGCCGTACCTGCCCCCCAGCATTCACCCATGTTAGGGCAATTGCCGCTTTCGCATATGGTATGCAGCTTGTGGGTATCCACAAGGTTGCGCACATGGCGGTAACTTTCTCCTATAGGCAGTTTCACACGAAGCCAGTTGGGCTTCTTCACACGTGTATCTGTATCTGCTGAACTAATAACCGGTAACTCTAACATAAGCAAGGTAAAATTACGACCATCACCAACGTTTCCCAAATTGGAATGATACGTACAAATTAAATAATATAGGTGATGCGTCTTGGTAAGCCATTAATTTTATGCTTTGGGTATAGGCTTCTACATTCATACCTGTCTCCACAGCAAGAACTGTTTTTCTGTTGCCAGAAAAATCGAAGTGTAGCCCGGTCTTCAAGTGCAATCCGGGTATTACCTGCATCTCCCCCAGCCCTTTCGAGAAGCCTGAACTGCCTGTAATGCCTGTCGCATCAAGGAATGCAGCTGCTGTCTGGTCTGTATATTTTATAGATTGCACACTGCCGTTGTAATATGCATTCAGGTAATATGGTTTCAACAAACCTAATGATATGCCGCCTACCCCTACCCAATGTATGGACACTGCCCCTGGGTCTGGCTTGCCTGCTATAAGCTTTCTGAATCCACGGCCTACCTTAACGGTATAAAAGTTATTGATCTTGCCATAGATATAAGGATTGGCTTTTTCAGCAGTGCTGCCTGCCTGTTGGTTGCTGCCCTTACTTTCCTTGGGGTCTTTTTTCTCTGCTATCTCAAATTGCAACAGTTTTATATCGTAAAACATGTCGCTCTTCTTCTCATCTTCAGCCTTTATTTTCCCTCTGTCCACAAAAAAGCTATAGCCATCTGTATTTAGCCTTAATCCAAAACTCAGTTCGCGACGTATCGGTTTTATTTTTACAGGTTTTGGTTTGGTATACACTACCCTTGGAGTAAGTTTCTTAACGGTATCTGCATGCTTTGCAGAGTCCGAAACAGGCGCAGATAAATTGGCCATTTGTGCATGGCCTGGGAAATAAAATGCGCATACACTCAGTGCGACCAAAAATACTTTAACCCCGTTCATCATATGGTATAAGCCTGCAAGTTTGTGCTACTATCCTTAAGCATGTAAAAATTACAAAATTTTCCCCAAATGCAAAGCGGAGATAGTAAATTTACAAAAACTGCAGATAATGACCGCAAAAGTAGTTTATAAAGGCGAGCTAAGGACAGAGATCACTCACGTAAAGTCAGGCACTGTAATAGAGACCGATGCACCTACCGACAATCATGGTAAGGGCGAGCGTTTCTCGCCTACCGACCTTGTAGCTGCAGCATTAGGTAGCTGCATTGTTACTACAATAGACATACTCTCTAAAAAAGATGGTATAAATATAGACGGCACTGTTTGCGAGGTGGTGAAAGTAATGGTCTCAGATCCACGTCGTATAGGCGGTCTGCAGGTGCACCTTACTTTCCCTAAAGACAATACTTATACAGAAGAACAAAAGGTGAAACTGGCACACATAGCAGCGCACTGCCCTGTAGCATTGACCCTTCACCCCGATTGTATACAGGCCCTAACCTTCAACTGGAACAGCGCGGATAATACTTAACCCAATAGGGCACTCCATGCAGCGCCTGGCAGAGCAATAGTGATTATACAACTGTATCATGGCCTGCGAGCGGCTGGCATTTTCTGCAACCCACAAGCTGGCTTTCCATAGCGAAATGATATTGTTCTTCTCTGCGGGAATCGTGTCCAGCAACTGCTGCGCCCTTTCTTTCAGTCCATTGATACCTTGTTGCCCAGCATAAAGGAACTGTATAGGTGCAATGGTATTTATAATGATATTATCTATAGAAGAATCACCTAAGTGTTTTGGTGTACTCGGCAGCGAAGCTTCATCGAACCGGAAATGTGTATCCCAATATTCACTTGCGGTAACGTCAAATAAAGGCTGTATTTCCTTGCCTGTTCCTACTTCCACAACCTGAGAGAACAGGTGTACCGACTTATGTACCAGCGCGGCAAATTGCGCAAGTCTTATAGTAGGGAAATTAGCAGGCCGCATCCTCAGGAATTTCCATAGGTGTGCTGGTATGGGTACCAGTTGGTATTTCTGCCGCAGATATTTGTATTCTTGTTGCAGCGCCTGGGGATAGGCATCTTCAAAACTGCCTTCCAGCATACCCGCTTGCCCAAATATGAGGGCTTCTACCTGCATCAAGCTTTCATTGTGCCGTGCCAGTATATTTAGCGGTAGCGACTGTGCCATCATGAGGAAAGGTGTCGCATTTACTTTAAATCCAAAATTGGCAGCGGTGCGCCAATACATCAGGTTGCGCCAGTCGCCTGCCGACCGTTCCAGCAGTTCTTCCCAGTCCGCCAGTTTTTGTTCCCAGCGTTCTGCAAGTAACCTGCTGAGCCAGCTTTCTTTGATGATATCTTTTACGTTGGGCAATTGCGTACTGCACGGAATAGATGCAGGGGCCTGCACCAGTCCCGCATACTGGGCTATGATATGTGCTGGTATATGCGGGCCAAGTTGCAATACCGGGGTGTGTGCCACTACATCGGCCACGTCTGCATTATACACTACGTGCAGTATCAGTCGCTGGTATGCAGGGTCATCCTGGTGGCCATGCTTTAGCCAGTCGCTGCTATTCACATGCAGTTCCACGTTACCTACCAGCAATGTGTCCCCTACCTTTATTTTGGCCTCCAGGAAATCAGGGCCTGCATTCCGGTTCAGTACGCCTGGCCTTATCACCGTAACAGGGTCACCAGCCTGAGTAAGCAGGCTACCAGGCGTATACAGGCTATACTGCCATATTAGTTGCAATAGTCTTTCGTTGGGTATCATAGGTGCGCAGGTTTTCTATTTTATATACACAGCCATTTCTTGTTGGTATTTATGCGCAGCTTCACCTGCTGCTGCTGCAAAATTCTCTGTGCTGTCCGCATAGATCACCCCTCTCGATACATTGATCAGTATACCTCCATCTTCATTCATGGTGTTCTCACATACTGTGGCTACGTCGCCACCCTGCGCACCTACCCCCGGTATCAGGAAGAAGTTATGCGGCAGCAATTTACGCACATGCTGTAATTGCTCTTTGCGCGTAGCGCCTACCACAAACATCAGGTTGCTTGGTGTGCCCCATGTAGCTACTTTTGTAAGCACTTGTTCATACAGCAGTTTGTCATCGCATTGCAGCAATTGAAAATCCTTACTTCCTTCGTTCGATGTAAGGCCCAACACTATAGCCCACTTACCCGCATCTTTCAAAAAGGGCTGCACACTGTCGGCACCCATGTACGGCGCTACCGTCACGCTATCAAAAGGGAATGTATGGTAAAATGTTTTGGCATACTGGTCGGCAGTATTGCCTATATCGCCACGTTTGGCATCGGCTATGGTGAAAATATCTTTGGGTATGTATGCTCGTGTCTTCTCCAGGCTTTCCCAGCCTGCTATGCCTTGCGCCTCGTAAAAAGCAGTATTGATCTTATATGCCACAGTATGGTCCTTCGTAGCATCTATTATAGCCTTATTGAATGCGAACACCGGGTCTGGTTCTTTTAATAAGTGTTTCGGTATTTTCTCCAGGTCTGTATCCAAACCTACACACAGCACAGATCTTTTCTTCCTTATTATACTTACCAGCTGCTCACGCGTCATGTTTATCTATTTGCGGGCTAAATTAATTGAATTTGACCAAGTAGTCTACAACACAGTAGATAAAGTGTAGGAATAAAAGGTGTCAAATTGCAGCATGTTATTACAACATCACATCTTTCTACTTTGAAGTTTAGAGCACATACTTTCTATTATCTTTGCCACATGTCATTATTCGAACGCATATCCGAAACGGCTTCTTATATTAACGAAAAGATAAGTGCCACTCCTGTTATAGGCATTATCTTGGGCAGCGGCCTGGGTGGCCTTGTAGATATACTGGAGGTTGAAAAAGAGATCAGTTACGAGTTGATCCCCAATTTCCCGGTATCAACGGTACAGGGGCATAGTGGCAAGCTGGTATTCGGCCGGCTGGGCCATAAGCAGGTAATGCTTATGGCGGGTCGTTTCCATTATTATGAGGGCTACGACATGGATACGGTCACCTTCCCCATCCGGGTCATGAAGGCACTGGGTGTGGAAACACTCATTGTGTCCAACGCAGCCGGTGGTATGAATGAAAGCTTTAAGGTGGGAGACATGATGCTGATCAAAGACCATGTTAACCTTTTTCCTCAACACCCATTGCATGGGCCTAATGATGAACGCCTCGGTGTCCGCTTTCCGGATATGAGCAAAGCTTATGATGAGCAACTGATAGCAGCCGCACTGCAAATAGCAGAAAAACAAAATGTAGTACTGAAGACCGGTGTATACGTAGGCCTGCAGGGGCCTACGTTCGAGACCCCTGCCGAGTACCGCTGGTTGCACACCATAGGTGGCGATGCCGTGGGTATGAGCACCGTACCTGAAGTTATTGTGGCCATACATGGGGGCATGAAGGTATTCGCCATCAGCATTATTACAGATATAGGTATCAGCGCAGTGCCTATAAAAATAACCCATGAAGAGGTACTGGAAGCCGCTAATGCAGCGGCCCCTAAACTGGCAGCACTGGTCACAGAACTAATAAAAGGGATGTAAGATTTGTTCTGTTAACTTTGCACATCATTTGCCACCCCATATCATAAAAGGCGCTGTAGTTGAAAGATAAGATAAGATACATTTACTTGCTGTTGTTACCTGTGCTGTACATTTTGTTGTGCAGCCCTGTACTGCGCGCACAGTCTTACAATACGGGCCAGCCCACCACACTGAGCAATACCCCCCAGCGCGACACGAACGCCAACAAATCTAATACGGCCAAGTGGAGAACCCCAGACGCACGTATCTACTACAAAAAGCTAAATTCTGAGCGGACCTACCTAATGGATAGTTCCTTACATACCTTTTACCGCACACCATTCTCTGAACCCTGGAACCAGGACCTGGGCAATTTTGGCAGCCCTATACAAAGCCAGTTCTTTACACCCGAGGACAGGCTTGGCCCCACACTGGGCTACCATGTTATGGATGCCTACCGCTTTAACCCCGATAGTCTTAATTACTATAACACTACCAAGCCTTACATTATTTTCTCCTATCGCCTGGGCAGCAAGCTGGAACAGCTAACAGACGTGATGGTGACAAGGAATATAAAACCCAACTGGAATTTCTCTGCACAATACCGCAAGACCATATCACCAGGCTTTTACCCCATACAACGCAACAACCACGACAATGCAAACTTTACCACCAACTATAAAAGCAGCAATGAGCGGTACGAGCTGCATGCTGCATTAGTATACAACAAAGAGCAGCACGATGAGAATGGTGGCCTCACCTATCCTGGCCAGCTGGATAGCGCAGATTATAGCGACCGTAAAACGGTGAATGTAAATTACCAGAACGAGCTGTATAGTGTCACCCGTTCATCTGTGTTCAACGTGCAGCGCGATTTTGGCCTGCTCTTGCAGCACAGCTACACCTGGGGCCGCCCCGACACTACGTACAACCAGGATTCTACCAGCTATACATACAAGCTCATTCCCCGTTTCCGCATCACCCACAAGCTGCAGCTGAGTACAGAAAAACACGATTTCAAAGACTTGATACCTGATTCCTTGCGCTACACAGGGCTTTTTAACCACTCCTTTGCAAATGGTGGGTACTATATCCCTAACCAATCAGACACCGTTTTTTCTGAGCAAAAATGGTTTTGGATAGATAACCGGCTATTGCTGAATGGCCTGCTGGGCAAGCCAGGACGCCAGCTGGAAATAGATGCCGGTATCGGCAACCGTATAGATCAGTTCACCACCTACAATGGCATTCGCAGCACCAGCAGTAATATGGTAGACAACTACCTGATAGGCGAGGTAAAAAAAGAGGCATTAACATCGGGCCAGTGGTTTTACCAGGCAAATGCACAGTTATTTTTTAGCGGCCCTGATGCAGGCAACTTCTTGCTCCATGGCTCTCTGGGCCGAGACTTGAAGAACAACGGTGGAACGTTAGAGGCTGGTGTGCAGCAACAGCTGAACAGTGCACCATACAGCTACACTATTTATCAGAACGAGTACTACACCTTCACAAAGTCTTACGATAAAGAAAGTATATCGCAAGTATATGGCCAGTTGAATTTTACTAAGCTCCGTTTCTCTGCAGGTGCCAAGCTTTATGTGATCGATAACTATATCTACATAAATGAAAAAGGTTTGCCCGACCAGTACAAAGACCCTTTCAATATTTCGCAGGCATGGATAAGAAAGTTATTTAAGCTTGGTAATATAATACTGGATAACGAGTTGGTGTACCAGACCCAAACAGGTAGTGCACCAGTGAACATACCCACCCTTATGGGCCGCCACCAGTTGAGCTACGAACTTGGTCTGTTCAACAATGCACTACGCCTGGTAGCAGGTGTGGAAGTACGGTACAACACGGCATACCACCCTTCCGGCTACGATCCGCTGCTCAATCGCTTTTATTATCAGAACAGTGTGTATATAGGCAATGTGCCGCAATGCGAAGTATTCTTCAACTTCCGGGTCACCAAACGTTTCCGCGGCTTCTTGATGGCCGATGAATTGCAACAGGCCTTCACCACCAACCGTATACTATACCCTGGCTATCCCGCCCCCAATGTGGTTATCCGGTTTGGTTTCTCGTGGGTGTTGATCAATTAGAACAATTTCAATTGCGTATCCTCTTTCTTCTTAGGCGGCATAGCCATACCCATCACCGTGCGGCCGCCATACTTGTACGATTCATCGCGCTCCTTTTGTATCAGCTGGTCAAAATTATTGTTGGGTGTAAAGTTTTTCTCCAGTTGCGCTGCAGCCTTTGAAAGGCTCTTTATGGCCTCGTTCTTCTCACTATTGTCCAGCTTGGCAAGTTTCACTGCATGTTCCAGTGTTTGTATCGTTTCATCATAAACCATGGTCGGGACGGGAAACGGATGACCATCCTTACCGCCATGCGCAAAAGAGAACCGTGCAGGGTCTGTGAACCGCGATGGTGTGCCATGTATCACCTCACTTACCAGCACCAGCGATTGTAAGGTACGTGGGCCCACACCTTCCAGCAGCAGCAGGGTCTCCATATCCAGCCCGGCTTTCTCATGGGCTACGGCCAGCACACTGCCCAGCCGTTTTAAATTTACATCTTTGGCCTGCACATCATGGTGGCCGGGCATTATCAGGTTGCGTACTTCCTTCATCAGGTGCTGCGGGTCCTCTTGGGTCAGTTGCAAAATGCCAGCCCTTGTAGTATCTGCATTATGGTCGGTTATGTTTATTATCTGTCCTTGGTTAGCTCCATAGATAAATGCATGTGGCTCTTCCACGAACGACTTTATAGTTGGTGAGTGCCAGTGATACCGGCGGGCCATACCATTGCTGTCATTCATGCCTTGCTGCACTACGGCCCATTCACCATCGCTGCTTACTATAAAGGAGTGCAGGTATATATTGAATCCGTCCTGTATGGCCGTATTATCTACCTTGGCCGATAAACGGCTATTGCGTACCAGCAGGTTGCCATCCAGCCCCGTCAGGTCGCCTATGCGCATCAGTTCATTCGGTGTTTCCCTGCTGTGCTTGCCCTTTCCTCCGCAAAAGTATATACCCAATTCTCGGGAGCGTTCATTCACCGTCCTTTTCAGCGCACCCAGTACCGATGTAGTGATGCCCGAAGAATGCCAGTCCATGCCCAGCACACACCCAAGTGCTTGGAACCAGAAGGGGTCACTGATGCTCTGCAAAAAAGCACTTTTACCATATTCGGTGATGATGGCTTCGGTTATAGCTCCGCCAAGTCTGCCCATGCGCTGGTACAGCCATGGGGGCACTTGTCCGTAGTGTAGTGGCAGGTCTGCATGTGCGTGGGCCATACTACTAAGTTACGGGGTTTTAAAATGCATAGGAAATGTGGGCTGAATATGGCGGGAATATGATAATGCTAAAGCGAGGTTGCGCTTGTGGAACATTTCTGCCTTAAACGAAGAAAGACACGCTAAAAAGCGTGTCTTTCTTAAAATCACAAAGTATGGTAAGCTTAGATAACTTTTACGTTAACCGCGTTTAAACCTTTCTTTCCATTTTCTACTTCAAATGATACTTTGTCGTTCTCACGAATCTCGTCCATAAGACCTGAAACGTGTACAAAGAGGTCTGGTTGACCGTTGTCTGGTTTGATAAAACCGAAACCTTTGGTTTCATTGAAAAATTTTACTGTTCCTTCTTGCATTGTTTTAAATTAAAATTATTATTGTAATCCAACAAAGCTATCTTTTAATATTGGTATTAAAAAAAATATTTTTAAAAAATGTTTAAAAACCAAAAAGACATGCTGAACAGCATGTCTTTTTATTCACTCAAAGTACGGTATGACTTAGATAACTTTTACGTTAACAGCATTTAAACCTTTCTTTCCGTTTTCTACTTCAAATTTAACTTTGTCATTTTCGCGGATCTCATCTATAAGACCTGAAACGTGTACAAAGATGTCTGCCTGACCGTTGTCTGGCTTAATGAAACCAAAACCTTTAGTTTCATTGAAGAATTTTACTGTTCCTTCTTGCATTGTTTTAAAATTATAAATTTATAATACCCCAAAATTAGGAATTATATGAATTCATTTCAATAGTTTTTTAAAAAAAATATTAAGATAATATAGCCATGCCGGGGAAATTAAATACCAATTACATTTTGTGCCTTCATTGCGTCACGGCTTTGGTCCCTATTCATTCTTATGTAATAAGCGTTATCTTTGGCAAAGCTGCTTATAGCACATTAAAACTCAGGATATTGACCTTTGATGATTTTGATTTTGACCCCGACCTGCAGGAAGGGTTAAATGCCATGGGGTTTAAACAACCCACTCCCATACAACAGCAGGCCATACCTGTGATACTGGACAATAAGGACCTCATAGCCTGCGCCCAGACGGGTACCGGCAAAACAGCTGCGTACGTACTCCCCCTCATAGATAAGATACTGGTAAGCGGTGCATACGATGTTAATACACTCATACTTGCACCCACACGCGAGCTCGCCCAGCAAATAGACCAGCAGATAGAAGCGCTCGCCTATTTTACTGGCGTTAGTTCCATAGCCGTATATGGTGGTGGCGATGGCGCTGTATGGGAACAACAAAAGAAAGCAATAAAGAAAGGGGTCGATATTATTATTGCCACTCCGGGCCGCCTCATATCTCACCTGGCATCGGGCGCTTTCAAGTTCGATAAACTGCAGCATTTGGTATTAGATGAGGCCGACCGTATGCTGGATATGGGCTTTTACGATGATATCATCCGTATCATCAGCTACCTGCCCAAGCAACGGCAAACCTTGCTGTTCTCCGCTACCATGCCGCCCAAGATACGCACGCTGGCCAATACCATACTCATACAGCCTGAGCAGATAAACATTGCTATATCTAAGCCTGCCGCGGGCATCTTGCAGCAAGCCTACATGGTGCACGATAAGCAAAAGACGGGGCTGATAAAAAAGATACTAAAAGAGGGCAACTACGGCAGCACGCTTATGTTCGCCTCTACTAAAGAGCATGTAAAGAACCTGGATGCCACGCTGCGCAAGGCGGGCATCAATATAAAAGCATTCCATTCCGATCTGGAGCAGGACGAGCGTGAAGAGATACTTCGCGAATTCAAGAACAGACGTTTACCTGTTATCATAGGCACAGATGTGCTTTCGAGAGGCATAGATGTGGAGGGGATCGACCTCGTAGTTAATTACGATGTACCACCCGACCCTGAAGATTATATACACCGTATAGGCCGCACCGCACGTGCAGCCACTACTGGCACAGCCATAACATTTATAAATGAAAAAGACCAGAACAAGTTTGGCCGCATAGAGCAATTGATGGGCACCGTGGTTACCAAGCTGCCACTACCCGAAGAGTTTGGCGAAGCTCCGGTATACAACCCCGATGCCAAAAGAGAACACTCTGGTAAAAAACGTTTCAATAAAGGCAGAAAGAAATAATAGTTTTGCCGCAGTATAACCAGTATATATAGCTATGACGGTTCTGTTATTTACCCTTGTACTTCTGGCCGGTGCAATGCTGGCGGGCTTCTTGGGCTCACTTACGGGGTTAGGGGGTGCGGTTATTTTAATACCCCTGCTCACCCTGGTATTCAAGGTCGATATCCATTATGCCATAGGCACATCGCTTATAGCGGTCATTGGCACCTCTTCAGGCGCCGCTGCAGCTTATGTAAAAGAAGGTATCACCAATATACGTCTGGGTATGTTCCTGGAGATAGCTACAACCACTGGCGCTGTGGTAGGTTCTTTCCTTATTGTGTACACGCCTGCCAACATCATAACGATCATTTTTGGTTTTGTCCTTATTTTCTCTGCACTCATGACAGTGCGCAAGAAAAAACTGCACATAGAGACAGAAGAAAAAAGCAAATTGGCAACTACCTTGCGGCTCAACAGCAGCTACCCAGACAAGGGAGCTGAAATAGATTATAAAATAGACCACGTTCCTGGTGGTTTCCTTATGATGATAGGCGCCGGTGCACTATCCAGCTTGCTGGGCATAGGTGCGGGTGCGTTTAAAGTGTTGGCTATGGACAATGTGATGCGCATCCCTTTCAAGGTCTCTACCACCACCAGCAACTTTATGATAGGTGTTACTGCTGCTGCAAGTACGGCCGCTTACCTCCACCGCGGGTATATAGATCCTGTACTTACCTTTCCGGTGGTGATCGGTGTACTTCTGGGATCTATCTTTGGTTCCAAATTACTCATAGGTTCTGATACCAAAAAACTGCGTATTGTGTTCAGCATAGCCATCAGCGCTATTGCTATTGAAATGATCTATAAAGGATTAAAAGGGCATTAATGAGAACAACCAACAAAACCATACAAGCCGGTCAGGATAAGGATATGGAGCAGATAATGGGCAACCTGTTGCGCATTGGTGTCATATTGGCTGCTGTAGTGGCATCGGCAGGCGGTATCATGTACCTGGTGTTGCATGGTAGTGAGGTGCAGCCCTCCTACGCAATCTTTAAAGGCGTGTCTGATAGATACACATCTTTACCTGCAGTGTTGCGGGGTGTAAAGGAGTTGAATAGTTACAGCATTATGCAGTTGGGTATATTGATATTGATAGCTACGCCTATCATGCGCATCCTGTTCTCTATTTTTTCTTTCTTCAGGGAAAAAGACTATTTGTACGTCGTCATTAGCGCCATCGTGCTGCTCATCATTGCTTTCAGCCTATTCAATGGTATTGGCGCATAGCGGGTCGTTCTTTACTGATGCAGTGTGCGCACTTGGTTAAGCACTTTGCTTATCTCGTTGCAAATGTCTTTGTACTTTGTTGGCTTAGTAATAAAATCGCTGGCGCCAAGCTTTTTCACTTCATCAACATCCTTAGTGCGGCGCGTAGTTGAATAAACGATAACGGGTACGCTGGCCACATATTCCAGTTTGTTCTTTTCTTCCATAAATCGCCTTCCGTCCATACGCGGCATATTCAGGTCAAGAAAAATAACATCTGGGATGGCGATCTCTGGCGTGGATAGTAACTTTAGAGCATCTATTCCGTCGCAGGCAGTGTAGCAAACTATATCAGTATCTATGTCCTGAACTGCATTTATGAAGATCTGGACATCTTCTTTATCATCATCGACAACTAATATAGTAGTATTTTTTTTCATATCAAAAACACCTTAACATTCAGTTATGAAGATAACGTTATACTGCCATATTAGTGCTATTTTGCGGGAGGTTTTTCATTAATAATGACAGTTTAATTAAATGAGTTTCGCGGCAGGTTTTTTATAAACAATTTATCTGGCTAAAACACATATATCCGCATGAAAAAAAAAAGGTCTGCTAAGGGTTCGTTCCCTATCATTGCTATAGGATGCTCTGCCGGGGGCCTTGAAGCGGTTATTGAGATATTGGATACGCTTACACCAGACACTGGTATGGCATATGTGCTGATACAGCACCTGAACCCCGATCACGAAAGCATGTTACCGGCCATACTGGCCAGGAGAACACAAATGCAGGTGATGCAGGTCACCGACGGAATGCTCATGGAATGCGACCACTTCTATGTTATTCCGCCCGATTGGGATATTGAACTGGTAGATGGCCATTTTAAGCTGGAGCCCCGAACACAAAATCCCTATCATATGCCCGTCGACCGGTTCTTTACCTCACTGGCCGATATAATGGGCGAAAATGCCATTGGTGTAATATTATCCGGTGGCGCCAATGATGGCACCATAGGCCTGAAGGCAATAAAGGAGGCAGATGGCATGACCATAGCACAGGATGAGTCGGCAAAGTTCCAGAGTATGCCCAGGTCGGCTATATCAGAAGGTGTTGTCGACTTTATCTTGTCACCCGGGGATATTGCCCGGGAGCTCATAAAGCTGGGCCAATATATGAAAGTGCTCACGGAAGCGGTAAATAGCAAGAAGACCGAAACAGATGAGAAAGAAGAACTGCAGGAGATATTCAAGCAACTGAAATATACCACCCGCGTTGACTTTAATCACTATAAAGTAGCCAGCATCAGCCGCCGCATAAAACGGCGTATGATGCTCGTAAATATAGAAACTATTGAACAGTACAATAAATATCTGCGGGACAACCCGGGGGAGATCCAAAACCTGTATAACTCTATATTGATACATGTCACTAAATTTTTCAGGGATACAGACGCGTTCCGTTATCTGCGAAATAAACTGATACCCAATATTGCCAAGAACAAACTTGATGATGAGACGATACGGATATGGGTACCCGCATGCTCTACCGGCCAGGAGGCATATAGCATCGCTATGATACTTTGTGAGATACTGGGTACACACGAAGCTAAGGCAAGGGTGCAGATATTTGCAACAGACCTTAGTGAGCTTGCTATCAGTAAGGCACGGTTAGGCATATATACTAAAAGTGAGATCGCAGATATTTCTGCTGAACAATTACAGCGTTTTTTTGATAAAACAGATGGTAGCTACCGCATCAATAAATCTATTAGAGATATTTGCATATTTGCCCCGCACGATATTTTAAAAGACCCTCCGTTTTCACGCATCGATCTTGTCAGCTGTTGCAACCTTTTTATATACCTGGATAATGACAGCCAGAAAAAAGTGCTGGATACCTTCCACTATGCTTTGCAAAGCAATGGTTACCTTATGCTGGGCAAGTCTGAGACCATTGGCACCAGCGGCAAATTCTTTAAGCAGATAGACAAAGAGTCCAAAGTAAACATCTACAGGCGCGATGTCTCTGTGCGCCACGCCCTGCAATCTTTTGTTCCAAGAGGTCTGGGCATCAACCAGGATGTGCAGAAAGAAAATATTGCGGTTGCAAAACCACCTAACCTGGGACAGGTAGTAGATAATTTACTGCTTGCTGAATACATAACACCCAGTGTGGTAGTTAACCAGGAGTTTGAGATACTGCAAGTACGCGGTGCAACCGGTACCTTTTTAGAGCCTGCTGTAGGCAACGCATCTTTTAACTTGCTGAAAATGGCCAGGCCGGGATTGCGCATAGATCTGCGTACAGCTATCCATAAATGTATAAAGACCGGCCAGCCGGTAAAAAAGGATGGGTTGGAGGTCAAGATCAAAAATATTACATGCCCTGTAGGTATAGAAGTGGTGCAGCTGAATATGATACCCGATGAGCGTTACTTCCTGGTACTTTTTCACGAATATCCCTCATATGTACAGTCGGGAAATATTGTCACCGTACGGAAGTCCGCTCATTACCAAATGGAACAGGAAATTGCAGCCTTGCGGGAGGATATGACCTCGATAATAGAGGAGCGTGAAGCAGCAAATGAAGAACTGCAGACCGCTAACGAAGAGATAATATCCAGTAATGAGGAGCTGCACACCATAAATGAAGAGCTACAGACCTCAAAGGAAGAAATGGAGTCGTCGAATGAGGAACTGACCACTATCAATGAGCAGCTGCAGGTGCGCAACGACCAGCTGAGCGAGATACAGGAGTACACCGATGGCATCATAGCCACCATTGCAGAGGCTATGATAGTAGTTGACAGGAGCCTTGTAGTGAGGTCTGCTAACCAATCCTTCTTTAATATATTTAAAACAACTGCTGAAAATACAGAAGGCTACTACCTGTTCGACCTTGGGAATGGGCAATGGAACATCCCTAAACTACGCGAACTGCTTCTGGAGGTGATACCTAAGAACGGTCATTTTAATGGATTTGAAGTGACCCACAATTTCCCGGGCATCGGAGAAAAGATAATGTCTGTGAATGCACGTATGCTTTCCCAGAAAGCTCAGAAAACAGAACTTATATTTATAGCCATACAAGACATAACAGATCATGTAAAAGCTGCCAGTATCATAAAAGAAAAAATGCTGTTCCAGGATGTGGCCAATAATGCACCGGTCATGATATGGTCTGCAGGTACAGACAAGATGGGGGTGTTCTTCAATAATACCTGGCTGGAATATACTGGCCGTGATCTGGCGGCAGAAAGTGGTAGCGGATGGACCGAAAATATACACCCGGAGGACCTGGCTAACTACATGAAAATTTACAACAGTTCTTTTGAACAACGTATACCTTTTAGTGTTGAGTACAGATTGAAGCGACATGATGATGTTTACAGGTGGTTACTGACCACCTGCAAACCTACCTATTCAGACAACAGATTTACCGGGTATCTGTGCACCTGTACCGATATTAACGACCAGAAAATGTTCTCTCAGGAACTGGAACAAAAAGTAAGGGAAAGGACTGAAGACCTGTTAAGTGCCAATAAAAACCTGGAACACAGCAATAAAGAGCTGGAGCAGTATGCTTATATAGCAAGCCATGATCTGCAGGAACCCTTGAGAAAGATCCAGACTTTCTCAGACATGCTGCAGCAGAAATTCAAAGATCAGTTACCGGAGGAAACAAGGGATTATATTGATAAAATAGTGAACAGCTCGCAACGGATGACACTTCTTATTGAGGATCTGCTAAATTTTTCGTCAGTAAGTAATTCAGATGAACTGCATGTACCTACTTCGCTGGACGAAGTACTGACAGATGTGATAGAAGATTTTGACCTGTCGGGTATTGCTGCAAATATCAGTTACAAACATTTGCCGGTCATTAAAGCGGTACCATTGCAAATGAAGCAGTTATTCCATAACCTCATCAGCAACTCTGTAAAATTCAGGAAAGAAGAACAAACCCTGCAGATATCTATTTTCTCTGCACCAATGCAACCTACAGAAGTAAAGCGGTATCCTTCACTCGATAAAACATTGTCCTACATCAAGATAGGATTTAAAGATAATGGTATCGGCTTTAGCTCAGAGTATGCAGAGCAGATCTTTGTTATTTTCAAACGCCTGCATGGTAAGCACAGCTATAAAGGTACAGGTATAGGGCTGGCCTTATGCCGCAAAATAATGACCAACCACCATGGGGAGATCTATGCAGAATCCGGTGATGGAGGTGGTGCATCGTTTTATATGATATTTCCTGCAATGTAGGCGTTTGTTTTTCATTTTTACTGATATAAGAATTGTCATTATCCCTTTCATGTTTCTGGGCTGCATTTCCTTCCTGGTATATGCCGTAGTACTATTGACAGGCAATTGGTTCTTTAATATACCAATGGCACAGTTTTATCTACTGTTTTAACGAGTATGAATATCGATTTTGGTCTATCCATCATACAGTTATAAGTATATAAAAATTTGTCAGTATGAGTGTTGAAGCAAAATTTTCCTGGAATAACGTTTTTGAAGATGCCGGTAACCAGGTAGCATTTATGGGTGCCTTCTTCAGAAATCTTTTTCGTCGTGGGTTCGAAGGGAATGAGCTTATACGTCAATGTTATATTATAGGTTACAAGTCATTTTCACTTACAGCTATTACTGGTTTTATACTTGGCTTGGTACTTACACTGCAATCTATACCTACCATGAAGGCTTTTGGCGCAGTAAGTTTTGTGCCTGCCATGGTGTCCATATCGGTCATTCGCGAAATAGGGCCGGTTATCATAGCCCTCATATGCTCTGGCAAAGTAGCATCAAGTATTGGTGCAGAGCTGGGAAGTATGAAAGTTACAGAGCAAATAGATGCCCTTGAAGTATCGGGCGCCAATCCTATACAATATTTGGTAGTTACCCGCATACTCGCTTGCACGCTTATGATACCATTGCTTACACTTATGGCAGATGCGCTTGCACTGGGCGGTGGTTACCTGGGTGCCAACCTGGGGGAGCATGTAAGCATAATGCTATACTTCAATAAGTCTATGTCGGCGCTCGCCTTTTCAGATCTTTATCCTGCGGTCATCAAATCAGTATTTTTTGGGTTTGCTATTGGTTTCGTGGGGTGCTATAAAGGCTATAATTCTAACAGGGGAACGGAAAGTGTGGGTGTAGCAGCCAATTCGGCTGTAGTTAGCGCATCGCTTTGGGTAATAATACTCGATGGTATCGCAGTTCAGTTAACGAGCATTTTTGCATATAGTTAGTCAGTTTATGGATATAGTTACAGATACGGAACAGAAGGTAGCACCACAAGATGCTAAAGGAGGCAGCGAGGTCGTCATAAAGATTGAGCACCTTAAAAAATCCTTTGGTAGCAATATGGTACTCGATGATGTTAATATGGAATTGCACAAGGGTGAGAATCTGGTTGTCTTAGGTCGGTCAGGGCAAGGTAAATCTGTCGCTATAAAATGCATTGTAGGTTTGTTGCAGCCAGACGGTGGTTCACTGCAGGTCTTTGGCGAAGAGGTCACATCAGTAAATGAACAACAGTTAAAAGACCTGAGAGTGCGTATTGGTTTTTTATTTCAGAGCGGTGCACTATACGATTCAATGACAGTACGCGAAAATCTGGAATTTCCACTTACACGTGTACGCAAAATAAATAAACAGGATGAACTGGATGCAGCTGTAAATGAAGTGCTGGAAGGTGTAGGGCTACCCGATGCGGTCGACAAAATGCCTTCCGACCTTTCGGGCGGTATGAAAAAAAGGATAGGCTTAGCCAGAACATTGATATTGAAACCTGAGATAATGCTATACGATGAGCCTACCACCGGCCTCGACCCCATCACCTCGCGGGAGATAAGTAAGTTGATACTGCAGATGCAGAAAAAATATCAAACCTCATCTATCATCATTACCCACGATATGGAATGCGCCCGGATAACCAGCGACAGGATATTAATACTTAACGATGGTAAATTCATAGCAGAAGGCACATACGACGAACTTGAAAACTCAAAAGACGAATTAGTAAGATCATTCTTCAAATAGACATCATGCAAACAACAACTTCACAAAAAATAAGAATAGGCATTTTTACATTGGTAGGCATAGGGGTACTGGTTATAGGCATCTTCATCATAGGTAAAAAACAAAATCTTTTTGGCGATACATTTTCCATCTACGGCACTTTTAAGAACGTAGGTGGCTTACAGGTAGGTAATAATATTCGTTTTGCAGGTATCAATGTAGGCACCGTAGAGGCCATTAAGATAATAAACGACACTACCATACGTGTGGATATGCGTATGCAGTCGAAGGTTAAACCGTTCTTAAAGAACGATGCAATAGCATCAATAGGCTCTGACGGACTTATGGGAGATAAATTGGTTACCATCGCTCCTGGTTTCGGCAGTACTGACTTGCTCAGCAAAGGTGATCATATCAATTCAACAAATCCTGTAGACTTCGATAAGGTTATAACGCAGATCACACACGTGGCCGCAAATGCAGAAGCAATAACAGATGCATTATCAGGTATAGTTGGCGAGGTACATTCAGGAAAAGGGAGTATTGGGAAACTGTTGTATAGCGATACATTGGCGCAAAGCATACAGGGTACAATAAACACTGCACACCAAACTATGAAGTCTGTACAGCAAAGCTCACAGGGCTTTAGCGAAAATATGCAGGCTGTAAAACATAATTTCTTACTGAGAGGCTATTTTAAGAAGAAAGAAAGAAAGGAAAAGAAGGCAGAAAAGAAAGCTGAAAAAGCAGAAAAGGCCACAGATAAGGCTAATAGTAACGATAATTAAAAATTAACGACCGTGAAAAAGAGGATATTGATATTCGACGATGATAAAGACATATTGCAACTTTCAAAAGCAATTTTTACCCACCAAGGCTACGATGTAGAGACCCAGGAAGATTGCAATTACATGTTACAAGTCATCAGTTTTTATAAACCAGATCTTATAATAGTAGACCACCAAATGCCTGGAATAACAGGGGATAAGGCTATTGAACAATTAAAAGCGCATGATAAATACAAGCATATCCCGGTAATATATTTTTCTTCTGTGAACGATATAGCAGAAAAAGCCCGGGAGATACATGCTGACGGCTACCTGCAAAAGCCAGCCGGAACATTGTCTCTGCTGAACGCGGTACACCGCTTGGTAGGATAGCATTGAATTTATAGTTTCTTTATGAGTACATGAGCGGCATTTATCTTTCAATAGATGTAAATTGCCGCCGTATGAAGAAATGCCTTGTCATTTTTACGCTCATTTTTTGTTCCTCATCAATGTTTGCACAAGACGAGAATTGGGATACCTACATGGCAGAGATAGCTAAAAAACCTGCATCTGTCCTGGTAGATCTTTCCCTTATCGATAAAGTTAACACCCAGCTCCCCTACCTGCTTATCACCGGCCCAAAGTCAAAGCTCTGCCAGGGCAATGGCATCCCCGCAAATAGCGAGATAGACGAGTTGGAAGATATTCTTAATACCACCAGCACATTCATAACCGGCATTACCCCCAAAGTGCTGGCGGGTACACTCACTTACAATTGCGAGCGTGTCAATTATTACTACATAAAAGATACAGTAGGCCTCAGCTATGCAGTAGCCCGTATGTACAACCACAACTACAAAAGCTACCAGTATGTGTACAAGATAAAGCAAGACCCTGAATGGAACGTCTACAGGGAATTTCTTTATCCTAATGAAGAAACAATGACCTGGATGGAGAATAACAAGGTCATTACCACTCTTATTAAACAGGGCGATAGCCTTACCAAGGCCCGAGACATTAGCTTTGAGGTCTTTTTCAAGACAGACGACGACCGTAAGGCGTTCATTTCATTTGCCCACAACAATGCTTATACTATCGTGGAGATGAACCACATCACTAACATCAATACCCCTTACCAGATAAAAATATCCCGTTACGATTATGTAAAACCGGATATGATAGCCGAGATGTCTGCAGCAATAAAAAAAGAAGCTAAAAAGTACAACGGCAAGTATGATGGCTGGACATCTCCCGTCATCAAGTAATACACCCCGGCATTTTTACTATTACCTGGAACAACACTATAACAATAAAGCCAGATGATAGTATCATCTGGCTTTATTGTTTATCATTCCGCCACTTCAAAAAGCGCGGATATCTATATACTACGCGAACGCGCTATTCACCAGCTCGTTCTGCTCTATAGTATGTTTCTTAGAGAATCCTGTTGCTGTAGAAGCGCTTGCAGGCCTGCTCTTGTAGCTTATCTTAAAGTCTTCAGGCATATTCATTACCAGGTAGCTTGCTGCACCCATATTGCGCGGTTCTTCCTGCACCCACATCCATTCAGCCTTGCCATACTTGCCTTTCAGCTCATTCAGTTGCTTTATTGGTAGCGGATATATCTGCTCCAGGCGCACAATAGCGGTATCAGTTATTTTCTCGTTTATCTGTTTTTCGCTTAGGTCAAAGTACATTTTACCGCTGCACAGCAATACCCTTTTCACTTTCTTGGCATTTGGTGCAGTTGGGTCATCTATCACTTCTTTAAATCCACCCTCGGCAAATTCACTCATGGCAGAGTAGCTGCGCACATGGCGCAGGTTAGCCTTAGGCGAGAAGTTGATCATAGGCTTGCGGAACTGCCAATACAGCTGCCTCCGCAAGCCGTGGAAGAAGTTGGCCGATGTAGTAATGTTGGTCACCACCATATTGTATTCCGCACACATTTGCAGGAAACGTTCCAGTCGGGCGCTGCTATGTTCTGGTCCACCACCTTCATATCCGTGTGGCAGCAGCAATACCAGGCCGTTCATGTTGGTCCATTTTTGCTCAGCGCTGGTTATGTATTGGTCTATTATGGTTTGTGCACCGTTAGCAAAGTCACCATATTGCGCTTCCCACAGTACCAGGTTGTTTGGGTTGGCCATACCATACCCATATTCAAATCCCAGCACACCAAACTCACTCAGCAGCGAGTTATAGATGTTCATGAACCCTTGCCCCTCTTTAAAATGGTTCAGCCTGTTGTATGGCTTGTTGGTATTCTCATCATATATCACTGCATGGCGGTGGCTAAAGGTGCCGCGTTTCACGTCTTCACCACTCAGGCGCACGTTATAGTTTTCCAGCAGCAGGCTGCCATACGCCAGCAGCTCACCAGTGGCCCAGTCTACCTTGCCTTCTGTCTCATACAGTTTTATTTTATCCTGCAGCAGTTTGGCCACTTTGCGTAGTGGTGTAAAGCCTTCCGGCCACTTCATCAGCCCATCGAACAATGTTTTAAAGTCATCTTCCTTTATAGAAGTATCAGGGCTTTTGTCAAAGTCTTCAGGCGTTGCTTTGCGTAGCTTCTGCCATTCCAGTTCCGGCGCCTGGTATTCATACGGCAATGGTTTTTGTTTCACCTCATCCAGCCGCTGTTGCAGGTCGTCCCAGAAACGGGTCTCCATTTTCTTGGCCAGGTCTTGCGCATCAGCCTCTCCGTTTTGCAGCAGGTACTGCGTGTATATTTCCCGCGGATTAGGATGCTTGTCTATAAGACCATACAATTGTGGCTGGGTAAATTTAGGTTCATCGCCCTCGTTATGCCCGTTCTTACGGTAGCATACCATGTCTATAAAAAAGTCGGCATGGAACTGCTGGCGGTAAGCCACGGCCATAGAGCAGGCTTTTACCACTGCTTCTGCATCATCGCCGTTCACATGCAGCACCGGTGCTTGCACCATCGATGCTATGCTGGT
Source organism: Flavipsychrobacter sp. (assembly GCA_965276955.1). Taxonomy (GTDB): domain Bacteria; phylum Bacteroidota; class Bacteroidia; order Chitinophagales; family Chitinophagaceae; genus JABDEZ01. The sequence goes on from CBDIBP010000018.1 coordinate 36,793, forward strand.
GCAATAGTCCGCACTGCGCGCATCATCAAAATCTGTAGTGAACCCTATCTGATTGTTGATAACAAAGTGTATCGTACCACCCGTATTGTATCCCTCCAGGCTGCACATTTGCAGCACTTCATATATTATACCTTGGCCTGCTACTGCGGCATCGCCGTGTATCAGTATAGGCAGTATCTTGCTGTAGTCCCTGCCGTACAGTGTATCGGCCTTTGCACGTGCAAAACCTTCTACCACCGGGTTCACAGCTTCCAGGTGACTCGGGTTCGGTGTTAGCTGCACATTCACCACTTTGCCATTCGGCGTGTTGATGTTGCTATTGAAACCCAGGTGATATTTCACATCACCGCTGCCCATGGTGCTGTCCTTCGGCATGTTGCCTTCAAACTCGCTGAATATCTGTTCGTATGTTTTCTTTAGTGTATTGGCCAGTATGTTCAGGCGGCCGCGGTGTGCCATCCCTATCACCACTTCCTGCACCCCGGCATCGCCCGCATCGTTAATTATCGTATCCAGCGCTGGTATGGTACCCTCGCCACCTTCCAGCCCAAAACGTTTTTGCCCTATATATTTTGTACTCAGGAATTTCTCGAACATCACCCCCTCGTTCAGCTTCTCCAGTATGCGGGTCTTCTCTGTAAGCGTCAGCGTCTTTTGCATCATGCCTTCAAAAGCCTGCTCCACCCACTTGCATTTCTCATGCTCATTGATGTAGGTATATTCTG
>CBDIBP010000019.1:0-129845 GCA_965276955.1 Flavipsychrobacter sp.
CTGCACGATATTTTCAGTGTGCAGAATGAGTACTTTAAGAATTGCAATAGAGTAGTATTGCTGAATATGCAGCCCCCGCAGCGAGTGCTGCTATACCTGCATTGGCTGCAAGTACCCATACAAAAAAGTAATGACCTTTCGGCGTCACAGCCTGATGACCATACTATAGTACTCTTAAATAATGATGCAGCTAATAAACTCACTTCGATCCCTATAAAGAACATCGGCAATTTTGATGACTATTGTATAGCGGCAATAGTGAAGTCTGGTGCAGCGGTGCGCTAACATGGTAGTGTACCTGTCAAAAAAATATCCGTATTTTGAAGTCTTAATCATACCCGTTAATGGTAACTACCAAGGAACTCACGCTCGAGGAGATACAGGATTTTAAAGGTAAATATCCACCCCAACTATGGTATCTGTTCCTATCAGAAATGTGGGAACGGTTCTCCTTCTATGGTATGCGCGGCATGCTTACCATTTTTATGGTAGACAAATTGTTGCTGTCAGAGAAAGCTGCAAATCTGCAATATGGCGCTACGCAGGCTTTTGTGTATACACTTGCTTTTGTAGGCGGTTTATTTGCAGATAAGATACTGGGGTTTAGGAAATCTATCTTCTGGGGTGGCTTCCTTATGATATTGGGCAGCTTTATATTAGCTGCATCACCGGTGAAATTCTTTTATATAGGCATTAGCTTTACTATAGTTGGTACCGGTTTTTTCAAACCGAACATATCTACAATGGTGGGCAACCTGTATAGACCAGACGATCCGCGACGGGATGCAGGTTTTGGGTTGTTCTATTCGGGCATTAATATAGGTGCGCTATTTGGTGGTGCGCTATGTGTGTGGCTGGGTAAGCATTATTCGTGGAATGTAGCGTTTTCTCTGGCCGGTATCGTTATGACCATCAGCCTGCTCATTTTTATTTTTACCAAGCGCACACTGGGGCCAATAGGATTATCTCCATTGCTGGAAAAGGTACCTGCTGCCAAGATCAAAATGTATGACATGATGGTCTACGGTGGTTCCCTTGTCATTCTTCCACTTATACTCCTGTTAGTATCCAACTCCAGTTATACTGATATGTTCATGTACATAGTTGGACCGCTAACATTGTGTTATATCCTTTTTGAAGCGCTGAAGTACAATAAAATTGAGCGGCAAAAACTAATGGCCGCTATGGTCTTTATTATATTCTCTATCTTTTTCTGGGCATTTTTTGAGCAGGCCGGTGGCTCGTTGGCGCTGTTTGCTGATCATAATCTGAATGATAATGTGATAGGTCTGCACATTGATCCTAACGTGATCAATAACTCTTCTAACTCACTGTTCGTTATCCTGTTCAGCCCGCTTATCGGCTTACTATGGCTTTGGCTTAACAAGCGGAAAATAGAACCTAATACAGTAGTGAAATTCGGCCTCGGTTTTTTATTCCTGAGTCTTGCGTTCTATGTGTTCTACTACACCCGTTTCTTTGCTGATAGCACCGGCAAAACATCATTGGATGTCTTTACCCTGGCATACCTGGTCATTACTATTGGGGAGCTTTGCTTATCTCCCATAGGTCTATCTATAATGACCAAGCTGGCGCCTAAGCCTATGCATGGGGTAATGATGGGTATGTGGTTCCTGGCCAGCGCGTATGGGCAGTATGCAGCAGGCTTGTTCGGTGCCGATATGGCAACTACTAATGCAAATGCATCGCTTACAGATAAGCTCATGTCTTACACAGAGGGGTATAAATATCTGTCGCTTTATGCTCTTATTGCAGGAGTAGTATTAATAATAATATCGCCGCTCATCAGGAAATTGATGCATGAGGTTCATTAGTTTTGCGCACATAAAGACCATCGATGCCTGACACTAATAAATATGCTGTAATTGTAGCCGGAGGCAGTGGTTTGCGTATGGGTACGCCAGTGCCCAAACAGTTTTTGCCGTTACGGGGCAAGCCGGTATTGTATTATAGCATTGCTGCGTTCATGGAGGCTATGCCGGGGATAAAAGTGATACTGGTATTGCCGCAAAGCCAGGCCAGCTATACCGATATGGTGCTGAACCTATTCCCGGCAGATGCTGATATTACAGTAGTGCCTGGTGGGGTCACGCGTTTCCATAGTGTACAAAATGGCTTGAAAATGGTGGACGGGCAAGGTGTTGTTTTCATACATGATGGTGTACGCCCGCTGGTATCGAAAGACATGATAGCCGCATGCTACGTGCAGGCACTACAGGTGGGCAGCGCCATACCGGCCATACCGGTAACTGACAGCATACGGAGAATAGGGCAAGAGGGGAGTGTACCTGTAGCGCGCGAGGAACTTCGTACCATACAAACGCCACAAACCTTTGTGACCGATATAATACTCCCTGCTTTTGACCGATCTTACGACCCTGCCTTTACAGATGAGGCTACGGTGGTAGAAGCATACGGCAGCAGTGTATACCTGGTGACAGGTGAACGCAATAACCTGAAAGTGACCACGCCGGAAGATATGATAATGGCTGAGGCCCTGCTAAATGCCCGCAACCAGGATGAATAGGGTCGTTCTTTCCCTCGTGTGCGCTTTGCTGGTATCAGCCAGCTGCTATGCGCAGCGATACGATACGGTAAGCATATTCAACAACCCTGTACAGATGGATACAGTGGTGATACGGGCTGCCCGCAAAGGCTGGGATGTCCAGGGCTTTATAAAAAGAGTGCAGACAGACACTACATTTTACAAAGCATTCAAAACGATACGGGTACTGCCATTTACCGCAATGAATGATATCCGTGTTTATGGAAGCGATAACAATGTTATCGCCTCTATGTATAGCAAAACGGTGCAGCATGCCAGCAAAGGGTGCCGGAGCATGCAAACCTTTGACAAGAAAGTTACCGGTGATCTCTACAAGCGAAATGGTGAATACAACTACTATACGGCCGCCCTGTACGACTATCTCTTTTTTACCCACGATACCGTATGTGGCAATACCGACATAGTTGCCGGGGCCATGAACGAAAGAGGCGAAGGCACCATAGAAAAAAGTAAGTACCAGCTAAAGCAACTTATTTTCAACCCAGGTTCCAAAATAAGCGGTGTGCCAATGATGGGTAATAAAGCATCGGTCTTTGATGCGGATGAGATACATAAGTATGATCTGCACTTACTCTCAGAAACATTTAATGGGGAAGAATGTTATGTTTTTAAGGTGACTCCAAAGGCGGATGCGGTCAGCGATGTGGTGTTCAACGAGCTGACCACGTGGTTCCGCAAAAGTGACTACGCTATTGTGGCCAGAGACTATTCTTTGTCTTACCATACTATGCTGTACGATTTTGATGTGCGGATGAAGGTGCGCACCACTCATGCAGGTGCCCGCTTGGTACCTTCGTCAATAGACTACGATGGTAACTGGCATGTATTTACCAAAAAACGGGAGCGCGTAAAGTTTATTTGCACCTTGTCTTATTAGCTGTTATTAACATGCAATAGGAAATATATAAAAGGTTGCATAATTGCAGAACTACCTATTGTAAATAAGATCATTAATTTGTATCATTGCTATAGGTTTACTATTATTATACAAATTTCCGTATTTCTGCACTTTGCGGCTGCCGAAATTGTATGTAAAGCACTTACGACTTAATATGTTCCAAATGAGAAAACTTTTTACCGTTGCTATTGCCTTAGCGTCGTTTTGCCTTGGATCGACCCAAGCCATTGCCCAGTACTGCACCCCCAGCGCTACCAACTGCGATGAAACGATAAATAATTTTACATTAAATACAATTAATAATTCTTCCATTTTCTGCGGAACATCTACCACAGGTTATACCAATTTCACCAATCTTTCCACCACTGTAATGGCCGGAACAACGTATCCGTTCTCTATTACTATTGGCCCGTCTTATGTTGGCGATACCGTGGATGTATGGATAGATGTGAATCATAATTTTGTGTTCGATGCTAATGAGCTTTTAACGAAAATACCTATTACACGGTACGCCGCACACGATACAATTTATAATTCGTCCATCACTATCCCTGCCTCTTCTTTAGCCGGAGCAACAAGGCTGCGCGCACGCGTAGGTTATATACAAACAGTTGGTGCATGTGGCAATGCCACATATGGCGAGGCTGAAGACTATACTGTGAACATTGTACTGCCACCATGCGCCGGTATGCCTGGCGCCGTTACTATTACAAATGCACCTATCACCGGCCACATTTGCAACGGTACCACTCAAACACTTACTGCTGTAGATAATGTGAACTTTGCTACCGGTATCACCTACCAATGGCAGCAGTCAACTACAGGCGCTGCCGGTTCATGGACCAACGTGACCGGCGGTACTGGCGCTACCACGCTTACCTACACTACACCACCTTTAACTAACCTTGTATATTATTATCGCGTAGTAGATTCCTGCTCTAACACACAGCTTGTTAATGCAAGTGCAGCTTATGTGATACCTGTATCGCCTTCTATAATAGGTGTGCAACCTGCCAATAGCACAGCATGTACAGGCGGTGGCACTACTTTCTCTATTACGCCCAATGGCAGCGGTTTTACTTACCAGTGGCAGGTAGACAATGGTACTGGCTTTGCTAACATCAGCAACGGCGGTATCTACAATGGCGCTACAACACCTACTCTTACGCTTACTAACATTACAAATGCAATGAATGGCTACAACTATCGTGTAGTTGTTACCGGTGGCTGCCTGTCGCCATTGCCATCAAATCCAGCAACATTGACCCTTGGCGCTACTGCCAAAATAACAAATACTCGTCCTACTACTTTCTGCACCGGCGACAGTACTATACTGACCACTAACAGTGGCGCCAACTATATATACCAATGGTCGCTGAACGGCAACCTGGTATCTGGCAACCAAACTTATACCGCTACATTACCCGGCGCTTATTCGCTGCTTGTAATAGGAAATAACGGTTGTGTGGCTACAGATACAATACGTGTGACTGTAAATGCTACACCCGCTGTGCCTGTGGTTACCGTGAATGGTACTAACCCGTTTTGCTGGGGTAATGTGATAACACTGAGCAGTAACTACGGCTCCTTATCCGGTTATGCTTATCAATGGTATCTTAATAATGCTACTGTTATCGGTGCCGTTGGCAGCAGCTATGCAGCGGCAGATTCAGGTACTTATACGCTAAAGGTTACAGGTACTAATGGTTGTGTCAATCATTCGTCTCCTGTTCAGCTTACAGCTATCATTATACCAACACCTGTAGTAAGTAATAATGGCACTGGTACACTTTGCTCTATTAATTCTTACGCACACTATCAGTGGTATCAGAACGGCAGCGTTATTACCGGTGCAAACTCATCTTGCTACACACCTACCACTACAGGTACTTACTACTTAGGAGCATCTGATAGTAACAACTGCAGCCGCTATTCATCTTCTTTTACTTTTACATTCCCAACTACAGGTGTTGCTAACGTGGCAGCACAGGGCGCACAAGTAAAAGTATATCCTAACCCTGCGACCTCTTACGTAAATGTGGAGGCCCCGGTTGCTATACGTTCTACCATAACAACTATTGACGGTCGTGTGATACTGCAACAGGAAAATGCAAAGACCATTAATATTAACGGTCTGGCAGAAGGTATGTATATATTGCGCATATACAATATGGACAATATGCTGATGAAAGTAGAAAAACTGGTAAAAGAATAATATTTAATTGTAGAATAACAACCTATAAAAATGGCCCGTATAGTTCTCATACGGGCCATTTCTTTTTATTATTGACAGTGGTTATTTTATCTGTGTGTTTCCTGTACAGGACTTTCGTTGCGCATTACCACTACACCATCAAAAACATCTATTAGCACGGGTTTGCTTTTATCGAGCTCACCGCCTATGATCTTCTTGCTTAGCATGTTGATGATGTCTTTTTGTATTACACGTTTCAGCGGACGGGCACCATACTGAGGGTCAAAGCCGCGCTCTACCAGGTAGTTGAGTGCATAGTCTGTGAACTGCAGATCTATATTTTGTTGCCCCAGTTGTTTTTGCAGGTTTTCCAGCTGTATGCGGATGATGCCTTTTATCTCTTTCCTCATTAGTGGGTGGAACATGATGATATCGTCTATGCGGTTCAGGAATTCAGGGCGTAAGGCCTGGCGCAGCAGATCCATTACCTGTTCTTTGGTATTCTCTACTACGGTATCTATATCTTTCCCTTCCAGTTCTGCAAAGTTGTCCTGTATCACCTGGCTGCCCATGTTGCTGGTCATGATGATGATGGTGTTCTTAAAGTTCACCACACGACCTTTATTGTCGGTCAGTCTTCCATCGTCCAGTACCTGCAGCATAATGTTGAACACATCCGGATGCGCTTTCTCTATCTCATCCAGCAGCACTACAGAGTATGGTTTCCTCCGCACGGCTTCTGTCAGCTGGCCACCTTCATCATAACCCACATATCCCGGAGGGGCGCCTACCAGCCTGCTCACGCTGTGCTTTTCCTGGTACTCGCTCATATCTATGCGGGTCATCATGCTGTCATCGTCAAAGAGTATCTCTGCAAGGGCTTTAGCCAGCTCTGTTTTTCCCACACCGGTAGTACCCAGGAATATAAAGGAGCCTATAGGCTTCCGCGGATCTTGCAAACCTGCACGGCCACGGCGTATGGCATCTGCTACGGCCTCTATGGCCTCATCCTGGCCCACTACACGCTTGTGCAGCTCTTCCTCCAGGTGCAGCAGTTTGTGGCGTTCTCCCTGCAGCATGCGCTGCACAGGTATGCCTGTTGCTTTTGCTACATTCTGGGCTATATCCTCCGCATCCACCTCTTCTTTCAGCAGGCGTTTGTGCTGGCTATCCATGTTGTGCAGCTGCTGCGCCAAGTCTTCTATTTTGGCCTCGTCTCCTTTTACTTTGCCATAACGTATCTCTGCTACCTTGCCATAGTCGCCATCGCGTTCTGCTTGTTCAGCCTCAAGCTTCAGGTGCTCTATGTTGGTCTTTATTTTATTTATCTGGTCTACCAGGTCTTTCTCTTCCAGCCATTTAGCTTTCAGTGTATCCCTTTCTACGCTCAGCGCAGATATTTCATGACCCAGTTCTTTCAGTTTGCTTTCATCGTTCTCGCGTTTTATGGCCTCCCTTTCTATCTCCAGCTGGCGTATGCGGCGCTCCAGTTCGTCAAGTTCTTCAGGCATGGATGTCATTTCCAGTTTCAGCTTGGCGGCGCTTTCATCTATAAGGTCTATGGCCTTGTCTGGCAGAAAACGGTCGGTCATATATCGCTGCGATAATTCTACTGCAGCTATTATAGCTTCATCCTTTATGCGCACCTGATGGTGGCTCTCGTACCTATCCTTTAATCCACGAAGAATGGATATGGCATCTTCCGCACTTGGTTCGTCTACAAATACTTTTTGGAAACGCCTTTCCAACGCTTTATCCTTCTCGAAATACTTTTGATACTCGTTCAGCGTAGTAGCGCCTATGGCTCTCAATTCGCCACGCGCAAGGGCTGGTTTCAGTATGTTGGCTGCATCCATAGCGCCTTCCATAGCTCCTGCACCTATAAGGGTGTGTATCTCGTCTATAAAGAGTATCACTTCACCTTCGCTTTCAGCAACTTCTTTTACTACGCCTTTGAGCCGCTCTTCAAATTCGCCCCGGTACTTGGCGCCTGCCATCAGGCTACCCATATCCAGCGCAAAGATTATTTTGCTCCGCAGACTATCGGGTACATCGCCGTTTATAATACGATGTGCCAGTCCTTCTACAATGGCTGTTTTACCTACGCCAGGCTCACCAACCAGTATCGGGTTGTTCTTAGAGCGGCGGGAAAGTATGTGCAGTGTGCGGCGTATCTCTTCATCCCTGCCTATCACAGGGTCCAGCTTGCCATTACGGGCCATCTCGTTCAGGTTCTTGGCATAGCGTTGCAGGCTGTTGTATTCCTGGTTGGCTGTTTGTGAGTTCACAGTATTGCCCTTGCGCAGTTCTTTTATAGCCGCCGTCAGGCCTTTTTCTGTAAGGCCGGCATCCTTAAGTATTTTTCCTGCATCATCGTTCACTTGCAGCAGGGCTACCAAAAGGTGCTCCGGAGTCACAAATTCATCACCGAACGACTTTAAGATATTTCCCGTGCGCAACACTGCATTGTTCAGCTCGCGCGATATGTTTTGTCCTGGTTCGCCGCCCTGCATTTTAGGCAGGCGTTTCATCAGTTCATCAACTTTGGTGTTCACAAAGCTGATGTTCACATTGTTCTTTTTAAGCAGGTAAGATATTGGTCCGTCCTTATCATCGAGCAGGGCCTTTAAAATGTGTGCGGTCTCAATGCTTGGATTCTGATTATTAAAAGCCAGTTGCTGTGCTTGCTGCACGGTTTCCTGAGCTTTGATGGTAAAGCTGTTTAAGTTCATAATGTTTATGCTTGTATTGTATACTGCATAAAAAATGTTCCATTATTGGATCGCTGGAAACATTGTCATGAAATAAAAATACATATGGCAAAATGTCTTAATTTTTTATGAACGGCTGAATTTTTAGCAGATAAAATTGTGTTAATAATAGTTATAATGGTAACGTTGGAGTAAAAATAAGTATTTGGTAACGCGCACCGTAGCGTATAAATATTTACTTTGGCAGAGTAATATGTTGATGAATAGAAAGAGGATATGTGTGTGGGTGGATGCAAGTACAGAAATGCTGCAAGAGCTTGTGCCACAGCTGCTAATTTACACCGATACGATTTTTGTGGTGTATGAAGGTACTGCAAAAGCGACGCCCAAATTTGATGCTGTACATATTATCTCATCTGTGAGAGGCAAGGGCCTGGAAGTAGCTATAAATAAAGCTGCAGAACTGGGATATGACTATCTACTCGTTTTTCCCCAAGGGTATGAAGTGAACGACATCCCGAAGTTTTTAGATAAGATAGAAGAGAAGGGTGGGCTGCTGGTAGGTACCCGGCCACATCTTGACCGTACCATGGATGTGCGCTTTGCCAGCCTGCTGTATTGGGTACAGGCCGGAGTGTGGCTGCCCGATGTACAATGCCCCTTTATGGCATACCCGGTGCAGCAACTCTACCGTAAGTATTACCGCTACGACGACGACCTGGAGCTGGAGATACTGGTACGTGCTGCATGGCAGGGTATACGGGTGCGTAAGGTAGCACTATCGGAGGCTGGGCCGCGCCGTTCTGTGGTAAAGCGGAATGTGTTGTTGAATATCATACTTCTTACCATTACGCTGTTCTACATAAAGCCTAAGTACTTTCTTTTATACATCTCTAAAAAAGACAACTGGAATAAGCTTTGGACCAAACTATTCCTTACGCCTGGGGAGACCATAAAGTTAAAGGCCACTTCCATATCGTTCGGTGTTTTTATGGGTATCCTCCCTGTATGGGGATTTCAGTTCATTATAGGTATGCCCCTGGCCATGTTATTCAGGCTGAATAAAACACTGTTCTTTGTGGCGCTGCATATTAGTATGTTGCCTATAACCCCTGTGTTCTGGGTAGCCAGCCTGCTTACTGGTAAGCTGCTGCTTGGCCAGGAACTGATAATACATAACTGGCAACATTTATCGCTAACCGATATGAAAAGTGAAGGTGCGGCTTTCTTTTTGGGCGGCACAGTACTGGCTATAGCCGGCGGGGTGGTGAGCTACCTGCTTAGCTACAGTATCATGTACTTTAAAAAGAGGGCTAACATGAATAGTGCAAAGAAAAAGAGCCATACCGAAAGGTATAGCTCTTTACAATAGATCTTATAAACTTATTAACCCAGGTATACTTTAAGTGCATTACTGTAACGTGCTTTTTGCAAACGCTTGATAGCACGCTCTTTTATCTGGCGTATACGCTCCTTCGTCAGGTCGTACTTCTCACCTATTTCTTCAATGCTTGGACCGTGGTCGCCTTCCAGCCCAAAATAAGCGGCCAGTATCTCTGCCTCGCGGATGCTCAGCGATTTCAGTATGCGGCGTATCTCATGACGGAGCGAATCCTTCATTACATCGCCATCAGTATCGCTGCTACCTTCCAGCAGGTCGCCCATGGCCACATCTTCTGCTTCGTGTACAGGTGCATCAAGGGAGGTGTGACGGGAGTTGCTGGTGAATATATTGGTGATCTCTGTTTCACTCATATCCAGTATCTCTGCCAGTTCTTCGGTCGATGGTTCGCGTTCGTTCTCCTGCTCAAAGGATATGAATGCTTTGTTCGCCTTGTTGTAAGTGCCTATCTTGTTTTGTGGCAAACGGACCAAGCGGCCCTGCTCTGCCAAAGCCTGCAATATAGACTGGCGTATCCACCACACTGCATAAGATATAAATTTAAAACCCTTTGTTTCATCAAAGCGCTGTGCTGCTTTTATCAAACCCAGGTTGCCCTCATTAATAAGATCGCTCAGGGAAAGGCCCTGGTGCTGGTATTGCTTGGCCACAGAAACTACGAAACGCAAGTTGGCTTTCACCAATTTCTCAAGCGCACGCTGGTCGCCCATGTGTATCTTTTGGGCCAGCGTGGTCTCTTCCTCAGGCGTTATCATAGATATCTTACTTATTTCCTGTAAGTATTTCTCTACGGCCTGGGAGTCACGATTCGTGATCTGGGTGGCAATCTTTAACTGCCTCATATGTATTCAATTTTAAAAAACGATAAACAAAAATTCCCTCTCATTATATATAGACGAAAAAATGCAAAGAAAAGTTTAGATTTTTTCGAAAATTTTATTTATATATACTTTCACAGATCTCGTTCCACAAATCAAAAAAACAGTCACGATATTGTTATAGTCGGGTTAAAAATGATAATAGTGGCTGTGGTATTGCTTTTCAAGTTTTTAATAATACTATTTTCGCAATTAATAAAATAAATTAACGGAAATGGTGGCGCAAAATTATACCAATATGTCAAAAATGCTACCTTTGCGCGGCTAAAACTGCCAACTTTAACATTTATGCAGAAAGATCTGTATCAACACCCCGATTATTTCCTTGTAGACGAATTGCTTACTGAAGAGCATAAACTGATACGTGACGCTGTTCGCGCCTATGTAAAAAAAGATATTTCCCCTATTATTGAGGAATATGCCCAAAATGCGAAGTTCCCATCGCAGATAATAAAAGGAATGGGGGAACTGGGTTGTTTCGGCCCCTTCGTGCCGCAGGAATATGGTGGCGCAGGCCTTGACTATATTTCTTATGGCATCATGATGCAGGAGCTGGAGCGTGGCGATTCAGGTGTGCGCTCTACCGCATCGGTACAAGGGTCGCTGGTCATGTTCCCGATATATAAATTCGGTAGTGAAGAGCAAAAACATAAATATCTGCCAAAACTGGCAAGCGGCGAATGGATGGGCTGCTTTGGACTTACAGAGCCCGATCACGGGTCTGACCCGGCAGGTATGTTATCTAACTACAAGGACGCTGGTGACCACGTGATACTTAACGGATCGAAGATGTGGATATCTAACGCTCCTTTCGCACAGATAGCTGTAGTATGGGCCAAGGACGAAGCAGGCGAGATACACGGCCTGATAGTAGAACGCGGCATGGAAGGCTTCTCTACACCGGAAACTCACGGTAAGTGGTCGCTGAGGGCATCTGCTACAGGTGAGCTGGTATTTGACAATGTAAAAGTACCCAAGGAAAATATATTGCCAGGTGTGAAAGGCCTGAAAGGCCCACTAAGCTGCCTGAGCAGCGCCCGCTATGGTATAGCCTGGGGTGCACTTGGCTGTGCTATGGATTGCTACGATACTGCACTGCGCTACAGCAAGCAGCGTGTACAGTTCGGCAGGCCGATAGCCGGTTTCCAGCTGACACAGAAAAAACTGGCAGAAATGATAACTGAGATCACGAAAAGCCAATTGCTGAACTGGAGACTGGGCGTGCTGAGAAATGAAGACCGCGCTACACCAGCACAAATATCTATGGCAAAACGCAATAGCTGCGACATAGCCTTGAAAGTAGCCCGTGAGGCCCGCCAGATATTAGGTGGCATGGGTATAACAGGCGAGTTCAGCATCATGCGCCATATGATGAACTTGGAATCTGTAGTGACCTATGAAGGCACACACGATATACACCTGCTGATAACCGGCATGGATGTGACAGGACTAAATGCTTTTAAATGATCAGGTAGAAAGTATAATGTTTAAAGTATAAAGCCGGATAATTGTTTTAGGACAATTATCCGGCTTTTTGCTTTGTGCATCTATAGACTTATGACTTACGACTCTCTTCTTTATGGGCTTGTAAAAAGCTGAAAATAAGTATTCCGGAACTTATTATAGCTATTATGGATAGGATGAGACCTACGCTATATACACCTTTCAGCCCTTCTTTATTGGTGCTCACCTGCATAAGCAGCCACAGAGAAAAAAATAGAGTAATGATGCCCGACACAAGTGGTGCCAGTTTTTTGTGGTAAATAAGCTGCACCATAAATGCCGTCATTAATAGGAAGGAAGGCATATGGAAACTTTTGGCCCAGAACAGCATTCGCCCGAACCATATTGCCCCTATGACCATGAAAAAGATACTGGCTGCAAAAACAAGCAACCCATATACTTTGCCATAAGTGCTTTGCAGTGTGCTAATGATGTTCATCCGTTAAAGATATTCAATTCTATTTCTGTGTTTTTTGCTGCAGCCATTCGTTCATCCTTTCCTTTTCATTTACTGATACCGAAAGAATTATCTTTAACTGGTTGTTCTTAGCCATCCGTAGCACATACTGGTAGTCGCAATTGTACACAAGGTTATTATCGGCATCAAAGTACTGCCAGTTTACCCTGGTCTTTATTATTTTATCTGTCCATATATCTTTGTTCCATACCGTAGGCCGGGCGTGTACTATACCAAACTGCTTGTAAAAACCAACGCCCTGGTTAAAGAGACCTTCAAGCTTGCTGGCTTCGTTGAAGGTAGTTGCGTTGTCGTCAGAAAGCAGGGTGCAGGGTATATGGTAATGGTAGGTCATCAGCTTGGTATCGTGGTTTTCCAGGGCTTGTGCGTAAGCATCGAAAAACATATTTACCTGCTTGTATAGTTGGTCGTTCATTGTCGGGTCGCACTGTTTATATCGGGGTGGCGAAAGTACCACTTTATGAAGAGTTATAAATGGGCGGGGTAAAATTATTGTTGCGTTATAGATCTTGGTTTATGGTTCCTAAGCGCTGGATAGTTCTTATTGCATGGTGTCCATGTATTTATTAAATGCATTTTTTAGTATGTTATATTTTATGAACAACAATTTCGGTATGATTTTGTTATTATAAAATATTACAAGCTTATCAATATGGATAATTTCGATAGATTATATACGGTGGCTATATTTAAAGAGTTGCGGTACGATACACTTAAAGATTTCAATGATATAGTAAAGCTGGCCGCTGAGATATGTGATGCTCCTATAGCATTGATAACATTGCTGGATGAAGAAAATAATAACTTTATAGCCAAGGTGGGAGTAGATATGGATAGATCGCCAGCTAACATCTCATTTTGTCAATACACAATACAACAGGATGATGCAATGGTGGTAAATGATACCTTGCTGGATGAGCGCTTCGTAGATAACCCTACAGTTGCCGCAGGCATCCGTTTCTATGCGGGTTCCGCATTGCAGGCTAACAATGGCTGTAAGATAGGCAGCCTATGCGTGATGGATGTAAAACCAAAGACACTTACCCCGCTGCAGGAAAGAACGTTGGAATTACTTTCCCGCCATGCTACTAATCTTATGGAGATGCAATTGAGCCATAAGATATTGATGGATAATCAGGCTGATCTGGAACGCCAAAACCACACCTTGAATAATATTGCCCATGTGCATTCGCACGAGTTCCGCCGGCCCATAGCCTCATTACTGGGCCTTATGAACATAATTGTTGAGGAAGATTACCATGCCAGTAAAGAATACCTGCAGCTGATGCAGGAAGCAGTGAAAGAAATGGATGAAAAGATACACAAGGTAGTGGAATACACGAGGGTGATATAACACCTATAGCTGAATAAAGGAGCCGTTTTTAGAAAATATTACCACCTTCATGTTTTCAATTCCTTACTTTTATGAAAATAAAAAAGGTCAATGAAAACATTCATCGCTGCACTTGCACTTGCTACCTTAGCTTTTAACTTTCCGGGCCGCGCCCAAACCCATAAAGTGACCCAGCTGCAAATAGGCGAGACCTTGCCTATGCCAGACTTTACCATGCCCAGCGCTACCAACGGTAAGACAATTACTTTAGGTACTGCAGCTACCCCCAAAGGCATCATCGTAATGTTCAGTTGCAATACTTGTCCTTATGTGATAAAGAGCCAGGCGCGCACTAAGGAAATAATGAAGTATGCCGCAGAGAAAGGAGTAGGTATGGTCATCGTCAATTCTAACGAGGCACAGAGCAATGATGTAGACTCTTACGATGCAATGAAGGCCTATGCTAAAAAACAAGGCTATAGTGTGCCTTACGTTATGGACGTACATGCACAACTTGCCGATCTGTTTGGTGCTACGCATACTCCTGAGGTGTTCTTGTTCGATGGTAATAAAAAACTGGTTTACCGCGGCGCTATGGAAGATAACCCAAGCGACCCATCTGCAAGCACAAAAATGTTTCTGAAAGAGGCCATCAACAATATGCTGGCGCAAAAGACCATAGATCCTGATAAGACCAAATCTATAGGTTGCAGCATTAAGCGCAGTTAGTATCGGTCACCGCAAAACGTTGTTGTATGTCGGCTGAGAAGAAAGATACATCCCCTAAAGTATTGATACAGGAGACCGAGTTAGAGCGGCTGAAGAGGAATATGTATATGTCCGATAAGGAAAAACTGCAAGCTTTTACCAGAATGCTGCGTAACAATGCACTGCTGAAAAAAGCTAAAATAACCCATAAGCCCTGATATGGACGTACTGGGTGCGTAATGGCGTTGAAATTTAAAAGAAATACGAGATAACGCTTAATGAGTACAGCTGAAAATACTATTCTTGGCCTTAAACTACCCACCGACCCCCGCTGGGTAAACCTCGCGGCCATAAGCCTGGAAGACATACTTACCGACCATGCCTTTTGTGAGCAGAAGGCAGCCACCCAATTCATATCACTGATACAGAAGTTTCCGGAGAAGACCGAGCTGGTAAATACCCTGGCTCCTATAATAACAGAAGAATGGGGGCATTTCCGTATGGTGTGGGCGGAGATGAAAAAACGCGGCTACACCTTGGGCCGCCAGCGCAAGGACGAGTATGTGAACCTGCTGCTGCAATACATGCCTACCGACTACGATACCCGGTTGCTGAACCGCCTGATGGTATGCGCCCTTATAGAGGCGCGCAGCTGCGAACGTTTCAGGCTGCTGAGCGAGAACCTGGAAGATGAAGCATTGCGCGCTTTCTACTACAAATTCATGGTGTCAGAGGCGGGCCATTACCGCTGCTTTATAGAACTGGCAGAGATATACTACCCGGTAGACACCGTGCGGGCCACCTGGCAAGATTGGCTGCGCATAGAGGAGAAAATACTCGGTGAATTAGTAGTAAGAGGGGATAGGGTGCACTAGTGTAGAGAAACGCCCAAATTACCTTTTGTCATTTTTCTTATCATTTGTCAATATTATTGACATTAATTGCTACCTTAGTGTAGCAATATGCAATACACGCAAAATTCCATAGCACAAAAAGATACGCTTGTCATGTATGTTGACATGAACAGCTACTTTGCAAGTTGTGAACAGCAACTTAGAGAAGAGCTGCGCGGCGTGCCTATTGGGGTCATTCCTCATCCAAGCCCTATGGCTTGTGTTATTGCGCCTTCTGCCGAAGCCAAGAAGTTTGGTGTTAAAACAGGGATGCGGCTGAATGATTGCCAACAACTTTGTCCGCAAATAATACCTGTGGTGGCCCGGCCATTCCATTATCGCCGCATGCACATCCGCATCATGGATATATTGCAAAAATATTGCGATGATGTGCTGGCCAAAAGCATAGATGAGGCGGTAGTGAACCTCACCAGTTATCGGCTGGTGTATAAAGATGTGCTGGCGCTGGGCCGGCAGATAAAGGCCGATATAGCAGCAGATAAACACATCGACTACCTGAAGTGCTCTATTGGTATAGCTCCCAATTCTTTTTTGGCAAAAGTGGCCACAGAGCTGCAAAAGCGAGATGGCTTGATGCAAATAACTCCTGAAAATATAGATGAAAATTTAGCTGGCATGAAGCTTACTGACCTGCCAGGCATAGCGGGCCGCAACGAAAGGCGGCTGCAAATGATAGGTATTAAAAACCCGTTGCAAATGCGACATGCATCGCCTTCGCTGCTGCGCAAGGCCTTTGGTGGGGTAGTGGGTAATTACTGGCATGCCCGGCTCAACTTTGGCGAGGTAGACCTGTATAGCAACAATTTCCGCACTATGAGCGCTACCCGCACTATAAGCCGTCAGCAGCGCGAATCGCGGCAGGCGCTGGATAGCATGCTCATATCCCTGTGCACCAAGCTGGAGCAGCGCATGGTGAAGCAGAATGTGTTTTGTGGCGAGGCGTCGTTCTTCATCCGTTATAACAACAATACGGGTTGGGATACCAGTATTCGCTTTGTGCAGCCTGTGCAGGATGCTATGGAGCTGCGCAACTATATACTGCAGAAAGTGGCCCAGGTGGAAGCGGAACGAAATATAAATACCATATTTAGCGATAAGGTGGTGCAGATGGGTGTAGGCATCCAAAAGTTCAGCAGCGATATGTGCGTGCAGTACAGCCTCTTCGATAACCGTATACGGCAGGATGTGCTGCGCAAAGCAGTGTACAACATCAAGGATACTTATGGCAAGAATATCATCCGTAAGGCATCAGAACTATTTGAACCAAAGGTGATGCGCGATGCTATAGGCTTTGGTTCCATAAAGGACATGTACGCTAACAATTTTAATCAGTATGCTGTAGAGGCAGAAGATGAAGAGTAGAAAGTAAAACTTTAAGACATGATCAATCAACAGGCAAACGATAGGTATGAGTATGGCAGGGGTGCCCAGTTCAACCCTAAGAACCGGTTCTTAAAAGGAGCTTATGTGCAGGAGCACGTAGAGGGCATAGACGACTGGGAGCAGGAAGAACGCAAGACCGAATATATACTGGATGATAGTCGCACGCTGGTGAACGAGGTGAAAAGCCCCGATGTGGGCATGATGTACAGTGCTAATCCCTACCAGGGCTGCGAGCATGGGTGCATATACTGCTACGCCCGGAACAGCCACGAGTACTGGGGCTACAGCGCTGGTGTAGATTTTGAAAGCCGCATAGTAGTGAAGAAGAACGCACCGGCACTGCTGCGCAAATTCTTTGAGAATAAGAACTGGCAGCCTCAGCCTATATCGCTATCCGGCAATACCGATTGCTACCAGCCTATAGAGCGCAAAATGAAGATAACCCGGCACCTGCTGGAGATATGCCTGGACTTCAGGAACCCGGTAGGCATACTTTCTAAGAATGCGCTGGTACTGCGCGACTTGGATATACTGCAGGAGCTGGCAAAGCTGAACCTGGTAAGGGTATTCTCTTCCATCACATCGCTGGACGAGGACCTGAGGCGGAAAATGGAGCCACGTACCGCATCGTACAAGTCTCGGCTGAAGGTGGTAAGGACGTTAGCTGAAAAGGGAATACCTACAGGCATCATGAATGCTCCGCTGATACCCGGCCTGAACGACAACCACATGCACGATGTGCTGAAAGCAGCCTCGGAAGCGGGCGCCAAGTGGGCAGGCTATACAGTGGTGCGGCTAAATGGCGCTATTGGTGGCATATTTCACGATTGGCTGCACAAGGCTTTTCCTGATAGGGCAGAAAAGGTATGGAACCTGATATGCGCCTGCCATGATGGTAATGTGAATGACAGCCGTTGGGGCAACCGGATAGTAGGCGATGGTAAATTTGCAGAATTGATAAAGACACAGTTCGACCTGTATTGCCGCAAGTATCACCTGAACGAAACCCAAATGGACTGGAACCTCACCTCCTTCCGTAGGATAAGGAATGGGCAGCTACCGTTGTTTTAGTTATTCCACCGTAAATGAAATAACATTAGATAAGCTGCCGTGAAAGCGGATCTGCATGGTGTATTTATCCTTAGGCAGCTGGTATTTTTTGCAAATGGTAGAGTCGAGCATCACCAGCTGTGCCACATTATATTCCTTCATTATCCATTCGGTAGATCCTAATGTATAGTAGGTATCATCGTATCGGCGTTTTGTTTTGCTAAGCGAATCGAGGATGATACGGCTGGCGTACTTTACTATAGACCTGTCTTTTGAATTGTAGATATTGCAGTAGGTGAACAAGGGTACCGATGTAGTTTCGTCTACGCGCTCAAATAGGAATTTCTCGTCTTTCTTACCCTTATTGGTCACTATCATTACCAGCTTTAGGTCGCGTAGTTTTTTTACCTTATCACTGGTGAGTCTTATCTTCACCGATATGGGGGTTTCTGTTACCTTTTCTTTCTTCTCTTTTTTTCTTTGTGCTGCAGATGGCAAAGCAATAAAAGCCAGTAAGCATAAATAGAGCAGCACTTTATTCATAGAAAAAAGAATTAAGGTTAAAAATAATGAAAATGGTGATCTATGATCCTTTAAAAAACCAGCGATATTAATGAATGTTGAGCGCTCCTGCTTTTAAATAGCCATCCCAATACCTGCTGTCTGAATACGGTACAGGGTGGCTTATAGAATAGTATTTTTTATACAGGTCCATTTTGCTTTTACTGGCAGGCATCTTGAATTTTGTGCTGTTCAGAGATGTATGGTATGTGCTTTGAAAGTCGTATTCTATCTTCCAGTCCGCAGCTGGATCTTTGAAATAAGTGATGATATTCTTTACAGAATGTTCCCTGGTATCGTAGCAAAGTAGCTGGTAGCCTGGGTCATTGCCATTGCGGGTAGATAAGCCAGGAGCTATATGAATGTAAGAGACCAGTTTGCCATGTTTCTTAATGGTCCTGTAGTCATCCATATGTGTATGCCCGGCCAATTGAAATTTTATTTTTGCCTGGTACTTAGCAATAGTATCTAAAAAACGTTGCTGATATTGCTGGCTTCCCCACATATTGATAGCTGTATCGTACTTTATTTTATGATAAGCATCAATGCCTGGGGGGATATGATACATCAGCCATACATCATGGCTTTTTGCAAGCATAGCACCCATCCAGTTCAGTTCATCATCTGCAGCAGCATTGGGTGCATCAAACAGTATGGTATTCAAAGAGATGATGGTGAGCCCTGCAGCGTTCTTATATGAATAGTATCCGCCAGCGAGGAATGAAGTTCTTATTGTTCCGTCCTTATCAAGTGGAGATAGTATGTTGTCGTAAAACAATTGGTAAGATAGGGTATCGGCCCTATTATGGGTTATGAAGTCGTTATTGCCCAGGGCCGGGACGATCTGTGCATTTGGGAATGTGGTCTTTAGCCTGGTAGTTATATAGCCCAGTATGCTTTGCATGTCCTGCGTGGTTTTGTCGATATTGCCACTGTGCCAAAAAATATCTCCGGGTATCAATACCATCTTTATGTTTTTGGGCACACTGTTCATAGCTGAGTTGAACAGGGCAGTGTCAGCATCCTGTGGCGCTGTACCGGTATTGGCAATTGCCAGTTTTTTAAGGTGGATATCTGATAATACAAGAATGGTATCTGTTGCAGAAAATGCAGTGTGACCAACGATCAGGAATAGAATTGCAAAAAAGGTCTTCATACGATCGAGTTTTGTCCTTCAAAATTATATTAAATATCCCCAAGATCTTATCAAGCCAAGCTTGCCGATATTTATTTATAAGTGCTCTAAGCAAAAAAAGGTTCCGGGTATGGGTAGCCTGGAACCTTTTTGTATATGCAAAAATATAGTTTAAGCGTCTGCTTCCAGTGCGCTAAGGTACCGCTCAGCATCCAGTGCTGCCATGCAGCCGCTGCCAGATGCAGTTACCGCCTGGCGGTATATTTTGTCCTGCACATCGCCACAGGCAAACACACCGGGCACATTCATTTTAGAGGTTCCAGGCTCCGTCATCAGGTATCCACTTTCATCCATATCCAGTACACCTTTGAACATGCTTGAGTTAGGCTCATGGCCTATAGCCACAAAAAATGCCTTCACTGGTATCACGCTTTCTTCTTGTGTCAGGTGGTTCTTTACTTTTACGCTGTCTACCTTGTGCTCGCCCAGTATTTCCATGGTCTCTGTATTCCAGTGTACGGTAATGTTGCTGGTCTTCAGCACACGGTCCTGCATTATCTTGCTGGCACGCATTTCTCCGCGGCGTATCAGCATATGCACATGGCTGCACAGTTTAGATAAGTACAGCGCCTCTTCGCAAGCAGTATCACCGGCACCTACAATGGCCACATCTGTTCCTTTAAAGAAAAAGCCATCGCAAACCGCACAGGCCGATACTCCATGCCCGTTCAGGCGTTGCTCAGATTCAAGCCCCAGCCACTTAGCCGATGCACCTGTAGCAATGATCACCGCTTCTGCCTCTATCCATTTTTCGTCATCTATGAGCACTTTATGCACAGGGCCTGTAAAGTCTACCTGCGTAGCCAGTCCCCAGCGTATATCGGCCCCCATGCGCTGTGCCTGCTGTTCAAAATCGATCATCATCTGCGGGCCCTGAATACCATTAGGGTAGCCGGGATAATTTTCCACATCGGTAGTAATGGTGAGCTGGCCACCGGGTTGCAACCCCTGGTAAAGAACAGGTTTTAGCCCGGCGCGCGATGCGTAAATAGCGGCTGTATACCCGGCGGGTCCTGAGCCTATAATTAAACAATGTACTTTTTCAACTTCTGACATAAAATATTAGCGTAACTTTTTTTGGTATGGTAAAATTGCAAAACAATTAGCTATGCAGCAAACTATTGGCACAAGAAAGTAAAGATACCTTTATCTATAAAGAGTATCACTTAATGGTAAGCGTTTTAAAATAGGTGCCATAGCCTGCCCACACACCCAATGCTCCATTACTTATATTGCTGGTAATGTTAATGGGTGTGGCAAATGGGTTGCCTACGGAGTTCTGTGCGAACTGGTATGTATTCCAGAAGGTATACACTCCCTTATCTATACTACACCACTTTATAGTTATCTTATCTCCTGAATATAGATACCTGAGCGAGTCAGCATTAGCATTAGCAGAATCGTTAAAGCCAATTTCAAATTGTATCTTTTTTACGAACGTACCATTGATGATCTCGTCATTATAAACACCATTGGCAGGGTAGTAAGGGCCATTGTTACGAGATGTAAAATACTTTACACTATTACCTATAGTATCCGGATCTTTATAATCTCCATAAAGCTGCAAGGCGTGAGGAGGCGTTTTGCTATTGGTGAACAGGGGCGAATCTACGTAAATAGAATCGATAGGCGCAGGGTTAGGTATCTTTGTGACAGATGTATACGTTTTGCCATTATAAACAATGGTAAGGGTATAGGAGTGCTCTACCTGTCCTACCATTAGGTTGGCTAAATTGGCAGTATCTAATGTATATAGATACACCTTACCGTTCCCGCTTGTATCAATGGAATATTCGCGCAGCTTAGTTGTAGTAGTGCCATCACTCACAGTTACGGTAGCGCCATGTACGAAAGTGTTTTGTAATGTGGCAAGATCTATGGTAGAGAAAAAACTTATGGTCGTAGATAAGACCACAATAGGCGGTTGTCCTGTCTCTATCTGGCCCTGCACTACCAATGATGGCGGCGATGAGTCCAGCTTTATATTTACCGGTCGTTCGCAGGAGGTCAGGCAAATAATGATAGCAAAAACCACGGCAATAGGTATAGATAGAATTTTGCCGCTAATGGTCTTTTGCATAGACTATGGTTTGATCTTAAAACGCAAAAATAGTTAAAGTGTTGCCTTGCCTCCAAATTAGTTCGCATACACCCCATCGGCAGTGTACATAACGGGCAGCAGGCGGTGATACCTTTCAAAGTAGTCATAATTCTCCTTCAGGTTCACCCAGAATTTTTGTTTGTCATTATCTGTTGGGTAGGCTTTACCCAAAAAGTTCAGCCCATTTTTAGTAAAGCGTACCGGGTATATCTGCACAGGTATGTATGCTTCACCATTCAGCTTGGCATTCATGCAGGCTACATATATTTCCTGTATCACATCGTCTGTCATAGGCATGCAGCCTACGGTAACGCAACCACCGTGTATATATATATCACCACCTGGCTTTTGGTTGTTGCTCACCTTAAGGTCAGAATAATTAGGATAGTTAAGTAATAGGGACAAATAGTAATCGCTCTTGGGGTTAAAATCCTCTATAAAATAAAAACCTTCAGGCACCTGCCGGTCGCCCTCGTAGCGCTTAGGTCCAAGAATACCAGAGAGGGCGCAGATATGATACAGTTTTATCAGTTTATAATCACTGTTCTCATCATTACGGGCCCAAAGCTCCATTTCGTTCTGCGATTTAAATACGCGAAGAAAAATATCTTTTGCAGGGTAAGCAATGCCTTGCCTCTTGAACTCTTTGTACAAACTGTCGTTGAATCTGGTATAGGCATCAGATACACGGGTGAACGATAGCTGAAAATTGCGAAAGGTCTCAATATCCTCATCCTGGGCATAACTGGAAAAGGACAATAAACACACAGCAAAACAAACAATTATACTCCTCAGGAAAGTATTACTCATAAACCGGGAAAAATTACTTTGACGTATATATACAAAGATATAAGAAAGAATATTAAAGCTATCTTAAAGTAAACAAAAATGGAGCCCATAAGGAGCTCCATTCTGAAATTGATCATAGGGTTAATTAATGTTGTAGAACAACTTTTGCAGTATAGCTGATACCATCAGCTTTAATGTTGATGAAGTAGATACCCGACCTCATCTCTGACATGTTCAATTGTGTACGGCCAGCAGCAGTATTCATGTTCAGGTCTGTGCTTATTACTTCACGGCCTACTACATCTGTAACAACAGCATGTGCATTTTGTAACGCTGTTTTTGAAGACCATGAGATATTGAATACACCTGTACCTGGGTTAGGAAACACATTGAGGTCAGCATTGTTAGCAGTTACATTTACAACACCCGATGTGTTAGGACTGATAAGTTTACTGATAGTGTGCTCTGTGAAGTTGGTATTATTTACCTGTGTGCTGCCTGCAGTTACCATTGCTGGTATAGTTGCATAGTTAAGACCTTCTGGGTATACCATGTAGTTGCCTGCAGGGAAGTTAGCGAACTGGTAGTTACCGTT
This sequence comes from Flavipsychrobacter sp., assembly GCA_965276955.1. Lineage (GTDB taxonomy): Bacteria > Bacteroidota > Bacteroidia > Chitinophagales > Chitinophagaceae > JABDEZ01. Next base: position 23,281 of record CBDIBP010000019.1, read on the forward strand.
AGCATCAGTCGTGGTAAATGCAATTGGTGTGCCCGCTGCAGTTTCAAGGAACATAGTAAGCCCTGCAACTGGTATGCCGGTAGTTTGTGTACCCTTGTTGGCACCAGAGGTAACGTTACCGGAAACAAAACCAGGACCGCTGGTCACTGTACCATTGCGCATGTATATATCATTACCGCCGCTGACACCAGTGCCGCTGTAGTTGATGACATGAGCACCATGCCAGTACAGGCTATCGAAACCATAAGTAGGCACAGCTGCAGTACCGGATGTTGGGCCATTGGTCAAAGCAGCCTTTACGCGGTAAGAACCGGCGGGCTCATTATTGAATGTATAGTTGCCAACATAGTATGCGCCGAGCACAGTTTGAGAGTCAACAGCAGATAAGCTGGTAGTAGCAGAATCGTACTTGATAAGCCACACTTTAAATATTGGGTTCAATGGGTTGCCACCGGGGCTGGTATCTGTAGTGATATTACCCTGTATCTTATTTACAGGAGTACCACCTGGTATGGTCACCGTATGCACAGCGCTATCGGTGCATGAGTTGTGGCTAAGAGAATCGTACCATGTCATTGATAGCAGAACAAAGTAGGTGGTTGATGTAGCATATATGTGTGAAGGTGAATAGCTGCTGCTGGTGACACCATCGCCAAAACTCCAAGCTGAACTGGATACAGAAGTGCCCATTGATACTATTGAAGAGGTATTGGTAAAGCTGGCTGTTGAACCGCTGACAGATGATGTGAAAGCCGCATGGCCCAGGCAGGGACTTGACGGTGAGATGTTTACCATCTGTACAGCGCTATCGGTGCATGAGCTATGGCTAAGAGAATCGTACCATGTCATTGATAGCAGAACAAGGTAGGTGGTTGATGTAGCATATGTGTGTGAAGGTGAATAGCTGCTGCTGGTGGCACCATCGCCAAAACTCCAAGCTGAACTGGATACTGAAGTACCCATTGATACTATTGAAGAGGTATTGGTAAAGCTGGCTGTTGAACCGCTAACAGATGAGGTAAAAGCCGCATGGCCCATGCAGGGGCTTGACGGTGAGATGTTTACTACCTGTACAGCGCTATCGGTGCATGAGCTATGGATAAGAGAGTCGTACCATGTCATCGATAATAGAGCATAATAGGTGCCTGCTGCAGCGTATGGATGAGAAGGCGAATAGATACCGCTGGTAACGCCATCGCCAAAGCTCCATATTGAGCTGTACATTCTAGTACCAGCTGATACTATTGTTGAGGTATTGGTGAAGCTGGCTGTAGAACCGCTAACAGATGATGTGAATGATGCATGGCCCAGGCAGGGACCTGATCCGGCATTGGTGATAGTGACACTACCTATATTAACGTAACCACAACCAGATGCAGAATCATACACAGAAACTGTATAAGTTCCGTTAGAGGCGTATGTATGTGTTACCGGGCTGCCATGGCCAACGGCTGATCCATCACCAAAGTTCCAAGTATAAAGAATGCCGGTTGTACCAGCTGGGCAAGTAGCAGTATAGGTAACGCTACCACCTGTGCCTATTGTTGATGTCCATGAAAAATCACATGGCTGGTAGCTAACAGTAACAACATGGATGGCCGTATCAGAACATACAAGACTGAAGGTGGAAGAGTCTATAACAGTGGTTATTAGCTTTACCGTGTATGTGCCGGCGGCAGCATAGTTATGCGATACGCTCCCTGTTAAAGAAGTGTTTTGGCTGGTGCCATCACCAAAAATGAATGTGTTGTAAACAAGCGGGTGGGCCGGCAGCGTACCAGCTGTGGAGGTAGCAGTGCAACTAAGCTGCAACAAATTATTGTTGGATGCCCCGGTGGTATACGTGAACCCCGCCGAGCAGGCGAATGTGACCTGGGCCACCACAAGGGCAATGAGTGTAAAAATGAGGCTTTTCATGACGTTTTTGTTTTTGTTTGAGATAAAGGTTTAGTGAAATGATGATCAATAATTTCAATTCAAATGTACACACGTGCCGGATATCTATTATAGGTACTAATACCCATTTTTAATTCGCAAAAAAAAATTCCCGATTCAATAGGAACGGGAAGGCAGGGTATAAATGATATAAAATGAGGTGCATTACTTCATCAGTCGCAGCATCAGGCTGTCAAAGATACGGTCGGGCAGCAGGCGTTTTATGAACAGCAAGGGGCGGGCGCCACCACCTGTAGCATAGCGTATTCTGGGTCTGCTGGCCTCTGCTGCTTTTACTATGGTCTGTGCTACTACCAGGGGTAATGATCCGTGCTTATCTGCGGTCTCGAACATCTTTACATGCTTATTCACAAGATCGCTATATGCCGTATTCCCCGATACTTTCATCATATTATCCCGTGCTATACCATTCCATTCGGTAAGTATGGCTCCGGGCTCTATTATCACCACATCTATCCCAAACTGTTTTAGTTCCATACGCAGGCTATCGCTTAGCCCTTCTACAGCATATTTTGTAGCGTGGTACCAGGTGCCATGTGGTTCTCCAAATTTGCCTCCTACAGACGATATGTTTATAATCTTGCCACTCCTTTGCTGCCGCATTTGTGGCAATACCAGCTGTATAAGCCTCGCCATGCCGAATATATTCACTTCAAACTGGTACCTGGCCTCACAGATGGGTACATCCTCAAGTGCGCCATAGGAGCCATAGCCAGCGTTGTTCACTAATACATCTATTCTTTTTTCTTGCGTCAGAATTTCCTGTATGCCCCTAACCATCTCCGCATCATTGGTCACATCCATTGCCAGCAGCTTTACGCCAGCCTCTTTCAAATCTTGCATTTTTTCCATCCGGCGGGCTGCGCCATAAACAATATATCCCTTTTGCAAAAGCAACTTCGCGGTTTCTTTCCCTATACCAGACGACGCGCCGGTGACCAATGCTACTTTGTTCATGTCTTATTGTTTTGACTCAAAAACTTTTATTATCAAAGGTCGATACTATTAGTAAGCTATGCATTATATTGGAATATTTGATGGAACATTACAGGTCAATATCTTTACAAAATGAACCCATTTAAAAAGTATTACGTAATTGTAAGTTTCCTGCTCTTATCCGCCCCTGTCCTGTATGGACAAAACCCAGCAACCAGGCCGTTCGTACTGGGCGAAACGTGTGTAATAAGGTCTGAGATATTATCGGAGAACAGAACCCTGAACATTTATTTACCTGACGGGTACGCAGCAGACACTGCAAAGCACTATCCTGTCATCTATCTTTTAGATGGCTCTGCAGACGAGGACTTTGTTCACGTAACAGGCATTGTTCAGTTCCTGACCATGATAGGGGCGATGCCCAATACTATAATAGTAGGCATAGGCAACGTAGACAGGAGACGAGACCTTACCTTTCCCACGACCATTGATAGTGATAAAAAAGCATATCCTACAACAGGTGGTTCCGCACATTTCATATCCTTTATTGGGCAGGAATTACAACCCTATATACGATCGCATTATCGCGTGAGCGACTCAAGAACTATAATTGGTCAGTCGTTAGGTGGTTTGCTGGCAACCGAGATACTGCTGGAGCGGCCTGCACTTTTTAATAACTATATAATTGTAAGCCCAAGCCTGTGGTGGGATGCGGAGTCGCTGTTGAAAAAAGCGCCTGGTATGATGCAGCATTTGCCGGCCGATAGTTTGCATGTATACATAACCGTGGGTGCGGAAGGCAAACAAATGGAAACGGATGCTGCCATACTTGCAGATATATTGAAACATACGCAAAAAAAGAACCTGCAAGTATACTGTGTGCCATTGCCCAAGGAGAACCACCTTACCATATTGCACCACGCTGTTTATAATGCGCTGGAAACATTGAACGGCAAGCCATGAACGGGAAAGAAGCTTTAAAAGATTTTATACGAAGCGTATACCCCATGCACGAGCACGAGGCAGATACCATTGTGGACCATTTTAGTGAAAAAGAATACGCAAAGAACGACTACTTTTTAGCAGAGGGTCACGTCAACCGAAATTATGCATTTTTAGAAAAAGGCTTTATGAGGGCGTATGCGCACGATGTTGATGGCAATGAGGTGACCACTGCTTTTTACGGTGAACACCAGGTAGTTTGCGAACTTTCTTCTTTTTTCAAGCGCATACCTTCAGAAGAAAATATCCAGGCTCTTACTAATTGCACTGTTTACTACATCACTTTTGATGAATTGCAGGTCGTATTTCATGCTATGCCGCATTTTCGTGAATTTGGCAGGCTGGTGCTGGTAAATGCCTATACCAACCTAAAACAGCGTATGTACACCATGCTGAAAAATACGGCCGAAGAGCGCTATGCCAACTTGGTGCGCACTAACCCTAAAGTTTTTCAGCATGCCCCATTGAAGTATATAGCTACTTACCTGGGTATAACAGACACCTCGCTCAGCCGCATAAGGAAAGAATTTGCGAAGAATGGCTGATACAATTCATAAGTTGCCAATTGGCAAGTATTAGCAAGCTGGCCTGTGCTTCCTTTGTGTACATAAAAAACAAACACAATGGAACATGTACCTGTTTATCTCAGCATTCTCTTTCTTCTGACTGTCCTCGCAACGCTCGTTCTTTTTTTCCGGGCCATGTACAAACCACTTACGGCATTGTTCGTAATAGGCGCATGGATAATACTACAATCCATCATTAACCTGCGTGGTTTTTATTTGGTGACGGATAGTGTGCCGCCCCGGTTCATGATGGTTGTTCTTCCACCAGTACTGTTAGCTATAGGGCTTGTGTTCACAAAGTGGGGGAGTGCTTTTATCGCAAAACTGGATTTGAAAAAGTTAACGCTCTTACATAGCGTACGTATCCCTGTGGAATTGATATTGTTTTCACTATGTTTCTACAAAGCGATACCTGCTATCATGACCTTTGAAGGCAGTAACTTTGATATACTCGCCGGGCTTACAGCACCTATTATATACTACCTTTTGCTGAAGAACAAGATAAACTGGAAACTACTGCTGGCCTGGAATGTTATTTCCCTGTTGCTTTTAATGAATATCGTGGCCATTGCGTTATTGTCTGCACCATTCCCCTTTCAAAAATTTGCATTTGACCAGCCGGATATAGCCATTCTATATTTCCCCTATGTTTTGCTGCCCGGTTGCATAGTGCCACTGGTCTTGTTCTCGCACCTGGTGGTCATCAAACGCTTGTGGAAAGAAAAGAGCATCGCATAAAAAAAGCAAGCGTATAGCTTGCTTTTTTACTGTGGTCTCGCCGGGAATCGAACCTGGATCTAAAGTTTAGGAAACTTCTATTCTATCCGTTGAACTACAAGACCGGAATTGAATCGGGCTGCAAAAATAGTGTTCTGTATCATTTTTTGCAATAAAATATTTTAGTTGATGCTATTATCTAAATGGGTCTGTTCCAAGTTTGGACTTTAAAAACTTTCTGCCAGCAGCGGACTTAAAATATTTTTCACGCTTGATGGCGTCTTCAACGGTGTCATGCATCTCATAATAAGCGATCACAAATGGGATGTATGGCTTAATAGAGGTTGTCATACCGGCGTTATGTTGTTTCAATCTTTTTTCGAGATCTTGACAATGTCCCTTATAGAAAAAAGCATGGCCAACACTTTTGATGACGTAAGAATAGTACACGAGAAAAATAAGCTATTTGAAAGAAGAAAGTAAAGATCTAAAGTTTTAGGAAACTTCTATTCTATCCCCGTCCGAACGGCGTTCAGCCGGGCGGGCGTTGAACTACAAGACCGGAATTGAATCGGGCTGCAAAAATAGTGTTCTGTATCATTTTTTGCAATAAAATATTATTGCCACCTCAGCGTCCTCAATATATGCTCTATATCACTACGTAAAAAAGTATTCACCGGGCGCAGCGAATCCGCATTTGGGGTAACGTCAAAATACAGTGCGCCACGTATAAAATGCTTCACACTATCGGTAGCTATGAACTGATACGCAGAGGCAGCATCGCCTCCCACCTGGTAAAATACACCGCTCACACCATAAGCATTATGAAAGTAGGCGTCATTGATATAGTCAGCCTTCTTGGTATGGAAGTAGGACAATTTATGGGCGTCTTCCAACAGCTTGTCTAGCGACTGGCCGGGTCCTATGCTCTTGTAGCTGATGTATATGGTGCCACCTACTGTAGGGAAGTTGATATTTATCCAGTAGGGATTTTCTGGTTTTTCCCCAAAAAATGAAGTGTCCCTTTCTATAGAGCCATACACCGGGTATTCGAACGTATAGGGAAAACCAGCCAGGTCAAGCTGTCTGTAGCTATGCTGCGGCGTATCTATACGAAAGTAACCGGCCGGTTTGGGTGTGAACACATTGGGCCTGCAAGACAAGAGGCAGACACACAATAATATGGGTATAAAATAACGTAACATCGTGCCAAAACTAATTAAAATAGCGGTATTGTGCGCTCCAATCCACACATTGTACTGTTCGCGGGTTGTTGTGTCGGTATTCTACTGTATTACCTTATCCTGTCCCGCTTTTTTTTATTATTTTCGCATCCTGATACAAAAAACCTATTATGGAAGAACAGCAGTTACCAGAACAACAATTGAACATAGAGCTGACAGAAGAAATGGCAGATGGCATTTATGCTAACCTTGCAGTTATCACGCATTCATTTGCAGAATTTGTAGTAGATTTTGTGAATGTGATGCCCAACATGCCTAAGGCAAAAGTAAAATCCCGCGTCATAATGACCCCGCAGCACGCCAAGAGGCTGATGCGTGCACTGGTAGATAATGTTAAGAGGTTTGAGGCGCAGCATGGTGTTATTAAAGATCAGGAGGCACCATCATTGCCATTTGCATTCAACGGCCCTGCAGGCCAGGCTTAAGTTTAGTTTTTTTTACCCCATTTTTCTTAATGAACGATAAGATACTCATCCTCGACTTTGGTTCTCAGTACACGCAGCTTATAGCTCGTAGCATCAGGGAGCTGAATATATATTGCGAGATACAGCCTTGCACCAAGCCTATAGTGTACGCTGCCTCTATGAAAGGTGTCATACTATCGGGTAGTCCATATACTGTGAACGATGCCCAGGCGCCCAAACCAGATATTAAGGAAATGGGCGACCACCTGCCGGTACTGGGGGTATGCTATGGCGCACAGTTGCTGGCACAGCAATGGGGTGGGGAAGTAGGCCGCTCTGCACATCGCGAGTTTGGCCGCGCACACCTGCAGGATATAACTGCGGATGCATTGTTCGCAACTATACCGGCTCACAGCCAGGTGTGGATGAGTCATGGAGATTCTATAAAACAACTACCTGAAGGTTTTGAACTGATAGCCAAGACCGAAAGCATACCTGTAGCTGCCTTTAAAGCGGCTAAAGATTTTGCAAAGAATGCGGTTTACGGTATACAGTTCCACCCGGAGGTAACGCATAGCACAGACGGGCGCCAATTGCTGAAAAACTTTGTGGTAGATGTGTGTGGCTGCAAGCAAGACTGGACACCGGCTGGCTATATACAGGAAACTGTAGCGCGCCTGAAAGAACAACTGGGAGACAAGAAGGTGGTAATGGCGCTGAGCGGTGGGGTAGACTCTACCGTAGCTGCTACCCTTATACATCGTGCTATAGGTAGCAACCTGTACTGCATATTTGTAGATAACGGTCTGCTGCGCAAAGATGAATATCAACAGGTTCTGGATGGCTACAGCCACCTGGGACTGAATACTAAAGGAGTAGATGCCCGCGAGCGCTTCTATAAAGCCCTTGACGGGGTATCTGATCCGGAGCAAAAAAGAAAAATAATAGGAGGCCTGTTCATCGATGTGTTTCACGATGAAGCAGTGCAGCTGAAAGATGTGAACTTTTTAGGTCAGGGTACCATTTATCCCGATGTTATTGAATCGGTATCAGTGAACGGACCTTCTGCCACTATCAAGTCGCATCATAATGTTGGTGGCTTGCCAGAGATCATGAACCTTTCATTGGTAGAGCCATTGCGTTTTCTGTTCAAAGACGAGGTACGCAAAATAGGTCGCGAACTGGGTATAGACGACGTGTTCATAGCCCGCCATCCTTTCCCTGGGCCAGGCTTAGGCATACGCATACTGGGCGCTATTACTGAGGAAAAAGTGAAAATGCTGCAGGAAGCTGATGCTATTTACATTCAGTTGCTTCGCGATTCCGGCTTATACAGCCAGGTATGGCAGGCAGGAACAATACTGCTGCCAGTGCAGAGCGTGGGTGTAATGGGTGATGAAAGAACGTATGAATACACTGTAGCCCTGCGTGCTGTAACATCGGTAGATGGTATGACGGCAGACTGGGCACACCTGCCTTACGACTTTTTAGCGAAGGTATCTAACGACATTATTAATAAGGTACGGGGCATTAACCGGGTTGTTTACGACATTAGCTCCAAGCCGCCGGCTACAATAGAGTGGGAATAGTGCCAACAAGCTGCAACATGAAGAAGAGTGTTTTCCCTGTGATCGTTCTATTAGCGCTGGCCATGCCCCAAACGGTGCATGCGCAGTTCCTCAACGGACTATTCAAACGGCACAAAAAGAAACAGCAGGTAGTTGTAGCGCCCGCTAAACCCAAGGTAAAGAAAAAAAAGCAGGAGATAATTTACCCGGAAACGGTGAAGAAGGAACGCTACCGGGTAGATATACTTGCGCAGTTGTACCTGAATGAGCTGCTTAAAGATGGCAAGCCTGCCTTCAAAAATAAGATGCCTGATAATGCAGCGCCCAGTATTGAGTTTTATGAGGGTACCCTGCTGGCAATAGATACACTGCAAGCTATGGGGTATAACATGGATGTGTTCGTACATGATGTTACCAACGCTACAGAGTTCCCATCGGCGCTCATTAATAATAAACAGTTAGATACTACTAACCTTATTATTGGCGCTATAAATGCCCGGGATATAGCCGATGTGGCAGAGTTTGCAAATAAGCACCATGTCAATCTTATTTCTGCGCTATCTCCATCTGATGGAGGTGTAAAAGACAATATGTATTTTACACTTTTACAGCCCAACCTGAAAAAGCACTGCGAGTTCATTAATGCTGAAGTACGCAAAGAGCATCCATCAAGTAATGTCACATTGTTTTACCGTACCAATGCATCGGCCGATGACAATGCATACAATTATCTGAAGGGCAGCGATGCTGTAAATAATTACAGGCCTGTGCTCTGTAATACCTTGCCAGATAGATCAGTGCTGAACATTTTATTCGATAGCAGCATAACCAATGTGGTAATAATAAGTATAGTAGATGTAGGCTACGCAGATAAAATGTTGCAACTGCTTGATCATAACTTCCCGGGCTATCGTTTTGAAGTATATGGCATGCCGTCGTGGAGGTCTATGTCTTCTATTCATAAAACGGATAAGTATACCAATATTGGCATTAATATCTCCGCACCATTTTATTTTAACCAGAACAGTCTTACTGGTAAGTATGTGGAGCGCACTTTTAAAGCCAGGTTCAATGGGCACACCAGCGAAATGGTATATAGGGGATATGAGACAATGTTGTGGTATGCCATGCTGCTAAATAAGTATGGTACTATATTCAACATGCATGCAAATGAACAGGTGAGTGCACCGTTCACAAGTTTTAAGATAATGCCTCAGTGGGATAAAGACCTGAACTTTCTTTTCAACGAGAACGAACATTTGTACCTCTACCGTTACCAGGGTGGCTCTTATATGACAGAGTAATTAAAGGCAATTAATGCGGTTGCACCTGCTGTGCAACCGGTATACTATTGGCAGGTGCATTAGCTTTATTCATTTCTGCTATCATCTGCTGGTTCTTTTCCATTTTGCTCTTCCTCAAAAAGAACAAAATACCGAACAAGCCCATAGATAAACTCAGGATACACAATATGCCAATGTTCGGGTCTGCATCCTGCACCAGCAAGGCTACAGTAATGATAAGGATATTCGATGTAACGAGTATACTCACTGCCTGCGAATGGTTGTAACCAGCATCGAGCAGCAGGTGATGTAAGTGGGTACGGTCGGCAGCAAAGGGAGAACCACCTTTGCGCATACGGTTGAGAAATACCCGGAACGAATCGAATACAGGAACGAATAATATAGATAGCGCAACCAGCAATGCTCCCTTATGAGAGTGAATGATATTGCCTAAAGGGCTTTGTGCACTGTACGCATGCACAAATAATATAGAAAGTATAGACAGGGTGAAACCGGTGAACAAGGAACCTGTATCACCCATAAATATTTTTGCAGGCGACAGGTTGTAACGCAGGAAACCAATAAGTCCCCCCATGAGGCTAAAAGCCATACAGGCCTCCCCAACATTGCCGGTAAGCGCCAGGCATACACCCAGTGAGAGCGAACCCAACACCCCCAAAGACCCAGCCAGGCCATCAATACCATCTATAAGATTAATGGCGTTAGTTACAAACATGCAGCCTACGGTAGTAAAGGCTACGCTTACCCACCACGGCATTTCGTAGATGCCCAGTATGCCATGCAGCGAGCTGATGCGTATATCAGCAACAGAAATAGTAATAATAGAAGCAATGAACTGTGCCAAAAACTTTTTAGATGGCGAAATGCTGATAAGGTCGTCGTTAATGCCTGTTACAAAAAGCACTATCGATGATACCAAAATGATATTCCATTGACTTACAAAAGCCTGATGATTGATGAAAAGTGCACAGGCTATAACATAAGAAAAGAAGATGCTGATACCCCCCAGATTTGGTATAATAGTAAGGTGTATCTTCCTTTTATTGTCGGGTACATCAAATAGCTTTTTGCGTTTTGCTACATATATTACCCTTGGTATCGAAATGGCACTTAGTACAAGTGTGCATAAAAATATTAGTGGATATAAGATGTATGGTGCTATATCGATCATGCGTTTATCTCGTAGCTATATCCCTGGTTAGGTAAAGTATCCGTTTTGCTTATAAATTTCAACGCAATATCCATTAAATAATAATAGAATTAATTATTGCTATCAAATATACAATAATAATGGAGCTAAATTAGCAAATAACAAATTGATAAAATAGAGGTTCATTTACAATTTGTTCAAGAGTATTATTTTATGTGCTTAATGACTGAAATGATGCGCGATGCAGCATTGCCATCCCAAAGGTAGGGTATGTTCCCTTTCTTCCATTTACCTGTATGCAGCAACTCGAACATATGCCGCAGTTCATTCAAGTTGCCGGTCAATATCTTATTGGTGCCAATGGTAAAGGTCTCCAGCCGTTCTTTATTATTGTTTATAGTGATACAGGGCACATGCATCATGGTGCTGTCTTCCTGCACATCAGTAGAGTCTGTAATTACAATTTTAGCATGTTGCACCAGGTACGATAGGTGCAGGTAATCCATAGGTTTGGTCAGTACCAGGTTAGCAGCCCTGCCGTTCACTTGTTCTATGGTCTCTGCCAGCCGTTTGTTTACCGGGAAAATGACAGGGATACCTTCTGATAGGTCTACTATACAGCCCAGTATCTCTTTTAGTATCAGCGGTGCAAAGTTAGCATGCTGGTATACGAATACTATATAGTCTTGTGGTTTCAGGCTCAGCTTCTTCCACAGCAGTGGCTGTTCAAAATGTGGCGATAGTTTACGCAACGCATCGGCCCGCACATTGCCCACAAAGAATATATTAGATTCTGCCACGCCAGCTTTCCTCAAGTTCTCATTTGCAGAGTGTGCACCGGTAAAGTAATAGTCGGTAACAGAATCCGTTACCACTCTATTTATTTCTTCCTGTTTGGTGTTGTCGTAGCTGCGTAGGCCGGCGTCTACATGGCCTATATCTACCGACAGCATTTTTTTTGCCGCAACACTGCAGCCAATGGCAGCGTTAGAATCGCCAACCAATAGTATCAGTTTAGGTGGGTATATGGCAAGCACCTTTTCGTAGCGCACCATTATAGTAGCCGTTTGCTCTACGGTGCTGCCACTACCTGTTTCCAGGTTTACGTGGGGTTTCTCTATACCAAGCTTTGAATAAATGGTACTGGTAAGTGCTTTGTCGTTAAAATGGCCTGTGTATATGTACCTGTATTTAATATCGGTGCCTTTATGGTGTTCTTTCCGGATAGCGGCCAGGATAGGTGCTATTTTAATGAAATCTGAATGTTCTCCGGCAATGATGTCGATCAGCATAGTGCGTTGTGCTGTTACCAGCGGATACTATCCGGTAACTTGCGGTACAGTGGTCACCGTATTTTTAGCTGTAAATATACTCTAGCCCTAAGCCCTGTGGGGTTTTATATTTCCACATTTCCCTGCTTTCTATCCACACCACCTCTTTTTGCAGATTTGGTCATTCCGATTTTTTGATGTATATAAGGTCGCTTACTTAAAGGTGTCATGGTCTTTTACAAAACGGTATATATTAAAATCGGGCAGTAGCATGGCTTCCCTCAGTGCAGCTTGCAGCGCCCGCTTGTTGATGTGTCTCATCCTGCGCTCTTGTATCAGTTGCCAGCTTTTATCGGCAAGTAAGTGCATTTTCTTCTTGTTGTCATTGCTGCTTTCACGCATGTAGTTGGCTATTTCGTTTGCCAGCTCTGGTATGCCCGTTTGCAGGGTAGCTACTGTTTTTATTACTGGTATCTCTTTATTGCCCAGTGCTTTTTCATGTACCAGTATCTTTAGATTGCGGTATAGCGCCTCGGCTTCGTTACGGTCGGCCTTATTCACTACATACATATCTGCTATTTCCATTATGCCGGCTTTCAGTGTTTGCACTATGTCGCCCGCTTCGGGCACCAGTGTCACTACGGTACAGTCGGCAAGGCCTGCAATATCTATTTCACTTTGCCCCACACCTACGGTTTCTACCAGCACCATATCAAAACCCGCATTTTTCACAACGTCCGTTATCTCTATTATTTTGGCATTAAGGCCCCCAAGAGCCCCCCTGCTGGCCAGCGAGCGAATGAAAATATTAGGATTCGTATAAAAGTCGTTCATCCTTATCCTGTCGCCCAGTAGCGCCCCGTAGTTGAATGGCGATGAGGGGTCCACAGCTATCACAGCTATCTTCTTTTCTTCTTTTAGCCAGTAGTGCAGCAGTGCATTTACCAGTGTGCTTTTACCTGCGCCGGGCGGGCCTGTTATACCCAGTACATTTGTTTGTGCAGTAGCAGGTAGCGTCAGCAGCAGGTCTTCGTACCCTGGCAGTTCGTTTTCCACCATGGTAATGGCCCTTGCCAGCGCTTTAAAATTCCCATTGTGTATCTGTTCCTGAAGTTCTTTTATTTTGTCCTGCACTAAATTGTTATTTTCGACCGTTTAATAGAAAACCAGAAAACAGCCTTCTTGAACAAAAATAATTCTCTTAGCCATAAGTTTTTAGAAAGATCCAACATTGCGCTTGTCTGTATTTTGGGTATGGTGTGTGGGCTGCTCGTATCAAGGGCTTTGATGTCTATGTCAATTATAGCTTTTGGCGTCAATGCCTTATACAAGGTACATCCCCGGCAGTGGTTTCAGGACAAGTGGTGGTTTATAGGAGCTATATGGGTATGTTTTTATGCGTTTTCAGCGCTTTGGGGTTCGCACACTGGTTTTTGGGATATACGTTTCAATGAAAAGCTGCCCATACTGCTACTGCCCTTGTCTTTCACATTCTTACCCGCATTTTCTGCACAGCAATTGCGCATCTATACGGTTTGTATAGGCATCATGCTATTTCTTGGGGCCTGCTACAGTTGTTCTTTTTTGGTCAATAATCTTACTTTTTACATGGAGCAATACCGTGTATCAAAAGTATTGCCTACACCTGCCGATGGCGATCATATTCGCTTTAGTGTATCCATAGCGCTGTACATTACATGGTGTGTATACATATGGCCAACACTTAAGACAGCGAAACTGAAGTGGATTATAGGTACCATTGCTTTGCTGCTTACCATATACCTGCACATACTTGCAGCAAAATCAGGACTTATATCCTTATATCTATTCATTATAAGCTATGGCATCTGGCAGCTTGTGCAGAAAAAGATCAAAGCAGTGTTAACGGTTGTGGCCCTGTTGGCTGTACTTCTCGTCACCGCAAACTTTGCTATACCTACTTTCCGGCAGCGTATCATGTATATGTGTTATACCTACATTGCTTTTGAGCAGGGCGACAGGTCTGGCACTTATGGCGATATTGGCAGGCTAATATCCTATAAGATCGCAGCCAGGGAAATTATAGCACACCCCTGGGCTGGGGTAGGGGCCAGCGATATGCTGGATGTAATGAAACAGGGCTATACAAAGTGGTACCCACAAGTAAGGGACGAGGACCGCTTATTGCCGCACAACCAGTTCCTGGCAGTGGCATTGGGTTGCGGCATTCCTGCTGCCTTATTGTTTACCTGTTGGGTCTTTATGCCGTTAGGCTGGTTGAAGAGAGACCGGAACAGTTTTTTTATGTTCACAACATGGCTCATCCTATCAGTGAACCTCATGATAGAGCCCTTTCTTGAAGTACAATACGGAGTATTTGTATATTTGTTCTTCATGCTGTGGCAAAGGATGACATTAAAAAAAGAACAACGACCTGCAATAGTCGATAATATTTTACCATGACCAATTTCATACCCATATTTCCTCTCAGTATAGTTGTCTATCCGGGCGAAGCATTGAACCTGCATGTGTTCGAGCCACGGTATAAGCAATTGATAAAGGATTGTTTAAAGGATAATAAGCCATTTGGTATCACTACCGTTGTAGACAAAAAAATGGAAGAGCTGGGCACCCAGATGCAGATAGTAGAAATAGTGAAAGAATATGATAACGGTGAAATGGATATCAAGACCAAGGGGCTCAATGTATTTCGCGTGCTGGAAGTAATAAAGACACTGCCAGAGAAAATGTACTGGGGAGCCATTGTTAACTACCCGCAAAATGTGACCGTGCCAGACAGCACCAGCATCAGCAGGCTGATACTGGAAGAAGTAAAACGGTTATATACACTCTTTGACCTGGAAGAAAAATTTCCGATACATAAAGCATCCATGATATCTTACGAGATCGGGCACCTTGTAGGCTTTACCAAGGCACAGGAGTATGAACTGCTGGGCCTGTTCACTGAAAGCCAGCGGTTGGAATATATACGCCGGCACCTCAACAATATAACACCTGTAGTAAAAGAGCTGGAGCAAATGAAAGCACGGGTGCAAATGAACGGGCACTTCCGCAACTTATCTTTAGGCGACCTGGACCTTTAATTTTTCCACTCATTTCCATATAGTTTAGGGTATCACATTGAATTTCACTAATTTGGCTGAAAACCATCTTAAAGCAACACACACATGTCGATCAATCTTTGCATAGACTGGGGGAACACAAATGTAAAAGCTGCTATTTTCAATGATGAGCAGATAACAGGAACGTTTACATTCCTTGCGGCAGATGCAGTAACCAACCTGGAGCATATCATAGCTACTCACTCGCCATCCAAAGCCATTCTTTGTTCTGTTGCCAACCATTCAATAGAAGCAGAGCAGACCGTAAAAGATAAAGTTCGTTCGTTCATAAAGCTCAATAACAGTACACCATTGCCTATCATGAATGCTTATGTGTCTCCCGATACTTTGGGTAACGACCGTATAGCGTTAGCGACCGGGGCCTACTTGCTTTATCCTGATAAAAATACGCTTGCTATAAGTTTGGGTACCTGCATCACTTACAATTTTGTGCAGAAGAATAAGGCATTCAGGGGTGGCGCCATTTCTCCAGGTCTGCATATGCGCCTGAAAGCTATGCACGAGTTCACCTACACATTGCCGGAAATAAAGGTAGAAGGTGAGCTTTTGTTGTTAGGGTATGATACAGACACCTGCCTGCGCAGTGGTGCTGTATACGGAATGGCAGCCGAAATAGATGGGATGATCAAAGAATTTGAAAGCCATTACCCCGATTTTAACGCGGTATTAACGGGAGGGGATGCCCCATACTTTGCAACCAAGCTTAAAAGTAAGATATTTGCCGACCAAGACCTTCTATTGAAAGGGTTAAATCTAATTTTAAAACATAATGTACCAATTCCGCGTTAAATATATTTTCCCTTTCTTATTATGTGTTCTTGGTGTAAAAGCTATAGCTCAAACCAGTACAGTAAGTTATCCTACATCTACCAGGGAAAATGATCCTTATTCGAGGTTTGGTATTGGTAGTGCGGTGAATGGTAATAATACCAATTTAAAAGGCATGGGCAATATTTCCTCTGCCTATGCAGATCCATATACAATAAATTCAGATAATCCTGCATCATACTCGTTCCTGAAGTATACTACTTATGAGGCTGGCATGATGGCCAGTACGCGAACATTAGCAGCGAACGGCCAAACCTATCAGACGGGTACTGCAACGCTAAATTATCTTACGATTGGCGTTCCCGTAAACAAACACGGTGGGCTTGTACTTGGTTTTCGCCCTATATCAACTACATATTATAGTTTTTCTGACACAGGTATATACCCAGGTGTGGGTAGTGTCCGCCACACTTTTGGAGGCACAGGTGGCTTGAACTACGCCTATATAGGTGCTGCATATCAGTACAAGGGCCTTAGCCTCGGGTTTAATTTTGGTTATATGTTTGGCAGTACTACGATCTCTTCTTTTGCAGATAATATATACGACACTGTAAAACTCCTTAACGCAGAATACTCTAATTATTCAAAAATTGGCGGCCTGCATTGGAAAGGCGGAGTTATGTACGAGACGAAGCTGAAGAACAACCTTATGTTGCGCTTAGGCGGAACAGTAGAATTATCGCAAAAACTGGCACAGACCCAAAATGAATACTGGATAGGTTCTATACAGTTTACCGATAGCCTGGTGCAGGATACAGCATACCAGGGCAATCAGGTGAAAAATAAAGTAATATTACCTTTGTCTTATAGCTTTGGCGTACACTTGGCTAAAACAGAACATTGGGACATAGGTGTGGACTACGCAGCTACGCAATGGACCCAATTCCGCAATAATGGAATAGCCGATACTGCTCTGGCCAATGCATACCGGGTAAGTGTGGGTGGTGAGTTCGTTCCGGATATAACCAATTCGCGCAACTACTGGTCAAGGGCTACCTATAGGGTCGGCATATATTACGGTACCGATCCCATATTCTTACAAGGCACACAATTAAAGTACTATGGTGCAACGGCTGGTGTAAGTCTTCCCTTCAGGCGCAATACATCTCAGCTGCATGCTGCGCTCGAAGTCGGCAAGATGGGAACTCAGAATAATGGTCTTATCGAAGAGACTTACGTAAAGTTCTCATTAGGTTTGTCCTTCAATGCTAAGTGGTTCGTAAAGCGTAGATATGAATAAACATTCCTGCTCATATACCTTTTTCAAAATTACCCGGATATTATTGCCGGGTATTTTGTTTATGGCAGCCTGTCACAATGACCCTAAAGATATTGTAGCGCTTACTTCCAAAAGCATGTCGCAGGTGGACAAGGCATACGATGTTACCATAATATACAGCGAGCATGGAAAAACAAAAGCCCGCCTTTTTGCCCACGAGTTCATAAGGAACGAGACTGCAAAGCCACCTTACACAGATATGAAACAGGGCATAAAGGTGGAATTTTATGACGATAGTGGTAAAGTAGAAAGTACCCTTACAGCGCGATATGCCCGCTACTATGAGCTGCAGCAAAACATATTGGTACGCGATAGCATAGTAATAGTGAACAAAAAAGGGGAGAAGTTACAGACCGAGGAGCTGATATGGAACCAGGCCATAAAGAAATTCTTCACCGAAAAACATGTGAAGATCACCACACCCGCACAGGTGCTGGATGGCGATGGTTTGGAAGCAAATGAGGACTTTACCTACTATACCATAAAGAACCTTACAGGCCAGGTGCAGGTGAATAAAGGGGATGTTCCTCAATAAGTATTAATCGGCAAGACTTTTTACGCCAATGTTTTCAGAATAATGTACATTTTTTGTATGTTGCCAACAATATTATTGGCATAACAACAGTTTTAACTCACATTGACCCTAAACACTAAAAGCCCTATTTATGAATAAATATAGACATGCCCTTCTTACTACTGTAATTACATTATTTGCATTTGCCACGGTTACATACACGTCGTGCAAAAAAGATCCTTGTGATGCATATACCTGCCAAAATAATGGTACGTGCTCTGGTGGTAACTGTGTTTGCCCTTCGCAATATGCGGGCGTACATTGCGAAAGATTGGCAACAACAAGTGTCATCTTTAAAAATAATTCATTCGCTTCAATGAGCATCCAGACAAATAACTCCTCAAAAATGGTAGCTCCTGGCGATACAGCGAGCTTTTCCGGTATTCCAGGAGAAACTTTCAACATTTACGCTTATCTAACCGCAATGTATTTGAATGGTAGTAATGTTGGCAACACTGTTTCCTGGAATTTAACTTTGACGTATCCTGCCAGCGGTTCGGTGATGCAAAATATGGATGTACCTACCACATATTTCTTTTTAAAAGTAGTAAACACGAGTACTTACACCATTACAGCAGAACAAGTAAATGGTTATTCCTACAATGCTACAATACCTAATAATGCCCAAACATATGGCCTGGGCTACTACAATGCCTCTGGGAATCCTTCAGTAACGCTTTATGCGAACTCAAAATCATGGAATTTCAACAATTTAAATCTTCCATATACGGTGAACCAAGTGGCAACAGTGACAGCTAATTAATGAAAATATAAAAACGAAGAATGAATAGATATAACTGCGTCATTTTTTCCGCTGCATTTGCGCTGTTAACTTTTACTTCGTTAGCCTATATTTCCTGCACCAAAGATAAATGTGCTAATTATACCTGCAACAACAACGGTGTTTGTGCTGATGGTAAATGCATTTGCACATCCCAATTTACCGGCGTGCATTGCGATGACCTGGCAACCACTTACTTGGTTTTCAAAAATCACGCAAAAACTACCTTGACTTTATCTTTAAGTACCTTCAACGACTCGGTTAAAACAGTAGCTCCCGGTGCTACTGTAACATTTTCGGTCAGTTCCAGCCAGTCATTAAACGTATATGTCACTACTGGGAATTTTTATTTTAATGGAGCCTTGGCCGGCAGGGATATAGGGTGGTATATGCCCATCAATACTCCTATCTCGGGGTCTCAAACTATTGATATCGATGTGCCCACAGATTACTACTACCTGCAGGTGGTAAATTCAAGTTCATACAACATCACTACGCTACAGGAGCTTAGTACCAACTATAACATAACAATACCCAACGATGGCAAGACCTATGGTATAGGGTACTACTATGGGGTGTTAAATAATTTGATCCAACTGCAATCCCCATCTAAGAACTGGGTGTTTAGTAATGTGAGTTTACCAGATACCCTGAACCAGGTGATAACACTGACCGCAAATTAAGTTTATTTTTGCCCCCTAAAAAACATCACCCATGATAGCATATATAGGCACAGGTCTCTTAGGAGCCAATTTCACCAAAGCATTACTAAAAAAAGGCGAGCAGGTTCAAGTATGGAACCGCACCTTCTCAAAAGCACAAGCATTGGAAGCTGATGGCGCAAAAGCGTTCGAGAAGGTGGCTGATGCCGTAAAAGGCGCCAACCGCATACACATGACGCTGCCCGACGATACTGTGGTAGATGCCGTACTGCAGCAGGCAAAATCTGGTTTTGAGCCAGGTGTCATCATTATCGATCATACAACTACAAGTGCAAGCGGCGTAGCCGGTCGTATAAAATATTGGAAGGAACAAGGATATACCTACATACATGCTCCTGTATTCATGGGCCCGCAAAATGCATTGGAAAGCACAGGCTACATGCTCATCTCGGGCGACCAGGAGTTGGTGACAAAACTTACACCCGAATTATCAAAAATGACTGGCAAACTCATAAACCTCGGTAGTGAACCTGCCAAAGCAGCAGGTATGAAGTTGCTGGGAAATCTATTTCTGGTTACACTCACTGCTGGCCTCGCCGATACGCTCGCACTGGCAAAAGCGCTGGATATACCTGCATCTGATATTACTGCATTGTTCGATGTCTGGAACCCGGGCGCATCTGTACAAGGACGCTTGAAAAAGATCACTGATGGCAATTTTGACCAGCCTACATGGGAACTCGATATGGCCCGCAAAGATACCCGCCTCATGATGGAAGAGGCCGGTAGAGGCAATGCAACACTAACCATGATACCTGCAATAGCTCAATTGATGGATCAGTGGAGAGATAAAGGTCATGGGCATGATGACTGGACCATCATAGCAAAAGGGAGGATAAAATAACGGACAATAATATTGCTGAGATTTGTTAGCACGTAATCAAGATTTCGCACATGATAGTTATTTGTTAACATTGAGATTAGGCACCTGTATGCCTTAATATCAGCATGTTGTATATTTTTGAAGAATGAAAAGGGCCATTTACCTATTAACCTTCATTTTGTATTCTGTTCCTGCTATTGCACAAAGTATGAGTTATCCCATTGCGTCAACAGACACTGTGTGGGATAGTTTTTTTGGTACAAAAGTAGCTGATCCATATCGAAGCCTTGAGTATGATTCTTTAGCCTCTACCCTGAAGTGGCTGGAGGATGAAACCGATCTTTCAGAAAAATACCTGAATAAACTAAAACGAAAATATCAACCCGAGCGCCAGTTGCGGATAAACGCCTATCATTCTATAGGCACAATGTATAGGTCTGGTCGGTATTATTTTGACATGATGCGCGAAAAGGCAGACGGTAATGCTGCTCTCTTTATAAAAAAGAAAATCGATTCATGGGGCGATAAGATTGTAGACCCTGATGATTACAAATATGAGTCCGACGATAAGGTGAAGATAAAGGGGTTCAAAGTTTCTGAGGACAATAAACTTATTGCGTTTGCCTTATCTTATAACGGAAGTGACTGGCATGAGATACGTGTAAAAACGCTATATCCTTTCCACAATACAGATGATTTGATCAAACAAGTAAAGTTTAGCAACATCGTATGGGCTGGGCAAGGATTTTTCTATACAAAATATCCTTTCGAGGGCGATATATTAAAGTCGGCAAATAAAAATGCTGCAATCTGGTATCATAAGCTAGGCGAGGAGCAAGGGAAAGACAGGTTGGTATACAAAAATGAACAGCATTCCGATGCAGAGATATCTTTTCAAAAGGTCAGTAATTATCTGGTCATTTCTGAACAAACTAAAACCAAAACAGGAAAAGAGAAAAGCCAGATACTTACAGCAAAGATAGATAGCACATACTCCTTCAGGTTCGATACCTTGATTTCTTCTGCCAACGGTGGCGAATTTAACGTAGTAGGTATGTTCAATAATAAATTTATGGTCGCTACCACATCCAGCGCCCCCCGCGGGAAAGTATTACTATTTGAAAAAGATAAAAAAAATAAAGCTGAGGAATTTATAGTGCAATACAATGAAGTGCTGAGTGATGTTAATATTGTTGGCAACAAAGTGTTGGTCACTTATCTTAAAGATGCGGACAATGTTAACGTGACATTCGATACTACCGGTACGCCTATACATAAAATAGAATTCCCTACCGGCTGTTCTGTAGCTGGTTTTGATAATGACGGAAGCGATTCCATCGTTACATTTTGCCACTATTCATTCTTATATCCTCCGGTCGTTTATCAATACAATGTGAACGATTTTAGTGTTGACCTTGTGGAGAAGACCAAAATAGCTTATGATTATAAAGAGCTTGAGGTGAAAAAAGTATTTTATTATTCAGCTGATAGCACAAAGATTCCTATGTTCATTGCGTGCAAAAAGAGGGTAAAGCTCAATGCAGCAACGCCTACAATACTTTATGGATATGGTGGGAATAATGTGTCCATGACACCTTTTTATGATAGGGGATTTATCAGTTTTATGCAGAACGGGGGAGTTATAGCATTGCCATGCTTACGTGGCGGTGGGGAATATGGGGAGGAGTGGCATAAAAAAGGAAGCCGTTTTAACAAGCAAAATGTATTCGATGACTTTATCGCAGCAGCAGAGTATTTGTTCAAAGAGCGATACACTAATAAGGAGAACCTGGTATTGATGGGTGGCTCAAATGGCGGATTGTTAGTTGCTGCTGTGGCCAATCAGCGACCAGATATTTGTAGGGTCGTAATAGCTGAAAAAGGTGTTTATGATATGCTTCGATATCAGAAATATACCATAGGAAACGCTTGGGAGAACGAGTACGGATCTAGCGCCCAGCCGCTGGATTTTGAAAACCTTTTAAAATATTCCCCATTGCACAATGTAAAAGACACTACTTATCCTGCAATGCTCATTATAACTGCGGATCATGATGACAGGGTGGTGCCCTTACATTCCTATAAATACACTGCAGCACTACAGCACTGTAATAAGGGCGACCATCCGGTCTTGCTGTATATTGAAAATAATAATGGACATACAGATAAAGATATACAAGATGATTCGTATGTCTATTCGTTTATCTATGACGAATTACAGGTGCCTATAGGCAAACTTCATAACCTTTCTTATTAATTATATGTAGTGCATTACCACCTTCCTACATACACCTTAGTGTCATAATGAATAGTAATATGGTCATCGACCTGGTAACGGTTATACAATCGCTCCAGGTCGTTTATCATTGCAGCATATCCGGCATCCTGTTTGGCAGGCATGTAAGATGATGATAGCAACCTGCCCTCAAGACCTGTAAGGTCAAAGCTTTGACTATTGGGGAACAGTTGTAAATGCACAGACTCAGGGCTAAAAAAAGTTTCAATAGCAGCGTTATCTATGTTTCTGTGGTCTACCTGCACATAGTCGCTGGCATGTTTTACTATAAGCGCATCATACTCCTTTTCAAAGTCAGAGCCTGTTCTTCTTTCGTTCCAGATCAGTGCTACTATGCCACCTGGCGTCAATATTCTTTTAAATTCCTCTTTGGTCTGCTCCCTATTGAACCAATGAAAAGCCTGCCCACAAATGATAGCATCAACGCTTGCAGATTCCAGCCCGGTGTGTTCTGCCGTACCATCTGTTGCTTTAAAGTCAGGAAAACCACCAAGTAGTTCTATAGCTTTGTCACGCATTGCCTTATTAGGCTCAACTGCCGCAACAGAATAGCCCGCCTTTAAGAACAGTTCCGTAGAAATACCAGTACCAGCACCCACATCAGCCACCAGCTTATCCGTAGACAAGCCATACTCCTGTTGCAGAAAATCAACAATAGCTTGCGGGTATCCCGGCCTGTACTTCACATAGTCGTCTACCCGGTTGCTGAATCGCGATGTGCTATTATTAGCCATGAAATAGTTTTAAAATCCCAGGTTACTCCTGAATATCTTCACTGCAATAGCTATCAGTATCACCCCAAAAAATTTACGCACTACTGCTATGCCCGATGGGCCCAGCATACGCTCCAGGAAGTTGATGGACCGTAGTGTGATAAAGATGAATACAAGATTAATAAGTATACCAATAAGTATATTGTAAGACTGGTAAGCAGCCTTTAAGGACATTACTGTAGTAAGCGTGCCCGATCCGGCAATGAGCGGGAAGGCAATAGGTACTACAGTGCTCATTTTGGTATCATTATCACTTTTAAAGAACTCCATTCCCAGCACCATCTCCAGCCCCAGTATAAAAATGACTATTGACCCTGCTATGGCGAACGACTGTATATCCAGCCCCATAAAATCCAGCATCTGTTCACCCACAAAAAAGAAAAGCAGCATCAGCGCGCCAGACACTAAGGTGGCCTGCGTGGCGCTGATATCGCCCATTTTTTTCTTAATGGATATAATGACCGGTATAGAGCCAAGCACATCTATAACGGCAAACAAGGTGAATGTTACCGTAACGATTTGTGAAAAGTCTTTTTTAGTGAGCGCCCACATAGGATACTAAGATACAACTATTGAAAGATGTTTGGGAACCATAGGCCGGAAAAACGCTACTTTTACGCCGCAAAATACACCACTACATGTCTTTACAAGGATATACCCATACCGCCGCCGATCGTTTTATGCGCTATGTGCAGATAGATACCCAAAGCGACCCTGCTTCGGAAACGCAACCCTCCACAGAAAAACAAAAAGACCTGAGTCGTATACTGGTAAAGGAACTGCTTTCCATAGGTATCATTGATGCCGAGCTGGATGAGCATGGTTATGTATATGCTACAATACCGGCTACTACCACTGCCAATGTACCAGTACTTTGTTATTGTTCACACGTGGACACCGCACCCGATTGCAGTGGTACCAATGTGATGCCTATACTGCACCTCAATTACGATGGTAAGGATATAGTATTGCCTGATGACCCAACTGTTGTGATCAGCACAAAGAACCATCCTTACTTAAAAGAACGCATAGGCGATGATATCATTACCGCTTCAGGGCTTACCCTGCTGGGTGCTGATGATAAGGCTGGCGTTGCCATTATTATGGATCTTGCCCAATACCTGACCACTCATCCGGAAATAGAACACGGTGCCATACGTATACTATTTACCCCTGATGAGGAAGTAGGGCGAGGCGTTGCAGCAATAGATATGAAGAAACTGGGTGCCAGTTTTGGATACACCCTCGACGGGGGAGAGCGCGGTCACTTGGAAGGCGAAACTTTTTCTGCCGACTCTATGACCGTGACCTTTAATGGTGTAAGTGCGCATCCCGGCTATGCCAAGGGCAAAATGGTGAGTGCCATAAAAGCTGCAGCTGCGTTCGTAGAAATGCTGCCCAACAACGAATGGAGCCCGGAAACAACCGAAGGTATGCAAGGCTTTGTGCACCCGGTATTGATTGAAGGCACAATAGAGACCGCAAGGGTGCAGTTCATCATCCGCGATTTTGATACACCTCAACTGGCACACCACGAGCAAAAACTGCGTGAACTGGCAGAGAAGACCCAGATAGTATTCCCGGGGCTTACCACAACAATAGTGATAAAGGAACAATACCGCAACATGAAAGAAGTGCTGGACCATAACCCACAGGTAATGGACTACGCAGAAGAAGCATACCGCCGTGCAGGCATGGATGTGCAACGTATGAGCATAAGAGGTGGTACCGATGGTTCCCGCTTGTCGTTTATGGGACTGCCTTGCCCCAATATATTTACCGGGGAAATGGGCATACACAGCAAGCAGGAATATGTGAGCGTACAGGATATGCAAAAAGCGGTGGAAACCCTGGTACACCTGGCGCAGATATGGACGGAGAACAGTAAGTAATACAATGTACCTACATCTATTGCTTAACTTTTATTAATTTTGAACATTCTATTTTAATACACATGAACCAGCAATTAAAAACAGTTCTGCTTACTATACTCACGCTTTCTTGCTTTGTTATAGCTTTGGTAGAGCTTAGCGGCATAAGCCAGACCGCTCTGTTCAATAAATACCACTTAGGCAGCAGCGACAATGGTCTCGATGCACAGCAAGTGGCTTCGCGTATGCATACGGTCGATACTTTACCCAAGACCACTATCCAGATATATGAGACCAAGTACAACTTTGGTAAGATAAAAGAAGGTGATGTAGTGAAGCATGCTTATAAATTTAAGAACACAGGTACCAGCCCATTGTTAATATCTAAAGTAGATGTGTCCTGCGGGTGCACAGTACCAACCTTCTCTAAAGACCCTATTGCGCCGGGTGCTGAGGGGGAGATAGTATTGCAATACAACAGCAAGGGCCACCCTGGGCAGCAGGCAAAAAATGCTATGGTGCACTCCAATGCACAGGCAGAAGCTATATCCATTGGTTTTGAAGCAGACGTACAATAAATGATGAACGCAACAGCACCCATACCGTCGCTCATACAACGGCTTAAAAATTACCTGTCTCTGATAAAGTTCAGTCATACGGTATTTGCACTGCCATTCGCTTTTATCGGTTTTACGCTGGCCATTAGGCATGTAACCTTAGAGTGGCATTTGCTGGTAAATTTGTTACTTATGCTACTCTGCATGGTGTTTGCCCGCAGTGCAGCTATGTCCTTTAATCGCTATTTGGACAGGCATTTTGATGCGCTGAACCCACGCACGGCCAAACGAGAGATACCCGCAGGAATTGTAAAACCAGGCCAAGCGCTTAATTATACTATTGTCAATTCTGTTTTGTTTGTAGTTACTACCTTCTTCATCAATCCTCTGTGTTTTTATCTGTCGTTTGTTGCACTTTTCGTCATCTTATTTTATAGTTACACAAAAAGGTTTACCGCGCTTTGTCACCTGGTATTGGGTGTAGGACTTGCGTTGTCTCCTATTGGCGCTTACCTCTCCGTAACTGGTCAATTTAATATCATTCCTTTACTGTTCTCTTTTGCAGTGCTCACGTGGGTATCCGGCTTCGATATCATTTATGCCTTGCAGGACGAAGGTTTTGACCGCAGCCACAAACTACACTCTATACCAGAGGCATTAGGTGTGCGCCGGGCATTGGTGGTATCCACCATACTGCATGTGTTCTCGGCACTGTTCGTAATAGCTGCCGGTGTATTGGGTCAGTTCCACTGGGTATACTGGATAGGTATATTGATATACATAGGGTTGCTTACCTACCAGCACTTACTGGTAAAACCCGATGACCTCAGCAAGGTGAACATAGCATTTGGCAATACCAATGGTATTGCCAGCGTGCTGTTCGCTATCTTTACGCTTCTTTCTTTATTTCTTTAATATAAGATAATGAATATTGCACTGATAGGATATGGCAAAATGGGCCAAACCATAGAAAGTGTATCCGTAAAGCGCGGTCACACTATTGTCTTGCGTATCATGCTCGAGAATAAAGAAGATATGACCATTGATAACCTGCAAAAGGCAGATGTGGCCATAGAGTTCACCAGTCCTCATGTAGCATTAGATAATGTACTGACGGTACTGGGTGCTGGCATACCGGTAGTAAGCGGCACCACCGGTTGGAACGAAAGGCTGACCATAGCAGGTGAAAAGGCACTGGAAAACAACACCGCTTTTCTCCACACTTCTAACTTTAGTGTAGGGGTTAACATATTCTTCGAGGTGAACAAATTACTGGCGTCATTAATGAACGACCATGGCGAATATGATGTGACCATAGAAGAAGCGCATCATACACAAAAACAAGATGCCCCAAGCGGCACTGCCATATCCCTCGCCAACCAGGTTATAGAGCGCCTGCAGCGCAAGGATAAATGGATGCTGAACGAAGCTGCAGAACCTACCGACCTGGCCATCACCGCCCATAGGGTAGAGAACGTACCCGGTACGCACAATGTAAAATACTCATCGTCAATAGACGACATTGAGATCATACACACAGCCCATAGCCGTGATGGCTTTGCATTAGGTGCAGTACTGGCTGCCGAGTTTGTAGTTGGTAAAAATGGGGTATTTACAATGAAGGATGTGCTGGGTATAGGCAGGTAGTGATCTACCTCTTCTCTTTCCTGCTGTCATGCAGTACCTCGTAGTAGGCTTTCAGTTGATGTGCACGTTCCTTTATCATACTTAGCCGGCCTTCGGTACGCACACGATTCCATTGGCTTCCTTCTTTATCAAATATACAATTGTAGGTGCCAAATTCCGTATCACGCCAGGTCATCCATGCGCCTTGTGCTTTTTCAGCATATTTTCTTGCGGTATCGGGTATTTCTTTTATTAGTCTTTTGTAGTAGAGGTCCATCTGGTCATTATACTTGCCATAGGCTTTAAATGCACAGTTGCACAGATTGGTAACCGAAGTATCGTTGCTCAGGCAGGCCCTGTATTCTTTATCAATAGGGTCTGGTTGCTCCGCCACTTGGGCATATACATATGCTTGGCAAACTACGATAGACACAACAAGCAGGAACAATGTCTTCATTACAGTCAAAAGGTATAAGCGCAAGATACCATCCTGCGCCTATACTAACGGAAAAATCGTGCCCGTTATTGTTAAAGATGTCTAATATTTACTGGCATCGTCCAGCTTTTGTATGTCTTCCTGCGGCAATTTCAGCTGTGCTCCCTTCATCAGGTCTTTCATTTGCTCAGGTTTTGTGGCGCTGGCTATGGGCGCAGTTATGCTTTTGCGTGCTGCCAGCCAGGCTATCGCAATGGCTGCAGGCGTAGTACTGTGTTTTTCTGCCACTTCATCCAGTCCCTTAAGTATGCTCAGGCCACGGGCGTCCAGGTATTTTTCAGCACCTTGGCCCCGTGGGCTTTTCGAGGTGTCCGCAGCACTACGGTACTTGCCGGTAAGGAAGCCACTGGCCAGCGAGTAGTAGGGAAACACAGCCAGGTTGTTATCTCGTGCCAGTTGTTCGTACTTAGTTTCGTAGTCTTGGCGGTCATACAGATTGTAGTGGGGTTGTAGCGCCTGGTAATCCGGGAAGCCTTTTTCTTTACTGGTCTTCAACGATTCCTTTATCCGCTCCGGCGACATGTTGGAAGTACCTATGATACGCACCTTACCGTCCTTTATCAGTTGGGCATAGGCTTCCAGTGTTTCTGCCACAGGTATAGCTACATCATCAAAGTGGGTCCAGTACAGGTCTATGTGGTCGGTCTGCAGGCGTTTTAGCGAATCTTCAGCGGCTTGCAGTATATACTTTTTAGTCAGTCCTTTTTTTCCATCGCCCATATCCGAGCCTACCTTAGTGCCTATCACTACTTTATCGCGCTTGCCGCTCTGTTTCAGCCACTTGCCTATAATGGTCTCACTTTCGCCACCTTTGTTTCCCGGCTTCCAGCGGCTATATACATCTGCTGTGTCAATGAGGTTAAAACCCGCATCTACAAAAGCATCCAGCACCCGAAAAGACATTTGTTCATCAATGGTCCAGCCAAACACATTACCACCCAATGCCCATGGGGCTACATGTATGTCCGAACTTCCAATTTTTCTTAATTCCATGAGATGTGAGGTTGTTTATTGCTCAAAAGTAACTGCGCAATAATTTCACGCCATGACCCTACCATAAGGTATCTTTATACATAAGTTCTACCCCTCATGACCCGCATTGGCCTCATATCAGATACCCATAACTACCTCGACGATGCTGTTTTTGAGCACTTCAAAGACTGCGACGAGATATGGCATGCAGGCGACTTTGGTACTGCAGCCATAGCAGATAAACTGGCAGCATTCAAACCACTCAAGGGAGTTTATGGCAACATAGACGGCTACGACATCCGCAGCCAGTACCCCGAGACCCTCCGCTGGAAGTGCGAGGAAGTAGAGATACTCATGACCCACATTGGCGGTTACCCCGGCAGGTATGCCCCCGCCATCCGCCCCATCCTTTATGCCAACCCGCCCCAACTCTTTATAACAGGCCACTCCCACATACTCAAGATCATCTACGACGATAAGCTGAAATGCCTGCACATGAACCCCGGTGCCGCAGGTATCCACGGCTGGCACAAAGTGCGCACACTCATCCGCTTCACCATAGATGGTAAGGACATGAAGAACTGCGAGGTAATAGAACTCGGTAAACGCGGTTGATTGATATGAACATAACACCTATGGATTACGTCGGTACAAGGTAGTCGGATACCCACTAACGCTGTACAAAGCCCACCTACCCACAGGCAAAGCTGAGCCCATATTCAGCCACCTTTTTTGCTGCGATCCTTCATCGCCTGCAAAACCAGTGGCCCACAATGGAAGTACCTTGCGTAACACGCAGTAGAGCTTCTTTTTATGCGCGGAGCGATCATACAAAAGTGGCCTTTTTTCTTTGCTTCGTTTCTTTTTTGGCCAAGCAAAAAAGAAATGAAGGTTCTCGCAAGTGGTCACGACATTTTAAAAAGAGTAAGTAGTTACGATGCTTGCGCTTAAATTTGGGAACGTTCCCAACTTCACTACCTTTGCATTCCATTCAGAAAAATAGAACTATGCAAAACGGTTATTTCCAATTCGCCGAACCTAAGAATGAACCCGTACTGGGCTATGCCCCCGGCAGCCCCGAGCGCGCCAGCCTTAAAAAAGCAGTAGCAGAACTGAAAGCCACCCACCGCGATATACCCATGTACATCGATGGTAAGGAAGTGCGCAGCAATAAGAAAGTAGAGATGCGCCCCCCGCACGAGACCAGCCACCTGCTGGGTCACTTTTACGCGGGCGATGAGACCCACGTGAACCAGGCCATAGAAGCTGCACTGGCCGCCCGCGAAAGCTGGGCCGCTACCAGCTGGGAGATACGTGCCAACATATTTATGAAGGCCGCAGAACTGCTGGCTACCAAGTACCGCTACAAAATGAACGCCGCTACCATGCTGGGCCAGAGCAAGAATGCTTACCAGGCCGAGATAGACAGCGCGTGCGAACTCATAGATTTTCTGCGCTTCAACGTGCACTTCCTTACAGAGATATACAAGCAGCAGCCTATATCGCCGCAGGGCTTCCACAACAGGCTGGAGTACCGCCCGCTGGAAGGTTTTGTACTGGCGGTCACCCCGTTCAACTTTAGCGCTATTGGTGGCAACCTGCCTACTGCGCCCGCTATGTGCGGCAACGTGGTGGTATGGAAACCTGCCAATACCCAGATATACAGCGCCAGCGTGTTCATGGAGATACTTATGGAAGCAGGCCTGCCCGATGGCGTTATCAACCTCGTATACCCTCCGGGAGCTATGGTGGGCGATATTTGCTTCAACCACCACCTGTTCGCTGGTGTGCACTTCACTGGTTCTACCGGGGTGTTCCAGGGCATGTGGAAGACCATTGGCGAGAACATACCTAAGTACCGCTCGTTCCCGCGCATAGTGGGGGAGACGGGGGGTAAAGACTTTGTGTTCGTACACCCTACGGCCAACGTGGACGAAGTAGTTGCAGGCCTGGCTCGCGGTGCTTTCGAATACCAGGGGCAGAAATGCTCAGCCGCTTCCCGCGCATACCTGCCTGCTAACCTGGCCGACGAGATAAAGACCAAGCTGATAGCCGAACTGAAGACCATGAAAATGGGCCCGGTCGACGATTTCAGCAACTTCATCAATGCGGTGATAGATGAGAAGGCGTTCAACAGCATCACTAAGTACATAGATGGCGTTAAGAACAGCAATGGCCAGGCCACAATAATACACGGTGGCACTTACGATAAAAGCAAGGGCTGGTTCATAGCGCCTACGCTTATAGAAGCTAAAGACCCGAGCTACGTCACCATGTGCGAAGAGATATTTGGCCCGGTACTGAGCATACACGTGTACGAGCCCGACCAGTGGATACTAACTATGGACATTGTGGATAAGACCTCTCCATACGCCCTTACCGGTGCTATATTCGCCAAAGACAGGCACGCCATCGAGTACATGACCAAGCGCTTTGTCAACAGCTCCGGCAACTTCTACATCAACGACAAGCCGACCGGTGCTGTAGTAGGCCAGCAGCCCTTTGGCGGCGCCCGCGCCAGTGGCACCAACGATAAGGCAGGCTCACCCCTCAACCTCTACCGCTGGCTTAGCGCCCGTACCATCAAGGAAACACAGGTACCTGCTACAGACTACAGGTACGCGTTTCACGCAGATCAGGCAGACTAATTTATTTTAAAGTTTATAATAAGGGCAGGCTATCCGGTAGGGTAGCCTGTTTTATTTGGCCCATATCAACAAGTGCTTTATGAGTTATGAAAGTATCTTTGTTCCTATTTAATTAGAGTCGTTTTTTTATGAGATATATAGTTATCTTTTTGCTGATTTTTGTTTTCTCTGCTTGTAGATCCCAAACGTCAAAAAATATAGGCACAATGGAAAAATTTTCGGTTTTGAAAGCTACGAGAAGCGATGGAAAACCTGTTATTGGGTCGGTAAATATGGCCTTTAAGGATTATCAGAATAAGTTACAGTATCCATGGAGTCTGACGCTAAATATTGCTCTTGATCTGAAAAACGTTACCGCAAATGGACTACCCACTCAACCAGAAACTGATACTGCTAACAATTTTGAAGACGAGTTAGTTAAAAAGATCAAGGAATTATCAGGTGCGCACTATATAGGGCATTTCTATAACGACTCATTTCTTGATGTTTACATGTACCTTGATAAGCCAGAAAAAGTTAATGACTATCTGCAAACTTGTATTGACAAGCGTGGGCTAACCCGTAATTTTCGTTGGGAGATATAAAAGGATCCCGACTGGGAAACTGTTAGTGGGTTTTTAAAATAGCCAGCTCGGAATAGTCTTCTGACTACGGCGAAATGGTAGCAGACCTTCAAATATGCTTTGTTTCACTCAAGCACAATAACCCATTAGCAATTATCAAATAGCAACGCCCGCTGCTCTATAAATAATGGCAGCTATCCGGTAAGGTAGCCTGTTCTTGTTTTACCCAAACGATCACTCGACTCAAGACAATTTATAGCTGAGCTGCCAGGCTACGCCATACTTATCTGTCAGCCATGCATACCTTTTGCTAAAAGGGTAAGTACCCAACGGCATCAGCACTTTCCCGCCTTCAGACAGGGCTTCAAAAAACTGGTCCACTTCGGCTTCCGTATCGCAAACCACGAAAATAGAAGTGGCGGCAGTAAAGGTGAACGCGTGTTGCACAGCGCTATCAATGGCCATGAATTGCTGGCCGCCCAGTTGGAAGCTGCAGTGCTGTACCATGCCGTTCTCCTGCCGGATCATAGACTTTATTTCAGACCCCGGGAAAATAGAGCAGTACAAATTTACAGCGGCTTCTGCTTGTCCCTCGAACATTAAAAAAGTGGCGATCGTTTGCATAGTGTAGCTTAGATATTGCTCAAAAGTGCTTTAATTTTTTACTATTTCCAAGAATATGGAATAGGTAATTACTTGCTGTAATTGAGAAGCCAACCGCTGGCTCAGTGCCGCCCCATAAAGGAAACACCGGTACCTGCTACCGACTACAGGTAGGCGCGTTTCACGCAGATCAGCCGGACTTTGTGGGAGTCTGTTTTTCTTTTATGGGTTTTTCAGGCGTTCTTTTAGGATTGGGTTTATTACTGAAGCCGCTCATCATTGTTGTTTTACATATTAATTGGTAGAATTTTGATTGCGCATATAATTTCGACCCGACTAGTTTCTAGAATTTTAATCGGCGTAGTGTCCTTTTGTCTACGTCGATAACGGTAAGCAAATTTTAGATTTACGTTTTTTTATTTCATTGACAATACTTCCATTGTTCTGGATTCAACCAATCTGGTAAACTCTTGCAAGAACTAATTAATCTACTTTTCATCAGTTTGTGTCAACAGAACGCCCACTTCGCCATTGTGATATCTATCAAAATTTCTAGCCACATCCACAAGTCTATTATAAGTAAATATTTTAGTTCTGTAGTCTGCATTGTTTATTTGGTTAATGCGCCTTCTTTTCTCATCATCAACAATGTTTCTATTTCCAATAATTATGTAATAATTCATATAAATAAAAGTATCGGGTGCTTTTAAATAATGTCCAGTTCCATTAACCGGTATTCTAACGCTTTTACAATCTCCCAATAAATCCTTTTTTATGCACCAATCAGATAAGTCTTTCCTAAAATGAGCGGAATATTGCTCAATGTATTCTTTCCAGTCATTTAATTGAGCAATCGCACCATTCAAACGTTGAGATGGGACTCCAGCCTTTGTTATCACACTATCATCACTCGGCTCTAATTCAATAATGTGAACTTCCCAAGCACCAGAATAACAAGTTACTACTACATAATCTGCTTTGTATTTAGAACCAAAAGGAAACTCTTTTATAACATATGTACAATGCCCTCCAGTGGTACATACCGCCCACCTTAGGATGTTTGGATGTTTACTTAAGAAAAGCGCGACATCTCTTTCTCCTTGACTTGAATCAATTATAGTTTGTAATTTTTCGCTTAAAATAAACGACTTAACGCCCGAATGACTAATAACCCACTTTGTTCCCTTTCCAGCTGGTTGTTTTGCGTTGGGAATTAGTTCGTACTTACAATATTGTCGCAATTGATGTTGGGTAATATCAAAATCGGAAAGCAAACCTAGGCTGTGCAAGTATTTGTTACTTTCAGGTAATGACACCGTTTTTTTTCCACTAACCTCCATATAGTAGTCAAGTGCATTTATTAGTTCAGTGATAGATGCCATGTAGAATATTGATTCAATAAATATAGTGATTTTATTCACGTATATAAACTTATTTCCTATGCCCATGCTCGGCGAGATCTCTGATCTCGTCGCACCGGTAGGCAATCTCCAGATTGCCGTTTTTTCATTCTTGCACTCAAAGCATAATAGCCCAATAGCACCTATCAAATAGCAACCCCGAAGCTCTGGATGTTCCGCATGCCATCCAGAACTCCAATGAGGCCCGATCTGTGGTCATAAGTGTTCAACCACACTAAAGTAGCCGGATACAAACCGAATAAATTATCTGTACAAGCTGAGCCTATATTCAGCCACCTTTTTTTGTACCGATCCTTCATCGGCTACAAAAAACCAGTGGCCCTCAATGCGAGTACCCCACGTAGCACGCAGTAGAGCTAACCCCTAAGCCCGCGGAGCGATTGGCTTTAGGGGCGGCTTTTTTTGCCTGCCCCGCAGGCTTGCGGGGTTTCTTTTTTGCCGCCAAAAAAGAAATGACAACATAAGCAGGAATTGAGGAGCAAATATTCCGAACACGCTATTAAATACCGATTCTAAATATGTGCATATGTTCTTTTGGAAATGCCTGTCCCAGCATCGTATCTTGCTTGGTCAAAAAACCTACCTATGCATCCTATCATAACAAGAACACTCCCAGACAATAAATTTCCGCTACGCCTGTCCCGCCTTGCTTTTACCGGCGGAAGTAAAAAGCGGTAATTATTCAGCAAGTAGAATAATCGCATATTAGCCACCAGCAAGCATTTAATGAGTTGGCATTGCGCTAAATTTCCGATTTTAATTTTTATTACTTATCGGTAATTTTCAAAAGAACTGTCAATACGGGCTGCGTACCGTTTGGCAGGCCCGCAATAAAAAGCCCCAGAAGCAAATTTCCACTATCGGTAAAAAGAGGTAATTTTTCGCGAGTTAAAATATTCGCATATTAGCCACCATAAAGGATCTACGGGGTTGTTATACTCTTAAATTTCCCGTTTTATTTTTTATTACCTGTCGGTAATTTTTAAAACCCATCCATTATTTCAATACTATTTGCTCCACCGTCTCCAATACCTTATGTTCATAACTAATGATATCTATAGCAGAGATACGCCCCTTTATAGCAAGGTCGTTCGTGTTCCACTCATCCACAAGACGCTTTATAGCCATTTTATCCAGCGAGTTGGCTATCTCTATGTGTGGTATATAGTCAATATCCAGCCGGTGGTGGTGGTCAAGTGCGCCGCTATATAGTTTATCATGCAGTTTCTTTATATGGCTGTGCCCTTCATCCGGGATCAAAAAAGCAAAGTAGTACTCACTGAATGCATCTTTATTAATGGTCGCACACCTCAGCACGAACGATATAGGCGCCGCACCCCGCAACTGTTGCTTTACTTCAGCCACAAAGTCGCCCACCGCCATATCATCTACCAGGAACACGAATGTAAAGTGCGGCGCTATAGAGCCATACAAGCGGTCATTATCCTTACGGCACTCCTGTATCAGTTCCAGGTCACCCGCTTCCAGTTCAGGATAGGCTACTACATATAGGCGCATAGGGTAGTGGCTTTATTTACAACCATCTTTTAAAAATAGCTGCTTTTCCCCTGTGCACAAACTATTCATCAAAACACATAACTTTCCACAACAAAACATAACTATGAGACCAGATTCAGTCATTACAATAGACCCTGCCGCAGGGGAGACGCTGGCCATCGCAGGCGGGGCATACCGCATACTCCTTACAGGTGCGCAAACCAATGGCAACTGTGCTATCATAGAGATGAACGTGCCACCACACAGCGGTCCGGGCCCACATGCACACGCAGCCACACAGGAATCGTTCTACGTGTTGGAGGGTGAGGTTGTGGTACGTTCAGAGACCCAGACCTACACAGCGCGCAAGGGTGCCTTTATCAATATACCATTGGGTGGGGCCATACATAATTTCAAGAACGAGTCCGATCGGATGGCGCGCCTGCTGTGCATTGTAGCGCCCGCCGGTATGGATGAGATGTTTCGCGAGATAGGGAAGCCTGTAGTAGCAGGCGAGCCTATACCACCGCCACAAGGGCCACCACCACCCGAAGTGCTGAAACATCTTGGCGACAAGTACGGACAGGAATTTTTTCCGCCAGACTATTTATTAAATAAGGGTGTGAAATAAGAAAGCTTATTCGCCTTCCATCAATGCCCTTTCAATGTTCTTGTCTGGTATCAGCCACACTATAGCTATGGCCACATATATCGCTCCAGATGCTATGGTCGATATATAGGCCAGCGGTAGGGCGCACACATATGCTATGGTCGATGCTATTCCTTTTTTGTCCAGGGAGTTCAGCGCTGTCTTTAGCTGTGTTATGTCGCGCCTGTGCTGCTCCACCGCTTTCTGCAGCAGAAAGAATGTAATGCTGCAGCCCAGCAGCAGTATGCCATACAGGAATACGGTATTAGCGGCAAACTCATTCTCGCCCATCCAGCCGGTCGCAAATGGTATCAGCGAAAGGGTGAACAGCAGGCTAAGATTGGCCCATATAATGCCCGAAGAAATATTCTTTAAAGAATGCAGCAGGTGATGATGGTTGCCCCAATAGATACCTACATATACAAAGCTCAGCAAGTAGCTCATAAATGTAGGCAGTAAGGGCCGCAGTTCGCCCCATTCAGCGCCATGGGGCACCTTTATTTCCAGCACCATTATGGTAATGATAATGGCTAAAACCCCATCACTAAATGCTTCTAACCTTGTCTTGTTCATATATTGCTATTCTTGTTTAAAAATAGCAATAATGCAACAGCAGGCGAAACTTTGAAAGAACAAGACCTATTGCCTACGGGTAATAGGTCTACTTTATCTTATCCAGGTATTTTTTCTCTATAACATAAGAGATGATCAACCCTATACCACCACCTATACCTATCAGAGCAAAGTATATGGGTACTGTCTCGTTTGGGTTGGTACGGTGTATAAATACATAGGTATCCATTATATAGGCACCGAATAAGCCAAGTCCGGCACCGGTAAGCAGCAATCCAAATTTAAGGCTGCTAAATGGTTTGGGTACAATACCGCTGTTTTCCCGTGGATTTAGCCCTTTTTCCAGCATGGCCATGTTCTCGCGGCTGCGTACATAGTATATCCCAAAGAGCATACCAAAAAGACTGATGAATAATACAATAGGAACCAGATCGTGCATAATTGTAAGTTTAAAGTTTAAAAATAAATGTGTTGAATGCAATTGCTGCAATTAAGACTACCTACTTTTAAATGTGGTTACAAGAATTGCAAAAAAACTTCAACATCCGCTTTTGTAACCATTGCACTTACACCGGCGTCTAAGCATTACTTATGGCACAGCCTTTAGACGAAGCACTTATTATAAAGCAAGTACTGCAGGGGCATAAAAGTGCCTATGCAGTACTTGTAGATAAGTATCAGTTCTATGTCTTTACCCTGGCCATGAGGTATGTGAATAACAGGGAAGTGGCCGAAGAGTTGGCGCAGGATGCATTTGTAAAGGCCTATCGTTGCCTGGCCGACTTTAAAGGCAATAGCAAATTCAGCACATGGTTGTATACTATTGTTAATACTACTTGCCTGTCGCACCTCCGCAAAAAGAATGAGGATACCATATTGCTGGAAGAAGAAAAAATGGTATCTATATCAGATACTCACTTTAAAGAAGATCCATCAAATAGATCGGAACAAAAAACGCAACACCAATTACTTAATGATGCCATGAAGTTACTGCCCGGTACTGATGCTCAATTACTATCGCTTTTCTACCAGGGCGAACAATCTATAGAAGAGGTGGGTATTATTATGGGGCTCACCGCCGCCAATGTAAAAGTACGCCTGTACAGGGCACGGCAAAAGCTAAAGGAGATATTGGAAAGCAGGTACAGCGGTGAAATAATTGGTATAAAAAATTACAATGTTTAATTTTAATGTAGCGGTATGGCACACGAAGAAATAGAAATGCAGCTTTGGGAATATATAGATGGAACTTGCACCATTGCAGAGCAGGAGCGTATCGCTGCCTTGTTGGCTACCGATGCTTTGTGGCAGGAAAAGCATGTGCAATTGATGCAATTGCATACAAAGATCAATACCGGTTTGGAATTGGAACAACCCTCTATCCGTTTTAGCAAAAATGTAATGGAAGCGTTAGGCCAGGTAAATGTAGCCCCTGCAACAAAACAATACATCAACCTTTATGTCATCAGGGCCATAGCTGCCTTCTTTGTTCTTGGCATTGCCAGCGCATTTATATATGCTATAAGTAAGGCCAACTGGGCAGCTACAGATACCTCTTTTGTCAAGTTGAATTTTGCTGCGCTTTTTAGTAATAGTTTCTTCAATATGGTCATCGGTGTAAATATCATTTTGGGCTTATTGCTTTTAGATATTTTATTGCGCAGAAAAAAGACCATCCACACCTCCTGATCAATTTTTTTGAGATGAAAATAGAGTGCTGTCTTTTAAGACAGCACTCTATAGGGTCGCTTAGGGGCAGTTATTTAATAATTACCAACTTTTGTGTGTGCGATGTGCCGTTGGTCACCAGGGTCACAAAGTAGAGCCCTGGTACCAGTTCATCATTCACTGCTATGGTCTGTGTCCCTTTTTGCAGCATCGCTGGTTTGGTCAGCAATGTTTTCCCGCTTAGGTCCATAATAGCTATTGTTGCATGGTCGTCACCACCATTGCTGTTCACCACTATATTAAAGTTGTGGCTGGCAGGGTTAGGGTATATCTGGAAGGCATCCTGGTAT
This sequence comes from Flavipsychrobacter sp., assembly GCA_965276955.1. GTDB lineage: Bacteria > Bacteroidota > Bacteroidia > Chitinophagales > Chitinophagaceae > JABDEZ01. The sequence continues at coordinate 62,091 of CBDIBP010000019.1, forward strand.
TTCCCGTTCACCATAGGCACGCTGGCTGCTGCCTGTATGGTATTCAGCGTTGTGTTCGTTATTACAGGCTCGTTATAATCGAAGTAAATGGCAGCCTTGTTCTTTATCTGCGCACCCACTGCCAGGCCATGTTTTTGTTTTACTGTGTAGGTAAGCATACCGCTGCTGGCAATATCACTTGTTGCAGATTGTGCTGGCAGATTAATATTGTTGAATGTGAACCGTGCTATGCCATTGTTCATGGTCACCACACATGGTGCCGACATGTATTCAGGGCGCATCGTTGTCCAGTCCACATTAGCATCCAGCGTATCTAATACTACAATGTTCTGCGCTTTATAGTTACCCACATTCTGGAAGTGTATCATGTACTCCAATATAGAGTCTTTATAGCTGATAAGTCCTGTTGGGCCCGCACCTTGTGGCGATACTTGCATAAAGTTAGGATCATACGGACCTACCACAGGAGTTGTGAAATAGTTCACATTGTTCCATGGTGAGTAGTCGTTCAGCCAGTTGCTCATTGGCGCAACATATGCTGCAGAGTCTTTAAATACCAGGCTGGTGCTTACAGGTATGTTGGTAGGTACGCTATAGTTAGCCAGTAAAGATTGTACACTGCCGGGTTGCAATGTCAAAGCACCAGCAGGTAAACTGTATTGGTTACCGCTGCCTGCGAACAGGCCGGTTGGTGCAAAAGAAGCTGCGCCCAGTTGTCCGTCCGTATTGTAACCGGCTATCATACCTGGTTCTGCTACGCTGCCATCATTCTTTATGATCACTTTTTGGTGGTAGCCAAAGCCTGGTACAGGGAGGTTATAGTTCCATGTACTCAGGTGTATGTCGTGTATAGGCACCAGTGAGTCTGCAAAGTCTACCGTATGGCTGCAACCTGCAGCTGCGGTAACAGTTACAGATACCAGGTTGCTCTGGCATGTCTTTAGGGGGTAGTATGCCAGCACGGTCTGAGAAATGTTATAGGTTCCTGTAGGTACTATAAACGAGTAGTTTCCCCCGGTATCAGTATATGTATAGCCAATGCCATTATCGCAATGTATTTGTATGTTTTGTACTCCTGCCTCTCCGGCATCATATGCACAGTTGTTATTGGCGTCCACATACACATGGCCTTTTATGGTGCAGTAGCAATTGTTGCTGGCAGCATTATAGCCCAGGTTGATGTAGCTGTAGCCAGAGCTGCAACCATTGGCATCTGTTACGGTTACGTAGTAGTTGCCATGATGCAGGCTGCTTATAGTTGCTGTGGTCTGTCCGCTGCTCCAGTGAAAAGTATACGGGGACACTCCACCTATGCCATGTGCAGTAATAGAACCATCATTGGCAAATATGCAGGACTCCTGTGTAGAGGTAAAACCTACACTAACTGGCGATGATGCTTGCAGATTTACGCTCTTCGTCACTGAGCAGCCGCTATTATCTGTCACTGTTATTCCATATCCACCTGCTGCTATACTGCTATTTGTTGCTGTGGTAGCGCCGTTGCTCCACAAGAATGTGTAGGGTGCTGTACCACCTGAAGGCGTAACAGCTATGCTGCCATTGGCGTTGATACAGGTTGGGTTTGTTATGCTATAGCCCAGTGCTATGCTATGTATAGGTGGTACGGTCGCAATACCCTGTTGTGCACATCCGTTGGCATCTGTGATATGAAAACCATAATTACCCGCAGATAATGTGCTTGCACTGGCCCCGGTTTGTGCCGGGTAGGTATTCCATACAATGCTGTATGGGGTTACACCACCTGCTACGCTCAGCGTTGCGCTGCCGGTAGCCGATGTGCAAGAACTTGCAGTGGCGCTGTAGGTTGCGGTCACCGGTGTGCTTGCATTCACGTAGGTGGAGCCGCTGCCTATGCAGCCACGTGCATCCGTAACAGCTACTGAATAACTGCCTGCTGCCAGGCCGCTTACAGATGCGGTAGTTGCACCGTTCGAATACAGGTAGCTGTATGGTGATGTGCCACCAGAACCAAAAGAAACGATAGCACCATTATTTTGCAGGCAGGTAGCTGGTGTTACAGTGGTATGGGTCTGTATAGAAACGCTTTGCGCTACATAGGTGCTACTGCTGTAGCTGCAGCCCACTGCATCGGTAACAGTAGCTGTGTATGACCCTGTCTGTAAGCCAGTGATACTTGGCGACGTAGCTCCGTTCGACCATAAGTAGCTGTAAGGTGCCACTCCACCGCTGCTTAGGGTGCCAATGGTAGCCGTACCATTCGTGCAGTTGGCAGGAGTACTGGTAGTAGAAAAAGAAAATGCGGGAGAGTTATAAGCAAATAATGAATCTTGTTTATAGTCAGAGCCTGAAACGCAGCCATTGGCATCAACTATAGTTACACCATATTGCCCGTTTGCCGGGAAATTGAAGGGGTTACCCGTACCAATGATGGTGTGTGCTGGTTTGGTGAACCATTGATAGGTGTAGGGTGCTGTTCCGCCCGATACGGTTATCGTAGCATTTGGGGGGGTAGGGCATACGGTATATGGAGTAGTTACGGTGTAGTTAAATGGTGGATTGAAATAATTACCATAAGCATTACCTCCGGAACTCGTAGCCTGTACAAAAAGTTGTTCTCCAGTGTAAGTATAGGTATCTGTCGTACCTGTAACACCTGAATGTACAACAGAAGTGCCGGCTCCGCTGTTGTAGTATGTTATGGAGAGTGGGGGAGTGAGCCCGGTAACATGGGCCGTGAGGGTTCCATTGGTGCAAGAGGATCCTGGGGCAAACGTGAAAGTGACAGCCGTTTGTGCAAACGATATGCACGCACATAAAAACAATAAGGTAAATAGCGAAACTTTTTTCATGACGTTTAGTTTTTGCTTTTGATGAGTTAGAATATCTAATCCCGAATCAAAGTTATCTATGAATAATGTTTATGTTATAGGTACAAATACTCAATTTTAGTAGCTATTTAAAACAATTATTTACGCTGTACATCGAAAGGACTAAGTAGGTGAATTCATAAAATAAAAAGTCGATAGCTATTTTTTTCACTTACACCCACTATCAATTTCGCTATCTTTCCATAAGCAAATTGATACATAGTATGTCTTTCCAGGATACCTTCAAAAAGATCATAAGCTCCATAGCTTCTTACGACCATACATCGCTCGGCCAGCTTTCTTGCGAGGTGCCACCGCACTTCAACTGGACCCGCGATATTTTTGAAAGTATACACACTGCTGCGCATCCTGATAAGAAAGCACTTATATTGGTCTCTGATACTGGTTCATCCTCATCGCTCACATACGGTGAGGCAACGCGCAGGTGCAATATGTTGCTTAATTATTTTCGCAGCATGGGCTTAAAGCCAGGCGCAACTATTTTTGTGATGTGTGGTCTGCATACCGACCTTTGGATCACTTACCTTGCAATTATCAAAGGTGGGTATGTAATGATACCTGCTGCAGGTATCTTAGGTGCTGCAGATATCGCGTACCGTTTTGGTAAAGCTAACCCTGGCGCTATTATAACTGATGCAGAGAACCTGCCGAAGATAACAGAGACCTTGCAGCAATACAGCGGCGACGTTCCTGTAAAGCTATTGCTTGATGGCCATGCAGATGACTGGCTTCCATTTTCAACTATAGACACAGAAAGCCATGAGGCGGAGGCAGCAGATACTTTAGCTACAGATGTGCTTTTTTGGTTCTTTACATCAGGTACAACCGGTTTCCCCAAAATAGTAGCGCATACACACAGTTCATATCCCATAGGCCATCTCAGCACTACATCATGGATAGGCTTGCGACCCAGCGATGTGCATTACAACATATCTCAGCCCGGATGGGCAAAATTTGCATGGAGCTGTTTCTTTGCACCGCTCAACGCCGGTGCCACTGTGTTTTGCTACAAGCAGACCGACCGTTTTAATGCCAGGGCACATCTTAAGGCTATAATGGATCATCGCATCACCACGCTTTGTGCACCACCCACAGCGCTGCGCCTGCTGATACAGGAAAAGCTCGATGAGTATGATCTTTCCAACCTGCGCGAATGCGTGAGTGCAGGCGAGCCGCTAAACCCGGAAGTGATACAGGCCTGGAATGCAGGCACTGGCCACCTTATTCGCGATGGCTACGGGCAAACGGAAAGTACCTGCATGGTGTACAACCTGCCAGGCAGCCAACTTAGGTTTGGCTCTATGGGCAAGCCATCTTTTCTTTATGATATTGTGATAGCTGATGATGATGGCGCCGAGATGCCACTGCACGAAGAGGGGCAAATAGCTGTGCGGATGACCACCGGAAAATTTAACGGTATCTTCAAAGAATATATAGGCGACGCTGGAAAGGCCGCAGAAGTATTCCGCCATGGACTGTACTACACAGGCGACAAAGCATATCGCGATGCTGATGGTTATATATGGTTCGTTGGTCGCGATGATGATGTGATCAAATCATCCGATTATCGCGTTGGGCCGTTTGAGGTGGAAAGTGTTTTGCTGGAGGTAGATGAGGTTCTGGAATCGGCAGTGGTGGGTAGTCCACATCCCGTAAAAGGATTTGAGGTAAAAGCATTCGTGGTCTTGAAGCCCGGAATACAGCCTGGTGAGCACTTGGCCCGAAAGATATTCGATCATAGCCGACACCATATTGCTCCCTACAAAATGCCACGCATCATAGAGTTCGTTGCAGAGTTGCCCAAGACCATATCGGGGAAAATAAGGAGGGTAGAACTGAGGGCACAAGAGGCAATGCACAAAGCAAAAGGCGAACCTAAGGAACAGGAACATCACTGGAGGAAATAACTTTTCCAGCTTACCAAGTTGTCATAACAAGAGTAGTTTATACAGATCAGAAGCTAAACTTCAAGGTCATATCCACGTCGTACTCGTGTTCGTTAAGTCCAAAATATTACCTGTAGCGCCCTTCAGCGCCAACACCAAAACGATTGTTAAAGAAGAAGTGGGTATATTCTGCTTTGCCAACAACGCCATAATATGAGCCTTGTTTAGTACCATATTCGTAGTCCGTTTCTTGCTCACCATAGCCAGCTGGGTGAATAAACACGCTTTTTATGTACTCGTTCGCTCCAAAAGTATAAGACATGCCTGCACCCAAGCTCAGGATATTTTTATAATTACGGGAATGTAGTCTGTATTCTGGCATTAACTCTATCGTATTATAGTTGATACGTTCTGTAAGCGCTCCAGGTTGGGTCCCTTTATTTTCAGGCACAATAAACTGCTTATCTACATAATAATTAGGATAGCCACCGTTACTATTCCAAACATAATAGCCTACAGATAAAAAGAAACGATGGTATATTTTTCGTTCATAAGTTAACCCTATCTGGTCTGCACCTTCACCGTGATATCCAAGCTTTGGGAAGTACATGGCACCGATCGATATCCCTACCATATTAGAATAGATTGCCGGCGTATCGTTCTTTACAGATTGAGCGCTGGTGTGGCATGCAGGCATTGCCAGCAGTGCGAGAAGTAATAATTTTTTCATAGCTGTAGTTGTAAGTTGGTAATAATAGATAAGAGATGGGTGATCAACTCCAGCTACACTAATATACTACATTTTATTTACTTGTCATTGAAATTTACGCCCCATAAAAATGCTATGATTTATTATACAGGTTCATCACCTGGTTAATACCCTGCGACGCAAAACACTCTATTATATCCAGGCACTTGAGCACTTTTTCTTTTACTATCGGTAATTCGGTTGGCGTCCAGTGCCCCAGTACAAAATCTATTTGCTGCCCTTTAGAGAACGCACTTCCTATACCAAAACGCAGCCGTGGATATTTATCTGTCAGCAATAAAAGTTGAATGTTCTTCAGTCCATTGTGTCCTGCATCGCTGCCGCCCGCGCGCACGCGCAGTGTGCCCAGCGGTAGGGCAAGGTCGTCCACTATCACCAGCATGTTCTCTATCAGTATCTTTTCCTTATCCAGCCAGTATCGCACTGCCTTCCCGCTCAGGTTCATAAAGGTGGTCGGCTTTATAACGATGAAAGTTTTGCCTTTCCACTTCACCTCTGCTTTATAGGCGTGGCGGTCCAGCTCAAATTTGCCGCCATGTTTTATCACAAAACTATCTGCCACGTCAAATCCTATATTATGCCTGGTAGCATCATATTCCATCCCTAAGTTACCTAAACCTACTATCAAAAATTTCATTATACCGGTATTGTTATATCAGCCATCTTGTAGTTTACAAGCATGTAAAAGTAAAAAGCCCCTTGTACAAAACAAGAGGCTTTTTGTATAAAATTTGTATAGTTTATTTCTTTTTTGCTGGTGCTTTTGCTGCAGCAAGAGCATCGGTTTCTGCCTGGCGCAGGGCACGGGTAGTAACTACTGATGCTACCGGTATACGCGGTGCATTCATTATTTCCATATTGTCAGCTATCACGTCCTGTACACGTATGTTGCCATGCAGTTCCAGGTTCTCGATGTTCACTTCAATAGCAGAGATAAGATACTTTGCCATTGTACGTACCTTCAGCGATTTCAGTTTTATTTCTAAACGTCCACCTGCTTTTACACCTACTGAAGAACCTACGAACTTCAGTGGCAGGTTAGCCAGCACCTTACGGTCGTCGCTCAGCTCCAGGAAGTCAATGTGGTTCAGCGCATCTGTAACAACGTCGAATTGCAGATCTTTTACAATGGTCTCGTAGGTCTTTCCGCCTACAGTGATCACAGCTTTCTGAAACTCTGGTGTGTATACCAGGGTGCGGAATGCTAAAATTGGTGCTGCGAAGTGTATCACTTCGTCGCCACCATAAATAACGGCCGGTACCAGGCCTTCAGTGCGTATCTGGCGGGTTGCTTTCTTGCCATAGTCGCTCCTGAGTGTTCCTTCGATTTTTACACTATTCATTTGAGTGTTTTTAGTTTTGTTTTCAACACCGATCGGAATACCCGTCGAACGTCCGGACGCTGAAACGCTTTTTTAAAATAATGTGCGGCTTTGCTCTGCCGGACAGGTTTTGTTGTATAAACAGTCGTTAATGTCTTTTATAATTACCGGTTCGTTACCCTGGCCGCTTAGTTGTTACGCGTGCTGCCATGTACGAATAAAGAACTGATAGATTTATTTTCAAAAGTATTACGGATAGCTACTGCAAAAAGTTCGGCCGTTGGTAATACTTTTATTTTGTCAATTTTTTTGGTCAGTGGTATGGTGTCACATACTACCAACTCTTCCAGCACCGATTTTTCAATGTTGTCATAAGCCTTGCCACTCAGCACCGGATGTGTGCAAAATGCCCTTACACTCAGTGCCCCACGCTCCATAAGTATTGCAGCGCTCTTGCTCAGTGTGCCCGCCGTGTCACAAATATCATCTATCAGTACCACGTTCCTGCCGCTCACATCGCCTATCACGGTCATGGCTGCTATCTCGTTGGCACGTTTGCGTTGCTTATCGCATATCACCATGTCCACCTCAAAATATTTGGCCACTTCACGCACCCTATTGGTGCTTCCTACGTCGGGGGACGCAAAGATAAGGTTTTCTATCTTAAGTTTTTCTATGTAAGGGATAAAAATTGCCGATGCATCCAGGTGGTCTACCGGTATATCAAAGAAGCCTTGTATCTGCGGTGCATGCAGGTCCATGGTCATTACACGGTCGGCTCCTGCCTTGGTCAGCAGATTGGCTACCAGTTTTGATGCTATGGATACGCGGGGCTTGTCTTTCCTGTCCTGGCGGGCATAGCCGTAGTAGGGTATCACTGCTGTAATGTAGCCTGCCGATGCCCTGCGGGCGGCATCTATCATCATGAGTAATTCCATTAGGTTGTCTGCCGGTGCCATTGTAGACTGCACCAGGAAAACATAATCACCACGGATAGATTCCTGGAACGAGGGCTGGAACTCCCCATCACTGAATTTTTGTATATCCATCTTGCCCAGGCCTTTACCAAAGGAACGGGCAATGTTTTCTGCTAAATACAATGAACTGGTACCTGAAAATATCTTGACTGAAGAATGCATGTATATAGAATGGATGGCAAAGGTAGCTAAGTGAGCATTTATTTGAAAACATTTATTCCACAAATTATTTTTTCATTAAAATTTATGTGGATAAACTTCGCGATGTGCTATTTATATAGTGTTTACACTACCAGGGGAAGCTTATTGATGGATACATAATATTTGTTGATGACAAAGAAGTATCGCAACTACTATATTTGACCCAAAATAGATCAATTATGAAACGCAACGCTACAGCCGTATGGAACGGATCGGGTAAAGAAGGTGCTGGCAATCTTACCACACAAAGCACAGTACTCAATAAGACACAGTATTCTTATAAAAGCCGTTTTGAAGATGGAGTAGGTACCAATCCTGAAGAATTGATCGCAGCAGCACATGCCGGTTGCTTCACAATGGCGCTCACTTTTGCCCTTAACGGTGCCGGTTTTACACCCGACGAGCTGGATACCAATTGTGTTATAACCCTGGATGCTGGTGTTATCACTAAAAGTGAACTTTCCGTTACCGCTAAGATACCAGGTATCGATGATGCAAAATTTCAGGAAATAGCTGCTGGCGCAAAGGCTGGCTGCCCTGTTTCTAAAGCATTGAACATGGAAATAACTTTGGAAGCAAAGCTTGGATAAAACAACTTAAATAAAAACACCTTGTATAAATGCCGGCAATTGCCGGCATTTATTTTTTGCAGATCTTCAATAACAACGGAATAACAAAAGTAAAAATATATTATTCTGTTTTTTTAAATGCATATTAGCAATGTAAACAATGTGTTAAGTCATTGTTAATAAATATAATTATATTGTATTCGTTTTGTGATGTATAACACCTGCAGATCATCGATTGTTTTAAACAAAAAACGATAGAGATTTGCGTCATCCTTTCCTACGTACCACGAAAACAATACACTAATTATCTACTGAAAATATCGGTCAGGTTTTTAGGAAATATCAAATGATCGCTTCACCAGCATTATTATTTTTTTTAAACAAGTTTGAAATGAGTTACAAGACTTTTGTGTCGTTGGATATCGCCGTAATTGGGCAAGGGAAAAAAGTGCGTTCTTTAGCAAAAAAGTTGGCTGATGTAGGGCATGCCCCATGCATTGGTTGGAAAGACGGTGGTGCAAAAGACAGTGAAGAAATGGCCGGTCTTAATGTACGGTTCGCGAATATTGAGGAAAGTGCAGCTGATGCCGATGTGATCATTGTGTGTACTCCAGCCACTGAGGTCCGGGAAGTGGCCTACCTCCTCAATGATGTGCGCAGCAAGATCATCCTTGATTCCTCATTTGTCATTGCTGGTGCCGCAGATGATAATATCAATACCATAAACGCCATAATAGCTATCACTGGTACACCGTACGTAGCCAAAAGTTTTAGTTGCTCAGGTTACCAGCATATCATAAAGCCTCTGTTCAAAGGCCGCTCTATAGATTCTTTTGTGGCAGGCAACTGCAACAAAGCAAAGGAAATCACTAAGATCCTGGCAAAAGACATTGGCTATACCAATTGCTACGACTTTGGAGATAGCACCACTATCCCTCTGCTGGAGGAAATGGCAAGGGGTTGGCACAACCTATCGTTAAGAGCCAGTATAGGCCAAAAGGTAGCTATGGTAGTGGTGAAAAAGTAACGACACACCGCGCCTATAGGGTACTGTAGAAGTGATGCATTATATTGTGAAGTATAATTAAAGCTTCGTTCTCTTCACTCCAGCTATACTCAAAATACAGGTTGTCTTGTAGCCAGGTCAGTGCGTCCAGCTCGGTATGAAGATCATTTAATTGGTCTATCATCTCTTCATACTTGTCTTTACGATTGCCAAAAAGTTCACTGATGATCTGGTATTTATCATTGATACCAATAAAGTCACGTATATCGGCCGGGGCAGTTTCTTCTTCTTCCGGTTCTTCATCAACAGCTGGTGGTCGGTTGTACACTGGTTGTTCTACAGTCAACTCTATGGTATGGGCAGACGGTTGTGGTGGGGTATTGGTCGGTATTGGAGTAGCAGGTATACTTGCAGTGGCAGGTGGGGTGTATATATTCTTGGCTCTATATTCCAGTAGCTCGGCATACAGCACACGGGTATAGTCCATCATCAGGTCTGTTTCTATAGGGCTCACATGTTCCCGCTCTGCCAGTTCTTTTATCTTCTGCACTAAAGTGATTATACGCTGCATACAATTATACAAATTAAAATTACCAATTATAAGCTATGCTATTTAGTTTCAGCAAGCCGCACCATGCATATCACATCTTTAGCGTTAGTGTACTGCTCCACACAGTATCCATTTGGGTCTATACCTGGGTGTGCAAGTAGCTGTGCAAATGTCTTGCCAATAACAGAGGTGTCCTTAATAAAGTCTTTTATTGTGGCGCTTATATAGTCGCCTTTCGGCAGTACCAGTCTGTCACATTTTAGCTCATCAGCTTCGCCATTCTTTATTTCTTCCAATGCTGCTTTATAAAGCACGGTGCCTTTTTCAGGGCGAGATATGCCATAATTCATCCGGGTATCATGGTCTTGTACCAAGGCGTGCAGCCTTTGGAATGCTTCCATTATCCCAGCAGGGAAAGATGTTGCTGTCACATACAGTAAAGATATATCGTGTGGTATGTTGATGGTCTCCATAATACTATTGAGCATAAAATTCAAAAGCAAATTAAGAGATCGGGAGCATTTTCAGCACATATTATCGTATCATCGCAGGTCGAAACATGTCTACAGTCCATAGGTACTTTATTGTTAATAAGCCATACCATATGCTTTCACAGTTCGTGAGCCTGTCGCCACGTGGTGTGAGACCAGCGGGTATGCTGGGTGATATCGACTATGATTTCCCCGAAGGTATACATGCTATAGGCCGGCTCGACAGTGACTCTGAAGGACTGCTGATACTGACCACCAACAAAAAGGTGACCAAACTTCTGTTCCAGGGCAAGAAGCCCCACAAGCGTATATATTTGGTACGCGTAAAGAATGTGGTTACTCCTGAAGGCCTGGAACAATTAAGGACCGGAGTATCCATCAGAGTAAAGGGTGGGGGATACTACACAACCCCGCCTTGTGAGGTGAACATCATTCCCGAGCCGCAAATACTATGTCCACATCAACTGAATAAGCGGGAATATGTCCAGTTTACATGGCTAAGCATTGCTCTATATGAAGGCAAGTTTCACCAGGTGCGCAAAATGGTAGCTGCTATCAACCATCCGTGCAAGCGCCTGGTGCGTGTTTCTATAGAGGATCTGCACCTTGGTGATCTGCAACCTGCCGAGGTAAAAGAACTGGAAGAAGAGACATTCTTCAAGTTGCTGCAAATAGATGATTGGCGATAAATAGTTTAACATTATGGAGTTATATTAACTACATATAGTGTTTTATTTGTCAATTGTGCTGTGTTAAGAAATCTTTAACTTATTTTTGCGCCCAATTTTATCTTACGAATGCTCCCAACTATGCCCAGGTATATCCGCTGGATAATATCAGTATCTATCATTTTCCTGCTGTTAATGACCACAGCGCGCCTTGCATTGTTCTTCATTTTTAAAACTTCCGAACAAGCCTTTTCAAACACTATACCAGCTTTATGGCTCGGCATCCGTTACGATCTTAGGGAGGTTGGTATCATGGCTGTTGTTATGCTTTTATTGGGCGCTATTATACCTATCAGTCCTTTTACCGGCAAGCAGGGTAAGCGCTTTTGGTTCATATTGTTATCCATTTTCACCTTTTTGCTTGTCGCTATATATGCTCTCGATTTTGCTCATTACGACTACCTGCACCAAAGACTCAATGCCAGTATCCTTAATTTTTTAGAGGATGCACAAATATCCTTCGGTATGATGACGCAAACATACCCTATGGGCAAAATATTACTGGCTGTTATAGCCGCTACATTCATTGTTATGTACCTCGTTAATGTAGCTTACAAAGTAATAGCCAGGCAACCCGCTACACAAGTAACCAAACGGAGCACGTGGATATGGGCTATCATTGTCTTTCTGATCTATGGTGGCGGGGTATATGGCCACATGGGTCAGTATCCACTGCGTTGGAGCGATGCTTTTTCGCTGGGAGACGACCGGCTGTCGCAGCTGTCGCTCAATCCTGTACAAAGCTTTTTCAGCTCCCTTCACTTCCGCCACGATACTTTTGATAAAAAGAAAGTTCAGGCATCCTATAAAGATATGGCCGCTTATCTGGGAGTAGACCATCCCGATAGTACCACCCTAAACTTTGCACGTTACACTTCTTCCACCGGCAATACCACACCACCCAATATAATACTGGTCATTTGCGAAAGCTTCAGCGCCTACAAGAGCTCTATGTGGGGCAACCCGCTTAATACCACACCTTACTTCAACAGCATGTGCCAGCAGGGTATCTTGTTCGATCATTGTTTTACACCGCACTTTGGCACGGCGCGTGGTGTGTGGGCCACTATAACCGGCATACCCGATATTTTGCTCGAAAAGACCGCAAGCCGTAATCCTTCGTTTGCCGACCAGCATACTGTTATGAACGACATTGAGGGATATGAGAAATACTATTTCATAGGTGGCAGCACCAGCTGGGCCAATATGCGGGCACTGCTCGATAACAACATCCGTGGCCTGCACCTCTATGAGCAGGACAAGTACGATGCCCCCAAGGTTGACGTATGGGGCATCAGCGACAAGAACCTATTCCTGCAGGCAACCAGAATATTAAAGCAAGGGCCCAAACCTTTCTTTGCAGTGATACAAACAGCTGATAACCATCGCCCATATACCATACCCAACGAAGACCGCAATGAATTTAAGAGTGTACAATACCCCGATGATACGCTGCACAAATATGGTTTTGAGCGCAACGACGAGCTCAATGCTTTCCGCTATACCGACTTCTCGTTCCGCAAGTTCATAGAGGCCGCTAAGAAAGAACCCTATTTTAATAACACAGTTTTCGTGTTCGTGGGCGATCATGGTATAGGTGGCGATGCTGCCAACATGTTCCCAAAAGCATGGGCAGATCTTACCTGCTTCCATGTACCGCTATTATTCTATGCACCTAGCATGTTAGCGCCCGCCCGCCATACTATGATATGCTCGCAGGTAGATGTAATGCCCACCATAGCAGGCATTACTCACAAACCTTACCACAATACCACCCTGGGCCGCGACCTGCTGCACCTGGCAGATACTACCCAGAATACCGCATTCGTTATAGATCATGGCGTGCATCAAATAGGTGTGGTGCAAGGAGATTATTATTACAGCCGCAAACTGGCATCTAACAAGGAAAAATTGATGAGCATTCATAATAACGATCCTGTACGCGCCGGCATTGCTGATAGTCTGCGCCAGCATATGCGGCAACTCACCGATGCATTTTACGAGACAGCACGCTACATGCTGCCAAACAATAAGAAGCGATAAGATAACCGTGCGGTGAAAATTGCGGGATTTACGATATCATATCCCGCCATTCTTCTACTAACAGGCTTTTTAGTGTATGGTCTGTGAAGTCTATCTTCACTGGCACTACAGATGCGTAGCCTTCTTTCAGGGCCTGCACATCAGTTTCTTCACCCATGTCCTGGTTCACAAAACGGCCCACCATCCAGTAATAATCCTTACCGCGTGGGTCTATCCGGTGGTCAAATGCTTCGTCCCACTTGGCCCTGGCCTGGCGACAAACTCGCAGTCCTTTAAATTCTTCAGCAGTTACCCTCGGTATGTTCACATTCAGCAGCATGTGTGGTGGCTGGGAAGTGGTCATTAGTTTTTGTGCAATAATAAAGGCCACGCTTTGTGCTATAGAAAAGTCTGCATCAAAACTAAAATCGAGCAGGGAGAATCCCACAGATGGGATGCCCTCTATGGCAGCTTCCATAGCGGCACTCATGGTGCCGGAGTATATTATGTTTATAGAATGGTTGGCCCCGTGGTTGATGCCACTTACACACAGGTCTGGCTTACGGTGCAATATCTTGTCCACGGCCAGCTTCACACAGTCTACCGGTGTGCCGCTGCATTGCCAGGAGTCTATACCTTCAAATACATCTACTTTATCCAGTCTCAGTGGGCTTCCAATGGTTATAGCATGTCCCATGCCCGATTGCGGGCTGTCTGGCGCCACTACTACCACACGGCCCAGCGGTTTCACAGCTTCTACAAGCGCGCGTATGCCTGGCGCGGTTATGCCATCATCATTAGTAACAAGTATTATTGGTTGTTCACTCATATCCATTTTCTTTTACCAGTCGCGGCGCAGCAGCATTATGCGACTCACAATGTAATACACCAGGCACCATGCAATGGTAGCCACTATAAAGTACGTAGGTGGCGTAGTGTGTCCGCCAATAAAGGCAGACTGCATGTTTTTTATGAACTGCAAGGGTAGCAATTCATCGCTAGACTGCAAAGGCAGGAAATCGCCAATATTACCCCCTATGCGCCAGTTCAAAAGTTTCTGCAATATACCTTCTATGATCACCGAATAAAGCAGGTACAAGCTTATGGCAAGCCCGCTGCGCCTTATCCACAGTGCTACAAATAAAGCAAAACCAAGGTAGTTGAGCGACAGCAGGAAGAAGTATAATATCTTTTCTGCATTGTTGAACAGGTCGCTCACAGATCCACCATAACCCAAGCCAAAACTGCTGCCCAGAACAAAGTAATATACTGTTGCCAGTGCACTGAACGCTATTACCAGGAACACTTTGGCGTGCAGAAAATCCAGCCTTTTCCATCCATCAATAACATTTTGTCTGTGCGTGCGGAATGTGTATTCATTGGTAGTAATAATTATGACCAAGATGGACAGGAAAACGATGAAGTAACTACCAATATAGCCTACATTACCCCACACGTCAGGGAATGCAAAAGAGCGGTTGAAAAGGTTCACGCCATTAGCTGTAAAGCTGCCCGTGCCGTTGGCTATCTCGTAGTTCAGCAGCGGCAGCAAAACAAAGTATAGTCCAAGCAGTATCCAGAAGGTCCGGTAGTTCTTGAGTTTAAGCCACTCAATAGCGAGCAATTTTTGCATCTTACTTCTTTTCGTTAGTGAGTTCTATAAATTTAGATTCCAGGCTCTTCTTTCTTTGCAGCAGGTGCGATAGTATAATGCCATTGTTCATGCAGTATTCATTGATGAAGGTAGGCTGCACGCTCGAGTCACAAGATAAAAGCAACAGGTTGTTGGCCAGCTGCACTTTCTTTATCCCGTTCATGCCGGTCAGTAATTGTTTCAATGCCTTCATATCATTGGCTTTTACTTCTACCTGGTCCTCGCTGCGCAGCACATCATCTACCTGCCCTGTCACCAGCAGTTGTCCGCGTTTCAGTATCGCTACATGGTTGCATACTTTTTCTACCTCATCCAGCATGTGGCTGGCCATTATTACTGTTATTCCCTCGCTGCTAAGTCTCAGTATCAGTTCGCGTATCTCTGCTATTCCTGTAGGGTCCAGGCCATTGGTCGGCTCATCCAGCACCAGCACCTTGGGGTTGCCCAGCAGTGCGGCCGCTATGGCCAGGCGCTGCTTCATACCCAGGGAGTACGTTTGGAACTTGCTATCCTTGCGTGCTATAAGGCCCGTGAGCTCCAGCACGCGTAGTTTATCATTTTCGCCCCTGCCTTTTATGGCTGCGGTCACCTCCAGGTTTTGCATGGCGGTCATGTAGTGATAAAAATTGGGTGTTTCCAGCAGCGCGCCTATTTGTTTGCGGGCAGCATCGGCAGGCAGGCCACCAAACCAGCTATAGCTGCCGCTGTTGGCTACCAGCACATCGAGCACTATGCCCAATAAGGTGGTCTTGCCGCTACCATTAGGCCCCAAGATGCCGAATACACTTCCCTCCGGCACATCGAATGATACCTGCTGCAACGCCTGTATAGGGCCGTAGGCTTTTGAAATTTGCTGAATTGATAATACAGATGCCAACGACGGGTATGTTTTAGAACGGAAAAATAAGTTTTTTAATGGGTTGCCGGTTACCGGCAATATTACCTTTCGCTGAAATTATATGAACAGATCGGGCTGTAATGAATTAGCAGGGTTCACTGCATAGTGCGTAAGGTCTGTTATCCCCGCCTCTTTTAGCACATCCTCATCTGTAAAAAGGTTGCCGGTACATTCCCTCGAAGGTCTCGAAAGTATATAATAAGCCGCATCGGCCAGTATATCCGGTTTACGGCTGTGCTGCATCAAGGCATCGCCACCCAGCAGGTTTTGCACTGCCGATGTGGCTATGGTGGTCATGGGCCACAGTGCGTTGGCAGCTATCCCATCTTTCTTATATTCCTCTGCCCAGCCTATGGTCATCAGGCTCATGTTATACTTGGTAATGGTATACGCTACCGATGGCGCCAGCCACTTGGCCTGTATGTGTAGCGGGGGCGATAAAGTAAGTATATGTGCATTTGCCGACTTCCGCAGAAAGGGTATACAATGCTTGGTGACCAGGAAGGTGCCCCGTACATTAATGTTGTACATCAGGTCGTACCGCTTGGTCTCTGTGAACTCCGTACTGGTGAGCGATATGGCCGATGCATTGTTGATGAGTATATCTATACCGCCAAAAATAGTTGTGGCCTGCTGCACCGCATTTATTACCTGTTCCTCATCACGTATATCGCATTGCACGGCAAGGGCCTTGCCACCTGCAGCTTCTACTTCTTCAGCCGCAGTGTATATGGTGCCGCCCAGGCGTGGGTCTTCCTTTACAGACTTGGATGCAATGATGATATTGGCACCTTCGGCGGCCAGTTTCAGTGCTATCGCTTTACCAATACCGCGACTGGCGCCAGTTATAAAAACGTTTTTTCCGAGGAAAGACATGAGCGATATAATTTGAGATACGGAAGATACAAATTATCCGTTCACCATAGCAAAATGGCAAGGCTCTATATGGCCGGCCCAGGTTTGCCCGCAGTGCACCTTGTGTTTCTCCATAATAGCCACAAAGTCATCGCTCCAGGTGCATAGGCCGCCTTCGTGGCGCGCATTCATATTCAGGTCTATTGCTGCACCCCAGCTATGTACAGATAGTACAGACTGGTTCTCACTCAGGTAGTGTACATTATAGCAATCACCAATGGTCACTATTTCGTTATGCAGATCATATATTTCCAGTTCGCGGAATGCGTCATCCAGCAATGGCCAAAAGTGTTTGTGTATCAATAATCTTTTCAAAGGGAACCACGGGAAGCTGTCTTGCACTGCCCACGATGTGATCCATTTTTGCTCAAAAGTGGCCTCGCGGGGGTCCCCATAGCGGGTATATAACAGTAACTGTGCTGGTCCCGAGAACTCTGCCGGTAATATAAGATCATTCCCTTCCTGAGCCATACATCTTCACGTTTGTTTCAACTACAATTTAGCAATTATTGCTGGAGCTATAGTGGGGTTTAACATTAATTTAGCCCTTGAATAACTGAAGGAAGATCCGTTCAGAATAAGCGAGGTTCATGGAATTATCATACCCGCTTTTCGAAAGAATTACACTTCAAAAAATGTGTATATGTTCTTTTGGTACAAGTTACTATCGTTAGTAACTTGCTGTATTTTCACAACCCTAAGATCCGATCCTTATGCACAAACCATGTCAACAAAAGAAAAAATACTATGCAGGTCGTTAGCCGCTTCTTCCGGTATCGGTAAAAATCGGTAAGAACCAGAAATTATGTTCTGTAATAATGTGAGCCACCATTAAGCGTTTCATTTAGCAAGCACAACGAAAATTACCGGTTTTGTTTTTGCAGTCAAACCGGAAATTTCAATTACATCAGTATCCCCGCAATAGTTGCAGACAAATAAGAAGCCAGTGTGCCGCAAAGCAAAGCGCGCATGCCCAGCTTGGCCAGGTCGGTGCGGCGCTCGGGGGCCAGTTCGCCAATGCCGCCTATCTGCATACCCACGCTGCTGAAGTTGGCAAAACCGCAGATGGCTATGGTAACGATGGCTGTTCCTTTTTCGCTAAGCACAGGTACTGCTTTGGTAGTGAGGTTGCGGAAGGCAACAAATTCATTTACGGTTATCTTCTGGCCCAGCAAGGTGGCTACATTGTGTACATCGCTGGCCGGTACGCCCATGGCCCATGCAAAGGGGAAGAACAACTTGCTGAATATAGCATCGAGGGTAAGGCCGTGGTATATGTGGCCCAGTCCCCAGTTCACCATAGCTATCAGCGCTATAAAACCTATTAGCATGGCCAGCACGTTCATCGCTATTTTAAATCCATCAGCAGCGCCGTGGCTTATAGCGTCTACCATGTTCACATATCCGCTTTTTACTTCCAGTTTCACATCGCCCATGGTTTTAGACACCTGGGTCTCGGGGAATACGATCTTGGATATGACCAGCGCTCCGGGCGCGGCCATCACGCTTGCGGTAATAAGGTATTCTGGGCGGGCGCCCATGTTGGCATATATGATAAGGATACCGCCTGCTATACAGGCCAGGCTGCCGCTCATAGATGCCAGCAGCTCGCTTTCCGTCATGGTGGCCAGGTAGGGGCGTATCATTATCTGTGCCTCTACCTGCCCTACAAATGCGCTGGCTACGTTGCTAAGGGCGTCTGCACCGCTCACGCGCATCACGAAGTTCATGCCCCGTGCAATGAGCGCTACTAATCGCTGCATGATGCCTAAGTAGTAAAAAATAGCCACAAGTATACATACCAATATAATGGTAGCGGTAATATTGAACGCAAATACAAATGTGCCAGGCAGGCTATAGTTTACCGCCTTGCCCGTGCTGTCGGCAGCTTCTATGCCGCCGTATACAAAGGCAGCGCCTTCTTTGGCAAAAGACTCTATTTTTTCCATGCCGTGACCCAGCAACTGGAAGAAACGGGTAACGGGTGGCACTTTAAGTAAAAGTACAGCAATGCCCACCTGCAGGGCAAGGCCACTAAATACCAGGCGCAGGTTGATACGCTTTTTATTATTGGAACAAAGAAAGGCTACGCCCAATATAAGTGCTATGCCTATGAGTCCTGTAAAACGATCCATTAAAAAACTTTGGGTCAAATTAATGTTTTATTCTTTACTGCCTTGTTACCTTTTGGAGTATAAACGCAAACTGCAATATGCCCACCGTCTTTTTGTACCTTTGCAGCCTTTATGATACGTATAGGTAAAATAGTAGCTACTCATGGTTTGCAGGGTGCGCTTATTGTAACGCATGTGGCCGGCAACAGCAAGTGGCTGAAGAAAGACGATGCCCTGATGGTGGAAATGAATAAGGATAGTTATATACCCTTTTTCGTTACATCTTGCAAGGCCAATAATGAAGAAGAATATGTGGTGCAGATGGAAGAGGTGAATGTAGTAGAAGAGGCCCGCAAGCTGATAGGCAAGCCGGTATTTGTGCAGGAAGAAATACTGGCCCCCTACATAGAACAAACTCCGCTGCTGTGGATGGGTTTTAAGATAGTGGACAAAACAAAAGGAGAGATAGGGGTAATAGATGACATATACCAGACCGCAGCACAGTGGCTGGCGGTGGTGCATATAGACGGTGCCGAGGTTTTGCTGCCGCTGGTAGAGCAAACCATACTGCAGGTGAACCTGAAAGCAAAGAAGATACACATGGACATACCCGCAGGGCTGATAGAAGTATATACCGAGAACAAATAAAGACAGTAGCTGTAATGCGGATAGATATAATAACTGTAGTGCCGGAATTGCTGGATAGCCCGTTCAGCCATTCTATAATGAAGCGCGCACGGGCCAAGGGGCTGCTGGAGGTGAACGTGCACAACCTGCGCGACCATACTCCTTATAAGCAAGCACAAGTAGATGACTATCAGTTTGGAGGTGGTGCGGGTATGGTGATGATGCCGGAGCCACTGGCTATACTGCTGGAAAAACTGATGGCCGAGCGTAAGTATGATGATGTGATATACATGACCCCTGACGGCCCCCTTTTCGGCCAGAAGACGGCGAATGGTTTATCGCTGAAAGAGAACCTGGTGATCATCTGCGGCCACTATAAAGGAATAGACGAGCGCATACGCCAGCATTTTGTGACCCGGGAAATATCGATAGGGGATTATGTGCTGAGTGGGGGAGAGCTGGCTGCCGCGGTGGTAGTAGACGCTATAGGGCGCTTATTGCCCGGTGTGCTGAATGATGAAACATCGGCCCTTACTGACTCTTTTCAGGATGGGCTGCTGGCACCGCCGGTGTATACCCGGCCCGCAGACTTCAGGGGGTGGAAAGTGCCTGAAATTCTGCTCTCTGGCGACCCTAAAAAGGTGGAAGCGTGGCGCTACGAAGAGAGCCTGAAAAGAACAGCAGAAAGACGCCCCGGACTAATGGGCGAACATGAATAATAATTAATGAAAAGATTTTGTAAAAATAAATTATTATTTATACCTTCGCAGTCCCAAAAATAATTTAAATATGGAAGCTGTAGCTTTTGTACACGAGCAACTGACTGGTAAGAAAGATTTCCCTAAGTTTAAAGCAGGTGATAACATCACTGTTAATTATAAAATCATAGAAGGCGCTAAGGAGCGTATCCAGTCTTTTAAAGGCGATTGTTTGAAGCGCCAGGGCCGTAGCTATACACAAACTTTCACCGTTCGTAAAATATCTGACGGTGTAGGTGTAGAGCGCTGCTTCCCACTGTTCTCGCCAAACATCGAGTCTATAACACTGAATAAAGTAGGCCGCGTACGCCGTGCTAAACTGTTTTACCTGCGTGAGCGCTCTGGTAAATCTGCACGTATCAAGGAGAAAAAACAAATACACTTGTCTGCAAAGAAATAATTGCGGGTCATTATATTCCAAACCGTCCCCTCAAAAAGGACGGTTTTTTTGTGTGCTATTTTTGGGTGTCTAAAAGATAAAATGAGTACACAAATTCTTTAACAGCAAGCTGAATGTATAATTCTTTATATTGCATAAAACAATGACGATAAAGTGAATAGTAACGGCCCGATCATTATAATTGAGGATGATGTAGACGACCAGTATTTGTTTACTGAGGTATATGAAAGGTTAGGCTATAAGAATGAAGTAATCTTCTTTCTGGATGGAGAAAAAGCGCTTGCTTATTTGAATGATTCCAACGTGGTACCTTTCCTTATACTATCAGACATCAATATGCCCAAACTGGATGGCTTTGGGCTCAGGAGCCAGATACAGACCAACGAACAGCTGGAGATGAAATGCATTCCTTACTTGTTTTTCTCAACGGCTGCCAACCAAAAGGATGTAGTGAATGCATACAGCATGTCTGTACAGGGTTTTTTTACAAAAAAGAATTCTGTGTCAGAATTAGAGAAGACCATAAAAGTGATAATGGACTATTGGAAACGGTGCATTGCCCCTAATGACTTTTAGATATAATAAGAAAGGATGACTATGATAGGTCATCCTTTCTTATTAATGTACACTGTCTCTATTCAAATGTTACCCAAGCTATTTTAGCTTGCTTATCCCTGCCATCCCTTTCCATCAATATTGTTGCATACGTATTGGTCTCCTTCAGGAAGTTGGATGCTTCTATATAACAGAACTTCGACTGGTCGTCGTCTTTGGGTGTACCAAAAAGGTAGAACTTATTCAGAGTACCATTTTCCAGTTTGTAGCAGATAGTATTCGTTTTGCTGATGTAGTTCACTGTTTTGTGCTTATCGTCCTCATCACCCTCTGTGTTTGTAGGCAGGTCGTTGAAAACAATGTATTTCGACTTATCTGAATTGATATAATCGTATGACAGGAAAGAGTTGATATTATGGGTGCTGGCCCAGAAGCCTTTTTGTTTATTAGCCATATGGAACTCACGCAGTATGCCTTTAGCGCTTTGCGCCTTCAGTATAGCATATCCATTCACTTCATCTCCTTTTGTGTCATATACCGTCATCCCAATATTCCCCAGGCGTGTAGTATATGTAGTTACTGAAGAATGGCCACTTGTGTGCGTAGTTGCAATAACAGTGATCTCTTCTGTAAGCAGCGTTACCGTATTGTCTTTGTTGATGAGCATGTTCTGTATATTACCCTCGTAGTCTTTAGACTTGCCCAATTGGTTGTGGAAGTAATCATTTACTTTTTGCTCTACAATAGGTTTGCTGAACTCCACACTTACGTCCTCTGGTTTAATAGAAGTGAAAAATGCAGCATAATAATTGGTTGTTGTACTGGAAAAGAAATGGGTCTTTCTTCTTTCCAGCGCAAGTGTCAGTAATTGTATCCTGTCTGTAGACTTGTTGTATACGAACAGGGCCTCTGTAGAATTAAATTTTTCTTCAAATTCAAGCTGTACTTGTTTAAAGTCCTTTGAACCTTTACTAAGCTTTGAAACGATGACACGGGCATCTTTACCGCCAGATGCAGTAGTATTGTACGCATAGGTGCACATGAACAATCTCTCGCCATCTACAGCCATACCTAAGTACTTAATATACTTATAGTTGTTTTCAGGGGCATTGTAAAAAGCCCTGTTTATCTCGTGGTGGGTACCGTCATAGTGTATCACCTCTATTCTTTTGTCGCTTTCGTGAGAAAAGGAATTGAGCGCCTCAACAGCATAAAAATCGGAGGTCGGGTCTTTCTCCACATGGAAGTCGGGCATGGGCACACCGCCAAAGGCCATGGCATAGCCCGACATGAAGCTTATCTTAGGCAAGGTCGCTATCTCTTTTTCGCTGGTTATGCGGGCCGTTCTTGCATCAAGACAAATACGGAATAACGATGGGGTACGCTTGTAGACCTGATTCAGGAAAATAACAGGCTGTCCATTGATCTCGTATAAACCAACAATGGTAGACTTTGATAGATTTTCCGCATCCCAAACTTCGCTTTCTAATGTCTTATCGGCTATTTGTTTTCTTGCACTGTCGTATACAATTACCTCTATACCTTCTTTCTTGTTGAAGTGAAAGAAGAATGTGTTGCCGTTCTTCAGCTGCAGCAATTTGTTCCAGCCGTCGTTGGGCTCATCAAATGAACGACTGGTCTCTACTTTTGGCTGCGCAATAAGGGTTACGCTACACAACAGAATAGCGAGAATAGGTAAAATGATCTTTTTCATTAAAGGTTTTGATTTGTGGTCACAAAATATTGTAAGTCAGTCAATAAAATGCAATTGCTTGTATAAATTTTTAGCTAATTAATTGTAGCCCTGTTTTGCAATCAATAACTTTGCGCTGTTCTAAATTTTTAACTCTACAACGAAAAAGTATCTATATGGAATACCGCATTGAAAAGGACACCATGGGCGAGGTGAAAGTGCCAATAACAGCTTACTATGGTGCACAAACCGAGCGTTCGAAAGAGAACTTTAAGATAGCGCAGGATATTAACCGTATGCCTAAGGAGATAATCCGTGCTTTTGCTTACCTGAAAAAGGCCGCCGCACTTACCAATACCCAACTGGGTGTGCTGCCACAGGATAAATGTGACATGATAGGCCGCGTGTGCGATGAGATACTGGAAGGCAAGCTTGATGACGAGTTTCCGCTGGTGGTATGGCAGACCGGTAGTGGTACACAAAGCAACATGAATGTGAATGAAGTGGTTGCTTATCGTGGTCATGTACTGAACGGTGGTCAGCTTACCGATAAAGAAAAGTTCATACACCCTAATGATGACGTGAACAAATCACAGTCGTCCAACGATACTTTCCCAACGGCCATGCACATAGCAGCATACAAAATGCTGAAGGATGTGACCATACCAGGCATTACTAAACTGCGTGATACCCTTGCACAAAAGTCGAAAGACTATATGCATGTAGTGAAGATAGGCCGTACCCACTTTATGGATGCTACCCCCCTGACACTGGGACAGGAAATAAGCGGTTATGTATCGCAACTGGACCATGGATTGCGGGCTATAAATAATACACTTGCACACCTGAGCGAGCTTGCACTGGGTGGTACAGCTGTAGGTACCGGTATCAATACCCCTCCGGGATATGCCGTGAAAGTAGCTTCACAAATAGCAGAACTGACCGGTATACCTTTTATAACTGCTGAAAATAAATTTGAAAGCCTTGCTGCGCATGATGCTATTGTAGAAGCACATGGCGCACTGAAGACAGTAGCAGTAAGCCTGATGAAGATAGCTAATGATGTACGTATGCTGAGCTCTGGGCCACGCAGCGGCATAGGGGAGATATCGATACCAGATAACGAGCCAGGTTCATCTATTATGCCGGGTAAAGTGAACCCTACACAATGCGAAGCGCTGACCATGATAGCTGCACAGGTGATGGGTAATGATGTGGCGATAGGCATAGGCGGTGCGACGGGGCATTTTGAGCTGAACGTGTTCAAACCGGTGATGATCTACAACTTTCTTCACAGTGCAAGGTTGATAGGTGATGGCTGTATGTCGTTCAACGATAAGTGTGCTGAGGGTATTACGCCGATAGAAGCGAACATAGCTATGCATGTGAACAATTCGCTGATGCTGGTAACATCGCTGAATACCAAAATAGGGTATTATAAAGCGGCAGAAATAGCACAGACCGCACACAAGCAGGGTAAGACACTGAAGCAAACTGCGATAGACCTTGGATATGTTACCGCCGAGCAGTTTGACGAATGGGTGAACCCTAAGGATATGGTAGGAGAGTTGCCTGCTTGATCACTTATCGGGATATTATAAATAATAAAAGCACCGGGATGGTGCTTTTATTATTTATGGGATATAAAGTGTTAGTCGCCCTGATTCTCTTCCAAGCTTTCGTGGTTGTCGCCGCCGAGGCTATATGAATTGTTCTCTTCATCTTCTTCACCCAATATCTCGTCACTATCGTCATCTTCACTGCCAGGTACGTCCAGGTCGCTGCCCGATAGGTCTGAAGTGCTTTCGTTGAGTGGCTCTCCATCATCATCAACATCATCAAGCCCGCTTTCTATAAGGCTGGCATCATCTTCTGTACTGCCGTTCTCTGCGGCATTTAGTATGTCCAGGTCTTCTGCGGTCACATCCGTATCATTATCACTTATTGGGGCTATTGCAGCGCCATCCAGTATGCTGTCTTTCTCTTCTGGTATCTGTTCCTTACCTGTGTTATTACCTTCGCGGGTTATGTCTTCGCTGGCGGGGTAATGCGGGTAGCCTGGGAAATCCTGATCTTTATTTTGGTCTTGCATAATAAGCTTTTAGAAGAATATCATAAAACGCGTGCCGCTGAATGTTGATCCATTACAAGGCAGGTACCCGGCCCCTTTTGTATTGGCTGAAATTGATGTTGTAACCCAGTGTGCCCTTTATTCTTTGCGTAAAAGATTCGTTCTGCACGATAGATACAAAATTGTTTACCTGTGCTGTAACGGGGTATATGGAAGGGTCAAGATGTTTATACGATTCAATAGAATCGGCAACGATAGGTAATTGATATATGGTAGTAGCAAACCTGCGACGTATAAAGTATGTAAGAAAGGCAGACTGGAATGGATCTGTAGCCAAGCCTATAGTTTTAAATCCCTGCTTTTTAGCTTCGAGGTAAGAAAAGTAAATATTTTCTGTACTGTGCCGGGCTTGGGTCTCATAAAATATATGCTCTTTAGGAATGCCTAACTGCTGAGCATATAACCCCATGATAACCCCCTCTTTGTAAGGAGAATATACCGCAGAGCCAGAATATATGATATTGCGGGTGTAGCCGTTCTTATACAGTATCACAGACCAAAGTACGCGGGCCTTCATTATCGGATCCCACTTACCATTCTCAAAAGGCACACCTGGTACTATCACCACATCCAGCGGCATTACCTTTTTTACTTTATTCAAAGCTCTTTGTGCGGTCTTGTTGGGAGTAATGTAGTACACCAGGTACACAAGCAGTATGCCAATAGATGTGGCCGATAAGGAACGCTTGTATATTTTTTTCACTGTATTGGTCTAAGTTTTACAATTATAATAAATGAATTACAAAACCATACCAAATTGTTTGTTATAATTCCATTACCATGCTTATTTGTACTGTGCTGTTATTCCTTTTAGTTCATTAATTTTCAGCAGAGCTTCTACAGGGGTAAGTGTATTCACATCAGTAGCTTGCAGCACTTGCTGAATGCGTCGCAGATCCTCGGTAAGACCATCAAATATATTAAGCTGGTATTGTGGTTTTGGCGGTATCTTCTTCACTTGTTGGGCTGTGCTGTCGCTGCTGCTGTGTTTTTCTTCCAGCATGGCCAGTATCTGGTTGGCACGTTCCAGCAGGGCTGGGGGCATCCCCGCCATACGCGCTACCTGTATGCCAAAGCTATGTCGACTACCACCAGGCGCCAATTTGCGCAGGAAGATGACCTTATTGCCCGTTTCCTTATGGGTAATGTGGTAGTTGTGCACTCTTGGCAACTGGTGCTCCAGTTCATTCAGCTCGTGGTAGTGGGTAGCAAAGAGTGTTTTAGGTTTTGTAGCGCTATTATGCAGGTGCTCAACTATAGACCACGCTATACTAATACCATCGTAAGTACTGGTACCGCGGCCTATCTCGTCCAGTATTACCAGGCTGCGCTCACTAAGGTTGTTGATGATGCTGGCGGTCTCGTTCATCTCTACCATGAAGGTGCTCTCGCCACCACTCAGGTTATCTGATGCGCCAACGCGGGTGAATATTTTATCGGTGAGGCCAATCACAGCGCTGTCTGCAGGTACAAAGCTACCCATGTGTGCCATAAGTGTTATGATGGCTGTTTGCCGCAGCAGTGCCGACTTACCGCTCATGTTGGGACCAGTAAGGATGATCACCTGCTGCTCGGTCTTATTCAGAACAGTATCATTAGCGATATATCCTTCGCCAGGTGGCAGTTGCTGCTCTATTACGGGATGCCTGCCTTGTTTTATATCCAGTACGGGTTCTTGTACTATTGTAGGGCGATGGTAGTTGAACTGGCGGGCATTGTTGGCAAAGCACAGCAGGCAGTCTACCTGGGCTATGATATGGGCATTGGCCTGTATGGGGGCAATGTAAGGTTCTATAGCACTCAGCAGTTGCTGATATAGGTCCAGCTCCAGTGCAAGTATACGTTCTTCGGCGCCCAGTATCTTTTCTTCGTATTCTTTAAGCTCAGGTGTTATGTAGCGCTCTGCATTGGCAAGGGTCTGCTTGCGGATCCACTCGGGGGGCACCTTGTCTTTATGGGTATGGGTCACCTCCAGGTAATAGCCGAAAACATTGTTGTAAGCGATCTTTAAAGAGGATATACCTGTATTCTGCGCTTCTTTTTGCTGTATCTGTAGCAGGTAATCTTTCCCGTTGCGCGATATATTCCGCAGGTGATCCAGCTCTTCCGATACCCCTTCGCGTATGGCGCCACCTTTGTTCACAAGAGCGGGAACATCATCTGCAAGGGTGTTTTTTATGCGTTGTTGTAGGTCAGTAAGCGGCTGAAGTGATCTTATCAGGTCGCACAAAGATGCTTCGTTGGCTATCATACACTCTTCGCGCATCAGTTCCATAAACTGTAAGCCTTTGCCCAATTGTGCCACTTCCCTGGGGTTAGCTTTTTTAAGCGGTATCTTGCCTATCAGCCGTTCTATATCGCCTACTTGTTTTATGTGGTGGGTAAGGGACTTATTCAAGTCCTGCGCCAGTATGAAATGGCTCACCAGGTTCAGCCGCTGTTCTATTTTGTTCATATCGAACAGAGGAAGTATCAGCCAGCGTTTTAGCAGGCGGGCACCCATGGGCGTACAGGTATGGTCTATGGCATAGAGCAGGTTGTTGCCATTCTCGGCAGCGCTGCTTATCAGCTCCAGGTTGCGGATAGTGAACCTGTCCATCCATAAGTAGTCGTTGGCTATTATGCGCTGCAGACTGTTGATGTGTTGCAGGTGCGGGTGTTCTGTATCCTTAAGATAGTGCAGGGCGGCGCCTGCGGCTATTATTGCAGCCTTAAGGCCCTCTATTCCATAGCCCTTGAGCGATAGGGTTTGGAAATGAGCAAGCAACAGGTCGTAAGTATATTGCTCCTGGAACACCCATTCGTCCAGTTGAAAGGTATAGACCTTACTATCAAAATATTCTTTGAATTTCTTCTGTTGGGTTTTAGATAATATGACCTCTGAGGGTTGAAAGCTTTGCAGCAGCTTATCCATATACTCTATGTTCCCTTCTGCCACAAAGAACTCTCCGGTTGTTATATCAAGGAAGGAGATGCCGCAATTTGGTTCACCAATATAGATGGATGCAAGGAAGTTATTCGTTTTGTTCTCCAGTAGTTTATCGCTGGTGGCTACTCCAGGTGTTACCAGTTCTGTGACACCACGCTTTACGATACCTTTTACAGTTTTGGGGTCTTCCAGCTGATCGCAGATGGCTACGCGGTATCCGGCTTTTACCAGCTTGTGCAGGTAGGTATCCAGCGAATGGTGCGGGAAGCCGGCCAACTCCACTGATGTGGCAGCGCCATTGGACCGTTTTGTAAGCGTGATGCCCAGCACACGTGACGAGATAAGCGCATCGCCCGCAAAGGTCTCATAAAAATCGCCTACACGAAACAACAGTATGGCATCAGGATATTTTGCCTTTATCTCCCGATGCTGTTTCATTAAGGGGGTTTCAGCCGCTTCGCTTTTTGCCATACGGTGCAAACCTACGAAAAGAGAATTACCATTGAAAAGCGGGTATTGTACAAGTGTGGATAACTAATGAGCATCTTCCTTTATAGTTATCAGCAGATCTTTATTAAAAGAAACACTGGCCTTCCTATTCCAGGGTATGTGTTGCCATTCGGCAGCAGGAGCTATCATTTTTGTTGTCCTCTGCTCATTGCTTACGCGCAGGGGTATGCTAAAGCCTAGTACTATTTTATCGAAATGAAAGAACAGGTCATGGTTATCTACATAGTATTCTAATTTGGGTATATCTTTCGTGCGGAGGTATTGGTTGAAGAATGCTGTCATGTTAATGCCCGGCAGGTAGCTGGCTATATAGTTCTCGGCTTGTTTCGTCGTAATGGTCTTGTGGTAAAAAGAGTAGGTAAGGCCCCGCATCATTTTCCTGAATTGTACATCATCATTCATAAGCACTCTTATCATGTACATCATTGCGGCACCCTTCCGGTACATATCACCGCTGCCTTCATTGTTCACGCCATAGTCGCCTATGAGCGGCCGGTCATTGTTTATTTTATCGCGGTTGCCCCTGGAATAATCTGCGGAGGCTGAGTCGCCGAACATACAGTTGACAAACAAACTTTCTGAAAAGGTAGTAATTCCCTCATGTATCCAGTTATCGGCAATGTCTGTAGCAGTTATGTTATTCCCAAACCATTCGTGCCCACTCTCATGTACTATTATGTAATCGAATAAACTGCCTATACCTGTGCCGCTACGATCTATGCCCAAATACCCCATCTGGTATTCATTGCCATAAGCTACTGCGCTCTGATGCTCCATGCCCAGGTAGGGCGCTTCTACCAGTTTGTAGCCATCCTCATAAAAAGGGTAGGGGCCCATCCAGTATTCAAAGCAGTGCAGCATGGGTTTTACAATGGCAAATTGTTTCCGGGCCTTAGCCTCATTGTACCGCAGTGCATAAAAGTCAAGCGGCAATATTCCTTTCTCACCGGCCATTGTATCTGTCCAATGTACATAGTCGCCAAGGTAAAAGGTGACATCGTAATTATTTATTGGGTTCTTTACCTGCCAGTGCCAGTAGGTTTGATTATGGTCCAGCGGTTTCTGCTCCACGAGATGGCCATTGCTTATACATTGCAGGTTAGCGGGGCAGGTGAACTCCATATCCTGTCCATTATCCGGCTCATCCCATTGGGCATCCTTGCAGGGCCACCACACACTGGCGCCCAGGCCCTGGCAGGCAACTGCAATCCAGGGGTTACCTGCTCCGTCAGTGTTCCATATAAAGCCACCATCCCAAGGGGGGTGTACGGCGTTGCGGGGTTTGCCGTGATAATAACATTGCATAGCATATGTTGTGCCAACTACCCAGGTACGATATGGATATTTTACCCACCACACATCCCCCTCATTAGCAATAGATAATTTATTGCCGGCGTATATTACGCTATCTAAGACCATTGGCTTCTGCAGGTCTATCTGCATGCTATCATGTGGTTGCTCACTCACTTTTAGCTCTATAACAACGCTGCCACTGATGTTTTTTGCAGCAGTCTCAAAAACCACTGCAAGATCATAATGCTGCACATTCCACCAGTTGCGGCCATTGCCGTTGCTACCCCGCAGGGTATCAGCGTGGGTATAAGCATGAGAGGCTACACTGCCAAGCAGGCACAGCGTAGCAAACAGTATATGTTTCACGGAGTACATTATTTTATATCAAGCACTTCAATGTCAAATATCAGTATGGAATTGGGCGGTATATCGCTGGAAGGGCTTTGCTCACCATAGGCCATGGGTGAGGGGATATATATGGTGCCTTTCCCTCCTTTTTTTATCAATGGTATGCCCTTGTCCCACCCGGTTATTACCTGGTGCTTGCCTACTGCAAAAGAAAATGGAGTGACATGATGGTAGTTCGAGTCGATATTGGAATCAAATACTTTACCGTTCATTGTTTTGCCGGTATAGTTAACAGATACGGTTTGACCCGGTTTCGCATTAGTGCCCGTTCCTTGTTTGCTTATTGTATAATAGATACCCGATGGCGCTTTAGTAGCTTTTATCTTGTTCTTGCTGAAATAGGCTACCAGTTTCTGTGTGTCTATAATAGTTTGCGCATTATATTTTTTAAGCTTCTCAGCTTTTACCGTTTGTGCGGTCTTTACAGAGATCATAGAAACATTATACTCCATCTTCTTGCCTGGCTGTGCGCCGGGCATTGGCTGTTTTAATGAGTCGACAGGAATAAAGAATACGGCACTGTCGCCCGCCTCCATCAACATGAAGCCTTCAACCGGGTCACCATGAAAAGTAGGTTTGGTAATGGGGAAAGAGACCGGTTCGTTATTATTCAGCTTCCTGGAGTTAAACACTTCACTGTCGCCCATGTGCACATTAATGTTCATCTCTACCACATCGGTTATGCGAGGGTGTATACCTTTCAACTGTCCTTTATGAAATATTTTATATTCAAGCCCGCTTTTTGTCTTTAAAAAACCTTTGGAACCACCCTCATCGTTTATGGTGGTGCGCTTAATAGGCTGTGCTAACGATATATTGCAGATAGTAAGCAAGCCAAAAATGCATAGTGTTGTCCTCATTCTATGTTACAAGATATGAATTTGGGTCAGGAAATGCTATAAATCAACATGGTATTTGCTTTACGCAAATACCATGTTGAAAATAAAGAATAGATAAGAATGTTAGTTGTGCTCGTTGCCTGCAGGTTTGCTATCGGCTATATCTGTCACTTCTACATCGAACATCAGTATAGTGTTGGGGGCTATGCTGCCACCGGCACCACGAGAACCATAGGCCAGGGGCGATGGGATGTAAAGAGTGCCTTTGCCACCTTTCTTTATCAAAGGTATACCTTCATCCCAGCCAGTTATTACCCTGTGCTGACCTACAGGGAATGAGAAAGGCTGTACGTGATGGAAATTGGAATCCACATTTGAATCGAATGGTTTGCCATCCAGTGTTTTACCAGTGTAGTTCACTGTTACGGTCTGGCCTTCTTTTGCACTTTCGCCTGTGCCCTGCACTGCTATTGTGTAGTAAAGACCGCTTGCTGTTTTGCTGGCTTTTATGTGGTTCGCCGCAAAGTAATCATTTAAGATCTTGTCGTCAATAGACTTTTGCGCCTCAGCAGCCTTAGCAGCCTCAGCTTTTGCAGCTTCTGCTTTTTTTGCAGCTTCTGCTTTGCCTACGGCTTCTGGTTTTACAGAGAATAACTTAACGTTATATTCCAGTTTGTCAGTAGACTTCATCCATGGTGGTAATTGTGCTCCAGATTTCTTTAAAGAATCTACCAGAACATAAAATACCGCACTGTCACCTGGTTTCATCATCATAAAACCTGTTACCGGATCGCAACCAAAAGCTGGTTTCTGTATAGGGAAGGAGATAGGGTCGCCATGGTTGACCGCTTTTGAATCAAAAAGAGCACTGTCGCCAACATGTACTTTTATATTCATTTCAACAAAGTCTCCCAATTTTGGGCTAACTCCGGTTTCCGGGGTCTTCCTGATTATCTTATAACCCAGGCCGCTTTTTGCCCACTTCACCGCTTCTGTTTTTGCAGCAGGCTTCTTAGTGGCAGGTTTTTTAGCTTGTGCTGATACGTTTTGCGTACCAACCGCAAGCAGCGATAGGGCAACTGAACAGAAAATTATCGAACTTTTCATTTAGTTATTTGGTTTAGATGTATTTATTATTGGCGTGGCGCAGATTGTGGTTGTGCCGGTGCATCCTTAATATCAGTAACCTCTATATTGAAGATCAATATGCTATTAGCCGTGATCTCTGCTGAGCGAGCCTGCGGGCCATAAGCCAGTGGAGAAGGTATGTATAGTGTAGCCTTGCTGCCTTTTTTCAGCATAGAAACACCTTCATCCCAACCCTGTATCACCTGGTGCTGACCAATAGTGAATGTAAAAGGCTCTTTATGGTGGAAGCTTGAATCCTGGTTAGAATCGAAAGTTTTACCTGCCATTGTTTTACCTGTATAGTTAACCGTTACAGCTTGACCTGGCTTAGGATTTGCTCCGCTACCTGGTGCACTGATGGTATAGTAAACGCCAGATGGGGTTTTAGAAGGTGTGATGTGGTTCTGAGCAAAATAGTCTGTCAACATCTTGTCATCGATAGCCATTTGCGCTTTCGATTGTTTGTTAGCTTCAGCCATAGCTTCAGCTTGCTTTTTTTCCTGCGCAGCTTTTCCTTCTGCAGCAGACTTAATAGAAACAAGTACCACGTCAAACTCCAGTTTCATACCTTGTTTCAACCATGGTGGCAATTGTGCGCCTGTTTTCCTTAAAGAATCTACAGGTATAGCATAGCGGAATACAGCGCTATCACCCACGGAAAGCAATTTAAAACCCTCAACCGGATCGCCAGGACCCTGAGATGGCTGTATCACAAAAGATGACGGCTGCCCGTTATTCATTTTACGGGAGTTGAACAGCTGTGTATCGCCTACATGTTGTGTTATGTACATCTCTACATAATCACCCACTTTAGGTTTTGGTCCAGATACATCTTTTACTATACGGTATTCAACACCGTTCTTCAAAGTTTTAAAACTGCTGTTGCTGTTGCAAGCACTGAGGCTGAAAATTGCTGCGCCTAATGCGGCGATCGGTAATATCTGCTTTATCATATTTTTATTTATCGGGGGTGAATATCGGATAAAATTTTCTTAAAATTAGCTACTGTTTCAATAAAAGTTGCTTTTGACCGGCCACCGGATGCATTAAAATGGCCACCACCGTTGAAATGCTGCCTTCCAAAATCACTTACATCAAAGTTCCCTTTGCTGCGAAATGATAGTTTTACCTCATCGCCACGCTCTGTAATAAGGGTAGCGAAGCGTATGCCAGCTATGCTTAGCGGGTAGTTGACCAACCCCTCTGTATCGCCGGTATGTACATTGAATGATTTTAGCTCCCTGCGCGACAATGCAATGAGGCCTGCATTATATTTAGGCATTATCTCCATCTTTTCCATCAGCACATAGCCCAGGAATTTCATACGGTTGGCCGACCAGGAGTCATAGATCTGCTCATGTATGAAGCTGTGGTCCATACCCTTGCGTTTCAGGTTGGCTACCATATCATGTACGCCGGCCGATGTAATAGGGAAACGGAAAGAGCCGGTATCGGTCATCACACCTGTGTACAGGCACTCTGCAGTATCTGTATCTATCAGGTCATTGTCGCCACACATATTTATGTAGTCATACACCATTTCGCAAGTGCTGCTTTTTTCAGGAAGGCTCATGCCATAATCCCAAACCGGAGCCGGGAATAGGTGATGGTCTATTAATATCTTTGGTTGTGTGGCAGCTGTGAGTAGCGCTTCCAAATGCTTGGTGCGGCTGTAGTCATTAAAATCCAGGCAAAATATAACGTCTGCACCTTGCAAAGCTAAAGTAGCGCTTTCCCGGTCTTCCTCATAGTTAAGCATGTGTGCCACGCCGGGCATCCATGATAAAAAATCAGGGATCTCTCCGGGCGAAACAGGAGTAACATTATGTCCTTTCTTTACCAGGTAATGGTAAAGGCCAAGCATACTGCCTATTGCATCACCATCTGGTTTGTGATGGGTGGTGATGAATATTTTCTTTGGTGTTTGTAGTAGTGTGACAGTCTCTTGTATAGGGAGCATAAATTTCCTGGAAAAATGGCCAGGTGACTTTTGGGATGCGAAAATACGTTTTAAACTATAAAATTTATCGTTCGCGATGATAATCTTTTAGGAAAGGTGTACTTTTGCGCAAATTTTTAAAATAGCACAAAAGATCTTTATGTCAAATCGCACTTTTACTATGATCAAGCCAGATGCCGTACGCAACGGGCATATCGGCAACATACTGCAGATGATAAATGCAGCAGGCTTTAAAATAATAGCTTTAAAATATACACAGATCAGCACCCAACAGGCTGAAAAGTTTTATGAAGTGCATAAGGAAAGAGGCTTCTTTGGCGAACTGACCGAATTTATGAGCAGCGGGCCAATTGTAGCAGCAATACTTGAAAAAGAAAATGCTGTAGCCGATTTCCGTACATTGATAGGCGCTACCGATCCTTCAAAAGCAGATGAAGGTACCATCCGTAATAAGTATGCTACTTCTATAGGTGAGAATGCCGTACATGGTTCTGACAGCGATGAGAACGCAGAGATAGAAGGCAACTTCTATTTTAGCGGTCTGGAGCGCTTTTATTAAGCGACAATATTCTTATATGTTACAATGCCCTGCAGACCGCAGGGCATTTGTTTTTTAGCTTCGTATAGGGTTTTCGCTGCGAATAAGATCTGTTAATTTTTTATTTAGTTTCCATAAGCCAGCAGAACTATTATTTTTGCTGAGCTAAAAGGCGCACTATGCAAACATTTGACCTCAAAAAATTTCT
Source organism: Flavipsychrobacter sp. (assembly GCA_965276955.1). Lineage (GTDB taxonomy): Bacteria > Bacteroidota > Bacteroidia > Chitinophagales > Chitinophagaceae > JABDEZ01. The sequence goes on from CBDIBP010000019.1 coordinate 97,040, forward strand.
GCCACACCTATATATCGTTATTGGTTTTGCGGTACTGTCACTCATGTATTCCTATCCATCGTTGCAGGGCAAGGTACTGAGCCAGGGCGATAATATTAGTTGGAAGGGCATGTCGCATGAGGCCATGGCTTACCACGATTCTACAGGGAAAGATGTATTATGGTCAAATAGTATGTTCGGGGGCATGCCAACCTATACCTATTATATAGCAGGCAGCCATAACTTTATGTGGCAGGTACAAAATGCGCTTACTATACTGGGCAAGCCCGCCTATTTCTTTTTTGTAGCCATGCTGTGCTTTTATATACTGATGACCGTATTGCGCATCGATAGATGGGTGGCCGTAGTAGGGGCCGTAGCCTATGCTTTCTCCACTTACAATGTGGTGATAATAAGCGCTGGTCATGATACAAAGATGTGGTGTATAGCGTATATGCCGGCAGTTATCGCCGGTTTGATGCTCATATACCGGTCGCGATGGCTGAGTGGCGTTGCTATTATGGGCATAGCCTTCGCGCTCATGCTTACTGATAGCCACTACCAGATAGTATATTATACGGGTATCATCATAGTTTTTGCAGTTGCAGGCCTGCTGGCCGTAGCTGTAAAAGAAAAGAATATCAAGCAGTTTGTAATTGCCTCCTTTATTGCTCTTATAACTGCAGTCTTGGCCTTGGGCCCTAATATGGCGGCGTTGCTTACTACCGCCGAGTATTCAAAATCTACTATGCGCGGCGGCCAGAGTGAGTTGACGCTCAACCACGATAAACAAAAGTCGGGTGGTGGCCTTGATAAAGATTATGCCTTTCAGTGGAGCAATGGAATAGGGGAGACATTCTGTGCGCTGGTACCTGGCCTATATGGACGTGCCGGTGGTGTGAGTGCTGGTGCAAATTCCAATACAGAACAGGCGCTTACCAATGTTGGGGTTCCGCAAGACCAGGCAGAGCAGTTCACAGAAAGGTTGCCCATGTATTGGGGGCCACAGCCTTTCCTTTCTGGCCCGGTGTATTTTGGGGCCATTGTTTGTTTCTTGTTCGTATTGGGGCTTATAGTTATAAAGAGCCCGCACAAGTGGTGGATAGTAGCTGTTAGTGCATTAGCTATCATCATGTCGTGGGGTAAGAATTTTGCAGGCTTTAATTATTTTTTGTTCGATATATTGCCGGGGCTTAATAAGTTCAGGACGCCCTCTATGATATTGGTGATACCACAATTTCTGTTCCCATTACTGGGTATATGGGCGCTTAACGATATAGTGACCGGTAAGGTAAATAAAGCAGAAGTATGGGCCAATGTGAAAAAAGCGGCTGTCATTACAGGTGGTCTTTGCCTGCTCCTGGCTATTGGTGGCCGTATGTTCTTCGATTTCAGGTCGGCCGGTGATGCCAGGCTGGAGCAAAACTTTGGGCAAATGCTCCACAATCCTGCTGCAGGTGCGCAGGTGGTAAAGGGTATTATTGAAGACCGTGCCGCAATGGCTACCAGCAGTGGTATCTGGAGTGCGGTGCTTATAGCATTGGCTGCAGGCCTGCTATGGGCCTTTGCAAAAAACAAGGTGAAGCCTATGATGCTGGTCGTAGCAATGGGCTTACTTATATTCTTCGACCTTGCAAAAGAAGACCTGAACTACCTGAACGAGCATAACTATGAAGATGCAGGCGACTACGATGCCCAATTCACCCCGCGCGCTGTGGATGCACAAATAATGGCGGACAAAGACCCATACTACCGCGTACTGGACCTTTCGAAGGATACTTACAATGATGCTGTGCAGGCTTATTTCCACAAGTGCGTTGGTGGTTACCAGGCTGCTAAGCTGGAGATATACCAGGATCTGATAGATATACACATGAAAGGCAAATTCAATGCGCAGGTATTGAACATGCTCAATACTAAATACCTTATCTATCCTCAGGGCCAAGACAAGCCTACCGTAATGCCATTGCCGAACGCTTGTGGCAATGCCTGGTTCGTTGATGAAGTGAAATGGGTGAACACAGCGGACGAAGAGATGCTGGGTATGAATGCAGAGTTCCTGGGGGATACTACCAAAGTAGCCAATGCATGGGATCCACGAAAGACAGCTATTGTAAGAAATACTTTTAAAAATGATATAAATGCCGCAGCTTTCCAGAAGGATAGCACAGCAAAAATAACATTGACGCAATATGGGCTTGATGACTTATCGTTCACTTCAACTAATACCAAAGATGGCTTGGCTGTCTTCTCCGATATATATTATGCTAAAGGCTGGAAGGCATATATAGACGGAAAAGAAACACCAATAGTAAAAGCCAATTATGTGTTAAGGGCTATAAAAATTCCTGGTAGTCCCCAGCCTCATAAGATCGAATTCCATTTTCATCCTGATAGTTTTTACAATGGCGATAAGGTGGCCATCGCATCGTGCCTGTTGTTGTTTGCTATAGCTATAGGTGCACTGGTGCAGGGCCTACGTAAAGGGAATAACAATGTAGAAAAAACAGTTTAGACAAATGGCCGACCTTTATCTTCCACCTTCAGATGACAGTGCCCGTAAGCGGGGTGGAGTGAGTATAGGCTTTTACCTAAGAGATATACTGTTCAGGAAAATACTAAGGCAGAACGCGAGTGTGAAGTGGCCTATACACCACACCGCTACCATACACTGCCCTGAAAATATAGTAAGAGGTAAAAATGTATTCCCCGGCGATTCACCAGGAGTATACATCAATGCCGTCAATGGCATATCTATTGGCGACCATACCAATATAGGGCCTAATGTGGGCCTTATATCCGGCAACCATAATTATATAAACAATGAGAAGCACGATGCCGCACCGCCAATAAAAATTGGCAGGTTTTGCTGGTTGGGTATGGGTGCTATAATACTGCCCGGAGTAGTATTGGGTGATTTTACCATAGTTGGGGCGGGCGCCATAGTTACTAAAAGCTTTACTGAAGGATTTTGCGTTATTGCCGGTAATCCGGCAAAAGTTATAAAACATCTAAACAGGACCGAATGTGAAGTTTTTGCAAACAGCAAAGCATAACCCGTTTTTAAGTACCTCATTCTTTATTTTCTTCATCAGGTTTTTCCCTACACTGGCAAACCTTTTGGTGGTCATATATTATTCCAGGGGGCTTGATGTGGCGCTGTACGGTACCTACACCAACTTTTGGGTCAATCTGAATTTGCTATATCCGCTGGCCTGCCTGGGCATTCAGGTATTAATATTCACTTATCCACCGCAGCAGGTTGTTAATATTGCCAAGCGCATAGCTGCTTTAAAATATGCTGGCTACGGTTTGTGGCTGCTGGCAATAGGCCTTGCTTTTGGGCTCTTGCAGATAAGATCATTGCACACACTTGTTGTGCCTTTCCTTTATGTGCTTGTTTTTTCACTCACCATTATTAGCGAGGCTTACCTTATTATATGCAAGCGGTTTGGCCTGCTCATAGTTTCCAGCATAGTATATAGCGCCGTGTTCTGGAGTGTACATCGGTATGTGTTTGGCCTTCATTTTTCGCTGCAGTACCTATTTACTGCATTATTGGTGCTGGGCGGCATCCGGCTGGCGGTGTACGTAGTGGCAATGATCGGAACATTCAAAAAAGAAGAAGTATCAGCACCAAATGCACTGCAAGACCTGGGTAAGATACGTTCGTTATGGCTGCACCTGGCCTTATTCGATATAATTCAAAACTATTCTAACTGGATCGATAAATTCATCGTTGCTCATACGCTCGATAGCCGCGCTTCAGGTATCTACTACAATGGCTCATTGAACATTCCTTTCCTTCCATTGCTGCTTAGTGCTGCATTTAGTGCTACACTTATTCAGCTATCAAGGACAGATGATGCCGACGAAACTGCCCATGTGCTAAAACTGGTGAACCAAACCGGCAGAATGTTGTCCGCTTTTGTATTCCCCTTATTTTTCTTCCTGCTATTTTTCCGGTACGAGGTTGTTGTCTCTCTGCTCTCTGGGAAGTATATCCCTGCTGTGCCGGTGTTCATGGCCGCTCTGTTCATATTGCCGGCCCGTGCCTGTAGCTATACATCTGTCTTGCAGCGCAAGCATAGGGGCGATGTCATCAACAAGGGGGCCATAGGCGAGATCGTTATTGGTTGCCTTCTTATTTATCCGTTATATCAATGGCTGGGGTTGCCTGGGGTGGCGCTTAGTTTTGTTATTTCCACTTATTTGCAGGCAGGGTACTACCTGCACCAGGCAGCAACAATACTACAGGTAAGCTGGCTGCGACTGATACCACTATCTAATTGGGTGATAAAGATCATAATATTTGCATTGCTTTTTTTTATACTACACTTTGTCACTTCCTATTACTTTACCAATGTAATTGCTGTAATTTCAGGGTCTGTTTTTACTATGGTAGCTATTTTGTGCTCGCTGTGGATAGAAATAAAAAACGCTAAAGAAACAAATGGCAAATAGATCTACCAGACCTGACCTTAAAAATATAGATAACTCGGGCTTTGGCACCAACAGCAATGCTGAGGGCGTAAGGCTCACCAACAAAGACGGCTCTACCAACCTGCGTAAAACAGGTTTGGCATACTGGGAGCACATTAGTGTGTATCACACGCTATTGCGCATGAGCCGCGCTAAGTTCTTGTTGTTCGTTTTGTCTTTCTATACGGTTATCAACCTGTTCTTTGCATCTATTTATTTTATGATAGGTGTCGATCATCTTATTGGTACAGATCCTGCCAATGGCCTGGTAACGCAGTTCATGGATGCTTTCTTTTTTAGTTCACAAACGCTCACTACTGTAGGCTACGGTCACGTGGCGCCCACAGGTATGCTCACCAATGCTGTGGCATCTATAGAGTCTTTGCTGGGCATTCTCATATTTGCTGTGGTAACAGGCCTTATGTATGGCCGTTTTGCCAGGCCGCGTGCATACCTACAATTCAGCAACAGTATGTTGGTATCGCCCTACAAGGGGGGGCGTGCGTTGATGATGCGGGTAGCTACCTATAAGAACAACTACCTTACAGATGCGGAAGCCCAGGTAACCCTTGCAATGCATATAGAGGAAGATGGTACAAGGGTCACCAGGTTCTATCCTTTAAAGCTGGAGATAAGCAAGATCAATTCTCTTGCACTCAGCTGGACGATAGTACATGCCCTTGATGAACAAAGCCCGTTATATAGCTTTAATGAAGAAGATTTTACGACGAATAGAGTAGAGGTGATCATTGCAGTAAAAGCATTCGACGATCATTTTTCAAATATAGTACAACAACGCTCGTCTTATACTTATCACGAGTTGGTGTATGGCGCCCGTTTCCTACCCATGTTCCACCGCGCCGAAAGCGGCCTCGAGACCATTATGGAGCTGGATAAAATAAATCAGTACGAAAAGGTAACCTTACCTGAATACGCTGTTAACGCAGATGGAATAGAAAGTGTGACCACAAAATTATAAATTTGTGCATGTCATCTTCAAGATCTGCAGTATCTATATCACATTATTATCTGGACAAAGAAGAGCGTTATGGGGCTCACAATTATCATCCATTACCCGTGGTGCTTACCAAAGGTGAGGGTGTATTTGTATGGGATGTAGAAGATAACCGGTATTACGATTTCCTCTCAGGATATTCTGCCATCAACCAAGGGCATTGCCACCCAAAAATTACGGCAGCATTTATAGAACAGGCACAAAGGCTTACGCTTACATCGCGGGCATTTCACAGCGATCTGCTGGGAGAATATTCAGAGTTCATAACTAAGTGCTTTGGGTATGATAAGGTACTGCCAATGAATACCGGCGTAGAGGCCGTAGAGACAGCAATAAAGCTGGCACGCCGCTGGGGCTACCAGGTGAAGGGCGTGCATAAGAACAAAGCAAAGATAATAGTTTGCGAAAGCAACTTTCATGGCCGCACTATCAACGTTATTTCCTTTAGTACCGATGCAGATTCTAAGAAGGACTTCGGCCCCTTTACTGGCGGTTACGAGGTGATACCTTATAACGACATTAACGCTCTTGAGATAGCACTGCAGGACAAGGATGTGGTAGGTTTTTTAGTAGAGCCTATACAGGGTGAGGCTGGGGTAGTGGTGCCTGATGAGGGATACCTGACGCAGGTGGCAGCACTCTGCAAGGCAGCTAATGTATTGATGCTTGCCGATGAGATACAAACAGGCTTGGGCCGCACCGGCAAAATGCTGGCCTGTGATCACGAGGGCGTTAGGCCCGACATATTGATTTTAGGCAAGGCATTGTCTGGTGGCACCATGCCGGTATCGGCAGTGCTGGCAGATGATGAGATAATGCTGACCATAAAACCGGGAGACCATGGTTCTACCTATGGTGGTAATCCATTGGCCTGCAAGGTGGCCATGGCATCTATACAGGTGCTTCAGGACGAGGGTATGATACAAAATGCACACACACAAGGAGAATATCTACGACAGGAACTAACAGCATTAGGACATGAAAACATAGCCCTGGTAAGGGGTAAAGGGCTCCTGAATGCAATAGTGATACAGCACCCCAAAGAAAATGCTGCATGGGATATTTGCATACGCCTTAAAGAATGTGGCCTATTGGCAAAACCTACGCATGGCGACAAGATACGTTTTGCTCCGCCGCTTATCATTACCCGTGATCAGGTTGCTGAATGTGTAAGCATCATCAAACATAGTTTAGAGTCATTTTAAGATGTCGCATAACCACCAGCACCACGAAGAGAAACACTTTAAAAGTTCTGATCTTGTTACTGATATTGTCATTGGTATGAGTGACGGGCTTACAGTGCCTTTTGCACTGGCAGCAGGGCTCAGTGGAGCAGCGGGCATCACTACAGGTATAGTTATAACAGCCGGGCTGGCAGAAATTGTAGCTGGGTCCATAGCTATGGGGCTGGGCGGCTACCTGGCTGGCCGTACCGAAATAGACCATTATAGTGCAGAACTGGCGCGTGAGCAGCAAGAGGTAGAAAAAGTGCCCGAAGTAGAAAAGCAGGAAGTACGTGATGTGTTTGCTGGTATGGGGCTGAGCAAGGAAACCCAGGATATGATAGCCGATGAAATGGCTAAGGATAAAGACAACTGGGTCGACTTCATGATGAAATATGAACTTGGGCTGGACAAACCCGACCCTAAGCGGGCACGCAACAGTGCCTTGAATATTGGTATCTCCTACATTATTGGCGGGCTGGTGCCGCTATCTCCATACTTCTTTGCGCATAAGCCTACCGATGGCTTGGTATGGTCGGCGGCTATCACGGTAGTTTGTTTGTTTATTTTTGGCTTCTTTAAGGCCCGGTTCACCGGCCAGGATCAATGGATGGGCGCCCTACGTGTAACTATAATAGGTTCCATAGCCGCATCAGCTGCATTCTTTATCGCCCATTTATTCAACCACTAATGTCATATTGCAGTTAGGCTTCCTTCCGGGTAGCTAATATCTTCAAGATAGAGACCATTCCCTGTTACACTAAAGTCTGCTTTGGTGCAGTCCATGCCTTCTATAAGTTCCTTAAATGCAGACATCGATATCTTGCCGCGGGCTACTTGTAGCTGTGTACCCACAAGCCCACGGACCATGCCTCGCAGAAACCGGTTGCCCTCCACCACGTAATGCAGTTCATTCCTGTGTTCCTCCCACTCTGATCTTGTCAGTTTGCACAAGAAGGTCTTTGATTGCGTGTTGCGTTTAGAGAAGGTCTCGAAATTGCTGTATTTTGGTAGCAAGGCAGCTGCTTCATGCAGCAAGGTGGTATTTATCGTAAAAGGGTAGAACAGCGCCCTATGTAACAGGAAAGGGTCTTTCTTGTGGTATATACGATACCGGTACCTCCTGCTGATAGCATCAAAGCGAGCATTAAGGGTGTCAGGCCCGGAGTATAGCTGTTTTACTGCAATAGCGCCGGGTAATATCGCATTCATTTTGTACTGGAAATTCTGGTGCAATTCCTTATCTGTATCAAAATGATAAAAGTTGCATAAGGCATGCACGCCTTCATCTGTGCGGCTGGCGCCGAACGAGATGATGTCTTCACGTAACAGGGTGGTCAGCGCATGGTTGATATACAGTTGTACTGTAGGTGTAGTACCTTGTAATTGCGAACCATGAAACGCGGTGCCATTGTATGCCACCTCTAGGAAATAACGGGCCATTATACTCAGTAACTGTAAATTGAAAAGGCGAAATTAAACTGTAGCGGTCATTGTTTATCTACATGGTGCTTCTTTCTTTGCAACTGGCTACCCAGTATACCAAAAGTGACCGCGATTATCAAGAAGAATAATCCCTTATTCATACTATCCCAGAAAAACTCAAAGTAGCGGGTATACAAATTGGCCAGGAGGAATAATATCCCCATGTCGCGAGCCACATCATCTTTATACTTTATGCCTAACCCGAATGATCCTATAGCAGCAATTGCAAATACTATAGAATAGCCTATAACATGCACCTGCCGCATTTTTGCCCACTCCGACAGGTAGTTGACATTGCCGAAGATAGATACCGCCCACAAGGCGCTGAAAAAGAGAAATAGACCTACCACATAGGTAATGCGGTGTGAGTATTGAAGCGGCTTTATGTGCAGTTGCACCCATGATGCCAACAAAAGCAATAGGCCAAACACCGTATACCGCACGGCGTAGTTCATACCTAAGAAAAGATAAGCCGTGCTGTGGTCTGTAGTAAAGTTGCCGAACCAGGCTATCAGTGCCAGTAAACCACATACCCACAAGGACCGGGACCGGAACCCTATGCTTAATGCGAAAAGCGTGATACCGGACAAGGAGAACAAAAGCGTATAAGCACCACCCGGTGAAATTGTTTTTATGAAGTATACCAGCGATGTAAGTGTGCCTAAGGCACCAAATACCTGGTATATCTCGTATGTCCAATTGCTCAGCCTGTATTTTGCACGATATATATACCAAAACCAGGCAGTGGTCAGTGCCCCCGTAGCTATTGCTATTGCTATATTGTTGAGCGAAAAATATTTTTTCAATTGCTCCAGCAGCTTCTCATCTATGAATATGGCGCCAAATGCAAGCAACGCACAAGACAAGGCTATAATAAAAAAATACTGTGCAATGGTTTGCCTTTCCGATCGCTGCACATCGAGGGTGGCTTTTAAGCGTTCTACCTCTTCAGGAGAGAGTATATTTTCTTTCCCCCACTGGTCCAGTGCGCTTTGTATTATTTCACTCTCTTGTTTGTTTACATGCATTGCAACAGGAAAAATGAAAGTTACATAAACAAAAATAAAAAAAGGCCCTGGACAGGGCCCTTACATATAAAGGATAAGAGAGAAAAAACTTTTCACCGTTTTAAGGGTGTATATATGAGTTTGTGTTTACCGTTTATTGTTCCACAAATTTTAAACGATAATCGTTTAGCACAAAACTTTTCCGCCTTGTTAACTATTCATTAGCAAGTGGTTAACAAGGTGAAAAAGCGGCATAACCTTACGTGTATTGATATTCAGGCATTTTTGCCTGAAATTGAATGACTATCTTTACTGCCTATTTTATGGATATGGAGCAAAAAAATAACCCTTTACATGGCAAAACGCTTGAAATGATACTCAACGAACTGGTAGCGCACTATACCTGGGAGGGGTTGGGAGAAAGAATTGAGATCAATTGCTTCAATATAGACCCAAGCATCAAGTCGAGCCTTAAATTTCTCCGCAAAACCGACTGGGCCCGGGCAAAAGTGGAAAGATTGTATTTAGAAACAACATTTTGATGGCAGCAACGGCGCATTATATCTTTCAAGTAAACGTACAGCTCGTCAATTTTCTTGCAGCCTCATCAATTCATTACTCAAATACTGAAAATCTGGCCTTGATGCTACATCAGGTGATATACAAATATCGCGGAGTGTTTGTAGTTCTTTAATAGTTTTGTCGCTCTTATGCGTACATATGGAGATCAGATCATCAAGCAGATAGCCAAAGGCACTCACCTCAAGCCGCTCCAATGCCGAAGCTACAGCTGCATTTGTTTTATCATAAAAGGAAGCTGCTCCAAAATCTCCAAATAAAGTGTTGCCATCATCATCTATCAGCGTATTATGTGCATATAGGTCTCCGTGCATTATTCCATTGCTATGCAGTTGGTTGGCTACAGATGCTATAGTGCAGGCTATTTTCACTACCTGTACTACCGAAAGCACCATTTCATCGCGAAAAACATCTCTTGTACAGCTTTCTAAACTGGGTGGCATCCCAAGGTTGTAATAGTGTGGGGCTATCAATTCCATTATCAGCCCTTTTTTGCTTTCCGGGTGGCCTGCTACCTGCCCTATAAGCTGCACCAGTCCGGGGTGGGCACCTGCAGCTATAAATGTATTCATTTCATCGTCAGGAAGCCCATCGCTGGTAACCTCGCCTTTAAAAACTTTTACTGCCACATCTTTAGGTCCGGTCTTAGTAAGCCATGTGCCTTTAGAAATTATACCAGATGCACCTTCTCCAAGCACATGCTGCATTCTCAGCTCGTGCCAGTCTATGATCGGTAAGGGGGTATTATCGCGACCTTTACTAAATAGATTGCCTGAGAATGCCAGCCACGATAGCTTTGGCATAGATAACAGCCATTCCGGTAGTTCCGTTAATCTGTTGGCTGAGATACGCAAGAGGGATAAATTTCTGCATTTGCTTAGCTCTTCAGGCAGCGCAGTCAGTCGATTGCCTGCAAGTGCCAGCTTTTGCATGCGGTAACAATTACCTATTTCTTTAGGTAGCACTGCTATTCTGTTATTGGTGAGTATCAGCCAGCGGATATTGGGATTAAGCGATAAGGCTGGTACTGTCTCTATTTGGTTGGCCTTAAAACCTACCATTTCCAGCAACGGACAGTCGGCTAATACCTCTGGTAAAACAGTGAATAGGTTGTCGGAGCAAAAAAGGATCCTCAATTTCTTTAGTCTTCCAAAGTCCAGAGGCAATTCTTTTAGTTCGTTCCCTGACAGGTCAAGTACCTCAAGCGTATCTGCAAGCTCAAATATCTCTTCCGGAAAATGGGAAAGCCTCTCGCGTAGCTTTATTGAAATTGCTCCTTTAAGAGCGCCGCTTTGTAATTGTGCCAGGGTTTGCATAGGCATTCATTTTTTGTTATCACTGCTCCTTAACAACATATATAGACCCTCTGCGAAACAAAAAACCCAACTCACTATCGTAAGTTGGGTTTGGCGGAGGGAGAGGGATTCGAACCCCCGGACCTGTAACAGTCAACAGTTTTCAAGACTGCCGCAATCGACCACTCTGCCATCCCTCCGGGCGCAAAATTAGATAAGCAGCTGAGAAAACAAAATTATTTTTCTATTCATTACTATATATTTTCCGATGCCATGTTACTATTGTGTCAAATCCTGCTTTTTGAAATTCATACCATTTACTGCTCTTCGATTCCTTCTGTAGGTGTTTTTGCACAAATACTCTATATTCATTTGTTTAAATGTCTAAGCAGCAACTGTGTATATCATTTCTTCATTTCATTTTGTTTGATAAATATTGTTTCTGTATTATTGAGCTGTGTGGCATGCTTATTTCTGGCATCATATTGTAGCCAGCATTATTAATGAAATTTACAACTGATAACATGTTTTCTGACAAGCCTCAGGTCAGTATACTTATTGTAGATGATAAAGAAGAAAATCTGTTTTCAATACAAGCCATATTGGAAAGAGACGGATATAATATAATATCTGCTAATTCTGGCAGAGAAGCCCTTAAAATACTCCTTAAAGAATACGATTTTAGCCTTATCCTTATGGATGTTCAGATGCCTGAACTCAGCGGCTTTGAAACTGCAGGATTAATATATCAAAGAGAAAGACTCAAACATATTCCCATCATTTTTATAACAGCGAACGACCATGGGCAGGAAAGCCTTTTTAAAGGTTATCGCCTTGGCGGGGTAGATTATCTCTACAAACCTATTGACCCTGAACTGTTAAGGGCCAAGGTTGCCGTGTTTGCAGACCTCTACAACAAAAAGTATCAGTTGATGATGCAGGAACAGAAACTGACCATAGCAAACAAGAAACTGGAAAGGGAAATAGAAGAGAAAAGAATAAGTGAAGAAAAAATAAATGTACTTAATGCCCAGCTTTTAGAAAATATAGACCATCTTAAAGCTATAAATGAGGACCTGGAGCGGTTTGCCTATGTGGCATCTCATGACCTGCAGGAACCTTTACGAAAGATCATATTATTTGGGGACAGGCTATCCGCGAAATATGCAGATGTGCTCGACGTGCAAGGGGTAGATTACCTGAACAGAATGATAAAAGCAACTGGAAGAATGCAGGAATTAATTAAGAACATCCTGTCGTTCTCCAGAGCTAACACTAACGTGGATGATCTCGAGGAAACAGATATCAATACCATGCTGGATAGTATAATATCAGACCTGGAGGTATCCATTGCGCAAAAGAATGCTGTTATTCATATAGGCCGTATACCATGTCTTTTTGTAATACCATCGCAAATAAGGCAGGTATTCCAAAACCTTATCATCAATGCCTTAAAGTTTAGTAAAGAGAATGTACCTCCCGATATTACCATAAGTGCCGAGTATGCTAATGGTTCCGATATTGAAGGTATAGATAGCTCGAACGCCAATAAAACTTATTGCCGGATACTGGTAAAAGATAACGGCATTGGCTTCGATCAGAAATATGCTGTCCAGATATTCCTTATATTTAAAAGATTACATTCTCACGATCAGTTCGAGGGTACAGGTATAGGTCTGTCTATCTGTAAAAAAGTTATTGAGAAGCACAATGGCTTTATTACTGTAGAAAGTACGCCTGGTGTAGGTACCACGTTCATTATTACATTGCCGGTAAATATAAAAGGGGATATCAATAAAAATATTGTGTTTAAAAACATGGGATCTCTATGAAGATAACGCTTGTCAATAGATTGTACTTGGGTTTTGCGCTGGCCCTCATTTTATCTGCGGTCATTGGCTATATTTCATACTATACTTTCAGGCAGCAAGCACAAGAAGCACGCTGGGTAAAACATACTTATCAGGTAATAAACGAGGCCCAGCGGGTACAGAAGCTTTGTGTGGATATGGAGACCGGCAGGCGTGGCTTCCGGGGTACACACGATAAAACATTCCTGGAGCCATATACTATAGGCACTAAAAAAGTGGGGCCAGCTGTCAATGATCTCAGGAACCTGGTATCAGATAACCCTGAAGAGGTGTTGCGCGTAGACACTTTGCAGGGGAAAATAGATAAACTTCTTCAGTTTTGGGTCAGCAATGGGGATGACGCAAGTCTGTATAACATAGACACCCTTATTAGAATAGCAACTGCAGAAAAAAAGCAGATGGATGTGATACGGGAAGTGGTGGATGAAATATTAGCTGCAGAGAACAAACTACTTCTTCTAAGAGAAAAAGATAATGCCAGGTCGGTAAGCGTTGCTACCATAGTCTCCACTGTAGGTACGCTTATAGTGCAAATAATTGTTATTATACTTATTTACATCATTATAAGTGAGTTCAGAACAAGGCGCAAAGCAGAAGAGGCGTTACAACTAAATCTTCAGGAACTCGAAAAACTAAATACAGAGGCTACAGAAAAGAACTGGACCCTTACAGGTATATCTAAAGTAAATACTACTATGCAAGGCGTAAACGATGTGTCTTCACTTTCATCGCTTATCCTCAATTCTATTACTTCATATTTGGAACTGCCTGGCGGTGCTCTTTATATTTTCGATGAGCAGACACAGCAATTAATTTTAAAAGCATCCGTAGCGCTGCCGGCAAATACTACACATGCTTTTAAGCTGAATGAAGGTATTGTAGGCGCAGCAGCTACGCACACAGAAATAACTTTCATAAAAAATGTACCTGCTGATTATTGGCGCTTGCAGTCTGCTTCTGGCAATGCTGTTCCGCACCAGATACTTTGCCTTCCACTATGGGTAAACAATGAGCTGAAGGGTGTCATAGAGCTGGTAGGCTTCACTGCATTCAGCAATTTGCAGGCAAACCTCCTGAGGTCTTTAGTGAACAACGTGGCCACCGCCATAAACTCTGCAGATGCACGGGAAAAGATAATTATACTCCTGGAGCAGGTACAACACCAAAAAGAGGATCTGCAGCAGCAAGAGGAAGAACTGCGCCAGTCCAATGAAGAACTTACCCAGCAGGCAGAAACATTGCAGGCATCTGAAGAAGAACTAAAGGTACAGGAAGAAGAACTGAGGCAGATAAACGCTGAACTGGAAGAGAAGAACGAAGCTGTGGAAATAGCCCGCCAATCGCTGGCAGCCAAAGCTATGGAGCTGGAAATAACAGGCAAGTACAAATCAGAGTTCCTGGCAAATATGTCGCATGAGTTGCGCACTCCATTGAACAGTGTGCTGATACTCGCTAAGATATTGTCAGAAAACAAAAGTGAGAATCTGACAGGCAAACAAGTAGAGTATGCTAATGTGATACACAGATCTGGCAACGATCTGCTGAACCTCATCAATGATATACTTGACCTTTCCAAGATCGAAGCTGGTAAAATAGACTTGAATTTTGAGCTCACTCCAGTAAAAGGCATTGTAAAAGACACTAACCAGTTATTTAGCGTACTCGCTGACGATAAATCGCTAAAGTTCAGCACTTCTGTGGATGAGAACTTGCCCGAACAGATATATACGGACAAGCAACGTATAGAGCAGGTCATAAAAAATCTATTATCCAATGCCTTTAAGTTTACCGGTAAAGGGGGTAGGGTTGCGCTGTCATTTGATCTGGTAATACCTCCGGCTACCTTATTTAGCGATAGCCTTAAAAAGACGGAGAAATTGGTAGCTATTTCTGTGTCAGATACCGGTATCGGTATACCCAAGGATAAGCAAAATATGATCTTTGAGGCTTTCCAGCAAGCTGATGGCTCTACCAGCCGTAAATATGGTGGTACAGGCCTTGGTCTGTCTATAAGTAAGGAGCTGGTGAAAAAACTGGGCGGAGAAATGCAAATGGAAAGTGAAGAAGGGAAGGGTAGTACATTTACCTTTTACCTGCCACTCGATGCTAATTTCTCTGCGGCTATGCCTGTTGCCGACGACCCAAATGAAGCATCGATAGACCTTGGCGATGTAGTAGAGCAGACCACACTTGCTGATGACCGCAAGAACATAGGGGCAAAAGATAAAGTGATGCTTATTATTGAAGATGACACACACTTTGCCGGTATACTTCAGGATTTTGCACGCAATAAGAACTATAAGACAATTATTGCCCTCCAAGGCAATGAGGGGCTATACTACGCACAAAAATATAAGCCATCAGCCATCATTCTTGATATGCAATTACCGGTAATGAGTGGGGGTAAAATATTGAAAATGCTGAAGGCTGATAACGTGCTTAAAAATATACCGGTGCATATCATTTCGGCAAGCGATGAAGCTATGCAGGCTGCACCAGGTGCATTAGCATATCTTAAAAAGCCGGTTGAAAAAGATAAGCTCGATCATGCATTCTCACTCATAGGCGCACATCTCAACAAGGGTATCAAGCGCGTGCTGGTATTGTCTGGCAATTATCTACCAGATAATTCTTTACAACGTATCATTAGCGATAGGCATTTTAACATAGCCTGCGACTATACAAGTACCGAAGCCGAGGCTATCCAACAGTTGAAGACCGGTCAGTACGATTGTGTGATAGCAGATATAGGAAAGGACCTTAAGAAAGGCATGAATGAGCTGCAGCAATTGAAAAATATTACCGAGCAAAACAATATCCCTATCATCATATATATGGATAAGGACATTGAGCATACAGACGAATTCGAATTGAAAAAGCTCTCCAATATCGTTATCCGCGACTCTGCGCAGGCAAAGGACCGCCTGATGGACGAGTTGGAACTGTTTTTATACAAGGTTGAAGAGTCGGGAAAAGAAAACATAGTATTGCCACGCAGGCAGGCGACTATTATTGACGATAAATTCCTGGTTGGTAAAAAAGTATTGATAGCAGATGATGATGTGAGAAATGTTTTTGCACTCAATACTTTATTAGAAGAGCAAAATATGAAGGTATTCACTGCCGATAATGGTATAGAAGCACTTACCCAGCTCAACGAAAATCCGGATATAGACATTGTATTGATGGATGTAATGATGCCTGAAATGGATGGCTATGAAGCCATGAAAAAATTGCGCGAAGAACCCCGTTTCTCTAAACTTCCTATTATAGCACTTACTGCAAAAGCTATGCAGGGCGATAGGGAACTATCTATTGCGGCTGGTGCTTCAGACTATATTACTAAACCGGTAGACAATAACCGCCTATTATCTTTAATGCGGGTATGGTTGTCAAAATAAACTATGCTTGAGCATCAAAATATCAGCGCCGATGATCTGCACGAAGTACTGCAGGTAATAAAGGTGAATTATGGATATGATTTCAGTAAGTATTCTCATGCATCTATAAAGCGCAGGATACTGCACTGTATGAAGAAGGCTAATATAGCCACTATATACGACCTCAGGTATCATCTCACTAACGATAAACGTTTTTTTTCGTGGTTCCTGGAGTCTGTTACGGTGAATGTTACAGAGATGTTTCGCGACCCAGCTTTTTTTAAAGAATTAAGAGAAAGGGTCATTACAAAATTAGCTGCATACCCTATCATAAAAATATGGCATGCCGGGTGTGCAACCGGTGAAGAGGCCTATTCTATGGCTATAATGCTGCAGGAGATGGGTCTGCTCGAGAGAACCAAGATATACGCTACAGACCTTAACCCAGCCAATCTTCAAAAGGCAAGAACGGGTATCATACCCCTTCAATACATGAAGGAATATACGCAGAACTACATACAGGCAGGTGGCATAAATGACTTCTCAGCTTACTATACTGCACGCTACGAACATGCTATAATGAGAAAAGACCTCCGGGAAAGCATCATATTCTCCCAGCACAACCTGGTAACCGATCATATTTTTAACGAGTTCCAACTCATATGCTGTCGCAATGTACTTATCTATTTCAATAAAGATCTGCAAACGCATGTCTTCGATCTTTTTTACAATAGTCTGGCACCCCTTACCTATCTTGCATTAGGAACTAAAGAATCTTTGCTATTTAGCGATGTTCGTAATAAGTTCACAACCATAAGCCTGACCAATAAGATCTTCAGGCGTAAAGCCTAATGTTATGAGAGAAATTGTTGCGATAGGCGGTTCGGCTGGCAGCATGCCTGTTATTGCAGCTATTGTAGATGCAATTCCGGCAGATTTCAATTATACTATCGTCATTATACTGCACAGGCTAAAAAATGTTTTTAGCGAAATGGATAGATTGCTGGCGTACAACCGGCACGATCTGAAAATAGGTGAGCCGGAAGATAAAGAGGCAATAAAAAAGCAGCACATATACCTTGCCCCGCAAAACTATCACTTACTGGTAGAGGAAGACAAGACTTTCAGCCTGGATTATTCAGAGTTGGTCAATTATAGCCGTCCCTCTATTGACGTTACATTCGAGTCTATTGCCCATGTCTTTGGCCGCAAAGCGGTATGCATACTACTTAGTGGTGCCAATAAAGATGGAGCTGTGGGGCTATCAAAGGTCATTGATAAGGGTGGTACTGCTATAGTGCAAGACCCTGATACTGCAGAATTTGCGAGCATGCCGCGGGCAGGTATACATGTCAATAAAAATGTTTTGATCCAAACTCCCGTTGACATCGTAAGTTATATACAGTCTGTAAATAAATAATGGGCACAAGCACCAACACCTCACCCTTTACTATCCTATTAGTAGATGACCGTCCGGAAAATCTGTTATCCCTTGAAGCTATACTTAGCAAGGATGATCGTAAATTCATAACCGCCAATAGTGGTTCTGATGCCTTAAAACAGGTATTAAAAAATGAACATATCGGGCTCATTTTGCTCGATGTGCAAATGCCCGATATGGATGGTTTTGAAGTGGCGCATATCCTTAAGTCTAATTCCAAGACAAAAGATATTTCTATCGTTTTTGTTACAGCTATAAGCCGCGAAGAGCATTTTGTATTGAAGGGCTTTGAAGAGGGTGCAGTAGACTATTTGCAAAAACCTTTAGATATCGGTGTCACACAGGCCAAAGTAAATGTGTTCGAGCAACTCTACTTTTATCAGCAGCGGCTAAAGGATACCATTGCAGAACTGGAGACGATAAATAAGCAGTTAGAGCGTTTTGTATATGTGGTAGCACATGATCTTAAATCGCCCTTATCTGGTATCATTGGTATACTTTCCCTGTTAGAGGCAAATGACAACATTACAGGCCATACTGATACTATGGAGTATGTGATCCTATTATCCAATGCAGCGTATCATTTGTCTGGTATGATCAGCTCACTGCTCGACTATTCCAAGAAGAGTATAGACCAACAAAGTGTAGAAGAAGTAGATGTAAATATGTTGATAACAGAACTCTCTTTCTTACTCTTTCCCCCTAAGAACGTTACTATATCCATAGATGGAAGATTACCCGTTTTTAATACAAAAAAGATCAAACTACTCCAGGTCTTTCAAAACTTATTGGGTAACGCCATAAAGTACAATGATAAGGCTGTAGGGTGCATAGAAGTGGGAGTAGTTGATAAAGGGAATCATTATGAGTTCTATGTAAAAGATAATGGACCAGGTATATTAGCGGCAGACCAGGATAGTGTATTTAACTTATTCAAGACAACTGTGAATATATCCAATAGTAAAACTGATGAAAGCTCAGGGGTGGGATTGAACCTTGTAAAAATGATAGTAGCCGAACAGAACGGCAAAATATGGCTGGAATCGTTGCCAGGGGCTGGCACAACTATCTTTTTTGAGTGGTGTAAGTAGATATTATTTTTGCCGTCATGTTTTACAGATAACACTAAGTGTTGTGTATTTTTTTCTGAAAGACCATGAAAAAATGGCCTGGATGTTAAGAGCTCATTTAGCTTAGTACCTTATTTACATAAAAATACCCGGCGATCAATATTGCCAGGTATTTTTATGTATTGTATATTCTACGGGACGTCTGTTTTTCTGCTATGGATAGATAGTTACCCCAGGATATGCATAGAACCTGCTTAAAGAGTCCATTATCCTTGACGTGTCTGCTGGTGCACATTTTATGGTCAGCGTCACATAGTAGGTCGATGAGTCTACCATCGCCATCTGGGCATCAGGGTGGCCATACGATCTCATTAGTGCTACTTTCTTTTCTGCTTTTTTATACGTCCGTTCATCGCCAATTACAAAGTTGTAGCTGCGTACGGTATCTGCATTTTTTGCTGCCATTGCCGCCGCTATACTATCAGCTCTTTGTTGTGCTGCCACTACCGATGGAGCTGGGGGCGAAGGCGTAACTGTTGTATTGGTATTGGAAGAAGAAGATTGCCTGTTTTTAATGAACTTGAATGCAAAAATTGCTATCACAACAATCACTATCAGGGCGGCGGCCGCAGCAATAACTTTCATCCAGTTCACTTGCTGCACAAATTCTTGTGTAGTAGAGGCCTGTGCTCTTGTAGCAGGCTCGCCTACCGTTTGCATAGATGGCAAAGGCGGGGTATAGGGCCTTGCTGCCCCTGCTCCGGCCTCATCAGGGCGCCTGTCTGTGCGCATGGCAGGCATTGCATTAGGTGTGTACCTAAGGTTGGGGTCGGTTATAAAAGTTATTTTGCTGTTCTCCTCATGAAAGCTGCCAATATTTGGTATCTGTATGTCTTTACCCTCAAGTAGCTGCGCCCGCGTTGTAGTACTGAAATCCCTCAGCGCGTTAGATGCTTTAGATATACTGATAAATTCATTAGTAGCTATAAAATTGGCAAGGTTATCATCTATAGAACCACCCTGGGTTATCACCACCTCATACGATGGTCCGCGTAGCGCCTCACCATCATGTATAGCAGGGCGTTTTCTCAATTCCAGGTTACCCAATCCATGTATGTAACAAAAGTGATTCTTTAATAAGAAAAGCCCAATGTATTTAGCTATGTCCATTGCTGTAGAAAATTGTAGTGAAGATAAGCATATCGTTCCAATATGCTGTTATCGTATTAAAATTTGAACCTTATCCCACCGTATATGTTAGTGCCATAGGCCTGGTAGCCCAGCCAGCGTTCATTTTTATTATTCAGCAGGTTGGTCACCTGTATAAATATTGATAACCGGGGCACCAGCAGGTATTCTGCATTGCCGCCAATGTCCAGTATACCATTCATGTCCACAGTAGCACCTGTTTGCAGGTTATATGCATACATGTTGTCTATTATTGATGCATATGCACCTATAGTAAGCGCTGGCAGCGGCTGGTATAGCAAGGTGCCTTTTATGCGCACGCCGGGCTGCTCCCATGGCTTTGATAGCGAACCATTGAAGTAAGTAAAAAATGAACCCTGTGCATCCACTGCAAATTTACTCGATGCATGGTAGGTAAGGGTAGCCTGTAGCGATGTGGCATTCAAATGGTCATCATACACTACAATAAATTGTTTATGGTCTCCTACGTTGTTCACATATACAGGCAAGTGGTCGTACTGCCACCAGCTTATACGCCCCGATAAAGAGATGTGGTTGCCTAAATTAGTTTGTATACCACCATATACTTCATCACTCCTCGTCTGCATAGGGGAATATCCGATAGTAGCTGGCGCAAATGAATTGAAAATGTATGGATTTTCCGTGGTCAGCTGTTCGTAGGTATTTTGCTTTACACTCGCACGCCATCCTGCTTCTATGGTAAAAAGGGTTTTAGGTATGCTATAGCTGGCTCCTAAATTGGGCAAAACGTAGTTGTCTTTACTCCCCGCCGCCGGCGATATATAGGCATGTGCAGTAAAATTCTTTATGTGGTAGTTCAATCCTGCATCCAGCTGGAAAATATTGTTGCTATAGCTTTGAGTGGCGTTCTTATATTGTGTTATGATGCCGCTGGCAGCAACCTCAGCATCCAGGTTGCTATCTATTTTATAGTAAAACGGAGCGTTAAGCGTAATACCAGTTTCCGTAGTGCTGTACTTATCACTGTATATGGAAGCAGATATACCGGGGTGGTAGGTCAGGGCACTATTGGCTGCGTTTTCCTTTTGCATATCCGCGCCTATCCTTACACCTGTAAATGCCTGCTTTGTACTATCGCCATTGGGTTTGTACATATCATGGTCAAAGCCGTAATAGCCGTATTGGTCATGCTTAGCGGCTACATATCCATGCCAGAGCATCTCGTTACGGTGCAGTGTGCCATCTCCCTCCAGGTCAGTTAGTGAAGACTTTTGGTATTGAATATTCCCTTGCTGTGTTATAGAATGCAAATGAAAAGCAGTTTCGTAGTCTTTCCCCTTCACACTGCCTACCCCCGCATCCACATAAAATGTAGATAAATTACCACCGCCTAGCTTTATATAATTAGGGTAGGGTGCTGATGTAGTATCTTTTCCTAAAGCCAATGGGCGCAGTGGCAAAGAGTTGTAAGTATAGTTCAGTATCTGCTGTGGAACCACGTAATTGAATACCGGATGCGTATTATCTACAGGTGGCAGAACAGGGGTATATTCCTGTTTTGGGCGTTGTTTTACTTCAGGTTTGTAAGATTGTATTATTTCAATGGTGGCACCTTTTATTGCGGTGTCTTTTGCAGGCATGGCAGTTTGCGCTGCAGCATGTAGCAATGCCACCGCCCAAACTATTGTTATTGATACTATTTTCTTCATACCCCGGAAACTTATTCTTCAGAAAGTTTGCTTTGTTTTTTGTCTAATGCTTTTACCTGCTCCAGCTTTTTCAATGCCTCCTGTTTCAGTTCAGGTATCGTTGTGTTCTTTACAATGCTTTGCAGTGTGGCCTTGGCATTAAAGTAGTCCTTCTCTTTCACCAATATGTCCGATAGCAGGATGTACGACCGTATTACCCAATAGTCATTACCCGCCGACTTGCGTATTGTAGCATTCGCCAGTTTCTCAGCCTCTTTAAGGTTGTTTTGCTGGTAAACATATTCTGCTATGTAGTATTGTGCCTCTGCTGCTATAGCATTATCCGTATTGTTCTGTAGTTGCTGAAAATAGGGTTGTGCAGCCTCTGCATTCTTTGCTTGCAACAGTGTTTTAGCTTTATACAGCAATGCCACAGATAAAAAGGTCGAGTCAGGCTGTGGCATTGCTATCATAGAGTCTGCATATGCCGATGAACTATCAAAGTTGTTCAAGTAAAAATTACTTTTCATCAGCCCACTGTATGCTATTTCTATATTTTTTTTCCGTGTTGCAGTATTGCGCAGTGCATGGTAGTTCACTATCGCAGTTTTGTGGTCCCCGGCCTGATACGCAATCGTTGCAGCATTTAGCGCACTGTTCTCGCTAAACTCATTAACAGGGCTTTGCAGTATTATATTGTAGTCAGCAAGTGCTGCTTTGTTGTCCTTAAGCAGGTAATTGCTTTCTCCCCTGTAGTAATGCGCTTTAATAATAAAGATACCCGCAGGGAATTGTGCCAGGTAGCTGCTCATAGCATCTCTCGCCTTATCCCACTTGCCCGATGCGAATTGTATCTCGGCCGCATTATAATAAGCAGAATCCAGTGCATTGTTGCTGGTGGCAGAGATGTTATTGTCTTTCAAGAACTGTACGTAAGCCGCTGGCTGGTTATTCTCTATGTACAGGTTTTTCAATGCATCAATTGCGGTGGCGCGCTCTTCTGCTGTAGGGAAGCGGGTCACTACACTTTTATAGGCAGCTATAGCATTGGTTATATCGTCCATCTGCTGGTAAGCAAAACCGGTCTTTATCAAACTTTTTGGGGCAAAGCTATTACCATCGGCTACAGTTAGGGGCTGCAATAGCGCTATTGCATCTTTATACTTATTGTTCTCTATATAGGTTACAGCCAGCTCATACCGTGCCTGGCTGGCGAGTGTGGACAGCTGCCCCTTGTTTATTAATTGTTGCAATAAGGCTATCTTTTCGGCCGTATGTCCTTGCAGGCCATAAATGATACTTTTCTGGAACCTTGCATAATCAGCGTCACTTCCGTTAGCTGCTATTATTTTGTCGTATAGATTAGAAGCATTTTTAAAATCTTTCGTCATGAACACAGCATCAGCTTCATGCAGCATGGCTTCCTGGTTGTCATTAGCGTCTGTTGCAGTTCCCTTTTGCTGTGCATCACTAAAATACTGGCGGGCGTTGGTGTAGTCATTTTGCGCCATGGCAGCATACCCCATGTTCAGGTACGCATGCTGGCGGGTGGCTGTTGTGCTTATCTTGGTCACCTCATCATTGCTGGCTGGCGTGTTTAAAAAGTCTTTAGAGAAGCGTATGGTATTAGCGTAGTTATGCTCCCTGTAGGCAAACTCTCCGCTCCAGAACAGCGTTGCAGCCTCATAAGTTTTGTCCTCAGGGTGTTGCATCACGGTAGCAAGCAGGCTATCTGCTGCATGTATATTGCCCAGGTCTGCCTGCTGCAACGCATAGCCATACACCACTTTCTGGTACACGCGCCAGTATGCAGCATTTCTGTCCTTCACTTCTGTCAGGTACAGGTATGCTTCGTAATAGTTATTGGTCTTCACCAGCAGCTCAGACAGCAACGTTTTTGCTTCGTCTTTATACTTGCTGTTCCGGAAGTTCGCCAGCAGGTTCTTCAGCGCTGTCGAGGCTTCTCCGTTATATCCCATTTCATAAGACAGCTTTGCATAAAGCAATATCGCAGTTTCCTGCAGGCCGGTATTAAAGGGCATATCGGCGCAGAAGCCAAAAGCGTTGCGTGCGCTGGTCTTGTCTCCGGTCTTCAAATAAGAATCTCCCAGCAGGTACATAGCTGTTTGCCCCAAACTATCTTGTGTGCTGCTCAGCAGCTTGAATTTATCTATTGCCTGTTGCCATTTATCTATACGGTAGTAGCAGTAGGCCATTTCGTATAGGTCCTCTTTTCTTATCTTATCTACATTGTCGTAGTAAAACTCAAAGTAAGGCAATGCGCTCCCAAATTTTTGTTCTTCAAAAAGGCACTGGGCGGCCAGCAGGTTCAGTTCATTATTGTAGTATAGTTTTTCAGGTCTTCTTACAAGTTCCTCCGCCTCTTCAAGTGCCTTTTTCCTGTTCCCGGTAAAGTAGTAGATCTCCGCAATGTAGTAGGGTACAATGCTGGTATATTGTGGCAAGTCCTTTATACGGTCAAAGCTCGTGAGTGCCGCGCTATAGTTATTGGCATTATACGTTAATAAGCCATAATAGTAATTACCTGCAGCATAATACTTACCCTTTTGCAGTTCTTTTATCGATGCAAATAAGGGCTCTGCTTTATCCAGTTGTCGGTCATTAAAATAGCAGTAAGCCAGTTCAAATTTCTCGTTCGCTATTTCTTCATTGGTCAGGTTGGCTATGCCTGCAGTTTCGTAGTAGGGTATAGCGGCAGCCAGGCGGTTGTGCCGAAAATAGTATTGGCCCAATGCATCTGCGGTCCTTTGCCTGTATGCGGCCACCGGCGTAATTTTTATTAGCTCCTTAGCATCGTCAATACCTTGTGGTAAGTTGGTCTTCAGGCGCGATACTGCTATATAATACCTGGCCTTATTAAGTTCATTGCCCGTCTTTATATCTGTCACCGCCGTGGTAGCATCCATATATTTTAATGCCGACTGGGCAGCCAGCGCATAGTCTTCTTGTGCAAATTGCTCCCCTGCTATCCATAGCCACTTATCTGGCATGGTCTCAAGGGCATGCTGCTGCGCACGGCCACTATGGGTTGCTATTACTAAAGATATGGTTACTAAAAAAAATATCGAAAGATCCTTTATACTCATATCTTACTTCAAATAACCTTAAAAGTTAAGCGTTAGGTTAATACTTGGGAATACTGGTAGCTGGAAGATAGAAATGTTAGTGTACCTATCCACATAAAATATATTCTGCCTGTCATATACATTGGTCAGGCTGAAGGTTCCGTCAAGGCTTACTTTTTTACTAATAGGGAATGTCTTTTTTACAGACAGGTCCAGGCGGTGGTACCACGAGAGCCTTCCTCCATTCAGTGCATTTGCATATAGAATAGCCAATTTGCCGTTCTGTGTATTGGTATTGGTGTTTATGTTGCCGTTAGCTCCGGGTGTCAGTTGCTCTATATAACCCTGGGTCTGTGTAAAAGGGAAGGGTGAACCTAAGTTAAAACGACCGGAAAATACCCAATCTTTCTTTTTACCTGTAGTATATCCACCCACAACGTTCATATTAAAGCGACGGTCAAAAGGTGCCGGATATGTTTGTTCGTTGCCATCGGGGCCTATAGCCGTATAGTTTACCGATTGCACAGATGCTGAGCCATAGAAGTATATTTTCTTGTAGCTGTATTTTGCAGACAGGTCCACACCATATGCCAGTCCTGTTCCTTCAATAAAGTCAGGATCTGGTGGGAATATTTTATCCCTGTTAACTTCCGTCAGCCGGGTAAATTTTTTCATCCAGGGTTCCAGGTTCAGTTCTACTCTGTTTATATCCCACTCTATACCGCCGGTAACATGGTATGCCGTTTGAAGGAAAGACGTTGCAGCAGTACCGTTTGAGTTGTATACGCTTTGTTGCGGGTTAAGGATAAAGCCCGAGAAAAAGTTCACAATGTCCACATCGTTCTTGGTACTTACCAAATTTTGGGAATATATACCGGTAGCAAATTTCAGGCGCACATCATCACTGATATTATATTTCAGGCCCAGGCGTGGTTCAGGTGATACCTGCGATAGTTCAGAATAGTATTGGAAACGGATGCTGGGTTCCAGTATCAGCTGGCTGCTTATATTCTTGCGGTACATAAGGTATAGCCCGGCCAGGGTACTTTGTTGATCCAATGTAGTATTTGTGTTTTGCGTTTCGTTATAGCTAAGGCTGGTATGGTAGCCGCTCACTTCTATGCCATACTTCAGTTGGCTGTAGTGTGGCAGAAAGTAGGTAAAGTTGATGCCAGCTTCAAAATTGTCTATCTCGCTCATGCTTGGCGTTGCAAGCCCGTAGTTGTTGAAATTGATGTTGTATTTGGAATAGGCGAACTTACCATCTATAAGTGCAGATGTACTACCCGGCGATACTATGAAGGTACCACCACCACCACTTGCTTTCCAGTTAAAATCAGCTGTTGCCACATGGCTGCTTGGGTCCAGCAGTTTGGCATCGTCATTAAAGCTAAAGCCGAATAGGTTTAGTTTACTACCGTTGTCTGCACTGAAAGTGACTTTAGCATAAAGGTCATTAAAACTGTAAGGAAGCCCGTTGCTGAATTGGTCTCCTAAACCACTGTATATAGATTTCGAGGTCTCATCCAGATAGCTCTTTTTTGCAGATACCAAGAATGTAATGCCTGATCCGGTCTTCTTTTTCGATTTCACAAGTGGCCCTTCCAGCAGTGCTCTTGTCATTATTGGGGAAACGGAGACCAAACCTGCTATCTCATTCTTGTTACCATCCTTTGTATGCACATCTATAATGGCCGATGTGCGATTGCCGTATTCTGCATTAAAACCAGCTGTGTATACATCCACGTTACGTATAGCATCTGTCTCAAAAACAGAGTACAGGCCTATAGAGTGGAAGGGGTTGAATATGGTTACACCATCAAGCAATATACCTGTTTGTGCCGGTGAGCCGCCACGTATATACAACTGTCCGCCCTGGTCGCCTGTAAAGGTCACACCCGGTACCACTTGTAAGAATTGAGCTACGTCTGGCTCGCCACCAGAGCTTGGCAGCAGTTTTATGTCCTTGGGCGTAATGGTTGTCACCCCTACATTGATGTGTGTTTGCTTCTCGGTCTTCCTTGCCGATACCTCTACGCCTCTTAATTCAAGGCCTTTATTAGAAATGAACAACTTTTTATTGATCAATGTACCAGCCAGCAAGTTAATAGGTGTAGTAGATGTATCATATCCTACAGATGTTGTTATCATGGTATAACTGCCAGCAGGTAGCGATATCGAAAAGTAACCGTTTACGTCTGTTTGCGCACCATACTTGGTTCCAAGGAACAATACGTTGGTGTATATCAACGGTTCGCCTGTCTCTTTATCATACACGAAGCCTTTTATCGTACCGGTCTGTGATTGTGCAAAAGTTGTTATAGAAAATAAAAAGATCAGAGAAGCCAGGAGGCTTATGTACTTCTGCATACAGGAATATTTTTAAATGGTTATTTACATGCCGTTCAGGCCTGTTAAAGTGTCACAAAGATAGGGATTACGATCTTGTGACCAAACCTTATTATACGCGCCGGTATTTGCTTTATTCTCATTTATTTAGTTGGTCTCCCTACTTATTTCATACCCGCTTTTACTTTTGATTTATACTATATTGCAGCTCAATTTTTGTTGTTAATGCAGTATATAGCAATAGAAGGGAATATTGGTGCAGGTAAAAGCACACTGGCCAGGCTACTGTCTGCATCTTACAATGCCCCTTTGATATTGGAAGAGTTTGCAGATAATCCTTTTCTTCCGCTATTCTACACATCCCCACAACGTTATGCATTGCCTTTGGAACTTTCTTTCCTTGCAGACCGTTATAACCAACTAAAACAAAAATTGGATTTCTATAAGGCACAACCCCAGATTGTTGCCGATTATATATTTCCGAAAAGTTCACTTTTTGCAGGTATAAATCTTCAGGGAGCAGAGTACGATCTGTTCACTTCTTATTTTGATATTATTGGTCCCAACATTCCACCCCCTGATCTTCTTATATTTCTCGATGCTCCAATTAGTGTATTATTGAATAATATAAAAGAGCGTGGCAGAGATTATGAGCAAGATAAACAACCTCAGTACCTGGAAAAGGTACAGCATATATACAGGCAGTATATAGAGAACACAGGGCTAAGGACAATAATAATAGACCGTACAGCTATCGATTTTCTAAAACATCCCTCCTATTTGCCTGCACTCATTCATTTTATTGAAGCCTGTAAAGAGAATGAAATATACCATTTTACTATTTAGAGACACATTATCAATGAGTCCGGGTTTTGATTTTTTTGTTTTCTCACTAATTAGCATCAAATTATATCTTCCGTTATTATACATACAGTTTAGTAAATATTTCTATTTACACAAAACATTGCATATTAATAACAATTTGGTTAACTTAACTGTCGTAAATTCGCAGTCCTTAAAATAATACTTTCCGAAAAGATGTTATATATCTGCTGAGTTTAGTACATATATTCGCTGGGGTTAAATTAATGTGTATGGATGCTGTAATAGGAAAAGAGAAAACAAAATTCGATCTGAAAAAAGAAGTACTGGAACACTTTGGCTTCGATGGCTTTAAAGGAGAACAGGAGAAAATAATAAAAAGTATACTTGATGGGAAAGATACATTTGTTATTATGCCTACTGGCGGTGGCAAGTCACTTTGTTATCAACTCCCTGCTTTATTGAGCGAGGGGGTAGCTATCATTGTATCGCCGCTTATAGCACTGATGAAGAACCAGGTGGATCTGATACGCAGCTATAGTAGTCGCGATAATGTGGCCCACTTCTTAAATTCTACCCTCACTAAGGTACAACAGAAGAAAGTACGTACCGACCTTACCGAAGGGCGTACAAAAATGTTATATGTTGCCCCCGAAACCCTTACCAAGCAAGAGAATATAGATTTCTTTTCAGATCTCAATGTATCCTTTATTGCTGTTGACGAGGCCCATTGTATATCAGAATGGGGCCATGATTTCAGGCCGGAATACCGCAAACTGCGCGATATCATTAATCTCATCGATCCAGACTTACCTATTATTGCCCTCACCGCTACGGCTACGCCCAAGGTGCAGGATGATATAGTTAAGAATCTTATTTTGAGGGAGCCTACTATTTTTATAGACTCCTTCAATCGCCCTAACCTCCATTATGAGATAGTACCCAAAGGCCGTAAAGACCAGGTTCTGAAACATATGGTACGTTTCATAAATACAATGAAAGGTAAGAGTGGTATCATATATACGCTTAACCGAAAAACAACAGAAGAGCTCGCTAATACCCTCAATGCCAATGGCATATCTGCGGTAGCTTACCACGCAGGCCTCGAAGGCCCGCTACGTGCACAGCGACAAGATATGTTCCTGATGGAAAAGGTGGATGTGATCGTTGCTACCATTGCATTCGGCATGGGCATAGACAAGCCCGATGTGCGTTTTGTAATGCACTATAACATTCCAAAATCGCTGGAGAATTATTACCAGGAGACAGGTAGGGCCGGACGCGATGGCATGGAAGGCAAGTGCTTACTATATTATTCTTATAAAGATGTGCAGAAACTGGAGCACCTGATGCGCGATAAGCCACTAAGCGAACGCGAAATGGGTGCACAGCTCATATCAGAAACACTGGCGTATGTAGAAAGTGGGGTATGCCGTCGCAAGTTACTGCTCTATTATTTTGGTGAAGAATACAACGTTGAGAATTGCGGTAGTTGTGATAACTGTCTCGATCCTAAAGAAAAACTTGAGGTTAAAGACAGCATCAAGATAACCCTCGATGCCATCACAGAACTTGATGAGCGCTTTGGTATCAACTACGTGGTAAACGTAATATTAGGCAAGCCCGATCCTCAGATACAAACATTCCGTCATGATAAGCTTAAGTCTTTTGGCGCGGGCCTTATTATGGAAATGGACGACAACTTCTGGTTTTCGCTCATCAGGCAAATGATGCTGGAAGGAATGATACGAAAAGACATTGAAGAGTACGGCCTGTTAAAGATCACTGATAAAGGACGGAAGTTCCATAAAAAACCATACTCCATCAAGGTTGCCCTCAATCATAAATACGAGGATGCAAATGGTGATGATGAGGAGGTCGCAGTTAGTTCCGGTCCGGCAACTGTCGATGCTACTTTATTCAATATACTGAAAGATATGCGCCGTCAGGTAGGCAAGGAGAAAAACCTCCCACCTTTCGTTATATTCCTGGAGAATAGTCTGGAGGAAATGGCCATCAACTATCCTACCACGCTTGAAGAGCTGGAGAAGATACAAGGCGTAAGTAAAGGAAAAGCAATACGTTATGGCAAAAAGTTTGTTGATGTTATTGCAAAGTATGTAGAAGAAAACGATATCGTTCGTCCAGACGATTTTGTAATGAAGAGTGTGGTGAATAAGAGCGGTATGAAAGTGTTCATCATACAGAACATAGATAAAAAAATAGCGCTCGAGACCATCGCGAAGAACAAGAACCTGAGCATTGCGGCACTTTTGGGCGAAATGGAAACTATCGTTGCCAGCGGTACCCGCCTCAATCTCGATTATTGTTTGGAACAAGAGCTGGATGAGGATGAACAGGAAGACATCTTCGACTACTTCCGCAGCAGTCACGATGATAACCTGGAGTTCGCTTACGATGAGTTTAAAGACCGCAACATTAGTATAGAGCACTTACAAATGATGCGTATCAAGTTCTTGAGTGAGTTTGGTAATTAATGTTTTTATAGTCCATGCGTTTTAGTGGAAGTATATTTAGGTTTTGATCTTGGCTTTGTCAAAGATCAAAACCTAATTTTTTTTACTGCTTACAGTATTATGATAAGATGAATTTTATTTTCAGTTACTAATAATTAGCAGCTGTAAACTATATCTTTGCCCCCATTATAATTTTAAATTAAATAACTACACATATCATAATGAGGTTATCTCTATTTGTAGCAATATTGTGCTTGCCCGTTTCCACATTGCATGCACAGGATACTACTACTGCCCCTCAAAAGTACGATCTGCATTTTCAGGCCACATATATTTATCAGTACAAGCCTGCATTCAACTCTCCCTATGCAAGCACCAACAGTTTAACAGGCAAAGAAGAAAAACAGAATTCTGTAACAGCTACTATGTTTCTTGGTGTGCGTTTATGGAAAGGTGCCGAAATTTATATCAACCCGGAAATAGCAGGTGGTAGCGGGCTAAGTGGCGCATTCGGGCTGGCTGCATCAACCAATGGCGAAACGTTTAGAGTAGGAGACCCCGCACCAACGCTATACCTGGCGCGTGGATATTTCAAACAGACCATAGCGCTTGGGCATGATTCAGCAAGCAGGGCCGGAGTAAGTATAGATGACCAGGCAGATCAGTTAGCAGGTAAGGAGCCTGTTAAGTACGTTCGCTTCCTCATTGGTAAATATTCATTGGGCGATGTTTTTGACGTAAATACTTATAGCAATTCGCCGCGCACACAATTTATGAACTGGGCGCTCATGAACAACGCCGCCTGGGACTATGCAGCTAATACACGCGGCTACACCTATGCCTTTACTACCATATTGAAGTTAGAAAAGATGACCTACAAGGCAAATGTATCTATGCTCCCCAAAGTTGCGAACGGGCCTGAAATAAATTCTGATCTGAGCCAGGAGTATTGTTTCAATGCAGAAATAGACCGTACTTACAAATGGCACGATCATCCCGGTAATGTCAGGTTATTGGGATACTATAATAATGCCGACATGGGCAGCTACAAGCAAGCCATACAGGATATGGGTGTTGGTGTTCCCGACGTAATAGCTACAAGGCAGTATGGGAGAACCAAGGTTGGGCTTGGGCTAAATGCCGACCAGCAATTATCCACCTCTGTAGGCATCTTCGGCCGCCTGGGCTGGAGCGATGGCAAAAATGAGACGTGGTGCTTTACCGAAGCTGACCAGACCATATGTGCTGGGGTGAATATAAACGGACAGAAGTGGAAGCGTAGTAATGATAATATAGGTTTCGCTGTAGTGGTCAATGGCTTGTCGCAAACCCATCGTAGCTATCTTGCTGATGGTGGACTGGGTTTCCAGTTGGGCGATGGTAAACTGAACTATGCAAATGAGACCGCTGCCGAACTATATTACAGCTTTAAGCCATTATCAACTGGCATCTGGCTCACTGGGGATTATCAGTTGGTACTTAACCCCGGCTACAATAGCGATAGGGGGCCTGTAAATGTGTTTTCATTTAGGGTACACGTAGAGCTATAAGAGGCTTTCCTTTACCTGGCACTTCTCATCTTTCAGCAGGTGTACGGCATTCTCTATTTCAGCAGGGGTGGCCAGGCTTTCTGTTTTCTGCATGTATAGTGTCTTTTGTTCTTTGCGGCGCTTAGCTTCTATGAAGCGCCGAACCTCATCCTTGGTTTCCAGTATCAGGCCCGGCACACTTACCGGCTTATGGTCATCATCCATGGCTACCATGGTGAAGTAACTGGTATTGGTATGTTTTACTATCTGTGTTTTCACGTTTTGCAATACCACACGTATACCTATGATAAGCGACGAATGTCCTACATAATTCACCGAAGCCTTTAGCGATACCAGGTCACCCACTTCTACCGGCTGCAGAAAATCCACATTGTCTATAGATGCAGTAACACAATAGGTGCCTGCATGCATGGCAGCACACACATATGCTACCTTATCCATTAAAGAAAGCAATACGCCACCATGCACCTTACCACCCAGGTTAGCATAAGAGGGTATCATAAGTTCGGTAATGGTGGTGCGGGAGTGCTTTACGGTCTTGAACTTTTTTTCAGCCATACAAATATGCGTAGAATAGTATAGTAAAACCTCCCGAACCAACCGGGAGGTTTTTAAAGCATACATTATTTTATATCCACTTGATCAATGGGAAATCCTGGCGGTGCGCCAGCATGGGGTTCCTTGCAAATATGCGGTAGCTATACTCATAGTTGCCCGATTCGTTGATAGATATCTCACATTCGTAAACGGCCTGCCCGTCCTTGCTCTCCATAGCTACAAATTCACGTGTCAGGTACAGTTCCTCATCCAGTCTCAGCGTGCTTTTATTCAGGAATA